>JAHZAW010000001.1 GCA_019423725.1 Clostridiales bacterium
AACGGCTGTGGATGGTTCTGAGTCAGAAGGAACGGGAGTAGAGCTTACCAGAAGCAGGATAAAATTCAAAGATGCCGCTGGAGTTGAGCACGAATATAAGGTAGAACCCGCCGCAAGGGGATACCTCAATGATGAGGAGCTTTTCCCTGCTTCCAGAGCCTTTGATTACGCTAAGGAAGACGGAGCTACCGTAAGGGTGACATTCAGCAGCAGAGGATATGTAAACAGGATATTTGTGACACTTAAAGATTAAGGAATGTGATGATATGAGATATGAAGGAGCAGTTTACAGGCCGCCCAGTGAAGCGGGCAGTCTTATAATACAGCTGACCATAGGATGTGCCAGGAACACATGCCGTTTCTGCAACATGTATAAGGCGAAAAAATTCAGGATAAGGCCTTTAGAGGACGTGGTGGAAGACCTCAAGATGGCCAGGGAGTATTACAGCGGATACCGCATAAGAAGGATATTCCTTGCCGATGGTGACGCCCTCATCTGTAAGACCGATGATCTTCTTTATATAATGGGAGAGGCTAACAGACTCTTCCCTGAAAATGAGAGGATAACCATGTACGGAGCGCCTAAGGACATACTCCTTAAAAGCCATGAAGACCTGGTAAAACTCAGGGAAGCAGGGCTTGAGATGGTATATATGGGTGCGGAGTCAGGGGATGACGACGTACTGGAATATGTTAAAAAGGGAGCGACCCATGCCGAGATAGCCGCAGCGGGCATAAAGCTCAAGGAGGCTGGCATAAAGGTATCGGTAACGCTCATATCGGGCCTTGGCGGAAGGAAATATCTTGAAAGCCATGCTGTAAACTCGGCAAAGCTCATAAGTGAGATGAAGCCGGATTATGTGGGATTCCTCACTCTGCTTTTGGAGAGCGGAGCGCCCATGTATGAGGAGCTCAGGGAAGGAAAGTTCAGTTATCTCACACCTCCCGAGGTATTTGAGGAGCTGAAACTGTTTATAAAAAATGTGGATTCAGAAGGAACGGTATTCCGTTCAAACCACGCCTCCAACTATATATCACTTGGAGGAACATTCAACAAGGATAAGGAAACTCTGCTCAGACAGATAGATGAGGCAGAGAAGAGGAACGTTTATAAGCCGGAATACTATAGGGGCTTGTAAGAAGGGGTAGTTTGAAATGACATTTATCGGTTATCTTGCCGCGGCTGTAATATTTGCGGCTCTGTGGGCCATGTTTGCCACAGGGCGTAAGAGCTGGCTTGTCACGATCTTTTGGGCAGGCGTCATGTTCGTTATGTCCATTGGAGCCAAACGCGGCCTGGAGATAAACGGTCTTTGTCTGCTCATAGCCCTGGGAGAGACTGCTTTAAGCATCAGGGCTGTCTATGGCGTCATAATATGGAATCAGAATTTTAAGGATAAGGGCGCTGTACTCCCCATAGTAATATATATAATAACCCTCATACTGGTGAGCTACACTGTCATACAGATACAGAAAACAGGCTATGTACCGGATGTCATGGGAGTTAAGGGCGAGATAGGGAACATGAGGAAGCTGGTCAATTTCATCCTGCTGGCTGCCATTTCCATACCGCCGGCCTACATAGGGCTTTTGAGATTTGAGAGATTTTTCTCCAATGAGACCAGCCTTACGCTGCTCAACTGCAAGTTTTATACCAGCAGTCTTGTGGGCGGCAAGGTGTTCAAGGGCTACTATATGTATGGCATAAATAATGGTGTGAAGCACTATTTCAGGATAACCAAGAGGGCATACTTCATGCTCAGGTTTGAGGACAGGGTGGTCCTGAATATGAGAAAGGATCTGAGGGGCAATCTGTTTGCGGTGAAAAACCCCTGCCCGCAGAACCTTTCAAATGTTGCCAGAAGGGACATAAGGCTGGCAAAAAACATAGCCATTTCGGCGGTGGTATACATCGTGATAATGGTGATAATACTTTGATAAGGATAAAAGGATAAAAAGATAAAAAGGAAGACCTTTGGTCTTCCTTTTTTTATGCCCGGGAGAGCAGGTAAGGGAGGTATTTTCCTGAGACGGACGCCTGCATAAAAGGACTTATGGGGACAGCTGTGGCATATAATCCATAATGGAGGATATGCCTATGAAAACATTTATAAGGAAATTGAGAAAATATATAGTTTTGTCCCAGATATATGTGCTGCTGTGCATCATAGCCGTACCGCTGGCGGCGTCCAAGTTTTCCCTGCCGGCCATAATAACAAAAAGGATAGAGGGGAACACTAAGGAAGAAGGAGCCGGAGAGAGCCAGGAAACCCGGCTGACAGTGGGCGGAGCGGACATGGAGGAGTACATAAAGGGTGTAGTGGCGGCGGAGATGCCCGCATCCTTCCCCGAGGAGGCTCTGAAGGCACAGGCGGTGGCATCCAGGACATATGCTGTCAGGGCTGTGGAGAACGCGGATTTTGAGCTGGCGCCGGCAGATATAGGACAGGCGTATGTGACCGTGGATGAGATGAAGAAAAACTGGGGAGACAACTTTGATGCCTATTATGCTAAAATATGCGAGGCCGTGGACTCCACCAGGGATGAGATAATGGTATACGAAGGGGAGCCCATACTGGCTGTATTCCATTCCACCAGTGCGGGGGAGACGGAGACAGCGGGGAACATTTGGAGCTATGACCTGCCCTATCTTGAGAGCACCGACAGCGTGGGGGACACATACGCACCCAATTATGAAACAACGGTGGAAATATCCTGCGGGGAGATAATAGAGAAGCTAAAGGCATTGTATCCGGATTTCCAGGCGGACGAAGGCTCTCTTTTTGGGAGCATAAAGATAAACGCCCGGAGCGAAGCGGGATATATAACGGACATCACCGTGGGTAACATGGATTTTACGGGAAAGCAGATAAGGGAGGCCTTGGGGCTTAGGAGCACGAATTTCACCATTGAGGATAAGGGAGGGGCCATAGCCTTTACGACCAAGGGATATGGCCACGGAGCTGGCATGAGCCAGTACGGGGCAAAGTATATGGCCGAGAATGGTTCGGACTATAAGGACATACTGAATCATTATTATTCAGGGATAAATATAGAAAAAATGTAAATTTCATTAAAATTTGAAAACAATCTTGACAGTGTAAAGATTTTTGTTATACTGATCTTAACGGTGTAAAGATTGGAGGGTCAGCATGGGAGACACATATCATCATGGCAATTTAAAGGAGCAGCTGATACTTGCGGGCATGGAAATAATCACGAATGAGGGAGTGGGAGCCCTGTCCATAAGGAAGGCAGCGGAGAGATGTTCTGTGAGCCACGCCGCACCCTACAGCCATTTTAAAAACAAAGATGAATATTTAAGGAAAATAAACGAATTTGCCGGGGAGAGGTTTGCCGAGGCTTTGGAGGAATCTCTGAAGTATGACAAAGGAGACATGGTGGAGATGGCCAAGGCCTATGTAAGATTTTTCACGGAAAACCCCATGTTTTATGATTTTTATATGAAGTATGCGGATTTTGACATCGACATCGGAGAGACTGAGCTGAAATGCCGTAATTCCAGGGCCTTTGACATATTTAAGAGATCCGCTGACGAATACTTGTCAAGACTTGGGGTGCCGGAGGAAAAGAGGGCGCTCAATACCATCAAAATGTGGACCGTTGTGCAGGGTATAACCATGCTGGCGGTGATGCCCGGTGTAAAATGTGATACTGACTGGGAAGAATATACGGAAAAGATACTGAAGGAGGCTGTCCTATGACACTTGTGATACACGATATGGATGAAAATACCGCCAAAGCCTTTGATTTCAAGGATGCGGAGGTCATAAGAGACAATGGAAAAATAAGACACTGTATAGGCTGTTTTGGCTGCTGGACGAGGACGCCGGGAAAATGCGTCATAAAGGATGGGTTTGAGAACATGGGAAAGACCCTTTCCCAGTGTGACAGGCTCATAATCATAAGCAGGAACTGCTTTGGGGGATACAGTCCCTTTGTGAAAAATGTATTTGACAGGAGCATTTCCTATGTGCTGCCTGATTTTGAAATAAGAAACGGCGAGATGCACCATAAAAGAAGATATGACAATGTGCTCAAAATGGAGCTGTATATGTATGGCAGCATGACCGATACTGAAAAGGAGACAGCAAAAAATATAATCGCAGCCCATGCTGAAAATTTTGACGGCAGGGTAGTAAAGACGGTATTTAAGGAAAAGGCCGAGGATCTGAGAGGTGAGATAATATGCTGACAGTACTTGTGAACGGAAGCCCCAAGGGCGGAAAAAGTGCCAGCGGCTGTGTGCTGGATGAGATAAAGAAGCAGATGCCTAAAGATGTGGACATCAAGGAGATAAACGTCAAAAAGGGAAAAGTGACCGATGAGGAAATGGCTTTGCTCAAGGAAGCTGACAGCATTATGATCGCCTTTCCCCTCTATGTGGACGGAGTGCCTTCCCACCTGCTCAGATGCATGGAGCAGATAAGGGACATAAAGGCCGGAGTATATGCCATCTGCAACTGTGGATTTTATGAGGCTGTACAGAACAGACATGCCCTTAAAATAATGGAAAACTGGTGTGCAGCAAACGGCCTCAAATGGAAAAGGGGCATGGGCATCGGAGGCGGCGGAGCCCTGGGAATGATACTCCCCTCATCAAATATGATGCTCAAGAAAAAAGTAGTAAAGGCCCTGGGAAAAATGGCTGAAAATGCCGCCAGCGGCAAGGGCGGAGAAAATATATATGTATCCATAGGACTGCCCCGTCCCATGTATAAGATGGCCGCTGAAATGAACTGGAGGAAGGACCTTAGAAAAAACGGCCTTAAAACCAGTGACCTGACAAGAAGGATGTAGAGATCAAGACAGAAAAAATATAGCCCCGGCTGTGCCGGGGCTTTTTGTATTCAGATGGATGGCAGAGCAGGAGGGCTCAGGGGAGCAGAGTATTTGTCAGCAGAAGCCAGCTGCCCAGCATCTAGGTGTATCCATAACTATCTATTTAATGATTTCCCATAAGCCCTTTGGTGCAGCTCAACCTGTCCTCAAATATAATGTGGCCACTTATTTACAGGCGGCAGCTTCTGTCTGCCAGTCTGCCATAAACTAAGGCCGCCCTTAGGAGCCCGCCTAAACACCACAAATAAACAGCCCCGAAGACAGAGCCTATAAAGGCCTGATGCTCCGGGGCTGTTTTATGATATTTGATAGGTTTTATTTCACACTGTATTTTCTCCAGGCTTCTGCCAGCTTAAAAGCCTCCCCGCGGGGATCATCGGCTCCGGCTATGGCCGAAACTACGAAAAATCCGTCCACACCGGTCTTGGCCAGTTCGGGGATATCCTTTAAGGTGACGCCTCCGCCAACTACCACGGGTATGGGGCTCAGTTCCGCCAGTTTTTTAAGGTCTTCAAAACTGCGGGTAAGTATTTTTCCATCGATGTCCATTCCACAGTCAGTCTTAGTTATGGAAGGATGGAGGGGGCCTGCGCCAAAGTAGTCTACCTGGCTCACATCGGCGGTCTTTATGTATTCAAAAAGCTCATGGGCCCTGGCTGAAAGTCCAACGATGGAATCTTCACCCAGATATTCACGGCATACGGAAACGGGTATGTCCGTCTGTCCCACATGTATGCCGTCCACCTTTATGCCCATTTTCCTTGCGGCCAGCACCACATCCAGTCTGTCGTCCACCACAAGGGCAACGGAATCGGATTTTCCGGCTGCCGCTATGACATCGGCCGCATCCCTGGTAAGTTCTATCATTTCAAGGGCTGAGGCTTCCTTGGAACGGATCTGTATGCAGGTGAATCCGGCATCGACCACATCCTTTAAAATATCCTTTACGGGACGGCCCTTGGTGTTTTCGGGTCCGACTACGAAGTATGCTGAAATGTCAAGTCCTTTTCTTATATACATATTTATCCCTCCTGATCTCAGGCTTTTTCGATGTCAAAGGGATTGTCAGCGATCTCTTCGGCCGTTGCTATATAAAGTTCATCGATGAATGCCACCTGGAAACTTCCGGGGGCGCTTGTCCTCAGTTCAGCTCTTTTTCCGGCGAGGTTGTAAACAGCTGTAGCCGTAAGGGCTGCGATAAATGGATCAGCTGCTGTGGCATATACAGCCGCAACTCCTCCTAAGGAGCAGCCTGAACCAGTTACCATTTCCATAAAATGTGATCCGCCATAGGAATAAGCCACGGTCTCACCATCGGTGACAAGGTCTGTTTTGCCTGATACGGCAACGGCACCGCCTGTCCATTTAGCCAGGGCGATGGCAGCCTCCCTGGCCGCGCTTACTGTATCGGTGGAGTCAACTCCCCTTACCTTTGACTGGCCTTCTCCGCCTTCAAGGCCCCAGAGACCGGCAAGGGCGATTATTTCAGAAGCATTTCCCCTTATGATACCGGGTTTATACTGTTTGAACTCACTTAAAAGTTTTGTTCTCAGCTCACCTATGCCTATGGCAACGGGGTCGAGCACCCAGGGCTTTTTAGCCTCATAGAGGGCCTTAGCCGTACGGGGGAGGGTCTCCTCATAAATGGGCATAAGTGTTCCGACGTTTATGTATGTGGAACCTCCGGCATTGGCCAGGAATTCGCCTTCATCGGGAAGGTATACCATGGCAGCTGAGCCGCCTACGGCAAGCTGGGCATTGGCCACGAAATTGATTGTAACTGAATTAGTTATGGAGCCGGCCATGGGATTAGTCTTTTTCACTGTATTGACCGCCTCGATTATCTGTTTTTTGATTTCTTCTTTGCTGTACATTTTCCAAGTCCTCCTTTTGTTTGCAAAACTGAGGTTAAGGAAGCCGAAAAAAGGCGCCTGCCTTTTAGGTAAGCGCCTGTGATATACGGTTGGTTGCTTCCCTACGACAGTATTAACTGACAGGTTCAAAGGGTCAGGTTTAAACCTTCTCAACTCGTGGCACAAAGCCTTTTAAGTTCCCCCGCAAAATGATTTTGTTTTATATATTTTAGCACCGGGCCCAGGAGGTGTCAATTATTTTATACATTCCCGGCATTTTGAATGAAAAACAGGGGATTTTTTTGGAAGATTTTTTAAGCTTTATAGATATGTCTGGCATATCGGGATATAATGACATTTTATGGGAGCATAGGAGCTTAAAGGTCAAAAACCTTTTATTGACAGTGTATTTTTTGTATATTACAATAAATATATATAGACAAAAGGGGGTTTTTGTATGAAACCACTGGAAGGAAGACAAAGACGCAGAGGGGACAGATATGATGGATTTCTTGTCAGGAACGTGGACCCCATGGGCACGCTCATACCCTTTATAATGAAAACAAAGGCTGATTCCTGGGTCCTTATGGATGACAGGATAGACATAACCCATACACAGGAATTTATGAGGGAAATGCGTAAAAACGGCAGTATACCGGCCCTTGCCCTGTATCAGATAGTTTTTGCCGCACTGGTGAGGACCATAGTTAATGTGCCTGAAATAAATCGATTCGTACAAAACGGCAGGATATATGCCAGAAATAAAATAAAGGGCTCCATGGTCGTTATGAGGGGGCTTTCCAGGGACAGTGAAAGGACCACCATAATGCCCGAGTTCGAGCTGGAGGACACTCTATATGATGTGGTCAGGAGGATAAATGAGGAAATAGACCCCATCGACAGGACCCAGAAAAAGGTCAGGGAAGATGATAAAAAGACTGAATTTGACATACTTCAGACGGCCCTTAGTGCTGTACCGGCGTTTATGCTGCATTTTGTATTTGATACGCTGAAGCTGATGGACAGGCATGGAGTGCTGCCAAAGTCCCTTAATGCACTCAGTCCCTTTCATTCCAGCTTTTTCATAACGAATATGGGTTCCATGGGTATGATGCCCGTATACCACCACATATATGAATTTGGCACCCTTTCTTGTTTTGGAGCCATAGGCACCATCGATACGGTATATGAGCTGGACAAAAACGGTAACACAAAGAAAAAGCTCTATCTCAACACAAAATTCGTAGCCGATGAGAGGGCCACCGACGGATTCATATACGCCATGGCCATGAAGGAGTTCAAAAAATATGTCATGAAGCCGGAGCTGCTCCTGGTGCCGCCGGATAAAATAGAGCATGACAAAATAGATAAATAATGCCATTGAAGACTTAAATTAAGGCCTTGAATACGGCGGACCAAATACGGCGGGTCAAATACATATTCAAAAGGGGAGATGATATATATGGCTATGGAATGTCCCTA
>JAHZAW010000010.1 GCA_019423725.1 Clostridiales bacterium
GCAGAGGACTGAAAATCCTCGTGTCACTGGTTCGATTCCGGTTCTGGGCACTTTTAAAGACGAACAGAAAGCTGTTCGTCTTTTTTATTGTTCTTTCCTTTAATCATATATTTCTGAAATATCACAGGGCTGCTGCCGCCTTTAAGTATCCTGATTTTTTTCTTCAGCTGTATATTCAGCATAAGCCGTATATCATAAGGACAATTGCTACCTATTGCCGATGCCTCATATCCATTGACACAGAAATTCATTTGATCTTCGTTCTTTATTTCAAAATACTTTCATTAAATATTGGGGCATATAGCATATCATATTTGCTTCTTTACCTTTTATGTGTTAAACTATTTATGTCAGTATTTTGGTTTTTAATTTTACTATGCTCCTGATGTGTATTTTGCGTAACTGGCAGGTCACGCTTTTATATGCATCGGGAGTTTTTCTTTTGTATACATTTATTAATCTATACTCAGCCATGCGGCTTCCGTGTGGCTTTATTTATACAAAAAAAGACCTCGGATAAATCCGAGGTCTTAAATAAATCATAGTTGATTAAATTACTTCTCAACAACGATACCTTTCTCAATGTATTCTTTGATTGTAGCATCATCGTATCCAAGTCCTTTAAGGATTTCTGTAGAGTCTTCACCAAGTCTAGGAGCTCTTCCACGTCCTTCTTCTTCCTTAAGCATAGGATCAACTGTGAACTTGATAGGTGTTCTGATGAAGTAGATGTTCTTTCCATCAGGAGTCTCTTTCTTGAAGATAGAGTCATTAGCCCAAAGCTGAGGGTCATCAGCGAGTTCAGCCATTGTCTGTACTCTTTCGAAAGGAAGGTCAAGTTTTGTAAGGATTTCATCCCACTCATCAAGAGTCTTCTCAGCCATGTAAGGCTCGATAGCTGCTACGAGTTCAGGGATGTTCTGAAGCATAGCTGCGTATGTAGAGAATCTAGGATCCTCGAGAAGCTGAGGAGCGTTAAGACCTTCTTTAGCGAATTTAGGGAACCAGTTATCATACTGAATAAGAGCAAGCTGGATCCATCTGTGGTCTTTTGTCTTGTATGTTGTACAAACAGCACTGTTTGTCTTTGTTCTTGATGCAGGAAGCTCTGAGCCGTAATCCTTTGCACCAAGCATCCAGTTAAGGCCGTATGCAGCTGCGTCAAGAAGAGAAACAGTTACTCTCTCGCCTTCGCCAGTCTTAGCCTGTCTGTAGAGAGCAGCGCAGATACCTGATGAAAGAGCGATACCAGCATAGTCATCACCGAATCCAGATACGGGAACTGCAGGAGCTGTTCCTTTTTCCATAAGTGAGTTAGCTACGCCACCTCTTGAGAAGTATGCTGTATAGTCGAAACCAGGTTTATCTTTAAGGGGACCATTCTCGCCGTAACCAAGGATTGAAGCATGGATAAGTCTAGGGAATTTTTCATGTAATGTTTCCCAGTCAAGACCCATCTTCTTAAGAGCCTGAACACGGTTGTTTGTAAGGAATACATCAGCTGTAGCAAGAAGCTTTAACATAGCCTCTTTACCTTCCTCTGTTCTTAAGTTAAGGCAGATACCTTTTTTGTTAGCATTCTGAACATCGATACCATAGCTGTGCTCAGCTGTTTCTGCAGGATAACCGTAGCTAACCTGAGCAGCACGTAAATCGTCTCCCTTAGGTGACTCAACTTTGATAACGTCAGCACCATATGAAGCAAGAATTCTTCCGCATGAAGGTGCAGCGATATATGTTGACAAGTCTACAACTTTAACGCCTTCCAACTGTTTCATAATACCTATCTCCTTTTCATTTTAAAATATATATTGTGTATCCCGTCCTCAAGGATACTTACCCTAACGACCTGCCTGCGAGGCGACAAACCGTTAAGATTTTTGCTGAATGTCATGATATTCCGACGTATTTCAACAATTCAGTAAATAATACCTTTTGTTTTCAACACAATCCCATATCACATTAATAATAATATCACTATTGAATAAAATATGCAACTACTTTAAATCATTTTTTAACAATATTTGTTTTTTTGACGTTTTTATAAAAGCTTATCTTTGTATAACATTCTGATTTTATGCAACAGCGACAAAACATTGTAAAACTTATTTTTTAGCAAAATAATTTTTATATATTCAGACTTTTATACAGATATCAAGTTATCATTTTTGTCTTTCCATAAAATGTTATTTGTCCTGAATTTAACCTATTTTTCATTAATTTTTCTGAAAAGCAACAAAAGTTTAACAAAGTATGTTATATCCCTCACAGTGTAGATGTTTTAATATTCTGATTTTTTATAATTTATTTTTTCATATATTACAATCCATATTATTACTAAATTACAATGATACATATTACCATACAGCACATGTCATATATCCCATATCCGGATCGAAATTTATTGACTTATGACAAAGCTCCGTTCTATAATAATAAATAATGTTTTGTAATTAAGGAGGCTTTTTTATGAATGTTATGGATGCGATAAAAGCACGCCGCAGCATCAGAAAATTTGAAGACAAACCCGTTGAAAAAGAAAAAATAGAACTTCTCTTAAGGGCAGCTATGCAGGCTCCCTCAGGAACCAATGAACAGCCCTGGGAATTCATTGTCGTTGAAAACAAGGATACCCTCGAAAAACTCGCCCATGCCCACGAATATGCCATGGCCATGAAAAACGGCACCCTTGCCATCGTAGGCCTTGCCAATAAAAAATATTTTATAACCGACTGCCTCTGGGACCAGGATCTCTCAGCAGCCAGTGAAAATATACTTCTTGAGGCAGTTGAGCTCGGCCTTGGCGCTACATGGATGGCCATCGCACCCTTTGAGGACAGAATGGAATATATAAAAAATCTTTTCTCACTCCCCGATGACGTCATCCCCTTCAACATGATGATATTCGGATATCCCGCTAAGGAAAAGGGATTTGAAGACAGATTCAAACCCGAAAGAGTTCATTACGAAAAATACTGATAAACAAAAAACAGCATACGCTGATGCGTATGCTGTTTTATTTTTCGGCTTTTTTATTTTCAGGCTTCTTTTTCCAGTTCACCTATTTTTTTAACCAGGAATCTTCTTTTATATTTAAGTATGGCATAGTCCGTTATCCTGTTCATATAAACAACGTCCCAGGCGCCTCCCACGGCTCCCACAAGAAACATTCCCTGAAGGAACTTCATATATATCATGGCATCTGTCATGGACTGAGCCGTCCTTTTCTTCTGCTCCTCAAGGTCGTCCTCTATCATCTTTCCGCTGTCTATGAGCTTGTTCAGCTCCGTATTGTCTTCCGCAAAGTCAACGCCCTGCTTCATGGCGACCTCTATTATCCTCAGTATAAACAGCCTTTCCTCCGGCGTCTCATAATTATAGCCAAAGCTAAGGGCAGTCTCATAAATACTTTTGAATACCGCTGCCGTAAATATGGGTATATCCGGTATTCCTACTCCAAGGACGCCTAATCCTATGCCTGAAGCACAGGACACAGCCATATTAACCTTCTTGGCCGTTCCGGCTTTCTTACCAAATTTTTTGAGTCTTTTCTTATCACTTTTAAGACCAAGGGCATATTCGTTGACTTTATAGTCCATCTCATACTTTTCCTTGTTATATGTCTTTTCGATTATGCCAACTCCCTTGTCAAATATGACCTGGAAGGCTTTATTGAATGCCAGATTTAATGTCTCTCTGAGTTTTTCCGGTATTTTGGGGTCCAGTTTCTCATTCAAAAACGGTACCTTTGCCTTTATCCTGGCACTTAAAAACTTGTCATCCTTTTTGAGCAGGTCGTTCCACTCTTTTTCCATGGGCGAACATTTTGTACTCATTTTATGTCATCACCTTTTATGTTATCTTTCCTCAAGGGGAACGTATTCCCTTTCCTCCATAACACTGTCATAGGCCGGACGTATGATCTTATCCATATTTATAAGCTCCTCGATTCGATGGGCGCTCCATCCTACGATACGGGCTATGGCAAATATGGGTGTGTATAACTCCAGCGGTATATCAAGCATACTGTAAACAAATCCGCTGTAGAAGTCCACATTCATGCTTACACCTTTATATATACGGCGTTTTTCAGCAATTACCTGGGGAGCAAGTCTTTCTACCATGGAATACAGTTTAAAGTCGTCTTCTCTTCCCTTTGCAGCCGCCAGCTTCTGTACAAAGCCTTTGAAAACCTCAGCTCTGGGGTCTGAAAGTGAATATACCGCATGTCCCATACCATAGATGAGACCTTTTTTATCAAAGGCCTGCTTATCAAGAAGCCTTCCAAGATAATCCTTAACTTCGTCCTCATCCTGAAGGTCCTTGATATTTTCCTTGATGTCCTTGAACATCTCAACTACCTTTATATTGGCTCCGCCGTGCTTTGGTCCCTTAAGGGATGAAAGTGCCGCAGCTATTACGGAATATGTGTCACTTCCGGCAGATGTAACGACACGGGTCGTAAATGTTGAGTTATTACCGCCGCCATGCTCCATATGAAGTACCAGAGCTATGTCAAGTACGCTGGCCTCAAGTTTTGTGTAGTTCCTGTCAGGCCTGAGCATAAGGAGTATATTCTCAGCTGTGGAAAGTTTTTCATCGGGACGGTGTATATACATACTGTCATCGCAGTCATAGTGGTTATAAGCCTGGTAGCCATATACGGCCAGCATAGGGAAAGTACTTATAAGTCCTAAAGACTGTCTTAAAACATTTTCTATGGACTGGTCGCTTATATTCTTATCATAGGCTGCCAGAGTAAGTACACTTTTTGTTATGGAATTCATTATATCTTTGCTGGGAGCCTTCATAATAACGTCTCTCACAAAGTTTGTGGGAAGAGTTCTGCTGGCTCCAAGCACGCTCTTAAATTCCGCAAGCTGGCTTTCCGTAGGCAGCTCTCCGAAAATGAGAAGATATGCGACTTCCTCAAAGCCGTATCTTTTATGGGAAAATCCCTTGACCAGATCGATCACGTCATATCCTCTGTACCAGAGACGGCCGTCACAGGGTATCTTTTTACCATCGACCTTTTTAAATGCTTCTATCCTGGATATATTTGTAAGACCGGTGAGCACACCATTACCATTCTTATCTCTGAGACCTCTCTGAACACCGTACTTATCAAAGAGAGACTGATCTATATAATCCGCTTTTCTGCATACATCACCATATCTCGATGTAAAATCCAATACATTTTCTTTTACCGCCATTTTTATCGCCTGCCTTCCTAAAATATAATACGAACATCGTATTTTTTCATATATAATATATTAATTATAAAGTTTCCTCAAATACAAGTCAATGTATAAATTGTTAACTATGTACTAAATATCCTTATAAATATAATGAACCAAGTTAATTTTATTCATATTTCATATAATATTGAGGCGAAAAAAGGCTGAAATTTTTTTATTATTCTATAAATTTATGAGAAATTTAATCAGGTAAAATTTTAGCGCAGACATTAAAATATTATAAGCTGGAGAGTTGTTTTCAAATCTGTCAAAATTTAGTTATTCCGCCAAGACCGTAAAAACAGCCATAAAATTAAAGGCTGGAACGCCCCAGCCTTTTTCAATACCCGCCCTGCAAACGGCGGGCTGCCGATATTAATTTTTATCCTGTAATTAGCTTCCCAGGCAGGGAAGATATAAAAAGAGGAGCAGGCATATATCCTGCTCCTCTGCTCTGCACCCTGCGGGAATCGAACCCGCAGCTTCCGGTCCGGAGCCGAACGCTCTATCCATTGAGCTAAGGGTGCTTAATCATACGCAGTTTATTCTGTTGAGAAATTCAACGGCTATCATCTCAGAGCATATTTTTTCCATAAGGAATCTTCTTGAGCCAAAGGCTCTCATAAGACTTCTGTATTCCTCAAACTGTCCGTAGAACCCAAGGGCAGCATCACAGGCGTCCGCCGCTGCCGCTCTTATAAGTCTTTCATCTGAAGCGTTTTCGATATCCAGAAGGCCAGCGGCCTCAATGCCGTTCACCGCAGCCATAACAAAGGGCATAAGTTTTCTGCTCACTATATCAAATACGCCTTTTTGAACATCAAGACTATCACGGGACAGAGCCTCACAGGCTCTGTCCGCAAAGTCATTATCGTTTTTCCGATCGATATATTCTCTGAATATATGGTCTACTTCCATTCCTTCATCAAAATCTCTGCCAAAACTATACATAAACCGGCTCCCCGATATATTATATGTTAATTATATGCGCTACAGCGTGTCATAGTGCTTATAATTCTATGTGCAGAGGTTTTAAATTCCATATCTCATCGGCATATTCCCTGATGGTCCTGTCACTGGAGAACTTGCCGCTCTTAGCTGTGTTTATAACAGCCATCCTTGCCCAGTCGTCCTTATCCTTATACATTCTTTCAAGTCTTTCCTGGGCCTCCACATAAGAAGCGAAGTCCTTCAGCACGAAATACTCATCACTTCTGTCACTGCCAAGGAGGGAATTATATATATCCCTGAAAAGCTCAGGATTTGAAGGAGAGAATGTTCCATCGACCAGTGATTCCATTATCCTTCTTACCCTTTCATCGCTGTGGTATACGTCCCAGGGATTATAGCTGTGCTCACGGCTCATCCTTGAAGTCTCTTCTGATGAAAGGCCGAAAATTATGATATTTTCCTCTCCGACCTCGTCATGTATCTCCACATTGGCTCCGTCCATGGTTCCGATGGTAACGGCTCCATTGAGCATAAATTTCATATTTCCTGTACCTGAAGCCTCTTTACCTGCTGTGGATATCTGCTCGCTCACATCGGCTGCGGGTATAAGTTTTTCAGCCAGGGATACACAGTAGTTTGCCATAAATACTACTTTTATCTTGCCCTTTATATCCGGGTCGTTATTTACCACATCTGCAACGGAATTTATGAGTTTTATTATGTCCTTTGCCCTCTTATATCCAGCCGCTGCCTTGGCTCCGAATATGAACGTCCTAGGCACTATATCCATATTTGGATCTTCCTTGAGCCTGAAATAAAGATTTATTATATGAAGCACATTCAAAAGCTGGCGTTTATATTCATGCAGCCTCTTTACCTGTATATCGAATATTGATGTGGGATCAACGTCTATTCCGTTGGTCTTTTTGATATACTCAGCCAGTGCCTTTTTGTTCTGTACCTTTATATCCATGAATTTTTCCCTGAAATCTTTGTCATCGGCATAGGGTATGAGCTTATTGAGTTCATCCAGGTTAGTGATCCATCCATCCCCGATGGTCTCTGTGATGAAGTCCGCCAGGGGCCTGTTGGCATGGAGGAGCCATCTCCTCTGGGTTATGCCGTTGGTCTTATTATTGAATTTTTCAGGATAAAATTCATAAAAGTTTTTAAGTTCCTGATGCTTAAGTATTTCCGTATGGAGCTTAGCAACACCATTTACCGAATGGCTTCCAACTATGGCCAGATATGCCATCTTGATCTGTCCGTCGGCAATGATAGCCATATCATGTATCTTTCCGGGGTTATTGCCATATTTCTGTACCAGCTCTATGCAGTAGCGTCTGTTTATTTCCTCGATTATCATATATAACCTAGGAAGCAGACGGCTGAAAAGCTCCACAGGCCATTTTTCCAGAGCCTCGGACATTATGGTATGGTTGGTATAGGCGCATACCTGTGTCGTTATCTCCCATGCCTCATCCCAGGGCACATCGTTTTCATCCACCAGCACCCTCATAAGTTCAGCAACGGCTATGCTTGGATGGGTATCATTGAGCTGGAATGCCACCTTTTCAGGCAGTATGCTGAAATCGCTGTGGTCCTTTTTGAATCTGGCGATGACCCTCTGTACCGTGGCCGATATGAAGAAGTACTGCTGGCGGAGCCTGAGCTCTTTGCCCTGCATATGCTCATCGGCAGGATAAAGCACCTCGGTTATGGTATTGGCCAGGTTCTGCTCCTCCAGTGCCTTTGCGTAGTTTCCGGCGTTGAATGACTGAAGGTCAAAGAAGTTCTTAGGCCTTGCCTCCCAGAGACGCAGTGTATTTACGGTGTTGTTTCCATATCCTATGACGGGATAGTCATAGGGTACGGCTATTACTGAGGAATAGTTTTCCTGTATAAATCTTGGTTCTCCGTTTTCCTTAAGCTCTGTGCGCACATCTCCGCCAAATTTTACCTCGACTTCGTATTCCGTCCTCTTTATGGACCAGAAATCACCGTTTGCCAGCCAGTTATCAGGTTTCTCCACCTGATATCCGTTTTCGATCTGCTGTTCAAAAATACCATAGTGGTATCTTATGCCGCAGCCATAGGCAGGATATTCCATGGTCGAAAGTGAATCAAGAAAACAAGCCGCAAGTCTTCCCAGACCGCCGTTTCCAAGTCCGGGGTCCTGCTCTGTGTTTTCTATGGTGTTATAGTCAAAGCCCAGTTCTTCCAGGGCTTCTTTGACCGTATCATACATAAGAAGGTTCATTACACTGTTTCCGAAAAATCTTCCCATAAGGAACTCCATGGAAAGATAATAAACCATCTTGACGTCCTTTTCCTTATATTCATCGTGGGTCTTGATCCATTTTTCCGTAAAAACAGTCCTTAAGGCGTATACAGCAGCTTCATATATCTCTACATCAGTCGCTGTATCAATGGTCTTTCTGAATAAATTCCTGAGACTGTCAACTACGGCGCTTTTTATAGCTTCCTTTGAAACGATATCGCTCATTACATGCCCTCCAGTAATCACAGTATGGCAGCCAAAACTATCATAAATCCAACGGCAGCCGATGCCGCCGTGGCCGCGTCGGTAAATATATCCTCCTCCGGCAGCGCCAGAGAACAGCCCGCATATATGATAAAGCCTGATGCCACATATTTAATCACGTCTGATTTTAATAACATGCCGCACAAAAACGCTCCCATAGCCGCCAATACAGCAGCCCGGGATGATACCGCATGTTCAATAATGATACATCCGATTATTCCCATAACGGCAAATAATATGACAAACGACGGGCCCCTTTCCATATAATCTATGGCAGATACACAGCCTGCGGCAATGAAGGCCCCTCCGGCCCCGCCGTTAATTATATCATACAGTATCGATTTAGTTTTTTCCATACACTTTTCTCCCAGCAACACATATATAATAAATTATATGCTGCCGGAGTATGTCTTAAATTACTCTTCAGCCTTGAGCTTTTCAGCCCTTTCGGCCGCTGAAAGGGTATCGACTATCTCATCGATGTCCCCTTCCATTATATTGTCTATCTTATAAAGCGTCAAATTCACCCTGTGGTCTGTGACCCTTCCCTGGGGGAAGTTATAGGTCCTTATCCTCTCATTTCGGTTTCCTGTTCCCACCTGGGCCCTTCTTTCGCCGGCTATTTCCTCATTGTGCTTTTTCAGCTCCATATCATACAGCCTGGCATAGAGCACCTTCAAAGCCTTATTCTTATTTTTAAGCTGACTTTTTTCGTCCTGGCATGATACAACTATGCCCGTGGGTATATGGGTCACCCTGACGGCTGAATCTGTGGTATTTACACACTGGCCGCCGTTTCCTGAGGCTCTGAAAACATCTATCCTCACATCGTTCATATCCAGCTGTACGTCCACCTCATCGGCCTCCGGGAGCACCGCCACCGTTACCGTGGATGTGTGTATCCTTCCTCCGGACTCGGTCTCAGGCACCCTCTGGACCCTGTGCACTCCGCTTTCATATTTAAGACGGCTGTAGGCTCCATGTCCTGATATCATAAAGCATACTTCCTTGAATCCGCCAAGGTCGCTTTCACTGGCGCTGATGAGCTCCGTTTTCCAGCCCTTTTTCTCAGCATATTTTGTATACATTCTAAAAAGGCTTCCCGCAAAAAGAGCTGCTTCGTCTCCTCCTGCTCCGCCTCTTATTTCCATGATAACATTTTTATCGTCATTGGGGTCCTTGGGTATGAGAAGCACCTTGAGCTCCTCCTCTATGGCTGACACCTTTTCCTTATTGGCTGCCAGCTCCTCCTTCACAAGGGCACGGAAATCATCATCCAGATTTTCATCGAGCATTTCCAGCTCTTCCTCAATGTCTTTTTTTGTATTTTTATATTCATTATATTTTTCAGCTATGGGAGTTATCTCACTGTATTCCTTCATAAGGGAACGCCATCTTTCCTGCTCCGCGATTATATCCGGATCGTTTATAAGCAGAGACAGCTCCTCATGCCTGTTTACAAACTCCTCAAGTTTATCAAACATCAAAATCCCCCTTGCGTGCCGCGACCACACGGTCCAGTCCGCTTAGATCTTTAACCACCTTTATTTCATAAAAACCATTTTCCTTTAGTATGTCCGAAACTTCCTCTGCTTCGTCATATCCTATCTCATAAAAAATATATCCGCCCACATTTAGCAGTTTCCGGCCTTCTTCAGTTATCCTTCTATAAAAATCAAGGCCGTCATCTCCGCCGCATAATGCGGTATAGGGCTCATAATCCCTTACGTCAGCCATAAGGGTGTCCATGTCTTTCTTCCTTATATATGGAGGGTTGGAGACGATCATATCATATCTGCCCTCGGGCAGGCCGTCAAAAACATCTCCCAGATAAAACTCAGTTTTATCCCCAACGCCGTTATTTTGGGCGTTCTTTTTGGAGACCTCAACGGCTGTGGGGCTTATATCCGTGCCAAAACATCTGAGCGCCGTATACTTTGCCAGGCTTATGGAAATACATCCGCTTCCAAGGCCCACTTCCACTGATGTTTTTAATTTTTCCCTTTTTGCCGTCTCTATTATTTCCTCCACCAGTATTTCCGTATCAGGCCTTGGAATGAGGATACCTTCACAAACCTCAAAATCCAGGCCCATAAATTCCCTATGTCCTGTAATATATGCGGCAGGCTCATTTTTTGAGCGTCTTTTTATCATATCCAGGTATTTTTCTTCCTGGCTTTTTTCTATCTCACGTCCGCCGTCGGTCAGCACCTCTATGCGTTCTATGCCAAGACATTCCGCCAGAAGATACTCCGCCTCGAACCTGTATTCCTCAAATCCTGCTTCCTTCAGTATTTCAGAACCTTTTTTGACCATATCCCTGATATTCATCTCAAGCCTCCGGAACTATATATCTCCAGTCGCCGGAATATACCGGAACTGCCTCGGGTTCTTCTTCCTTGAGCACCGTCACCAGGGCAGCGATGGCGCACTCTATCTCATCATCATCGGGTTCAGCCGTGGTGAGCCTCTGAAGGCACATACCGGGTGCACTTATTATTTTTACAAGGGTGGAATCGCTTCTTCCGGCCCACTTGATTATCTCATAGCTTATGCCTGAAACAAATGGTACCAGCACTATCCTGCTGAGCATCCTCAGTGCCAGGTCATCGGTACGCACGAAAACGAACACTATCATGCTCACGACCATAACTATGAGCATAAAGCTGGTGCCGCATCTTTTATGCATCCTTGTATGTTTCCTTACATTTTCGGGAGTAAGGTCATCTCCAGCTTCAAAGCAGTTGATGGTCTTATGCTCGGCTCCGTGGTACTGGAACACCCTCTGTATATCCTTCATCCTGGATATGAGGTACATGTATACAAGAAAAATAGCAATCCTCAAAAGTCCCTCGATGATGCCAAGCATATATGTTCCCGTGATATATTTATTGAAATAGCTTCCAAGCCACACCGGCAGCATAAAAAAGAGCAGCAGCGCTATGACCACCGAAACGAATACACTGAAATACATCAGATAATCATTGAGCTTGTCGCCATATTTATTCCTGAGCTTCTTCTCAAATTCCGAAGGTTCCTCATCAACTTCCTCGCCTGCTATGACAGCACTCTGCATGAGGATCTTAGTTCCTATTACCAGTGAATCCAAAAAAGCCGACATTCCTCTGAATATCGGGTAAGTGAAAAGTTTATATTTACCCAGTATGGTAATATTATCCTTTTTATCGACTGCAATATCACCTTCGGGCGTACGCACGGCTGTGGCATAGATGTTTTTGCCCTTCATCATAACGCCTTCGATGACAGCCTGTCCGCCGTAATAAGTTTTAGCCATCAAAACACTTCCTTAATAAGCAAAAAGGGGCGGCTTTAATAGGCCTCCCCTTAATTTTAGAATTACTTTCTGCCATATTTCTTGTTGAACTTCTCAACACGACCGCCGCTTTCAAGCAAAAGCTTCTGGCTTCCTGTATAGAACGGATGGCACTTTGAGCAAACTTCGACTGTGATCTCATCTTTTGTTGAGCCTGTTACAAACTCATTGCCGCAGTGACATCTTACTGTTACCTGTTTGTAATCGGGATGGATACCTTTCTTCATTTTTTTCACCTCATTTTATATATTTGTTGATCAATAGTACTCAATTTCAGGTCTATTTACAGACAACAAACAAATTATATCATATACTGCTGTTTCTTGCAAGATGCTATTTAGCAATATTTTTCTCCATTTGTAAAATTCTTTCCACAAAGGCCTTATTATCTCTGGTCTTTCTCATAAGATCGATGACAAAGGGCGTTGTTTCCGCCGCACTTGAGCTGGCAGACATTTTCCTCATGGAATACATTGCCTCCAGTTCCTCCTTGGAAAGGAGAAGTTCTTCCCTTCTTGTACCGCTCTTATTGACATCTATGGCCGGGAATATCCTTCTTTCGGAAAGTTTCCTGTCAAGGACCAGCTCCATATTGCCGGTGCCTTTAAATTCCTCAAATATGACCTCATCCATTTTGCTTCCCGTATCGATGAGCGCCGTGGCCAGCACCGTAAGGCTTCCGCCGTTTTCTATGTTCCTGGCCGCTCCAAAAAATTTCTTGGGGAAATAAAGGGCCGAAGGGTCAAGGCCTCCTGAAAGGGTCCTGCCGCTGGGCGGGATTATGAGGTTATACGCCCTGGAAAGCCTTGTTATGCTGTCCAGAAGTATTACCAGATCCTTGCCCTGCTCCACCATCCTCTTGGCCCTCTCAAGCACCATCTCTGCCACCAGTTTATGGTGCTCCGGTTTCTCATCGAATGTGGAATAAACTATATCCACATTCTCTCCTTCGATGGAACGCTGAATGTCTGTGACTTCCTCTGGCCTCTCGTCGATGAGGAGCATTATAAGGCTGACCTCACTGTGATTTTTGGTTATGGCATTGGCCATCTTGGTAAGGAGTATAGTCTTTCCTACCTTAGGTGGAGCTACTATCATTCCCCTCTGGCCCTTGCCTATGGGTGCCACCAAGTCTATTATCCTTCCGCTTATCTCATCCCTTGTAGTCTCAAGCCTGAGCTTTTCCGAAGGATAAATCGGGGTAAGGTTCTCAAATACCGGCCTTCCAACGGCCATCTGGGGATTATCTCCGTTTACGCTCTTTACATAAAGGAGAGCACCATATCTTTCGCCTTCCCTTGCCTGTCTCGTAACGCCCTTTACATTGTCTCCCGTACGGAGGTTGAAGCGTCTTATCTGTGACTGGGATATGTAAATATCATTGTCTCCCTGCTCGAAATTCTGGGTACGGAGAAAACCATATCCGTCCGCCATGATCTCAAGTATGCCTTCGCTTTCCTCTCCCTCGGGAACAGGAGGCTCAGGAGTTTTCTCCTGAGCCTGAGCCTTTTCAGCCGCTTCTGACACGTTTATCTCGTGGATAGCGATCTTTATATTTTTTACTAATTCATCTTTTTTGATCCCGCTGACTCTCTTTATACCAAGTTTTTTTGCTTCCTGGCGGAGTTCAGCCAATGTCTTTCCTTCCAAATCAAGGTACATTATACCCCTCCGAATCACGCTGCGGGTATAGTAAGTGTCATACCCTCTCTGATCTTATCATTTTCAGTAAGTCCATTAGCACTGAGGATCTTTTCATAATAAGAACCATTTCCATACATCTTTGTGGCGATTCCCCAGTAGGTATCTCCAGCCTGAACAGTATATGTTCTTGCTCCGCTGCTAGATGAAGCTGTTGTGGATGAACCGCTGCTTGTGGATGATGAACTTGTGGTGCTGTCTGAACCAGTTGTAGTATTATTTGTTGTGGAATTACCATCTGTTGTGCCGCCGCCAAGCTGTGCCTGAAGGTTGTCTACCTGCTCTGTAAGGCTGAGGTTGTCAAGCTTGAGCTGCTCATACTCTGTTTCCATGGTCTTATATGACTCTATCTGCTCATTGAGCTTTGAAACCTGTCCAGAAAGTGACGCTACCTTATAGATAAAGAACGCAAGTACTACGATGGCAACTATAACAATAACTATCCTAGCTACGCTGTTTCCTGAATGTTTCTCCTCATAGTAGTCATCATCTTCCCTGAAAAGCTCATTGAGGCTTGCCTGCTTATCGATATTTGAAAGCTCAAGGTCCTTTTCATCCAGAGGTTTATGCTGTTTCTTTCTTCTGGGAATCCTTTCTTCTTTCTTAGCCTCTTTCTTTACCTTTTTCTTAGGTCTTTCTTCGTAGTCGTCCTCCTGGAAGTCATCGAGCTCATCCTCATCTACGGGCTCAACATCTACTCCGCCGAGCATCCTTGCTACCTTCTCAGCTGTGATGTCATCCTCGCTCTTAGGAGCCTCTTCCTTTTCTTCCTTGACGGGAGCGCTTTCTGCTCTCTGTCTCTTTGATGAAGGTGTCACAAGACCCTTTGTGAAGTTTGTGATATCTCCAACATAGTTGTCAAGCTCAGGTTCTTCCTCGGGCTCAGCTGTCTTTTCAACGGGATCCTTTGAAGCTGATACGGGCTCAGCCTCATTTTCAGCAGGTTTGTTTTCTGCTGTCTCTTCCACGTTTTCAGGCGCATCACTTACAGCCCTGCGGTTTTTCTCCCTGGCTGATTTGATCTTGATACTGTGTGTAAGTTCTTCGCTGACTTCCTTTTTCATAAGGGGATGTGTGCCTATGAGCATCTCAGCAACATCTTCGGGGAAATCATTGTAGAGCTTCTTATAGTATTCACTTGAGCCGAAAGTACTTTCAGTATTTTCAGTATTTTCGTTCTCATTCTCATTTTCTTTGTTATTCATGTTATCGTCCATGTTTTTATTATCCCTCCGGTTATATATCTGTGTCAACATCTGCTCATTTACATAATGATCCACTATAATTCATTTTATCTTCTTATTTTACAATCCATTGCCTTTTATGTCAACATCACGAAAACTATTTAAGATAAAAGTAATAAAACGGCGTTTAGATACCCGTTTGAAGCGGTAGTAAACGCCGTATTTCTCAGAACATATCCACAAAAGACTGGGTGAGTCCATCTATCATGCCCTTATCCGTAAGAGTAAGCCCCGGAAGCACCGGAAGCGAAAATACCACGAGCATCAACAGCGAAAAATCATCACCGCACATATCCTTTAATATGTTTTCCATTTTTTCTATATCTAAACTGAGCTCCTCACAGTTTTTAAGGCTCATAAGCCCTGCCACAGGAAGATCCAGTGCACCGATTATCTTTCCATCCTTTGCAGCACACATCCCTCCGCCGCTTTTTTTCATATGCTCGGCACAGGCCCATGCGCTTTCTATATCCCTGTAAAACACAGTGAAATTATGGCTGTCATGGGAAACGGTGGTGGCCATGGCTCCATATTTCAGGTCAAAGCAGTCCATTACCGCTATATTCTTATCCCCGGAACCATACCTGTTGGCAACACATACGAACTGCAGTCCATCCTCTCCTTCGATGGATACCCTGCCGTCCTTTACGGGAAGCTCCACTGTCTTTCCATGTTTTATGGCTGAGTTTCCGCCCTCCCTTGTGAGGATAGTCATTTTTACCCTATCGCCGCTGTTTTCCGGCGCCCTTAATATAAAGTCCTCTGGAGAATTTATCTGGGGCAGGTCAACGGTATTTTTAGGCTCTCCCACGGGCGAAGTGTCGTCCTCAGCGACATATTTTCCGTTTTCAGCCACCAATCTGCCTCCGATGAATACGGCTGCGGGCTTTTCCCCGTCCAGGCTTTCCACTATCTGCATGTCAGCGGCATATCCAGGGGCAATTGCTCCCAGATCGTCGAATTTATATTCCCTGGCAGCGTTCAAAGTGCCCATCTTTATGGCTTCCACGGGATCTACTCCCTTTTTCACCAGTTTCCTTATGACGGAATTGATGTTTCCGGAAGTGAGCAGGTCCTTGGCATGTATATCGTCGGAACATATGGATACATTATCATGCCATTTCTGACCGCTGATGCCGTCCACCTGTCCCTGAAGGTCATCAATTATGGAGCTGGAACGGAGATTGACGTGCATTCCATTTCTGAGTTTTTCCCTTATTTCCGAGGCTTCACTGCCCTCATGGTCTGATTTGGGGCCTCCGATAACATAAGCCGCCAGTTCCTTTCCGCTGACCCTGGGAGCATGTCCCTGAAGAAAAACGTCCTTTTTGATGCCCTCGTCGATTATTTTATGCATCCTCTCGGTGTCGTTATAAACACCTACGAAGTCCATTATCTCGGCTATGCCGACCACATCTTCCATATCCAGTATTTCTTTTATCTCTTTATATGTAAATTCCGCTCCGGAACTTTCAAGTCCGGGAACGGCAGGAACACAGGAAGGCGCCAGCACATACTGCCTGATGGCTGTTTTTCTGCCGTTTTCCAGCATGAATCTTATGCCGTCTATGCCCATTACATTGGCTATCTCATGGGGGTCGGTGCATATGGTGGTCGTGCCCCATAAAACAACGGCTCTGCCGAAGTTTTCAGGTATCATCATGGACGACTCCACATGGATATGGGTATCTATATATCCCGGGATGAGGAATTTTCCGCCGCCGTCATAGGTCATGGCACTCTCAAGGCTGGTCTTTTCGCCGTTCTCCCTGACCCTTACGATGATGCCGTCCAGCACGTCCACTTCAGCGGGATATATCTCCCCGGTAAACACATTTACCAGTCTTATGTTTTTCACCGTCAGGTCACAGGGTATTTTCTGCATGGCAGCCGCTATGAGCCTGGAACGGTCTTTGTTTTCCGCCTTCATATTATCCCGCCTTTCATTTTTATATTTCATATATTTTTACTGAAGTTTATTTTCAAGAAGTTCTATTCCCTTTTTGATCCTTGCTATGGTCTCGTCCTTTCCAAGGATGACCGCAAGCTCCGTAGCTCCTCCCGGTGAAGAAGGCTTTCCTGAAAGGGCTGTTCTTACGGGCCAGAGTATCTGTCCGTTTTTAAGTCCCTTCTCCTTTGCCAGAGCCATAAGTCTCTCATAAAGACTGTCGTTTGTCCAATCCTGCTGCTCTTCAAGTACGGGAAGCACTGCCTTAAGGCTGTCAAGGGATATTTCTTCCGTTGTCTTCATCTTTTTATGGATATAAAGCTCCGTTGAGTACTCAGGAAGATTGTCGATGAAGTCCACCATGGAAGGTATATCATTGAGTGTCTCAAGTCTTGTCTTAAGGAGCTCGCCCACAAATTTAAGGTCGATGCCCTCTGTCTTTATGGCGTCCTTTAATCTGGGTTCAGCAAGTTTCCAGTATTTATCGAAATCCATGGCCTTCATATATTCGCCGTTCATCCATGTGAGTTTCTTGATATCGAATATGGAAGGTGACTTGCTTATACCTGAAACATCGAATTTCTGGATAAGCTCATCCATGGTGAATATCTCCTGATTATCAGAAGGGCTCCATCCAAGGAGTGCTATATAGTTCACGATGGCGTCCACAAGGTATCCTTCATTTACAAGGTCCTCAAAGGATTTATCTCCATGGCGCTTTGAAAGTTTATGCTGAGCATCCCTCATTACTGGAGGAAGATGGATATATTCCGGAGCGTCCCATCCAAAGGCATCATAAAGAAGGTTGTATTTAGGTGTTGATGAAAGATACTCGCTTCCCCTTACTACATGGGTGATGTTCATGGTATGGTCATCGATGACATTGGCAAAGTTATATGTGGGGAAACCATCTGATTTTATAAGTATCTGGTCATCCAGTTCGCTGTTATCCACTGTTATGGTGCCATAAACCACATCATTGAATGTTGTAGTTCCTTCCCTGGGCATAAGCTGGCGGATAACGAAAGGTTTTCCTTCAGCCAGATTTTTCTCTATTTCTTCCTGGGGAAGATTGAGGCAGTGTCTGTCATATCTGGCAAAGGCATCGCCATGCTCATTATTTTCCTTAAGGGAGTCAAGTCTTTCCTTTGTACAGAAGCAGTAGTATGCCTTTCCCTTTTCCACCAGTTCAAGGGCATATTTCATGTACATACCCATTCTCTCGCTCTGGACATAGGGGCCGTAGTCTCCTCCTACATCGGGGCCTTCGTCATGTTTAAGTCCTGTCATCTCAAGGGTCTTATATATAACGTCTACTGAGCCTTCTACCTTTCTTTCCTGGTCAGTATCCTCTATCCTGAGAATAAACTTTCCGCCCTTTGATTTAGCTATAAGATATTCATACAGCGCTGTCCTTAAGTTTCCTATGTGCATATAACCTGTGGGACTGGGCGCAAATCTTGTTCTAACTTCCATTTTGTTACCTCCAAATAATTTTATCATCCGTCCTTATTATATTAACCGCTGCGGCCCAAAAAGTAAAGGCAAAACGGCAGTTTACCCGAGATATATGCCAATTATATTCCAATTTTCCGAGGCCTGTATAATTAAAAACGGACGCCTTAGCGTCCGTTCGTTCTGTACCTTATCAGAACATTTTCTTTTCGGCCATATCTATATAGTCCTCAGCCTTGTTGAGGACTTCTTTTCCGCCCTGCATAAGCTTACGGCCCTTATCCTTATTTTTTACCATAAGATATGCTCCGGCAGCTGCGGCCATTCCTCCGATGATCATACCATCAACGAATCTGTTCATCTAAAACGCCTCCCAATAAAAAGTAACGCACCTTAAGGCACACCAGGCGGCTCACTTTCAAAAACCCCATTGTTTATGAAAACCTCCGCGATACATGTCCGAAAATGACTTCATTTTCAAAACAAAAAAGTGATGTGCCTTTGGCACATCACTATTATTTGTATTAATCTCTATTTTTACTCTAAAGAATGAATAAAGAGTCCGCTTCTTAATTTAGGCTCGAACCATGTTGATTTAGGCGGCATTATTTTATTCTCATCGGCAATGGTCATAAGCTGCTCGATGGATGTGGGATACATGGCAAAAGCCACCTTCATCTCACCGCTGTCAACACGTTTTTCCAGTTCGCCAAGTCCTCTTATTCCTCCGACAAAGTCGATCCTCTTATCTGTCCTTATATCTCCAATGCCAAGGATAGGTATGAGAACATTATCCTGAAGTATGGATACATCAAGGCCTCTAACGGCATCATTTGACTTTATTTCGTCCTTTGCCGTGAGCATATACCATTTTCCGTCCATATACATTCCGAAATCACATGCTTTTTCAGGTTTTGCCCTGCCGGCTGTTTCGACAACGTCAAATTTCTCGGAAAGTTTTTTGAGGAATTCTTCTTCCGTAAGTCCATTCAGGTCCTTAACGACTCTATTGTAGTCCAGGATCTTGAGCTGGTCTGAAGGGAATATTACCGCAAGATAATAATTGAACTCCTCATCACCTGTATAATCAGGATTTTCTTCTCTGCGCTTTAAGCCGACCTTTGCTGCTGATGCGTTTCTATGGTGGCCGTCAGCTATATAAAGGCTGGGAACATTTTTAAAGAGCTCCACCAGCTTATCCGCTGTCTTATCATCCTCTATTACCCAGGCTCTATGTTTGATGCCGTCCTCCGCTGTAAAATCATAAACGGGAGCGTTCTTTTTAACGTCATCAACTATTTTTGATATTTCATCAACGGTCCTGTAGGCAAGGAAAATGGGGCCTGTGTTGGCATTACATGTGTCCACATGGCGTATCCTGTCCTGCTCCTTGTCCTCTCTGGTGAGCTCATGCTTCTTTATTATCCCCTGCATATATTCATCTATGGATGTGCAGGCAACAAGTCCTGTCTGGCTCCTGCCGTCCATGGTCAGCTCATATACATAAAGCATGGGTTTCTCGTCCTGAACAAGAACACCGTCAGTTATCATTTTTTCAAGATTTGATTTGGCCTTCTCATAAACCTCAGGAGAATAAATATCAGTTCCTGCGGGAAGGTCTATTTCAGCCTTATCGACATGGAGAAATGAGTAGGGATTACCGATGACCATTTCAGCTGCCTCTTCGCTGTTAACAACATCATAGGGCAGAGCTGCAACCCTTTCAGCCATCTCAGGTGTAGGCCTGATAGCCTTGAATTTTCTTATTACAGCCATATTATCAGCCCTCTCTTAAGCTTCTTTGACTATTCTTACTTTAAGTATGCCGTCTACCTTTGCAAGCTTCTCAGCGATATCATTCTGTTTTCCGTTGAATGTATCAAGGTCGATAAGTGTGTAAGCATACTCGCCTTTATTGTTGTTTACCATGTTATCGATGTTAAGTCCTTCATCTGAAATCGCATTGGCAACAGCACCTACCATACCTTTTACGTTTCTGTGGAGGATGGCAAGTCTTGCTTTTCCTGTGTAAGGTATGCTGCATGCGGGATAGTTTACTGAGTTTTTGATGTTGCCGTATTCAAGATACTGCTTAAGCTCAAGAGCTGCCATCTCTGCGCAGTTTTCCTCACTCTCAGGTGTTGAAGCTCCAAGATGAGGGATGCAGATTACGTTGTCAAGCTGGATAACTTCTGCATCGGGGAAGTCTGTTATGTATTCTGTGATGATTCCCTTTTCGATGGCTTCTTTTAAAGCTGCTGTATCAACGATACCGCCCCTTGCGAAGTTAAGAAGTCTTGCGCCGGGTTTTGTTATATCGAAAAGTTCTTTATTATACATTCCTCTTGTGTTGTCATTAAGGGGAACATGGATTGTTATATAGTCACATGCAGCAACAAGTTCTTCCCTTGTTCCTGCTCTTTTTACCTTGCTTGAAAGGCTCCATGCAGCGTCAACTGAAAGGAAAGGATCATATCCGTAAACTTCCATGCCAAGGCTGATGGCTGCGTTTGCAACAAGTACACCAATGGCTCCAAGACCGATGACACCAAGTTTTTTGCCCATGATCTCAGGACCTGTGAACTGTCCCTTGCCTTTTTCAACAAGTTTGTCCACATTGTCTTTGCCCTTAAGTGCCTTAGCCCATTCGATACCTTCTACGATCTTTCTTGATGTAAGGAAGATACCTGTAAGTACAAGCTCCTTAACGGCATTTGCATTTGCTCCGGGTGTGTTGAATACAACGATACCCTTTTCTGAGCATTTATCTATGGGGATATTATTTGTGCCGGCGCCGGCTCTTGCTACAGCTGCAAGAGTTTCGGGAAGCTCCATTTCATGCATGTCGAAGCTTCTTAAAATGATTCCTTCGGGATCTTTTATATCATTGCCGATCACATATTTTTTAGGGTTAAGTTTGCTTAAACCAACTTCCGAAATCGAATTAAGTGTTAATACATTATACATACAAAACAACCTCCGAATTATTTATTTTCCATCTCAAATTTCTTCATGAATTCAACGAGTTTCTGTACACCTTCGATGGGCATAGCATTGTACATACTTGCTCTCATACCGCCTACTGTTCTGTGTCCTTTGATGTTTACAAAACCTGCAGCTGTTGCTTCCTTGATGAACTTAGCGTTAAGTTCTTCTGTGGGAAGGATGAAAGGTGCGTTCATAAGTGAACGGTCCTTGGGTACAACTGTTCCTTTGAAGAAATCACTTTCGTCAAGGAAGTTGTAAAGGATAGATGCTTTCTTTTCGTTGATCTCCTGCATAGCCTTTACGCCGCCTTTGTTCTTTACCCACTCGAATACGAGTCCAGCCACATAAATAGCAAATGTGGGAGGTGTGTTGTAAAGTGAATCATTGTCGGCATGTGTCTTGTAGTTGAGCATTGTAGGTGTGATGTCCATGGCGTTTCCGATAAGGTCGTCACGAACGATTACTACTGTAACACCAGCAGGTCCTACGTTCTTCTGTGCTCCGGCAAAAAGAAGACCAAACTTTGTTACATCGATCTCTTCTGAAAGAATGTTTGAAGAAATATCTGTTACAAGGGGAACATTTCCTGTGTCAGGAAGTTCTGTGTATCTTGTGCCGTAGATTGTGTTGTTGTATGTAATATAGAAATAATCCGCTTCGGGATCGAATTTGCTCTTGTCAAGTTCAGGGATATAGCTGAATGTCTTATCTTCTGAAGATGCTACAACATTAACTTTTCCGTAACGCTCAGCCTCTGATTTTGCTTTCTTTGCCCACTGTCCTGTAAGCACGATATCACATTTGTTGTTCTTGTTCATAAGGTTTAAGGGGATCATGGCAAACTGTGTTGAGCCGCCGCCCTGTAAAAAGAGTACCTTATAGTTATCAGGTATGTGCATAAGTTCACGGAGTGTTGCTTCAGCGCCCTGGATTATTTTCTCGAAAGGCTTAGATCGATGACTCATCTCCATTACCGACATGCCTGTATCGCCGTAACAGACAAGCTCTCTCTGTACTTGCTCAAGTACTTCAAGGGGTAACATTGACGGTCCTGCAGAAAAATTATAAACTCTTTCCATTGAAAAAAGCCTCCTTAAAAATTTAGTAATAATAATGTGTTTTCCGGCGTTCCTAAAGAAAAAACATGGCTTCCTTAAGCCATGCGAAACATATTTAAGTCTTTTCTTATATACGCCATTCAAAGCGTGACACTAAAATCTCATGCTCTGAATGTCATATACAATTTCAACTTTTTGTAATTATAGCAATCTGCGGCTCGTTTCGTCAAGTTAATTCTAAATCGCTCTGACCGTACTTTGCACTAACATTTTTGTATCATAATGATAAAAAACAAACAAACATCATCAAACTATTTTTTTAATCCCTTAAAATATTTTATATATCTTTAAAAATACTTAATTTTCGGTTAACATAGTTCAAAATACTATATAAATCCAACAAAATTCCAACCATAAGAAACATTTGTCTTTCCTATACAGATATAAATTAATAACAAATATCCATTCTTATTTATTGTCTCTGCCGTCATTATTTATATTCAGAAAACCATGGCTTTATAAATATTGGGGCATATAAAAAAGCGGAAAGCATACTGCTTTCCGCCTATAGTCGTTATCAGCTTTATAATTACTTAAGTGTAACCTTAGCGCCAACTTCTTCAAGTTTTGTCTTCATAGCTTCAGCGTCTTCTTTTGATACGCCTTCCTTAAGAACCTTGGGAGCGCCGTCTACGAGCTCTTTAGCTTCTTTAAGACCAAGACCTGTTACTTCTCTAACAACCTTGATAACTTTGATCTTTTCAGCGCCAACTTCTGTAAGTTCAACGTTGAACTCTGTCTTTTCTTCTGCTGCGCCTGCTGCAGGGCCAGCTGCTACTACTGCAACACCAGCTGCTGCTGATACGCCATATTTTTCTTCTGCTGCCTTAACGAGGTCGTTAAGTTCGATAACTGTAAGTTCATCAATAGCTGCAAGGATTTCTTCGATTGTTAATTTTGCCATTTTATAGCACCTCCGATATTATTAAAACGATGTGTAAAATTCTTATTCAGCTGCTGCTTCTGCGCCTTCGCCCTTCTTTTCTGCAACCTGAGAAATAACTCTTGCGAAAGAAGAAATGGGGCTCTGGAAGCTGCCAAGTAACTTGGAAATAAGGACTTCTCTTGAAGGGATATCAGCGATAGCTTTGATTCCTTCTGCGTCGTATACGATACCTTCAACAACGCCGGCTTTGAATTCAAGATTCTTTGATGTTTCTGATACTTTCTTTACGATGCTTGCTCCCTTTGTAGCCTCATCGTATGCGAAAACAACTGCTGTAGGTCCTTCAAGGTACTGGCTTAAACCTTCAAACTGAGTACCTTTGATCGCGAAGTTGATCATTGTGTTTTTGTAAACTTTGTAATCAACACCTGCTTCTCTGAGCTGTTTTCTTAAGCCTGTATCCTCAGCTACAGTAAGACCTCTAGCATCTACAAGTACAATTGATACAGCCTTGTCAAGTTTTTCTTTAATTTCGTTAACAACGGCCTGTTTTGCTTCAACCTTTGCCATTTTAACACCTCCTTGAATAGGAAAATTATTAAATTGCCATTTTGCCCATTGCGTTAACAATGGCAGGTCTCATATAAGAAAAGCCCCTATGTCACACAGACAAGGGGCTCAAGTTCTCTTGATATAAGTCTCCTCGGCTGGCAGGACAATGTCCTTTACGCTTTCGCACCTGCTGTCTGCGGCAATATTCAACTGTTTGATTATATATCAAAATTCATCCTGTGTCAACTATTACTCAGAAAGTTTTGCAGGGTTTACTTTGATTCCAGGGCCCATTGTTGAAGAGATAACAACACTCTTGAGGTACTGGCCCTTTGCTGTTGCCGGTTTTGCCTTGATAATAGCACTCATAAGAGTCTGGAAGTTTTCGAGTAACTTTTCAGTACCGAATGAAACTTTTCCTACCGGAACATGGATAATGTTTGTTTTGTCAAGACGGTACTCGATCTTACCAGCTTTGATATCTTTGATAGCCTTTGTAACGTCCATTGTAACTGTACCAGCCTTAGGGTTAGGCATTAATCCTTTAGGTCCAAGTACACGGCCAAGACGACCAACAACGCCCATCATATCAGGTGTAGCAACTGCAACGTCGAAACCGAACCAGTTCTCACCCTGGATTTTAGGGATAAGATCTTCTGCGCCGACAAAATCAGCTCCGGCTGCTAAAGCTTCATCAGCTTTATCACCTTTAGCAAATACTAAAACACGAACTGTTTTACCAGTACCGTGGGGAAGAACAACTGCTCCACGAACCTGCTGATCAGCATGTCTGCTGTCAACGCCCAAACGAATATGTGCTTCAACTGTCTCATCAAACTTAGCAACTGATGTTTCCTGTACAAGCTTGATTGCTTCTTCTGTATCATAAAGCGCAGCTCTTTCTACGAGTTTCGCTTTTTCTGTATATTTCTTTCCTCTTTTCATTACTGTACCCTCCTTATTCCTCTACGACGATACCCATGCTTCTTGCTGTACCGCAGATCATGCTGTAAGCGGAATCAAGGTTAGCAGCGTTAAGATCGGGCATTTTCATTTCCGCGATTTTCATAACTTCTTCTTTGGAAATCTTAGCTACTTTTGTTTTGTTGGGTACACCTGAACCAGACTCGATCTTGCAAGCCTTCTTAAGAAGAACTGCTGCAGGGGGAGTCTTTGTGATAAATGTAAAGCTTCTGTCCTGATATACAGTGATAACTACAGGGATGATAAGACCTGCCTGTGAAGCTGTTTTTTCATTGAATTCCTTGCAGAATCCCATGATGTTTACACCGTGCTGACCAAGAGCGGGGCCAACCGGGGGAGCCGGCGTAGCCTTGGCTGCCGGAATCTGTAATTTAATATAACCTGTTACTTTCTTTGCCATTTCGGCACCTCCTATAAATGTGGTAATTAACGGGGTTCATACACCCTCCCACGCGCGTAAGGACCGTTATTTCCCGGCGCGCATTAAAAAACGAACGAATTACATCTTGATAATCTGATTATACTCGAACTCGACGGGTGTCTCACGTCCGAATATCGAAAGAATGACTGTAGCCGTCTTTTTCTGATCGTTGATCTCTTTGATCTTTCCGACGGAGTCAGCAAAGGCTCCAAAGGCTACCTTTACAGTGTCTCCAACTTCCATATCAAAGTTTTCAGAAACCGTTTCGATACCCATCATCCTTACTTCCTCAGGAGTAAGGGGAACGGGTTTGCTCTCAGGGCCTACAAAACTTGTAACGCCCCTTGTATTTCTTACGACATACCAGGTATCCTCATTCATAAACATCTTGATAAGGACATAACCGGGGAAAATCTTTCTCTGAACAGTTTTTTTCTGTCCGTTTTTGACCTCGACTACTTCCTGTACCGGAACGCTCACTTCATGGATCTGATCCTGCATACCGCGGTTTTCAACGATCTTTTCTATATTGGCTTTTACCTTATTTTCATAACCGGAATAGGTATGAACAACATACCATCTGCTTTCAGATTCCGCTGATTTATTCATTTCTTCTGACATAGCAATCATCCTTCTTCAATCAAGCCATAAGGCCAATAACTAAGTTCATAACTGTCGTATATACAGTATCCATTCCGAAAATAATAACACCGATTATCAATGATGTGCAGATAACTGTTATAGTGTTCTTTCTTACTGTCTCACGGTTAGGCCAAATGATCTTTTTAGCCTCTGCCTTACAGTCAGCAAGTTTTGCAGAAAGTCCCTTCTTTTCCTTTGAGGGTTTAGCTTTCTTAGAAGACTCTTTTTTTACTTCGTTTTTTTCATTTGGGTTTGTGTTTTTAAGTTCTTCCATCGGTTTCACTCCCTTCGGATCTTATTTTGTTTCTTTATGGAGTGTGTGTGTTTTGCAGAATTTGCAGTACTTCTTCATTTCGATTCTATCGGGCTGAGTTTTCTTGTCCTTTGTAGTACTGTAGTTTCTCTGTTTGCATTCTGTACATGCTAAGGTAATTCTTGTTCTCACAACTTCCACCTCCTGTTATTAAATTAGCCGGCAAAAAGGCACACTAAATAAAGCATACCTATGCCAATCATATCGATGGTAGCACAGACAAGGTGCTTTGTCAACAATTTTGATCATATTTTTATAGCTTTAAGCATATACGGCCCAAACGCTGTTATGACATTATTTTTCCTTTGCAGCTACCTCTGTAAGAGCCCTTGAAAGCTGGTCAGGACAGCTGGTGCCCTTCATTCCGCAGCCGATGCCTCTGAGCTTTTCGATAACGTCTTCCACCTTCATGCCGTCAACGAGTTTTGCTATGCCCTGAAGGTTTCCACTGCAGCCGCCTGTATATTTAACGTCCTTTACGATGCCGTCCTCAACGGTAAATTCGATGAGCTTTGAACATGTTCCCTTTGTTTCGTATCTGTATCTCATAAAAACACTTCCTTTACTTCATTATATATAATATATTCAATTTACATTTTATGAATATATCACATAAACAGACACTCCGCAATAAAAACATTGACACAAAGTCAGGACTTCATTTATAATATCCCTTGTCAAACGCAAATCATTTGCATTTATACGAACAAAAGTATACCAGAGGTCTTTATAATGAAGAAAAAGCTATTATTTGCCGCCGTGATGAGTTCACTTTTCTGTCTGTCCTCCTGCGGACAGGCCGATGTGGCCGATGACAATGAACTCCATGTTACGGCGTCATTTTATCCCATATATATAATTGCCGAAAACGTCATAGGAAATACAGAAGGCATAGACCTTGAAAACATGGCCCAGCCCCAGACAGGCTGCCTCCACGACTACCAGCTTTCCACGGGAGATATGAAAAAACTGGAAAACACCGATCTTTTTATAATAAACGGCGGAGGCATGGAAAGCTTTCTGGATAATGCCCTTGCTCTTTTCCCTGATTTGGATATAGTTGATACATCTAAGGGAGTCACCTCCCTGGAGGAAGACGGCCACGGCCACGGAGAAACAGAAGGAGCTTCTGAGGAAGGTTCTGAAGAAGATGACAGCCATGACCATGAAGAAAACTCCCATTTTTGGATACTTCCCGAAAACGCGGCCATACAGGCTCAGAATATATGTGAGGCCTTAAGTGAGGTCTGCCCTGACAAGGCCGGAGAATTTGAGGAAAACACCGAAAATTTCATAAACAGCATAAAAACCATAGATACCTTTGATGGAAACGGTACAAAGGTATGTATATTTAATGAAGCCTTTGCCTATCTTCATCTGTCCTATGGATTTGATGTAAGGCTGTGCGTGGAAATGGACGAGAACCAGACACCATCCGCGAGGGAACTGGCTGAAATAATAACCACCATAAAGGATGAGGGCATAACCCTTCTCATAGCGGCTGACGATGCTTCAAAGGCCATAGCGGACACCATAGCCCGGGAAACTGACGCAAAGGTAATAGTTCTTGACCCTGTGCTCACCGGAGATTTTTCACCGGAAAGCTATGTTGACGCCCTTAACGAAAACGCCCGCATATTAAAAGGAAGTGTAGATCAATGAGCGTGCATAATAACTGCGGCCTGTGCCGTGTAAATATAGAAAACCTGGCGGTATATGACGGACATGACCCAATAATACATGACGTAAATATGGAATTCCACTGTGGCGAGCTCACGGCCTTGATAGGAAAAAACGGATCAGGAAAGACGACCCTTATAAAGGCCCTCCTTGGGGAACGCCCGCATACAGGAAATATAACCTACCTGGACCACGAAGACGGAAAAATAAAAAAGCTCACAACAGGTTATGTACCTCAGCAGCTGGCCTTTGATAAAAGCTCACCTGTATCGGTCCTGGACTTTATGGCAGCGGCCGTATCAAAAAGGCCCGTATGGCTTGGACATAAAAAACAGATGCGTGCCAAAATACTGGAAAGGCTGGAGGACTTCAGCATATCCCATATAATCGACAGGCCCATAGGCGACCTTTCCGGCGGAGAGCTTCAAAGGGTGCTCCTTGCCATGGCCATCGATCCCCTGCCAGACCTTCTCATACTGGATGAGCCCGTATCTGGAGTAGATATAAACGGACTGGATATGTTTTATAAAAAGGTATCTGAGCTCAGACATAAATATCATATGGCCATACTTCTCGTATCCCACGACCTGAGCCTTATAAAAAGCTATGCCGACAGGATAGTCCTCATGGACAGGACGGTCATAGCCCAGGGCTCCCCCGACGAGGTATATAAAACAAAGGCATTTCTGGATATATTCGGATATACGTTAAAGGAGGCGGGAAACGATGAATTTGATATATAATGTTATCGAGACTATCCTGCCCTTCAGTTTCGCGCAGTTTGATTTTATGAAAAACGCCCTGCTGGCGGTTATCCTTGTAACTCCCCTTTTCGGTATGCTTGGAACCATGGCCGTAAATAACAAAATGGCCTTCTTTTCCGATGCCCTTGGCCACAGCGCCCTCACCGGCATAGCCATAGGGGTAATACTTGGTGTTGGAAACCCCATAGTATGTATGCTGTTTTTCGGAATACTTTTCGGTCTTGGCATAAGAAAGGTAAAAAGCAGTACAAAAACATCATCGGATACGGTAATAAGTGTATTTTCATCGGTATCCATAGCCCTAGGCATCGTTATCCTCTCCAAAAGCGGAGGATTCGCCAAATATTCCACCTATCTCATAGGAGACATACTTACCGTGTCACCATCATATATAAAGGTGCTTGCTGTTGTTTTAGTATGCGTTTATATAATATGGTATTTTATATATAACAACCTGCTGCTCCTCAGCGTCAACCCCTCCCTCTCATCCAGCCGAGGAGTTAAAAACGCTCTGACGGAAAGCATATTCGTCATAATACTGGCGGCGGCTGTAATGCTCTCCATAAAGCAGATAGGAATACTGACCATAAATTCCCTGCTTATCCTTCCCGCTGCGGCGGCAAGGAATATTTCAAGAAATTCCAGGCAGTACCTTATATGTTCCACGATCATATCCATGTTCTGCGGCATAGCCGGACTTATCATATCCTTTTACGCGGATACGGCGGCGGGAGCTACCATGGTACTGATTGCGGCAGTATTTTACTTTGCCACATATTTTAAATCTAAAAATTAATAAGGCCGTCCCATTCGGGACGGTCTTTTTTTATTATTACTTTAGTGTCGAAGGCTGCATAGCAGCCTTTAACAACCGCCCGCTCT
>JAHZAW010000011.1 GCA_019423725.1 Clostridiales bacterium
GCATCTGCCTTACAAGCAGAGGGTCACAGGTTCGAGCCCTGTAACTCCCATTTTTTTATGTCTGTATTTTTATTTTCTAACTGCAACAGGCCATCATTTTTAATGATGGCCTGTTTTTTATGTATTTTATATTTTTAAAAGTCTGAAGGCATGACCATAGGTGATGAACTTATATAGATAATTGATGGCTGAACTACTATTTTCTGAGGTTCTGTTATGGTCTGCTGAGCGAGGGCAATGGCAAGCTTAATGCAGCGTTCAGATATATCAGTCATTTTCAGATCAACAACGGTTATGGGAGGGGTATAGCGGGCGGCAAGGGATGGTATGCCGGAACTGGTGGCGATAACATGTACATCCTTTCCTACAGCTATATTGGCCTCATTAAGGGCGCTTATTATTCCCATAGCAGTCATATCATACATACAAATTATAACCTTATGCAGCTCATTTTTTCTTATCATATTCCAGCCAATTTCATATCCCGTGTCTATCTGATTATTTCCGTAAAATAGATTGTTTTTTATATCTATTCCCTTTTCTTCGCATATTTTTAAGATCGCGGCTGAACGAAGGTTTAAGCCATAAAGTGTAGTAGGGTTTAAAACCATTGCGATGTCATTTCCACCCACAGCTATGGCGTGTTCGGCGGTAAGTCTTCCAGCTTCGTCATGGTCAATGGAAACGGAGGAAAATCCAGGCAGATCCCTGTTTAAAAGAACAGTCGGGACAGAAGGCATATTAGTTTCAAGGAATTTAAGATCCTTCAATCCTGCGGCTATGACTACAGCGGCATCGCAGCTTCCGCCGTTCCATAGATATTTATAGTCACAAAGCTGGCCTAATTCATATGGTCTGACCACGATATCTATGGGAAGTACTTCTGAGGAAATAACATTGCTTATGCCATAAATAAGCGTGGGTATGGTCATTTCCAGTTCTTTATACATAAAGTATACAGCGATTTTAAGGTGGCTGCTGTCGCTTAACTGCTTACGGGCATAACCAAGCAGATTAGCAGCGTCAGTAATGCGTTTTTGTGTACCTGCAGCTATTCTGTGTTCGTCACCCTTTCCGCTTAACACATAAGAAACGGTTGCGCTGGATACATTGCAGTATTTAGCTATATCGTTAATAGTTACCATATTTTTCACTTCCTTTTTTAACTACTTCATAGGATACTTGATTACATTTTGGTTGTCAATAAACATATACACATATAATTAAAGCTGCTTAAATTTAAGCAGATAATGTTTATATAAATTTCAGGGACATGGGCCACATGTTAATATTGATTTTTTACATATGTCTGTATTTCATTATATGCAATCTGCTAAAGATTTAAAATCTCTTGACATATAATTGCTTAACAGTATACTTATATATAAGTTAAATATTAACTTAAAGTTAAGCAAACATAAGCAGGAGGGAAATAAATGAAAAAGAGAGTTAACATTTTAGAAGTAGGACCAAGGGATGGATTCCAAAATTTAAAGCAGATGCTTACAACACAGCAGAAGCTGGAGATCATAGATGGGCTGATAGAGTCAGGCATTAAGGAGCTGGAAGTCACATCATTTGTAAGCCCCAAGGCTATACCCCAGATGGCGGATGCTAAAGAAGTTGCCAAATACTGCCTCGAAAAATACCCCGAAACAAAAATATATGCGCTCATTCCCAATTTGAAAGGAGCTCAGCTGGCCTGGGAGGCAGGGATCAGAAATGTATCGTATGTTATATCTTTAAGCGAAAGCCATAATAAAGCCAATATCAACCGTACCCATGAAGAATCATTTGCTGAGCTTAAAGAACTTATAGAGACATATCCAGGATTAAATATATGTGTCGGCCTTGCCACGGTATTTGGCTGCCCCTTTGAAGGCATACCGAAAATATCCGATGCGGTAGCATTTGCTGAAAAACTTTGGGATTATGGAGTACGTTCCATAAACCTTGCGGATACCATAGGCATCGCTGATCCCAGACAGGTGCGCGAAACCGTTAAGGCAATGAAAGAAGCTCTGCCTGAGTGTGAATTCCAGATACATATCCACGACACAAGAAATATGGGCATGGAAAATACCCTTGCTGCCATTGAATGCGGCATAACCACAGTTCAGTCAACCCTTGGAGGTCTGGGAGGCTGTCCCTTTGCTCCGGGCGCGTCAGGAAATACCGCTACGGAAGATCTTGTATATATGCTTGAGAGAATGGGGTATGAAACAGGAGTTGATTTTGATAAGCTGCTGGCTCTCTCAAAATATCAGAAAAGCTTCATAGAAGGCGTATACAGCGGGCATCATATGAACATAGGAACTAAAGTTCCCTGCTGTTAATCGTATGATTTTGTTGATAATATATCGTATTATAGTTTAAAGATTAGGAAAGGGTGAAATTATCTATGGACGTTATAGCGTTATTGATATTTCTTGGTACTATCATAATTGCTTTTATAAGAAAAATAAACGTCGGCGTACTTGCGCTGGCGGTAGGAGTAGTCGCAGTGAGGATATTCGGCCTGGAGGAAAGCGCACTGATATCCGCCATAAGTTCATCTATGTTTGCCACATTAGTTGGAATAACACTGCTTTTTGCGATCATTAATTCCACAGGAGCCCTTGATCTGCTGGCACGAAAGATCGTTGCACTGTCGGGAAATCATACATATATAATCCCGGTTGCCATCTATGTGGCTGGATTTGTAGTAGCGGGCGTTGGGCCCGGAGCTGTTCCTGCCCTTGCCATCATACCTGCCCTTGGCGTATCCATAGCCGTTGAGGTAGGCTACAATCCCATAATGCTGGCCCTTGTCGGCGAATGTGGACTTATGGCTGGAAGAATGACGCCCATAACTCCTGAGGCAGCAATCATCAAAAATGCGGCTGAAACAGCTGGCTTTGGAAATGTAATGCCCACTCTGCTCATATGCCAGACACTTACAACTGCTGTATTTGCCATTGTGCTTTTTATAATTTTCAAAGGATATAAGCTTAAAAAACCCATAAATGCCTTATCGATGAAAGACTTGGAGAAATTCAGTGCAAAACAGATAATATCACTGCTCGGCATAGTGGTTATGATGGTGCTTCTTATCGGTTTTGATGTAAATATAGCCCTTGCCGCATTCATCGTATCAGCAGTGCTTCTTATCATTGGCATAGGAGATGACGGAGCCTGCATAAAGGCGCTCCCCTGGGGAACCATATGTATGATACTCGGAGTGGGAGCCCTCCTTGATATTGTTAATACCGTAGGCGGCATAGAACTTATGAGCAATGCCATATCATCAGTGATGAGCAAAAATACTGCTGTTCCTTTTATGGGCGTATCCGCTGGACTTCTCAGTCTCGTAAGCTCTGCCCTTGGAGTCGTTTATCCAACTATGATGCCCATGAGTGTGGATATAGCCGCACAGGTAGGAGGAGTAAATCCGGTGGCGCTTATGGCGGCTGTAGGTATCGGAGGCTCACTTGCGGGAGTATCACCCCTTTCCACAGGAGGTGCGCTCATCCTTGCGGCCCTTGGAACAAATACTAAGGATTTCAATAAAGCTAAACAGAATAAGGAATTTATAAACTTGTTCATTTATTCAGCAGTGGGTCTTATTGTAATAGTTATAGTTTCTGCGGTGGCGTTCAACTTTATAGCCAACGCGGTTTATGGAATGTAAATTTAAATTTGATCAATGAAGGGAAGAATATAAAATGAATCATACAGCTTTAAATGATGTGACCGTACTTGATTTGACCAGGGTATTAGCCGGACCGTACTGTACAATGATGCTGGCTGACTTTGGAGCGAATGTTATAAAGATCGAAATACCTAAAAAAGGTGATGACACAAGGGCCTATGCGCCATTTAAAAATGGTGAAAGCCTTTATTATGCCAATGTCAACCGCAACAAAAAGGGTATAACCCTCAACCTTAAGAGTGAAAAAGGCAAAAAGATATTTCTTGATATGGTGAAAAAGGCGGATGTGGTCGTTGAAAACTATCGTCCCGGGGTAATGGATAAACTTGGCCTTGGGTATGATGTTTTAAAGGAAGTAAATGACCAGATAATTTATGCTGCTGTTTCAGGATTTGGATGTTACGGACCCTATTCACAGCGTCCCGGATATGATATAATCGCCCAGGCAACCGGCGGACTTATGAGCATCACCGGTGAAGAAGGCGGACAGCCCTTAAGGGTAGGAAACGCCATGGGAGATGTGCTTGGAGGAATGAACCTGACCATAGGCATCCTTACAGCTCTCCATGCGAGAACTTTAACAGGCAGGGGACAGCGTGTGGACGTAGCCCTTGTGGATTCGGTGGTATCGAGCTTAGAGACTGGCATACAGAGATTTTTCGCCTCAGGAAAACAGCCTGAGCTTATGGGCAACCGTTATGCTTCAGCCTATCCCTATGATGCCTTTAAAGCCAGTGATGGAAGATTTGTAATAGGCTGTGCCAACGATAAATTATTTGGCTTATTATGTACAAAGGTGCTTGAGAGGGAAGATCTTTTAACTGATCCCAGATTTGAAACAAATGTAAAACGCTGTGATAATTACGCTGAGCTCAGACCTGAGATAGAAAAGTGGACCAAGGAGCATACCGTTGATGAGTGTGTGGAAAAAATACTTGGAGTCGGCGTTCCTGCGGCACCGATCAACGATCTGGAAAGGGTTACGACAGATCCCCATATTGCTGTGGCAAGGGAAATGATCGTGCCCATAAAGCACCCTGTTATTGGAGATATGAAAGTAAACGGAAACCCGGTAAAACTTCTTGATACAAAGGCCGAGATAACACGTCCCGCTCCGACCCTTGGACAGGATAATGAAATGGTTTTCAAAGATATCCTTGGTTTAGACGGAGAAGAACTGGAAAAGCTCACAGAAGAAGGAATAATCTGAGAAAGATCATAATTTTATTCAATGAAAAAACGGCCATGATAAGTATGATTTTGAATATAATAAATTTCATTGGGTATGTTTTAGGGACAGTTTTTGTTAACTGTCCTTTTTTTATACATTTTTGTCGATTTGTAAATTGTTCTAATTTTTACAAAGTATTATTATAATAACATAAGAAAAATTGGTACAACCAAAGTCGAAACGGAGGAAACTGTGATGGAAAATAAACTTGCACACGCAGCTGAAAAAAAGGCCTTTGAAGTAATAGTTGATTCAATGATAAAACATATCGGAAAAGATCCTTCAAAGAGCATGACGCAGCTTATAAATATAGGTGAGAAGTTTATAGGTGATGCCTGGGCTCCGGAAGCATATGACAAACTCAGAGCGGCTTTTTCTGATAAGGACAGCAAATGGGTACATTTCGGAGAAAGACTTATAAATGAGGTAGACCCCTTTGTACTTAAGCAGGCATTTATGACACTTGGATATGAAGCTGGATTCCGTGGATTCAGAACATGCCAGGAAATGAGCAAAAAATATGACTGTAATATCCCCTGGGTAATCCTTATGGACCCCACAAGCGCATGTAATATGCACTGTACAGGATGCTGGGCAGCTGAATATGGCAATAAATATAACCTTACATATGAAGATCTGGACAGCATCATCACACAGGGTAAAGAACTTGGTATCCATGCATACCTTATGACAGGCGGAGAACCCCTTGTTCGTAAAAAAGATATCATAAAACTTTGCGAGAAACATCAGGATTGTGCGTTCCACTGCTTCACAAACGGAACACTTATCGATGAAGAATTCTGCAAAGATATGCTTAGAGTAGGAAACTTCGTTCCTTCTATCAGTGTTGAAGGTTTCGAGGCTGAAAACGATGGACGCCGTGGAAATGGACATTTTGAGAAGGTTATGCATGCCATGGATCTTCTTAAGGAGCATAAACTTCTTTTCGGTACATCCATCTGCTACACAAGCAAGAACTATAAGACAGTTACATCAGATGAGTTCCTTGATATGCTCATTTCAAAGGGCGTAAGATATACATGGTACTTCCACTATATGCCCGTAGGAAACGACGCATCAACAGACCTTCTTCTTACACCTGAACAGCGTGAATATATGTATCACAGAGTAAGAGAGATCAGAGGATGGGAAGGCGGAAAAGAAATATTCGCCATCGACTTCCAGAACGACGGTGAGTTCGTATCTGGATGTGTAGCTGGAGGAAGATGCTACTGCCATATCAACCCCATCGGAGATGTTGAGCCCTGCGTATTCATCCACTATTCAAGCGCTAACATCCATGAAAAGACACTTCTTGAGTGCTTACAGCAGCCCCTCTTCAAGGCATATAGAGACGGACAGCCCTTCAATGGCAACCACCTTCGTCCCTGCCCTATGCTTGAGAACCCTGCAATACTTCAGAAGCTCGTTCATGAGACAGGCGCTGTATCAACAGACCTTCAGTCACCCGAGACTTGCGAGCATCTGTGCGGCAAGTGTGTAGAGTATGCTAAGGAGTGGAAACCCGTAGCTGACAGACTCTGGGCTGAGAGCCGTGAAGAAAAGGCTGAAAGAGAAGCTGCAAAGAAATAATATATGATAAAGATTTTAAAGGACGTGTAATACACGTCCTTTATTTTTTTGCAATATGCTTTATATTAATTTCATTTAAACTATAATTAAGATAAAGACGGATAAATGTGGTGAAAATAGGCTTAGGGAAAGCATTTTGGAAAAGAGCCGGGATAGATAAAAAATAATAATTTTTAAGCAGCAAACTTTTTTAATTTGCCGCACGTCTTATGAGTGTGAAACAAATAATTAAGATGCTGCAGCATCGAGAGGGTGGAAAAAATATGAGCAGGAGGAAGCTCGTAGAAAATTTTATAAATGAAAATATAAACAGCGCATACAGATTTGCATTTACATATATGAAAAATCAGCATGACGCGGAGGATGTGGTGTCTGAAAGTATAATAAAAGCACTTAAGGCCGCGGACAGCGTAAAGGACCCGGAAAGGATAAAGCCATGGTTCTTCAGGATCGTGTCCAATACGGCCATTACACAGATAAAAAAGAAACAAAAGGTAGTTCCATTTGAGAGTATGGATAATGAAGATACATATGAGGATAGTTACAGCATATCGGACATCAATGAGATGATTGAAAAACTGCCTAAAGAATATATGGAGATAATAGTCCTTAGATTTTTTGAGGATATGAAGATCAAAGATGTTGCGGAAGTACTGGATATAAATGAGAATACTGCCAAAACAAGACTGTATAAGGCTCTCAAATTATTGAAGGAGGATATGGTGGAATATTATGAGTAAAATAGAAGAATTAAAAAATCAATATGAAAATATAAAAGCACCGGAGGAATTATTATTGAAGGTAAATAAAGAAATAAATAAATCAAAAGCAACAAGAGGATTTAAAACAGGCATCGGAGCCGTAGCCGCATTTGTGGTAGCGGTGGGAGTAGTTGCCAATGTGAGCCCGTCATTCGCATATGCCATGAGCGATGTGCCTGTTATGGGAAGCATCGTAAAGGTCGTTACCATGGGAAAATACGAAAATGTAGACGGCGGTTATGAGATAAAGGTAAGCACACCCCAGATCGAAGGACTTATCGACGCGGCTACCCAGGAAAAACTCAATAAGGAGTTCAAGGATCAGGCACAGAGCGTCATCGCGGCCTTTGAACAGAACGTCAAAGAGCTCAAAGCAGAATTTGGCGAAGATACTGTACATATGGGTGTTGAATACAATTATGAGGTGAAGACTGACAATAAAGATATACTTGCCATCGACACATATACTTTCGTTGCTGCAGGATCATCAAATTCAGTACACAACTACTATACAATAAATAAACATACAGGAGAGATCTATACACTTAAGGGTATGTTCAAGGAAGGCGCAGACTATGTGACTCCCATCAGTGAATATATCAAGGGTGAAATGGAAAGAATGAATAAAGAAGAAGGCGGAATGTTCTGGGTAAATGACGATGAGTTTGTGGAAGGCTTCAAGAAGATCGCCGATGACCAGAGTTTCTATATCAACAATGATGGAAATATCGTTATCTGCTTTGCTAAATATGAAGTAGCGGCAGGAGCACAGGGCGTTCCCGAGTTTGTTATCCCCAATAGCGTGGTAGCAGACATACTTAAATAAGTTAATCGCGATTAAATATATAACACCCTCGAATACGCCGGACGAAAGTCCGGTGTATTTATTTTATTTTGAATAAATCCCGCATGACAGGGCAATAATATCCTCATAGAAATCAGAAGATTTCACTTTTACGGAGGTGCGATTAATGAAAAGGAACAAATTCAGGGAATTTATAAACAGCAGAGGCCAGTACGCAGCTGTTTTTGCCTTTATAGTCGTTGCGGGCATATGTGCGGGAGCTGCGGCTTTAAACGGTCCTAAGGAGGAAACGGCGCTGGAAGATGGAACAAAACTCGAAGAAAGCGCCAGCACAGACACACCAAGTGTCAGCGAGCCGGTACTGACAAATAAAAACGCTGCAAGCCAGCAGGATACCCAGAGCGGTACAAACGGCGGCACAGATACAAATGGCGGCACAGATCAAAACACAGGCGTACAGAGTGATGAGACAAACAATACTGCCATACTGGACAGTGAAGAGGGCGACGATACAGAAATAGTTATGCAGTGGCCCGTGGATGGAGATATACTCCTTGCCTATAGTCCCAACACACCGCTTTATGATGTCACCCTTGACCAGTACAGGACAACAGATGATGTGTGCATAGCGGCAGAAGTCGGCGAAGATGTGGAAGCAGCGGCCGGAGGCACTGTAGCTGAGATAGTTGAGGATGAGAATAAGGGAAATTATGTGGTAATAGACCATGGCAATGGCTGGGCTACTACATACAGCCAGCTTGCGGACATCGATTTGTCAGTGGGCGAAGCTGTAGAGCAGGGCGAGACCATTGGAAAGGTCGCTGAGCCTTCCATATATTCCACAGCCATGGGACCCCATATCGAATTTAAGGTCACCCTTGATGACAGAGCTGTAAATCCCGAAGCAGCCATCGGATAATGGATATAGAAAAAATAAAGTAAAATTAAAGGAAAAGTAAAGGATATACCGGGTGTTGAAGCGGAGAGTATAAAACGGATGCGGATACACCCGTTTTTTTGTCGTATAAACATCGTATTTAGATGTTGGGTTTTACGGAAGATGTGGTATAATATAGGAAAATATTCTGCGCTTGTAATGATTTGCCTGAAATAATAACCTGGAGTTTAATGCAGAGCATAGGCTTTGTAAAGGAGGAAAAGATATGACATATACTAAGGAACAGGCCGAAGGACTTAAGATAAGGCTGGATTACAACAATATGATGAAAAAATATGTGGGAGAATACGGCATATCTGACGCCGAAATATCCGCCCTCAGCTCAAAAGCGGCAAAGGCTCATAAAGCCATGGAGGAGAAGCGTAAAAACGGCGGCATGGACTGGAGAGACCTTCCCTATAATCAGGATGAGATCGTAAAGGACATAAAGGCCTATGTGGAGGAAGTCAAGGATAAGACAGAGGCTTTTGTGGTGCTTGGCATAGGCGGTTCAGCCCTGGGCCCCATATGTGTACAGCAGGCCATAAACCATCCGTTTTATAATGAGCTCCCCAAGGAAAAGAGGGGCGGCTATCCTAAACTTTATGTGGCTGACAACGTGGACCCTGAAAGGCTTTCATATCTTTTTGAGGTCATAGACCCGGCAAAGTGTATATTCAACTGCATTTCAAAGAGCGGAAGCACATCGGAGACCATGAGCCAGTTTATGATAATCAAGGAAATGCTTGAGGAGAAACTTGGCAAAGAGGCGGCTGCGGAACATATCGTATGCACCACAGACAAGGAAAAGGGCAATCTTATAAAAATAGCCAAGGAAGAAGGCTATAAGACATTTATCATACCCGCTGGAGTAGGCGGAAGATTTTCAGAGCTCACACCCGTGGGACTTCTTCCGGCGGCAATGTGCGGGATAGATATAGAGCTTCTTCTTCAGGGAGCTGCATATATGGACGAGATCTCAAAGAATGAGGACTTTTATAAAAACCCGGCATATATGTTTGCACTTCTGAGCTATATATCCATGGAGCAGGGCAAGAACATATCCGTTATGATGCCCTATGCGGACAGCCTTAAATATGTATCCGACTGGTTCGCACAGCTTTGGGCAGAGTCCCTTGGAAAGAAAGTAGATAATTCAGGCAATGTGGTAAACGCAGGACAGACTCCGGTAAAATCTCTTGGAGTAACGGACCAGCATTCACAGGTACAGCTTTATACTGAAGGCCCCTTCGATAAGATGATAATACTTGTTGGCGTGGATAAATTCAGAAGGACCATGACCATCCCCAGCATATATGGAGATATCCCCAGCCTTGGATTCCTTGGAGGAGTAACACAGAATAAACTCATCGCCACGGAACAGATGGCTACGGAATATGCCCTTCAGAAGGCAGGAAAGTCAAATATGACCATAACCCTTCCTGAGGTGAACGAGTTCACCCTTGGAGAGCTGCTTTATATGCTCGAGGTAGCCACAGGATTTGCGGGAGAGCTTTTGAGCATAAATGCCTTTGACCAGCCCGGAGTTGAGGAAGGCAAAAACGCAACCTACGCAATGTTTGGAAGGCCCGGTTATGAGGAAAAGAAGGCAGAGCTCGATGCAAAACCCGAAAAGAGCGAAAAATATATGATCGGCTGACAGTCTTAAAATATTTAATATCAGCCAGAAAAATATAGACGGCAGAGGAGAAGACCTCTGCCGTTTTTTCGTTTATTGAAATAAATGTGCAGGTGGCGAAATTTGCGATTTATAAGTTATTCTTCCGCCAGTAAATGACAAAAAATTCTCCCGCATAATGCTATATTCTAACTAACGTAACAGTGTATGCAAAGGGAGGAAAAAATATGCAGACTGATTTAGAAACAAACGGCACAGGCACAGTCTTTCCGACCAACGTCAGACAGATGGGAACTGCCGATGACGGATTGAGAATATATATGGAAGACTATGTTCATACATATCTGTATCAATACGCGAGAAGCAGCGCCACGGGAGAGAAACTTGCCGTGCTCATGGGAAAGCATCTGATGATCGACGGAAAGAACACCATATTCATAAGTGGTGTCATCCAGGCCAGATTCACCGAGAAGCTCAAGGGCATGGAGACCATCACAGCCCAGAGCGGGAAGTACATAAGGGAGGAGATAGAAACATATTTCCCGGATCTGGTGACCTTCGGGTGGATGCACTCACAGCCGACAT
>JAHZAW010000012.1:0-35377 GCA_019423725.1 Clostridiales bacterium
GAGTTTAAAGCCCCCGAAAGCGGGGCACATAAACGACTATGTTTCGAGGTGGGCAGGGTAGGTTTAGAGATCTTCGCTATAGATATTTTTTAATGTATAACGGGAAGGTTACATATTTTTTATCTTATGATACGACAGTATTTATAAAAGAGATAGTTATGGATAAAATAAAAGCGGTCGTTGGATATACTTTATTTGCCTATAATAAGGTATATCGAAAATAGACCGCTTGTCCATCCTTGTACAGAATGGGATTTTTATTATAATCCTAATAACTCTTTTTTCTTAAACTGAAATTCTTCTTCAGTTATTGCTCCTAGGTCAAGCAATTCTTTATATTTTTGTATTTCGTCAGCTGCTGATAACTCTGGCTTCTTTATTGTTTCTGCATTTGATCCTTCTCTGACTTTTTGTAATACTTCCTGAGCTTTATTAGCAACTATTTTAATCCTAATTTTATCCATTACTATGTTAAAGGTTTCTTTTATGGTGTCTACGGTCATTGCTCCAAGGGCTAACCCTATCTCCACAGATATATCATTTATATTTTCAGCAGGCATATATTATTTTTAGATGTATGAAAGACGCACAAACTTGTGTGTCCTTTTTTATGTAAATTTATAGATCTCTTTATCGATCCTGGGTAGGTTAGAGTGTAATTATATAAAGTTAGTGATATTTTTCTATATAGGATTTATATGTATTTAAATATTAAAAAGATAGCTGCCTGTCTGGTAAAAGAAATTTGTAAAGTTTGAAAACCTATAGAGGGATAGAGGAAATGACGGATAATGTCTAATATTTTATTTGAGGCCGCGATGGTTTTGATAATGAAACTATAAAGTTTTTCTATAGAAAATGATAAGGTGGTTCACTACGATATGATTTCAGACGATATTTAGAAACAGGATTTTAATCATTGTATTAAAAAGATTATTTACATCTATCTCAGTATACGTGGACCTATGGAAATGTAAAAATCTGAGCGATCTCATAAACATCATTGAAGTTGCTGTAGTTTGGGCATATTTTGACACATCACAAGGGGATTTGAACCCAAATGCAAATTTTTCCACAAAAAGTCTCAGGTCCATAAATTAAATTTATTTTGGCATATGAGAAATTAAGTTATATAAGTGGTTTTTGTCATAATTATGCTTTTGTTTATACGGCAAATACAATGTAATTTTTATAGTATCTCTGGGATCTGGAGAAATAACTTCAAAAATAACTTTAAAAATATCAAAAGATAACGACTGTTCTTTTATTAATGCGTCAAAAGCTTGTGACATCAGATCGGCATAAAAAATTATTATGTTTAATAGGAGTGACGTATGTCTAAATAGTTTGTTATCTGTTGTTGAAGGATATTTTTGCAGCACATATTTTCCAGGTGGATAGAGCTGGGAGGTGGAGGCTAAAATCAAGCAAAATCAGGAGGCTGTGCTTGACTTGATTATGACATAAAGTTTGTCTGGGCGGATAAATAGAATAAATAGGTCAAGTCCTAAAAACATATTAGAATCAAAAAATATGATCCCGCTATGAAAACAACTCAAAGACTGTATTGATGAGACAATTAATGTCCATTGATATGCAGTAAATGTATAGGTCGCATAATATATCGATTTTATCGATACATAAGGAAGATGAAAAAAATTGCGGCGTAAGAAATTTGGAGCAGTTTTGATGGTAAAAACAGCTTTATGGGAGATGAAAGTAAAAAATGGCAGATATAGTTGATATTTTAGCAAAAACAAAGGAAGTATTAGAGAACGCTTTTAATATCCAAGTCATTGATAAAGACATAAAAGAAGACATAGAACGCCCAGCATTTATTATTAATACCGATGAAATAACAAAAAATAAATTTGGTCTTATGGATCACATATCTTTCAGAATGCATATATATTATTTTTCCGCTGAGATGAATAATAGATCTGCTGAATTACACGAGATGCTTAACAATATAGAGAATTTATTTGCCGGAAGGATAAAAATCAATGATACTTTTAATTTCACACTTGAAGAACAAAAGGGCAAAATCAATATGGCAGATATGACTGCCGAACTATATGGGCTTATAGACATAGTTGATCCATATTTAGAAGACGCAGAAGGCGTTGATATGCAGGAGCTTGATGTCAATTTAAATAAGGAAGGTGAATGAAAATGGCACAGAATATGCCAAACATAGAAGTTATTTTCAAACAGAAGGCCGTTACGGCTATCCAGAGGAGCGAAAGGGGAATTGTATGTATTATCGTAAATGATGATACATCAGGTGCAGCCACATCAAATAAATACGAGCTTTCAGCTGATGTAAAAGAGTCAGAATATACAGCCGACAACTACAAAGCTATTATAGGCTCCTTTATAGGACTTCCAAAGACTGTATATGTAGTCAAGATAGGTGCTGAGCAGAAATTTACCGACGCAAAAACAGCAATAAGTGGCATAGATTTCAACTGGCTTTGCTTTTTAAATGCTGACAGCACAGAGCAGGACGCCGTTGCAGCATACATCAAAGAGACAAATGCCAAAAACAAAAGAAAGAAAAGAAAAGCCGTCGTTTACAAAGCCACAACTACAGATGATATGCATGTTGTTAATTTTACAAATGAGGCAATTACTTTTAAAAACGCTGAGGCAGCATATCCAGTTCAGAACTACATAGCAAGGATAGCAGGACTTCTTGCAGGGCTTCCTTTTACAAGGGCAGCCACATATACGGTCATGCAGGAACTTGAGAGCGTAACAGAGCCTGAAGATCTGGACGCAGCCGTAAATAAAGGAGAGTTTATCCTTTGGAATGACAGTGGAGAGGTAAGAGTGGGACGAGCAGTCAATTCCCTTACTACTCTTGGTGAAGACCAGACAGCAGATATGCAGAAGATTACAATTGTTGAGGCTATGGACTTAATTCTTGAGGATATAGTTGCGACATTTAATGATTATTACTGCGGAAAATACAAAAACAGCTATGACAATCAGGCTTTATTTATAGCCGCTGTAAACGTATATTTCAAACAGTTAGGCCGTGAGAGCATTCTTGATCCAAATTATGATAACCTTGCCACTGTAAATATTGAAAAGCAGAGGGAAGACTGGATCTCCAACGGCACATCGGAGGCTGTGGACTGGGATGAGCAGAAAGTAAAAAATATGACATTCAGGTCCTATGTGAACCTTTCGGCTAATGTCAAAATACTTGACGCTATGGAAGACCTGAACTTTATCATTACAATGGCATAAGGAGGCGTAAATAATGGCAGATAATATAAAAACAAACCAGATCATAAGAGGAACATTTGGACGTGTATGGATTGACGGAGAACTGTTCGCAAATGTAAAGAGTTTTGAGGCGAAACTTACACTGAACTATGAGGAAGTTGACCTTTCAAACGATCTCGGAAAACATCAGCGCTATATGGGATATACAGGCGAGGGTACCATGGTTTTGCATAAGGTGAACTCAAAGATACTTGCAAAGCTCACAAAGGGTATAAAATCCGGTGAGCTGCCTGAAATATCCATAGTCGGCAAGCTGGAAGATCCAACAGCCCTAGGAGCTGAACGTATTTCATTCACAGAGGTCACCATTGATGAAGTTACAGCCATGAAATTTGAAAATGCGGCAATCGGAGAGGAAGAAGTACCATTTAAATTCGCTGATTATGAACCTATAGATTTAATAAAATAAGGAGGCCATGAAATGAAATTAAGTATAGAAGATTTGGTGGCCCGCAGTCTGCAGTCTGATCTGGATAAATATAAGGCTGTACCCATAGTCATAGATGATGAGGGAGATTATATAATGGCCGAAAAAAAGGATATTAGAACCTTGTCTAGGATAATAGACAGCAGCGGCACAAGTGCCGAGGATAATGCAGAACAGACAGCTATGCTCATTTATGAGCACTGCAAGATACTGCACAGCGAAGAACTTCGCAGAAACTATGGAGTTTCTGAGCCCGTGGATGTGGTTGAAAAGGTATTTATGTCTAACATGGAACTTATGGAAGCGGCGGCAGCAAAAATAATGACCATGTATGGCCTTAACCGCGAAAAAACTGAAAATGGAGAAAATACTGAAGATGCCGTGGAAATGGTAAAAAACTGATAAGGGGCGGCGGCGAAGCCGCCCTGGTACATTATTATTTGCAAAAAGGACACAGTAAGTCAGAATTAGAAAGTTTATCTGTTTTAGAACAACTTTTTTATATAGCTTCAATGGAAGTTGAGGCGGAAGAATGGGAGGCGGTGAAAAAATGAATGAACAGATTAATGTCATTATAGTCCTGCAGGACAAATTAACAAAGCCTCTGAAGAAAACGGAAAAGGGAATAGCCGACGCTAAAAAACAAATTAAAAACAGCTCAAAGGAACTTAGCAATTGGGCTGCAAATGCTAAAAAGAAATTTACCGGCATAGCCTCAACAGCTGTAAAAACAATGGGAACTTTAGGGTCTGCCGTAAGTTCCATTGCTGAAAATATCGGAGTTAATGAGATTTTTGACATAGAAACATACAGAACTCAGCTGGAAACGGCCACAGGTGATACACAAAAGGCCGCTGACATAATGAAATATGCTATTGATATGGCTAATAAGACTCCATTTAAAAGTGGATCAATTATGGAGGCAGCGGCAAAATTTGAATCCATGGGAATGTCTGCTGAGGAATGGCTTGGACGCGCCGGTGATATGGCCGGAGCAACAGGAAAGGATATTACCCAGGCAGCTGATGCGATAATTGACGCTCAGTCTGGAGAATGGGAACGTATGAAAGAGTTTGGCATAAATGGCGTTAATAATATGGACGAATTAGTCCAGGTGATGAATAGCCGTTTTGCCGGAGGAATGGAGAAATTATCTAATACTACAAAAGGTATGTGGTCAACCGTTAAGGAAGTCGCTAAAAATTCCATTGCAAATATAGTTGGCATAATGGACGACGGTACAGTCAGACAGGGCAGTGCATTGGATATTTTAAGGCAAAAAATATCGTCAGTGTCTGATATCCTTATAAAATGGCAGAACGATGGTACCCTAGAGGCCATTGCAGATAAAGCAGCAAATATATTAGGTAATGGTCTGGACTTCCTGGGAAAATCAATTGATTGGGTCAAAGATAATGCAAACTGGCTCATACCTGTGCTTTCGGGCCTCGTTGGAGCGTTTACAGCATTTAGTATAATTTCAACTGTTGTAACCATGTGGCAGACATACCAAAAAGTAGCCACAGACGTTCAGGCAGTCCAAAATGCTCTTAATTTAGCAATGAATACAAGCTCTTTAGGCCTCATAATTACGGCCATAGGTATATTGATAGCGGCCGGCGTGGCGCTGTATCAAAACTGGGACACAATAAAGGCAGTAGCACTAAGCCTGTGGGAAAATATAACCGGTGTTTTTAATGGTATAAAAGATACTATTGTAGGCGCTTTTGAGGCGGTAAAAGCTACGGTATCACCCATTTTTGATTGGTTTTCAGAGGGATTTAACGGAATTAAAGAAAAGCTGTCTAATATACCGCTTATTGGTAGTGGGGTGCAAAAATTAGCAGGCTGGGTGAGTGACAATGCTGAAAATCACGCGACAGGAACGCCATATTTCAGTGGCGGCTGGACAAGGGTAAACGAGGGTGGCCGAGGCGAATTAATCACTTTGCCATCAGGATCTAAGATATACCCAGCTGACAAGACAAAACAAATTCTGTCAGGCGGTAAAAAAGTAACTATCAACAATTTGAAAATCGAAGTCAAGGGCGGAGACGATCCACACGAGACAGGACGCATAATCGCTAAGGAATTTATAGAAGCACTTCAAGCGGTATAAGGACGGTGAATATATGGATATTGTATTTTCAATTAATAATAATGCTGAAATAATGGTGCTGCCGGTATCGCCGGAATGGGAGATAGCTGAGGACCAGGCCAATGAGACATATAATGGGCTGTCTTTCAATATTCGTATGATCGGTAATCCTGGACTTAGGACAATGGAAATTTCGTCTTTCTTTCCGTCTAAAAGATACCCTTTTGTAAATCCGTATGCGGACATTGATCCGCAGGCGTATATTGATTTTTTCCGTCGTATAAAGGCCGAGAGAATACCGGCAAGGATAGTAATTACCGATAAGCAGAGCGTGGAGCGTCTTAATATGGCCGTATCCATAGACAGCTTTACATATAAATACAGGGCAAACGGCGATGTCGATTTCTCCCTGTCTATGACAGAATATATATTTTTATAGGCGGTGAAATAGATGCCAAAGATTATTTTAAACCGTGAAACGGATATAACAAGATTTTGCGGCAACTTAAGCATAACTGATAACATGGATAGCATAACCGTTGAACTGTCATTTACTACCGTCAAAAATCCACGGGATAGATATATCACGGATTCACGGCCTAAAATCGTACCGGGTGACAAGGTAGATGTCATAGGCGATACAAGGACGCTTTTCAGTGGAATAATAACAGAAGTCAGCCTATCCGGAGAATATAAGGCACTGGACTATGGATTTTACCTGTCAAACAATGACGTCATTATACAGTTTAATAAAACACCGTGTTCAACAGCTGTTCAACAGCTATGTTCAAAGGCCGGACTGCCACTTGGTAGCCTGCCTGGACTTTCTGGAACTATAGACGGACTGTATATAGAAAAATCCGTGCTGGAAATTTTACAAGATATTATAGAAACAGCAACATCAGCTGACGGGAAAAACTATTTTATGAGGGTCAGAGACGGGGCGCTTAATATATATGAATATCCCCAGACGTTGACTTTTGCAAAACATAAATTTGAGGCCGGTAATGAAATAGACGTGACCTATGCCCTGGGCAGTGTTGACGGATCCGACAGTGTTGCAGATATGCGAAACAATATAGTAGTTGTATCGGAGGACAACGGCACAGCAAAGGTATTAGCTACAGCGCAGAACGCTGCAGCCGTTGCAAAATTCGGCAAGCTGACAAAGACTATTAAAAAGTCGAGCGACGAGGAAAATCCAGCCACAAAAGCGGACAATACCTTAAAAGAACTGGGCAACATAAAAACAACTAGAAGTATAGGGGACATGCTGGGATCAGAGGCAGTCACGGCAGGGGTACTGTTATTGTTTTCGTCTGATAAATACGATCTAACAGGCGCATATCTTGTTAAATCAGTTACCCATACATTCGGTGCATCCCATAGAATGTCGCTGGATCTTGAAAATGCGGAGGCGGTATAAATGCAGGACTATGCTTTAAAAATGGCAAAGGCAGTAAAACAGGAAGGACGTAAAAATAGAAACGGACTTACTTTTATTATTGGTACCATAAGGAAACAGGAACCCATGATAGTTGAAGCCCTGGATGGTGCCGCCGTATTTACGGAAGGGGACAACCTGACACTGACGGAAGGAATGAAAAATAAAATGACGTCAGATCCTGAACGAAAGGAATATTTAGGACGCAGAGCAATTATTATAGGTTTGTCCGAAATGGTCACATTTGATGTGTTAGAGTAGAAAAAGAGGAGGCGGCATAATGTTTCCTATAGAAAATAAAACGATAGAAGAGGCGGCAGCAGCCGTCATAAGACTTCGCCCGGTGGAAGAAATAGGGCGCAGCATAAAATTTGATTATGATAAACGGGAATTTGTCTTTTTAAATGGCGTTGCGGAAGAAGTTACGCAGGCAGAAGCCGTTAAACAGTGGCTTGAGCTTATGTGTCGTACTCTTCCGGATAAATACACCGTATATGGCAACAGCGGCTTTGGTATAGAAACGGATAAGATCATAGGCTATAAGACGCTGCCTAAGGGCTTTTTGTATTCGGAGATACAAAGGCAGATCAAAGAAAATGCAAAAATACTCCGCTGCATAAAAAGTATCATAAATTTTTCGGCCGAAAATGTGGACGGAGAATTAAACATATATTTTACAGCCGTACTTTACACAGGAGAAGAGGTGAACATAAGTGCGAACATCTGAGGAAATTTTAAACCATATGCTTTCGGATATGCCCAATACATACGCAAAGACCATAGGTTTTCCCGTCTACGATCTGCTTAATTCAGTGGCTATAGAAAGTGAAAAGCTGTATGTCAGGGCTGATGAGATAGAGGCCAAACTTGATATTGAAAACCTGACAGGGGATGAGCTTACAAAGCGTGTTTTTGATCTTACCGGCATTGTACGCCGCTCCGCTGTTAAAGCTATAGGAGAGGTTACAGTCACAGGAACGGCTACAATTCAGCCAGGAGCTTTATTTTCCACAGTCAACAACATCCTTTATGAGGTAACGGAAATAACGATAATCAAGGGAACCGGAAAAGTGCCTGTTCGGGCGGTAGAGGCTGGAGCAGAGGGAAACGTAGGTACGGGATCCATAATAAAGATACCGGTTTCAATCCCTGGAATAACAGCCGTTACAAATGAAGAACCGACAAGGAACGGCTACAGAGAAGAAAATGACGAGGAATTAAAGACACGTTTTTATGATGAACTGCAGAAACCAGTAGTCTCTGGCAATGAGGCACATTATGAAAGATGGGCGCTGGAAGTTGCGGGTGTAGGACGCGCGAAAGCCTTCGGCCTTGCGTTTGGTGATAACACTGTTGAGGTGTGTATCATTGGAAATGACGGTCTGCCGGCGTCTCCTGAGCTTGTGGCCGCTGTACAGCAGTATATCGATCCTGGCAGCACTGGAAAAGGAGAGGGCCAGGCACCAGCTGGTGCATACTGTTCAGTCACGGCAGCAACGGAAAAACAGTTGAATATAGATGGTAAACTTGTGCTTTTAGAAGGATATGAGCTGGCGGCAGTAGTTGAAGCCATAAAAACAAATATAAAAGCCATACTGCAGGAAAAGGCCTTCAATGTTGACTATATCAGTTATGCACTTATAGCCAATACGATATTTGACACACCAGGAGTTATAGATTACAGCAATTTGACAATAAACGGCGACGTGGCAAATATACCAGTCGGCAGCCGTGAAGTGGCAACACTGGGGACGGTGAATCTGATTGAGTGATGTAAAGGAAAGACTGATATATAACAATAACAAATTATACAGAAAAGCCGTTTTCGTCAATGATTTTTATACAGTTCTAGCGATAGTTTATGAAAGCCTTCTTTCACGTCTGAACGAAGCGGAAAAGCAGCTTTTCTTTGACACTATGACACTGCCGGGAATAGAAATTTTTGAAAAGTATCTCGGCATTACGGTTCCATCTGGGACAAGTCTTGAAGAACGCCGAAACAATGTCAAGGCAAACTGGTTGGCAGCCAGGGGGAAGAAATTCACATTAAAAATGATCCAGGAGATATGCCTGGCCTGGGATAAAGGGCGCGTTGATGTGTCTTTTACTTCCGGAAAAATAAAGATAGCTTTTCTTGAGATCTACGGCATACCGCCATTTATTGATAATTTAAGAAAAACCATCGACAGGATCAAGCCGGCACACTTGCCCTATGAATTTATTTATCAACTCCATACATGGGGTGATGTAAAAACCCATACATGGGATTTTTTCAGGACAAACACCTGGGAATATGTGAAAAGTGGAGACTGGCAAAACGGATAAGGAGGGAAAGAAATGGCAGAAAAAACAGAACACTATAATCTGGTTAAACCTGATTATGCCGACGCGGCAGATGTCGAACAGATAAATAGCAATATGGACACAATCGACGGCATATTGTGGCAACTGGCCAATGCCGGAGCCGATGAAGAACTGTTGAAAAAGGTACAGGAGATATTGGATAAGATCGGAGAGACAGCTGATACTGGTGGAAGTTATGTATCAGGATCAGTTATGTCAAAATTAAATAATATAATTATTGGAAATGAAACAAATGAAGCGAAAATTGACACAGTTCTTACTATACTGGGAACAAAAGTTACAGAGTATTTGGAAGCTGGTATCTATAATCTTGAATTGCCAACAGGGTTGACAAAGATCAAGGTAACTGCATGCGGTGCAGGAGGCGGTGGAGCTGGAACAAGTAGTGCTGGTTCTGCAGGTGGCGGTGGCGGCGGAGAAGCCATATCAGAGCAAGAATACGATGTAACGGACATATCGTCTTTGACAATAACAGTTGGTGCAGGTGGTAAGGGTGGAACGAGTAGCTCATTAGGCCAAAATAATGGAAAATCAGGCGGATCAACAGTAATTGGCAATTTAGTAACACTTAGGGGTGGAAACGGGGGTACATTTACAAACGGTGGCATAGGTATTGGTGCAACTGCAGTAGGCAATGGAGGATCTGGAGGTAATGGAGTTTATATTGCAAAAGGCAGTACTATTTCTGGCAATAGTAGTGCAGCTGGATCATCAGGCTTACAAGGCGAAGGTGGAAAAGGTGTAGTAGCATATTCAACTAATACATCAAACAGTTCAGCCTCTGCAGGTGGTGGCGGAGGTGGATCTATTGGACTTGGAGGAAATGGTCAAAATGCACTTGGTAATGGGTCAACGCCAACAAAGGGTGGCGGTGGCGGAGGTGGAGCGCACGGACTAACTTCAACAAGTATGGAATACATTAACGGGATTAATGGTGCAGATGGATATGTAAAGATAGAATGGAGTGTTACTTGATGTTATATGCAATGGTAAATGAATACAGAGTGATAGATATCGTTAATTCTGAATCACCTCCATCTTGGCCACCAAATCAAATTGGAAATCCTGTATTAGCAGTTGAGTGCGATGATACAACTGAAATCGGGATGTTTTATGATTCAGAAACCGGTAACTTTACAAATTATGTTCCTCCAGCCTATATTCCTACACCAGCAGAAAGAATAGAGAAAGCTGTAGATGCCGGGAACAAAAATTCATTAATAATTATGGAGGCTATAGCTGACCGGTACGAACAGAGTATAAATGACCGTCTTAACGATATGGAAGTGCAAGCGACCATATATGAGGCTGTTATTGCTCTGAGAGAAGGAGGTGCTGCAGTATGATCCAGATGTATTTTAACCTTGTAGTTGCAGGGCGTCGAACCTGTAATCCAGAGACAAAAGATGTGACCCTTGTGCCGGAGATTTGCAGGTCAGAGGTCATTCAGATGCTCAATGAAGCAGGCAGGGATATGGATGGAAAGCTTATTTGATTATTTATAGAATTTTAATATATACAAAAGCAGGCTTCTAATATTAATATATTTTAAGATATGCTAAAGTAGGTTCAAATCCTGCCTCCGTAATTAGTAAAAAGCATCATACCAAAGGTATGGTGCTTTTTTATTTTAAAAATCATTTTCTCTTTTTAACTTACTCATTCATCCCATTCCCAGCCATTTGCATTTGTGTTAAAATAAACAAAACGGCCATTTCATTTTGGGAGGAATGAAGTGTATGAATAGAAGATCGGCAAAAAAGATATGGAAGGGAATATTTGAGCTGCTGCCGCCAAGGCAGAAATTAGGATTTCTTTTTATTCTTATAATATTGATGATTTCAGCGGTATTGAGCCAGCTTACGCCCCTTGCCATTGGATATATGACGGATACGGTACTGGCAGGGGAGGCTGTGTCATTCAGGTCAGTTATCCCCATACTTATCGCTATTTTGTTTATAAATGTTATAAATGAGGTCATAAAGGTCATACGCCGCCTGATCGTTGAGGATACTGCAACCCAGGCCGAGAAAAATGCTAGACAGAGAGCGACGGATTCTCTGCTCAGGGCGCCGCTGTCATATTTCAGGAACCATATGACCGGAAATATCCACGGCAGGCTCAATCGAAGCCTGGAGGGTACAGTAAAGCTCATAAAGCTGATGTTTATGGATTTTGCTCCGGCGGTGGCTACCGGTATAGCGGCAATCGTAACGATATTCTTTCAGCTGCCATTTTTGGTGGCCTGCCTTGTGGTTATGGTCATACCCGTGGGAACATTCATCGTCTTCAGGCAGATAAGCACCCAAAAGGGCATACGTGTGGAACTCATGGATACGAAGGCTGAAATGGACGGCACCATGGTGGAGCTCCTTGGCGGCATAGAGACCATACGAACACTGGACAGCGCTGCTGACGAGGGAGAAAGGATAAGTTACCGTTCGGAACAGCTGAGAAAAAAGGAAATGCGCCATCATAAGGCCATGGCCTTTTATGACTGCCTGAAATTTGTCAACGAGGCTTTTTTCAGTGTGCTGGTCATAGGCATATCGGTTCTGCTGGCCTCAAGGGATATAATAACCGTTGGTACTGTGCTCACGGCATACCTTTGTTTTACCCAGCTCACAGGCCCCCTGAGGGAACTGCATAGGATATTGGATGAATTTTCAGAATGTATGGTGCTGGCTGATGATTATTTCAGAATGGTGGATATACCTTTGGATTTTTCCTATAAAAAAGATGGCCTCAAGATGGAGGCACGCCCGGAAACTAACGACATTGTCATAAGAAATGCAAGTTTTGCCTATCCGGAAAAGCCGGAACAGAAAATATTGAATGATATCACCCTTCAGGTGCTATCGGGAAAATTTATAGGTGTCGCCGGTCCCAGCGGCTGCGGAAAATCTACCCTCATAAAAGTGATCGATAAGCTGGAACAGGCCCAGGGTGAAATACTTCTGGGTGAGACTGATCTGGCGGAGCTTTCCAGGGAGGCGCTGGCGGAAAATATAGCCCTTGTGCCCCAGTCGCCCTTTATAATAGCTGATACGGTATACAATAATATATGTTATGGCATGAAAAGGGAGGTCACCCCTCAGGAAGTCATGGAGGCAGCCAGAAAAGCCAACATATCCGCGGACATAGAGAAGCTGCCGGGAAAATATGACTTTATGCTCTCCGAGGGCGGAGCCAATCTATCGGGAGGACAGCGCCAGAGGATAGCCCTTGCCCGTATATTTTTGAGAAAGCCCCGTATACTCATACTTGATGAGGCCACCTCTGCCCTGGATAATACCTCGGAAAAGCTCATACAGGCCGAGATTGAAAAAATGAATGAAGAATGCGGCACCACGGTCATATCCATTGCCCACAGGCTTTCGACCCTCCAGAACTGTGATGAGATAATAGTTATGGATAAGGGAAGCATAGTACAGAGGGGCACATTTAATGAGCTCAGGGAGCAGCCAGGCATATTCAGGGACATGGCCATGGGCATATATAAATGATGATAAAATGATAAAAACTATAAAAACGATAAGATATACAGCCATCCATTTTGGACGGCTGTTTTTATATGCTATACAATCCAGGCCCAGACCATGATGGGCAATGGTATTTCCTGTCGGATTTTATGGGCATAAAAACGGCGGTGTGTATTTATTTTAGGAGCGGCCTATGGTATATTAAAATCATGGTAGTTATTAGCTTATAAGGAAGGAAGATTGCCATGGGAGCTGGAAATAAAAAAAATATCGGTCATCATAGGCGTTATAGTGGTGATAGCCATAATAGCAGCCGGACTTATAAGGAATGCGAAGCCTAAATCAAGGGCAGAGCTCATATCTGAACTTTATGGCGGAGAGGACTATGTAATATGTGCCGAGACGGCCATAGATGATTACATAATAAACGCTGCCTATGGTCCAAACGGGAAGGCAGCCCTCATTACGTTCGAGCCGGAAGGCAATGGACGATACGGTATACAGTCCACGGTCAACGGAGACATAAGCCAAATAATCACGGGTATGGCCGTGGTGGATGGCAATGTATATGAGCTCATATGGTTTGGAGGAGCCGAGGTGGAATATGCGGAGGTCACCTGTGTGGATAATGTGAGTGGTGAGGAGACCACTGAAAGATATGATGTGGGGCTTTCGGATATAATATATTTTGAGAGTCCATCCGATGATTTTAACATGCATGTGGTATATTACGATAAGGACGGAAATGTCTATGAATAAAATTTCCAGCCTCGGATAAACGTATGAGACATACAAAATGACGATTCCTGAGTTCATGATTTGAAGGGAGAGATGTTTATGGCTGATTTTCTTCTTAATTATATTACCCTTATATGCGGGGCTGTCATATTTATTGCCTCCGGCATAGCCCTTTTGGCAGGGCGGAATAAACTCAGCGATAATGTAAAAATAGTCCTTCTTTTGATCGTGGATATACTTATAATATATTTTATATTCATAATGCTGGCGGTGGTATCCTCGGGAAGCACCCATCACAGCGAGCCGGCAGCTACGCCTGCCTCGTCCATCACCGGGGACGCCCAGACAGATGAGGTCCAAATGGATGAGGACCGGACCTATGAAGAAGATGGTTCCAGCCTTACGGATGGAACTTATACAGATGACACGGGATACTCAGAGGAGAATTAAGATAGAGCCCTGGGGATAGTCCTGGGAGCATACGCCAGAAAACTCCTTATGGCGGATCAGATATTAAAAAAAGACCTGTTCAACGGGTCTTTTTTTATTTGGCCTAATGGCCCTGGGATAGAGAATAAACAGTATCATGTGATAATCTTTTTAAGGGTGAGATACCCCGTCCGTTTAATATTTAATATCTAATATCTGTATCGTCCTTTTGTGTATCTGTCCGTGATACACAAATATCAGGAGGAATAAAGATGAGCATATCAGAACAGATTGCAAGACTACAGCAGTTAAAGACAAGATTAAGATCAAAGCTTATGCTTCTTTCCCTGGCCAGTGAGGAAAACACCCTGGAAGAATGTGTAGCGGCAGTGGAGGCCATAGAAGACAATGGAGCCGTGAGCCAGAAGCTGGACACAACAACAGGCAGTTATACCATACCGGCTGGATACCACAACGGAAGCGGGACCGTAAGCATAGATCTGGAGGAAAAGACCGTTACAGCCAACGGGGTAGTGACTCCAACAGCCGGAAAGGTGCTTTCAAAGATCACGGTAAATGTCCAGAATGCACCGACCCTCCAGGAGAAAACAGCAGTACCAAGCAAATCCCTTCAGGAAATACTTCCAGATGAAGGCTATGACGGTCTTTCCAAGGTGAGGGTCGAAGCCATACCAGCCAGCTATGCTGACATAACTGGAGTTACGGCATCGGCCGGGGACGTACTTACGGGAAAGGTCTTCGTGGATTCCACAGGAGCCCAGAAAAGCGGTACCATGGCCAACAATGGAGCTGTGGCTGCTACCATTGACGGCCTCAATACCACAAGCTATACGATACCGGCAGGATACCACAGCGGAAGCGGCACAGTGACCCTTACCAATGACATTGAAAATGCCCTTGCGGCCATCTGAGATGGAGCTTGCGGACTCTATTGCCGCCGGACTTTGTGGGCTTTATGAGCCGGTAAAAGGCGGCAGGAAGGGCAGAGACAAGCGGCAGGGGCAGAAAAAGCGGTAAAGCATCTTATATGATGGCCGTGGTTCAGAAGCCTTGAGCCGGGGCACAGTGAGGCAGCTAATGGCAAGGCAGTGCTAAAAGGAGAGCGGCCAAGGCAGAGTATCGCCTAAATGGGAGCGGTCAAAGACAGGCTTGAAAGGGGCAGCAGAATGCCAGAGTGCCGCAGTCCCGGAGCGCCAGGGTGCCAAAGTATAAAAGTATCGAAGTATCGAAGTATCAAGGCAGCGATGCATTTAGGCATCAAAGCAGCGAAATGTCAGAGTAAAGTGCCGGAGAGGAAGAAGGAGGATAAGCATGAGGGATATAAAAGTTGATTTCAACGTACCGGAAATTGACCATCACGAATTTTACTATGTGGATGGGAAGAAGGTACCAAAGCCGGACAGCGGCATAAGATATATGTACATTGACAGGGGAGGACTTCTCCACTGTTCAAAATGGGAAGATGACGCCAGTGAATATGGCGGCGGAGTATATATGGCTGTGGACGACATAGAAAGCGATGGAGGAGTACCTAAGATCGGCGGGGAGACATATTATATATGGGACGCCGGGAACAGCTGGGTAAAAACAGCCAAAAATACGAAGGAAAAGTTTTATACGAAGGTAAAAGAAGGGGCAAAGAAAATAGTCACTCATCCCAACAGTGAAGACAAGGCTGAGGCCTGTGAGATACTCAGACAGATATATGTGGATATCCAGGACAGGCTGAGGGAAGTATCCGAAAATTCCGGAGAATGAGCCGGAGGACAAAAGCCAAGGGCATAGAAAGGTATAAGGATATAAAGATTTGGAGGGACAAGAGTGTCTGATGCCGTAACAACGGCCTTGATAAGCGGGGGCGTCACTCTTGCGGTATGTATGATAAACAGCTGGCAGCAGAACAGGAGGTCCATGGCGCAGCATGATGAGACCATGGGGCTGATAAAATACCAGCTGGAGGAACTTACGGAGAGGGTCGACAAACACAATCAGGTGGTGGAGAGGACCTACGCCCTGGAACAAAAGGCCATGATACATGAGGAAAAAATAAAGGTTGCCAATCACAGGATAGAAGATCTTGAAAAAAAGGGGTGATCGTATGAAAGAGGCGCTTATAAAGCTGCTCAGGGTAAAGACGGTCATAACGCTCATATTAACGGTGGTATTCGCGTTTTTATGTTTGAGCGGCAGGGTGGATGCCAGGGAATTCGTGACAATATTCACCGTTGTGATATCGTTTTATTTTGGGACACAGCACGAGAGGGCCGAGGAGGTCATGCTGGGTAACCAGAACGCGAATATTTCCGGTGCGTCTGACGGCTCGTCCCAGACGGGACAGACCGGGCAGAATAGACAGACGGCCCAGGTCATTCAGGCGGGCACATATGACGACAGTGAAGATGAATAATAAACATGGGATAAATAAAAGGGCTCTCCTTTACGGAGAGCCCTTTGACATGGGACAGGGTCCATTTTTCGTTATTTATGGCATTAATGATTGTCCGTGGGAGGATTTTATCCCAGGGCAGAGTCAAGTATCATCATAATAAGAAATCCGGCGGCAAAGCCAATGGTGCCGATATTTGAGTGTTCTCCTTCTGAGGCTTCGGGGATAAGTTCCTCCACCACCACATATATCATGGCACCCGCTGCGAATGAAAGCAGATAGGGCAGGAGAGGCACTATGAGGGATGAGAGGGCTATGGTAAGAAGGGCTCCAATAGGTTCCACTATGCCGGACAGGGCGCCGTAGATAAAGGCCTTTGTTTTTCCGGTGCCTTCGCTCTTAAGGGGCAGGGAAATGACAGCGCCTTCGGGGAAGTTCTGAATGGCGATGCCAAGGGCCAGGGAAAGGGCTCCGGCGGCGGTGACCGTGGAACTTCCGTTCATGGCTCCAGCCAGTACGACGCCTACGGCCATGCCCTCGGGTATATTGTGGAGGGTCACGGCCAGGACGAGCATGGCGTTTTTCCCAAGGGATCTTTTGGGGCCTTCTGTATGTCCGCCCAGGTGCATATGGGGTATGAGCCTGTCCATTATAAGCAGGAACACCATACCAAGGGCAAAACCAACGGCAGCGGGTATGAATGAGAGACGTCCCAGACTTTCTGACATATCCATGGATGGTATGAGCAGGGACCATATGGAGGCTGCCACCATAACTCCCGAGGCAAATCCTAAAAGCACCTTCTGGACCTTTTGGTCAAGGCTGTCTTTCATAAAAAATACACAGGCCGCTCCCAGTGCAGTGCCCATAAAGGGCAGGAGAAGGCCGGGTATGAGATAAGAGGGCATTATATCAACTCCCTTTAGTTATTCTTTAGTTATTCTTTGGTTATTTAATATTTTGTATGTTTTTTTACCCGCAGTCAACCGCTGCCTTAAAATTTAGGATTTATTTAATAAACGGTTTTAGGAGCCGCTTTTTAAAAACTGCAGTTGAAATATGAAGGTGTTTTTTTGGTGTCCTTGGCATAAAATACAGTTTCAGATAAAATTCACATAAAAAACTCTTTAAAGGCAGGATTTTTATTTATTTTTTGGTTGATTTTTAATTTTTATGTGTTATAATCTTTTTATGTTCAGATAATAAGGACGTTTGAGGAAAACTAAATCCCGTAGCGTTTTCAGAGAGCCGTCATTTGGTGTGAGACGGCAGCGTGAAAAGATGTTCCACTTTCCGAGTCTGCGGTGAAAGCCGCCGGGGTAAAGCCCCTTACAGCTTTTATGAGAGGCCGTACACAAGCGGCAATGCGGGTGGCAACGCGGGTATAACAGCTCGTCCCAGGGAAGCGTAAAGCTTTTAAGGGACGGGCTTTTTATTTTGCCGAAAACAATTTTTTAGGAGGAAAAACCAGTGTTAGACATTAAATTCGTAAGAGAGAACCCCGAGATAGTTAAACAGAATATCAGAAACAAGTTTCAGGACAAAAAACTTCCCCTCGTTGACGAAGTCATTGAGCTTGACCTTGAAAACAGAAAGATCAAACAGGAGGTTGAAGCCCTTCGTGCCGATAGAAACAGACTTTCAAAACAGATCGGAGGTCTTATGGCAAAGGGTGAGAAGGAAGAGGCCGAAAAAGTAAAGGCTGAGGTAGCTAAAAACTCCACAAGAGTAGATGAACTCACAGAAAAGGAAAAAGACGTTGAGGAAAGGATCAAAAAGATCATGATGACTATCCCCAACATCATCGATCCTTCAGTTCCCATCGGCAAGGACGACAGCGAGAACGTAGAAGTACAGAAATTTGGCGAGCCCGTTGTTCCCGATTTTGAGATACCCTATCACGTTGACATCATGGAGAAGTTCAACGGCATCGACCTTGACAGCGCAAGAAAAGTAGCCGGAAACGGATTCTATTATCTCATGGGCGACATAGCAAGACTTCATTCAGCAGTAATCGCCTATGCAAGGGACTTTATGATAAACAGAGGATTCACATACTGTGTACCTCCTTTCATGATCAGAAGCGACGTTGTTACAGGCGTTATGAGCTTTGACGAGATGGACGCCATGATGTATAAGATCGAAGGCGAGGACCTTTACCTCATCGGTACCAGTGAACATTCAATGATCGGTAAGTTCATCGATACAGTAAATAAAGAGGCAGACCTTCCCTATACACTCACAAGCTATTCACCCTGCTTCCGTAAGGAAAAAGGTGCCCACGGCATAGAGGAAAGAGGAGTTTACAGAATACATCAGTTCGAGAAACAGGAAATGATCGTCGTATGTAAGCCCGAAGACAGCAAGATGTGGTTCGATAAACTCTGGCAGAACACAGTTGATCTTTTCAGATCCATGGATATCCCCGTAAGAACTCTTGAGTGCTGCTCAGGAGACCTGGCTGACCTTAAGGTAAAATCAGTAGACGTTGAGGCTTGGTCACCCAGACAGAAGAAATATTTCGAGGTCGGCAGCTGCTCTAACCTTGGAGACGCTCAGGCAAGAAGACTTAGAATAAGGGTAGTTGGAGAAAACGGTGAGAAATACTTCGCTCATACCCTTAACAACACAGTTGTTGCTCCTCCCAGAATGCTCATCGCCTTCCTTGAAAACAACCTTCAGGCAGACGGCACAGTAAGGATCCCCGAAGTTTTAAGACCTTACATGGGCGGACAGGAATATTTAGGCAAATAATTGGATAACAGGTATTTAAAAGGCGTTCCTCTATGGGACGCCTTTTTTATACCCAGACCGACGGATATGGGGACGCAGTAGCCGCAGCAGGGCTGAAGGCCGGCCTGGGAGCCAGAAAGAGACAGGCAGTGCGGAGTACCAGCGGCAAAAGCAGGAGCCTGGTGTGGTGAAAGAGGCTGGCTGAAAATGCATAAAGAGCAGTTAAGAACATGGAGAGGGCAGTCAAAGGACACGGAGGCCAGCTCGGAGAGACAGAATACCAAGCTCAGGAAAAAAACAACGGCTTGGGGTGTGAGCCCCGGTGCAGGCCGCAGAGATTAATCTAGGAAAGCAGAAGCCAGGCGCAGTACTGCCGAAAGCACCGGCTTTGGGTGTAGAAACCGGCATCAGGTTTTAGAATACCCGGCTTGGGGCAGATCAGTCCTGCTCAGGCGCAGAGTACACCCTCAAGGGAGCAGGAAAACTTTCGCGGGCTTAGTAATGCCATATCGATGCAGAACGCCGGCAGGGCATAAACGGTCCTGTTTTCAGGCAAATAAAAAAGGCATCCGGGGGTGCTGTGGATGCCTATATAGAAGCACGGATATTTAGGATAAAACTGATGTTTTTAGCTCTTAAATATAAAACTGAATTGATACTGCTGACAGGGCTTGTTCATTCAGGAAAGTGAAAGAGTGGGATATAATGTCCATCTGGGCGAATATATCCTCCAGTTTATCGTAGTCATCCGTTCCTTCATCGTAAGGATTTGACTGCATCTGGTTGAGAACTACCACTCGTCCTGAAGATGATACTCCCAGTTCGTCTCCCACATAACCGTCCTCGGCCTTAATGTTGTCCCATACATCCTGGCTCATTTCCTCCAGGGTAAATATGTTCTGGTCTGAGGATTCGCCTTTATAGTAGACTTTTACCATATTTATGGTGTCGTCATAGGCAGTGGTCTGGGATTCCTCCGTATACATACAGTCCTTCAGGAGCTCAGGCATCTCAACGGAAAAATTGAGCTCATCATTTTCATAGACAAAGGGATCTTCCTCTGCGGATGAGGCTTCCGCCGAAGTACTTCCCTCATCATCTGATGCGGATGTTCCATCCTCCGTTGTTTCTGAGACGGTCTGTTCCGTGTCATCTCCTCCGGAGCTGCAGCCTGTAGCTATCACTCCCATTGACAGCGCCATACAGAGAAAAAGCGGTATGCATCTGCGTTTCATTTATCATTCCTCCAATCATTTTGTTGAACTTAATGACAGGTATAATCTAACACAGACAGCACCATCAGGTAATTAAGAGACAATTAAGTATCGTGGTCTTTTATAAAAAAATGATTAAATTATTTGAAGCATTTGTCATTATTTACAGACTATAAAGTTTACTGCCATAACAAGGAAGGGTATGGGCAGAGGCGGGATATAACGGCAGATATCACAGGCAGATATTTGATAGGGCTGAAGATATATTTGGTCCAAGGCCATCAAGGCCATAAATATAGGGGCCGGCAGCCTGGGCTGAAAGGCGGCAAGCCTCCGGGCTCTGTAATAAATATTAATAAATATTCCTCCAGAGGCTCGTGCGGATACACCGGCGCCGGATGTTCTGACGATGACTGACAATAAAATTTAGTTAAGTTTTTTATATATATTTATTCAAAATCTATTGACAAAAATTAATACTGGTTGTATTATACTTTATAGCTTTAGCACGATACAATAATAACACATTGTAGTTATAAAACAATACCGTGATAAGGCAGTAAAACTCCGAATGGATAAATAAATGCCCCTTTATTTATTTCATTATAAAAACCTTTTATTTCTTTTGGCCCTCCGAATCCCAACGGGGGGTTTTTCTATTATTTTTGCCATTGAGCCCTTTCATATTTCATATATCCACCGGATAAACCTCGTCGTTTTCGGCAAGATATACGTGGCAGCTTTCCTTTATCTGTTGATTTTCATTTAAAAGTTCCTTCAGCCTTTCAAAATCCTCCGTTTCTATCCTGAGGGATATGCCGCAGGAAGCACTTATTTTTCTCAGGGTAGGCATGACAGCGGCGTTTATTTTTTCGCCGAGATATTTTTCAGCGGCAACGGCACTGTGGGTGGAATTGAAAGCGATTGTATAATATGCATCTTTTCTCATAAAAACACCTCTTAAAGATTATAAGACCTTTGACAACTAAAGGCAATATGGTTATACTCATATTAAAATAACGTATAGAAAAGGTGATAATATGTCAAAATTTATAGATGCCTTCGGCAAGGCCTGCCCTATGCCCGTTGTGCTTGCTAAAAAAGAGATCGATGCCGGTGAAAGAGACCTCACGGTGGCCGTTGATAATGAGATAGCCGTGGGAAATCTTAAACGTCTGGCGGATTCAAATGGTATCGAAACTAAGGTGGAGACCGTTGAAGGCGGATTCCATGTAATATTTGCCGGCGGCGCCGCTGAGGGAGATGCAAAAGATGTGAAAAATGCTCCGCAGGCAGCTCCGGCTCCTTCGGCATGCTCTGTCAGCGGATGCGGATATACAGTATTTTTCGGCAAAGACTATGTTGGCGAAGGAGACTACACCCTCGGACATAATCTGGCTAAAATGATGCTCTATACCCTGGCTGAAAGTGATGATGTGCCTGCGGCTGTCATATTTATGAACAGCGGTGTAAAAATGCCCACAGATGACAAGATGGACATTATCAACAGCATAAGTACCCTCATCGAAAAGGGTACAGAAGTGCTCGTCTGCGGAACATGCCTCAACTACTACGGCCTTACGGAAAAACTTAAGGTGGGAACCATCAGCAATATGTACGAGATCGTGGAGAAAATGAAAAGCTCCGCCAAGGTGATCACCGTTTAAAATTTGAATAAGATAAAACAGCCCGCATACAGCGGGCTGTTTTGTTGTACAGAGCTTGGCCCTTTGGTTTCATTAAGATATCCGCCGTCCTTAACCTATCGCATCTCCTAACAATCCCGCCCGCCGCACAGCAGCACCCCCGCCAAAGTAATCAGGCAGCCGCACTACCGCAGCAGCAACCCCGCCGAAGGAACCAGGCAGCCGCACCCGCCGCACCGCCAAATCCCCCCAAAGCCGGGACAGGCACCTGCCCAAACCTCTCCGAAAGCGGCCAAAATAAAAAAGAGACGCAAAGTTTGCGTCTCTTAGATGTTTTCATTATTCTTTTCCGGGGATCCTTTTTAGTGATCCTCTTTAGTATTCCTTTTCAGTCCTCATGGCTCTCATGGAATTTATTATGGCTATGACTGATACTCCCACATCGGCAAATACCGCTTCCCACATATTTGAAAGGCCAAAGGCACTCAGTATAAGCACCAGTATCTTTACAGCAAGGGCAAAGGTGATGTTCTGCCTGACGATGGAGGCTGTTTTTTTGGCGATTTTAAGGGCAAGGGCTATTTTTGACGGCTTGTCATCCATAAGCACTATGTCGGCCGCCTCGATGGCGGCGTCTGAGCCAAGGCCTCCCATGGCTATGCCCACATCTGCCCTGGTGAGGGATGGAGCGTCGTTTATCCCATCTCCAACGAATACGGTTTTGCCGGGAGAATTTTTGATTATATCCTCCAGCCATTTTACCTTATCCGAGGGGAGCAGGTCGGAATATACCGTATCTATGCCAGTTTCCTCTGCTGTTTTAATGGCGTTTGCCCGGTTGTCGCCGGAAAGCATGACCGTATTTTGTATGCCAAGGGCCTTGAGCGACTCAATGGCAGCCTTTGAATCTTCCTTGATGGTGTCGGATATGAGTATATATCCGGCGTATGCTCCGTCAATGGCCGTATGCACACAGGCAGTGCCGGCGGGGGTCTCAGAGGCTTTGAGACCGAGTTCTGACATAAGCCTTGCGTTTCCCGCATATACCATCCTTCCGTCTATGACCGCCTTTACGCCTTTGCCGGGTATTTCCTCATAGTCTGATACCCTTCCTGAATCGGGAACGGCCGTGCAGGCATTCCTTATGGAAACTGAAATGGGATGGTTGGAATAGGTCTCAGCCAGTGCGGTCATTTCCAGAAGTTCCTCCTTTTCCATGGATGAGGGACATATATCCGTAACGGAAAAGGAGCCTTTGGTAAGTGTTCCGGTCTTATCAAATACCACCGTGGACGCCTTGGCCAATGCCTCGAGATAATTGGAGCCCTTGACAAGTATTCCCTTTGATGAGGCACATCCTATGCCGCTGAAATATGAAAGGGGCACGGATATGACAAGAGCGCAGGGGCAGGAAACTACCAGAAAGTTAAGAGCCCTCATGACCCAGTCCCTGGCACTGCCGCCAAATACGAATACCGGTATCACCGCCAGAGCTGCGGCGGCAAATACAACGGCCGGAGTATAGTAAGAGGCAAAACGTGTTATGAAATTTTCGGTGTGGGCTTTGTTTTCGGCTGAATTTTCCACCAGTTCCAGTATTTTTGATACGGTGGAATCGCTGTATTCCTTAGTTACCTGAGCCCTTATGAGCCCGTTTAAGTTTATGCAGCCGCTTATTATGCTGTCTCCCTTTTTGACGTCAAGGGGAAGGCTTTCTCCCGTCAGGGCTGATGTATTTAGGCTGGATGTGCCTTCGGTTATTATACCGTCAAGGGGCACTTTTTCGCCGGGTTTAATCACCATTATATCGCCTATTTCAGCCTCATCGGGGTCCAGCTGTTCGACTCTGCCGTCCCTTTCGATATTGACGTATTCGGGACATATATCCACCAGGGCTGATATGGAGTCGCGGCTTTTTCCCACGGCCACTGACTCGAACAGGTCACCCACCTGATAAAAGAGCATTACAAATACCGCTTCGGGATATTCTCCCACTATAAGGGCGCCTATGGTGGCTATGCACATAAGGAAATTTTCATCAAATACCTGTCCATGGGATATGTTTACGGCGGCTTTTTTAAGCACCGGGAATCCTATTATAAGATAGGGTATGAGAAAGAGCGCCAGCCTGAGAATCCCTTCAGCATTTATTACCACCGCCAATACAAAAAGCAGGGCGGAACCTATTATCCTGTAAAGGGAGCGTTTCTGTCTGGAAGTCATGTTATCACCTTATTTTATGATTATCCTGCAGTCGGGTTCGATTTTTGATATGGCTGATGAAGCCTCCTTAAGTATTTCCTCAAATCTGTCATCAGCGGCGTCTATGGTAAGTTTCTGGGTCATAAAGCTGACTGTCGCCTTATTGACCCCGTCTATTTTGTTGATGGCTGTTTCCATTTTTGCGGCGCAGTTTGCGCAGTCCAGTTCCTGAAGTTTATATGATTTTTTCATATCGATTCCTCCTGTTTTTAATTATATCCGGGTATCATTAATATAGATATTATTCACACAGATGTTCCATGCCGTTTCCGATTATGGTCCTTACATGGTCATCGGCCAGGGAGTAGAAGACCGTTTTTCCCTCACGCCTGAATTTTACCAGCTGGGCCTGTTTCAATATCCTGAGCTGATGGGATATGGCTGACATGCTCATATTCAACAGCTGGGATATGTCAAATACACACATCTCCGACTCAAAAAGCACATACAGTATTTTTATACGGGTGCTGTCGCCGAATATCTTGAAAAGTTCTGCCAGGTCATAGAGTATCTCCTCATCGGGCATGGTCTCATTGACCTTTTCTATGATGCCACTGTCAGCATGCATATATTCGGACTGGTCGGGAGTTTTTTCGTTTATATTTTCGTTTATATCTTCATTCATTTGCTCACCTTCTTAATTGAATAATTGTTCAACTGTTAATCGCATTATATATCACTTTAATATATTATGCAATAGATATTTTAATTTTTTTTGTTCCTTTTTCTGACAAAGGGATCTTTACATAAAAACAGCGCCTTTAAGGCGCCAGAATATATTTTTAAAAGGTTTTATCTGCTGTTTTCAATAAATCTGCGTGCAAGTTTATAGACCTGGTTTATTTCTTTGACATCCAGATCCCAGGTGTTCGTTTCCGATTCTATCAGATCAGGATGTTTCTTACTGATATCCCTAAGGGCATTTCCGGCGGATTTCCTTACATATTCGCTGGGGTCCTGCTTAAGGGCGGATAATCTTTTGACCGCTTCCTGGGGATTTTCTTTGAAATACGGTCTGTTCGTCCATATTCTCAGACCTTCTGATACAGCTCTCCTTGTATTTGGATCATTATGGCCAAGCCACTCATCAATGACAGGGACAGCTTCTTTAAATCCTGTTTTTTTGCAAAATTCCTCAAAAGCCTTAGCCAGTATCTCCTGGACCCGCCAATTACCGTCTTTTGACACTTCATCGCGCATAAAATCTAAAATTTCTTTGTCATCGGATAAATAACCAAATAAAAATACGCCGTACATCCTTACCTGATATACGTCAGAGCCATAGGCTGAGTATGCCAGCTTTTTTACTTGGGAAGGGCTGCCGGACTTGAAATCATTTAAGGCTCTTTTTTCCTGCTCTTTAAATCCGTTGGATATTAAAGAAAATTCATCTTCTAAATTTTTGATATACTCTTCCAATCATATACACCTCTTTTCAGATAATAATTGAAAATATTTATGACCGTTATGATTTTTATGGGGCGATATTCTGAAGTTTGATACTGGTGTTAAAAGGGTATACGGACCTTTTATACCCGGTGCATATCCTATGAAAACAGACATATCATAGGGGCAAAAAGTTGCATGGCCATAAATATAAAAACGGAGCGCCTTTGGACAGCCTGCAGATCAATCCTTTTCGTATTCCTTAATAAGTTTTATCATGGCCCTCATGGCAGGGCTGACCCATTTGTTTTTATGGTAGATGAGCTGTCTCCATACCTCTATGTGGGTCTCAGGCACGGATACCTTCACAAGACTGCCCCTTTCGATGGAGTCTCTGACGGCATACCGTGGAAGAAATGACATGCCCAGTCCCCTTTCCACCAGTGTTTTTATCATCTCCACACTGCTCAGCTCCAGAAAAGGCTTTATTTCCAGGGAGCGGGAGGCCATAAGCTCATCCAGATGTTTTCTGTAGCTCATATTCCTTTCGGTCAGTATGAAATCACAGTCCGGAAGTTCCTCCAGCGCCAGCTCACGGGCCGCGGCGCCGTGGGCGGGTGAGGCTACAAAATATACGTCCTCCTCCTTTTCCAGGGCAGTGACCAGGTCTGAGGAATATATCCTCCTGTCCAGGGTGTATACCATGTCCGCCTCATTGTGGCGCAGCATATAAAATATATCGTCGGTGCCTCCGGTGGTTATGGATAAGTCCACATTGGGGTACTGCCTGTGGTATTTTTCCAAAATATCCGGGAAAAACGTGGAGCATACGGATTCAGCCATGGCTATCCTAAGTTCACCGTTTTCCGCAGGGAGACGGCGCATGGCGCTTTTTGCCTCATCGGCCGTCAGGAGCATTTTCTGGGCAAAGCCCACAAATTCCGCTCCGGCCGCCGTCAGACGCACGGTCTTATGGATTCGCTCAAAAAGCAGGGTATCAAATTCCTGTTCCAGCTGCTGTATCTGGGTGGTGACCGTTGACTGGGAATATCCCAGTATCACCGCCGCCTTTGAAAAACTGCACTGTTCCGCTACACATAAAAATGTCCTTATGTTCCTCAGTTCCATGGCTGTCCTCCCCTTTTATTGAAAATAACGAATGATGTTATAGAAATTATCGGTTTTACAAATCATTGATGTAAGTATATAATCAAATAAAAGGCCATGTCAAGCCATGCACAGGTATAAACGGTGTTTACGGCATTAAAGGCAGAAAAGGCCAATATGAAGGATATTTCTTAAGGGGCATATAAAGGATATCCTTGGAAAGAAATAAGAGGAGGAAATATGGGAAAATCTCAGATGAATGACAATAAGCCTGCCGCTCATCAAAATGGAGGCTTCGGCAGCAGTGTCGGCTTTGTGCTGGCATGTGTTGGCTCAGCTGTGGGAATGGGCAATATATGGATGTTCCCCTACCGTCTCGGACAGTACGGAGGCGGAGCTTTTTTGATACCGTACATAATATTTATAGCCATATTCGGCGCAGTGGGACTTTCGGCGGAATTTGCCATAGGCAGAAGGGCCGGCACAGGTACCCTGGGCGCCTATGAATACTGCTGGAACAGGATAGGAAAGGGAAAACTCGGCTATGTTTTGGGCTGGATACCGCTCATCGGTTCCCTGGGCATAGCCATCGGATATTCGGTAATAGTTGGCTGGGTAGTAAGGTCTCTGGCCGGCTCTATCACAGGGGATATACTTACCCAGGATGCAGCCGCATACTTTGCCCAGGCCAATGGCAATTTCGGAAGCGTGCCCTGGCATCTCATTGTAGTTGCGGCTTCGGCGGCAATGCTTATGTTTGGCGTCACCAAGGGCATAGAAAAGGTAAATAAGGTGCTCATGCCTGCCTTTTTCATACTTTTTGCCATTATCGCCATAAGGGTGGCATTCCTTCCGGGAGCGGAAAAGGGATATGAATTTCTTTTCGTGCCCGACTGGAGCAAACTCCTTGAGGTGGACACCTGGGTCATGGCCATGGGCCAGGCATTTTTCTCCCTGTCCATAACGGGCTCGGGAATGATAGTATACGGCACATATCTTTCAAAAAATGAGGATATACCTAAGGCCTCGGTGCGTACGGCCGTATTTGATACCATAGCTGCCATGCTGGCGGCACTGGCCATAATGCCTGCGGTATTCGCCTTTGGCATAGAGCCCAGCTCAGGCCCTCCGCTTATGTTCATCACCCTGCCGAGCATTTTTAAACAGATGCCCTTTGGACGTGTATTTGCGGTATTGTTCTTTATTTCCGTGGTATTCGCGGGTATAACCAGCCTTATAAATATGTTCGAGGCTGTGAGCGAGTCTTGGCAGACCAGATTCAGGCTCAAAAGAAAAACAGCCATACTCATATGTACGGCCATTGCCTTTGGAGTTGGCGTATTCCTTGAGGCGGAACCCATGGTGGGCTCATGGATGGATTTCATAACAATAATCGTCGTTCCCTTCGGAGCGGTGCTCGGAGCCGTATCCATCTATTATATACTTGGATTTGACGAGATAAAAAAGGAGCTGGAGACCGGAAGGGACAAGCTCCTGGGAAGATACTTCAAGCCTACAGCTAAATATATTTATGTCCCCCTGGCTGTGATAGTTTTCATACTGGGAATAATCTATAAGGGGATAGGATGAGATAAAGGGCGGAAAACCTTGGTTTTCCGCCCTGTTTTTTTATCCCTTCGTTCAGGTGGCAGGCTGTGGGGAGCTGTTTAAGGCTAGGCGCGGCAGAAGGCCGAAACCCTAAATTGTGTAAGCCAGGACTGCCATCCCGTCCGCCGAATATATAAAAACATCCCGGAAAACTAAGTTTTCCGGGATGTTTTAAATCTATAGTTTCTTGCGCTGCCACGGGATCATCATAACAGCCAGACCTTCAAAGCCGGTACAGAAAAGCCTTTGGCACGTCCTGTATACCTCCGGTCATTATATATCAAAGGAATTTATGTCCGTGGAAATGGAGCTTAAAAAATACATATACCATGATTATATCACATACGAGCACAGCCTTTATTCCAAAGTGGTGGCTGAAGAAATATCCTCCCGTTACACCCAGTATAAAGGCAGCTATGGCAAATATGTAAACGCTCATATAGACGATCTGTTTTTTATCATCCTGTTCCCTGTAACGCCAGTAGTGGATGACCGCCTGACGGAGGTTATTGGTACAAAATACCGTGGATACTCCCTGTCCTTCCATGCTTTTGAAGGTGTTATACTGCATGGCTGTTACGAAAAATATGGGCAGAGCTGCGACCCTGTCAGGCAGTGCCGCCGGGGAAAAGGCCACGGCCGTCATACATATCATCTCTATCAAAACACAGAGTTTAGGCCATCTTACGGCAGCGTCATTGAGTTTTTTAGGAAGGAGCTCCGTAACTGATATGCCTGCCACATAAAGTATTATGGGCACTATGCAGTATAGGGCTGAATACCAGTTCCTGGACCAGAGGCCGTTAAAGAGCATTACCAGGTTGCTGGTCTGGGCGTTGGCGAAAAGTCCGCTCATGTTTATGTATGTGTATATTTCCAAAAATCCTCCCACAAAGGAAAGGGGAAGGAATACGGAAAGTTCATGCTTATATTTTTGTGAGATCTCCATCATATCACTTCTTTCATTTTATATGACTTTTTAGGGGCGCCATTGGTTTTTGCATTATGGCATTTCTTCCACTGTGAAACCGTTTTCCTTAAGATTTTTTATTATGGCCTCGGTCTTTCTGCTGTCGGCAAGCATCAGGTCATCCCCTTCATCTGAGGGGTATGCCATAAGGGAATCGGTCCCAAACCATGAAAAACAGTCATTGGTGAATTTATCAGAAAGCACAAAGGCTGTCTTATCTTCGATAACTATATCGGGCTTTATACCATCGGGGATATTTTCCGCCACAAAGGACAGGCCGTTTTCCCTCTGCTGGTAGGCCATGGGCACAAAATCCTTGGGAAGGTCCCTTATATCCAGTATTTTTTCCGAGTTATCCATGGAAGGAAGGGTCGGGTCAAAGGCACACAGCTTACAAGGCTCCTTATAATATCTTATGAAGGTCCTCCTCCTCTTTTCATCCTCAAACTCATCCAGGAAGCTGTGCAGGACTCCCCTTGTTTTATATCCCACTAAAGTATCCACATTCACATCGTGTATACTGTTGAAAATGTTGGTCTCTATGAGGGGATTTGTCTTTTTGAGTAAACTGATGAGCTCCTTGGTCTCCTGGCGCTTGGAGGATACTTCCTCGGCAGCGGCCTGTTCCGTAAAGTGGCAGGCACACTGTAAAAATTCCAGATGGTTATAGTCCCTCCAGGCTTTTATTGCATCCTCATGCACCAGATAAAGGGGACGTATGAGCTCCATGCCCCTGAAATTCGTACTTAAAAGTTTGGGCCTCATGCCCTGTATCTGTGCCCCATGGAGCATACCCATGAGGGTGGTCTCTATGACATCGTTGAAATGATGTCCCAGGGCTATTTTGTTGCAGCCAAGGGCCCTGGCCTGGCTGTAAAGATGACCCCTCCTCATCCTGGCGCACAGGTAGCAGGGGCTTTTTGGAACGCTTTCCGCCACATCGAATATGTCCGTCTCAAATATTTTTACGGGTATTTCCATAAGGGCGGCGTTTTCCTCTATTTTTCTGCGGTTGGCCTCGTTGTAGCCCGGGTCCATGACCATGTATTCCACCTCAAAGGGAAAGTCCGTTATCCTCCTTAAAAGCTGGAACATCTTGGCCAAAAGCATGGAGTCCTTGCCCCCGGATATGCACACCGCTATTTTATCCCCCTCCTCGATGAGGGCATAACGCTTTATGGCCTCGGTGAAGGGCCTCCACAGTTCTTTTCTATATTTTTTCTGAATGCTTCTTTCTATAAGCTGGCACTCACTCAGTTCTCTTTTCAAATGCTGGCTCCTCCAATCAGGTCCTTTATTACTTCCGACGCTATTATAAGTCCCGCCGCCGACGGCACGAAGGATACGCTGCCCGGCACGGCACGCCTTTCTCCGCTGTCGGATGCCTCAAATCTGGGTTTTATGGGGTTTTCCTTTGAATATACTACCTTGACATCCTTTATGCCCCTCTTTTTCAGCTCATATCTCATGACCTTTGCCAGGGGGCAGACGGAAGTTTTGGATATGTCGCTGACCTCGAGCATGGCAGGGGAGAGCTTGTTGCCCGTTCCCATGGAGCTAATGACCGGTACTCCCGCCTTTTTTGCCTGGCTTATTATGGCCAGTTTGGCCGTCACCGTATCCACCGCGTCCACAACATAGTCATAGGAGGAAAAATCAAACTCGTCCGCATTTTCCGGCAGGAAAAAACAGTTCCTCACACTGACATCAGCCTCGGGGTTGATGTCTTTTATCCTCTCGGCCATGACCTCGGTCTTTGGCCTTCCGATGGTGCTGTGCAGGGCTATTATCTGGCGGTTCAGGTTGGTGATGCTCACCACATCATTGTCTATGAGCTCAAAATGCCCTATGCCTGCCCTGGCCAGTGCCTCAGCTGCAAATCCTCCCACACCGCCTATGCCAAATACCGCTGCCTTTGAGTTTTGGAGCTTTTCAAGGGCGGCACTGCCTATGAGCATTTCCGTTCTGGAAAATTGTTCTGTCATATTTTAAGCCTCTCTTTCAAGTCTCTCTTTCAAACTTTTCTTTAAGGTTCTGTGAGCCTTTTTCTAAGGGCTCCTTCTCAAGTATCTTTCTTAAGTCCCTTTCTTGAGCCTGTCCGGGCTTTCCGTTATTTCGTATCTCTCAGAGCCTTTCCTTCAGCTCTTTCATTATCTGTTCCTTTTTCTTGGGAAGGAAATGTCCCTCAAGACCATATTCAAAATCCAGACCGTCCAGCTCCTCTATCATAAGGGCGAGCTTTTCCTTATTATCTATCCACTGGTCCCTTACCAGCTCCTCACAGAGACAGTCTCCGAAAAATACGGTTTTTTCCGAGGGTATGTATACTATTATGCCATCCTCCGTATGGGGATTTACTATGTTTTTGAATATACATTTCATATCCCCCAGGTCCACGGCCATCTCCTCCTTAAAGGATATGTCCGCCGGACATACTTCTATTTTTGTAAGGTCGGGATATTCGTTGATTATATGGGGCTTGCAGAAAAGGGGCACCTTGTCACAGTCCACATACTCATCCAGAAGTTTTCTGGACCATCCCCAGGCAGACATATCCTCAAGTATGGCGTTTGTCCTATCCAGGGCAATGGTCAGTGTGCCTTCTCTTTTGAGGGCGGACATGCCAAAACAATGGTCCCAGTGATAATGGGTGGCCACAGCCATATCAGCCTTTTTTAATCCAAGGCTTTTAAGGCCGGCGTTGAAATTTTTAACTGTCTCGGCTGAATTTCCGCACTCCACCATAAGGGAGTATCTCTTTCCTTTTATATAGCCCATGACCGGTCTGTCCGTATCTTCATGGGGTTCGGTATAATAAATATTTTCAGTAAGTTTTCTAAACATGTCCACACCTGCCTTACTTAGCGTTTACGCATTTTTTCCTTATGAATGAGGCAAAGTCCGCCCCGTTATCGGAAATGAATCCCTTTTTATCCACCAGTATGGCTATGTTTTTACAAAATACGAGCACATAAAGGGAGGGCGTCTCAACTATTTTTTCTATTTTTTCGTATTCTGTCCTTACGGCATTTCCCGCCTGGAGGTTTTTGCCCACGATGGAATCTTCATAGAAAAATATACGGGTCTCCACGTCCTTTCCGTACTGGTCCTGGTTTTTCTTCCAGATCTTTTCCGCCGCAGAGGATACCTTCCTGTTATATATGGCAAGTATTATGACCGCCAGCACCAGAAATATGACAGTAAATATATACTGTCCCTTAATGGCCACAGCCGCCGCTATTATTACGAATACCACTGCAAATATACGGCAGTAAAGTTTATACCAGGCCGGCACCGTGGCCTTTATCATTTCCAGCAGGTTCCCCTTTGTCTGGGAACAGGCGTTTGAAAATATGGGTTCCATTATATCCTCTCCTTAATTTTTCCATTCCCTTATGCTTAAATATGTAAATTAGTGATATATAAATTTGAATATATGGTCTGCCAGTATATGATAATGCCTCCAATAACGTCCATATATCGGATACTGGCCTTCAAAAAGGCGGATTTTCAGATCCGCTCCGAATCAGTATATCATAAAATTTAAGCGTTTGCACTATTGATTGTTTCTATGGTATTATAAAAACAAATGGGGAGTTTAAATTTAAAAGGAGTGATTTTATGAGTAAAATGCTTGATCCGGACAGCCTTAATATGAGCGGTCTGAGCATAGGTGAGATCTATGTGGGTAAAAAAGCCAGTGTTTCTAAAACCATCGAGGCGTCCGACGTCTATACCTTCGCCGGACTCATCGGAGACATCAACCCCGTACATGTTAACGCGGAATACGCCAAGACCACACGTTTTGGCAAGAGGATAGCCCATGGCATGCTTACGGCTTCCTTTATTTCCACCATCGTCGGCATGCTCATACCCGGAGCCGATGCCATTTACTGCGGCCAGACCCTTAAATTTACTGCTCCCGTATATTTCGGGGACACCATCACGGTAAACGCCGAGGTAACTAAGATAATCCCCGAAAAACGTCTTGTCATCATGAGGACCACCATCACTAACCAGGACGGCAAGGTCGTAGTTGACGGCGAGGCAACAGCCATGGCCACAAAGGAAGAGGAAAACTAAGAAGCGGCCAAAGGGCTGAAAAAGGCTGAAAACAGCCAAAGGCAGCTGACGGAAGCCAAGAGAGGCTCAAAAGCTGCAAAGACAGCCAAGGCAGCCAGAAGCGGCTTTAACAGCCAGAAAATCTGACGACAGCCATAAGCGGCTGCAAGCCAAAACAGCTGATGAAAGCAACAGCCTGAAACAGCTGGCGGCAGGAAACAACTGAATAACTAATGCTGGTAATAAAAACACAGGCCGGTTGGTAGTCCGGCCGCGGGAAACCGTCAGTAACCTTCCTCCTTAGGTCGTCCATTTACCGGTGGAAATTTTAAGGAGGAAAAGATCATGATTTCTGCGGTACTCACGGTATTTTTTGACGGACAGTTCTGGACGGGCATATATGACAGGACTGATTCAGGGAAACTCCAGTCGGTGAAGGTAGTATTTGGGGCGGAGCCAAAAAACGGCGACATATATTCATACACCCTTAAAAACTACTACAGGCTGCCCTTTGGGAGTTCCATCGATAGCGGCCAAAGGGCTGAAAACAGGAAGATAAACCCAAAGCGCAGGATAAAGATGGCGGCAAAGGAGATAAAAAACGCCGGAAAATCTACGAAATCACAGCAGGCCCTTCAGCTGGAGAGGGAAAATCTCAAAAAAGAGCGTACGGAGGATAAAAAGGAAAAAAGGGCCCTTGAAAGGGAAAGGCTTCTCCGTATGAGAAGGGAAAAGAAAAAAGAAAAGCACAGAGGCAGATGATTTTTTGTATGTTCACCGCCCAAAACGGTAAAAAAGAGGGAAAAATCCGTTATTTTTCCGGCGGCGGGCTGAAAAGTACATCTCCAAAGTGCCATATCAGGTAAAAAAGACGGACGGTGCATCATAAAACCGTCCGTCTTTATATGTTTTGGGGAAAATGGGCATTAATGGGCTTTTATGTAGACAGGGGCATTTTAATCTGTTATCATCACCTTTGTCGTGCTTAGAAATATCACAAAAACTCAAGAAAAAATAGATTTGTGAAAGTATTGGAACATAGGAGTATAGGAGTATCAAAGTATTAAGGTAAAGGTGATAAAATGTCTGATATTCTGGATTCGGGAAAGACCCCGTTAAATACTGTGCTGAAACTTGCTGTGCCCTCCATCATGGAGCAGCTGCTCATATCCCTGGCCAGCCTCATAGATACGGCCATGGTGGGCACCCTGGGAGCCTCGGCCACGGCCAGCATCGGTATAAACGCCTCCACCATATGGCTCATACTGGGCTTTATAACGGCGGTGAGCGTAAGTTTTATGTTCATTGTCGCAAGGAAGATAGGCGAGGGCAGGATAGATGACGCCAAAAAGGCCGCCAGGGAATCCATCGTATTTTCGGCCATATTCGGAGCAGTGCTGGCGGCCGGGGTATATGCCGTATCGGCAAAGCTCCCCATATGGCTGGGTGCCGAGGGAGATGTCATCCCCCTGGCTGATATTTATATGAAAATAGTGGGCATAAGCTTTTTATTCCTTACCATTACCAATGTTTTGAGCTCTGTACTTCGTTCAGCGGGAAATGCCCGTATCCCCCTGGCGGTGAACACCGCCGCCAATGTGCTGAACATCATCGGAAACCTGTTTTTGATAAATCAGGCCATAGACCTGAATTTCATAGGCTTGGATGTCGTTATCAAGGGAGCAGGCCTCGGTGTGGAAGGGGCA
>JAHZAW010000012.1:35387-36631 GCA_019423725.1 Clostridiales bacterium
CTTTCCACTTTATTTTCCAGGATATTCAGCGCTGTAGTGTTCATCATCTGCATGTATAAGGTGAACACTCCCATCAAACTCAGCCTCAGGGGCGATTACAGGCTGACCGGGGCGAATATGAAAAATATGGTCATAATAGGCATACCCACGGCCATGGAAAGATGTTCCCTCAGTGTGGGAGCCATAATTCTTACGGCCATGATATCCACCATGGGCACCGTGTCCATAGCGGCCCACCACCTGACCAATCAGATAGAAAGCATCCTCTACCTTCCAGCCTATGGCATAGCCTATACGGCCACCACCCTCATAGGCCAGTCCATTGGAGCCGGCAGAAAGGATATGGCCGATAAATTCGCCTGGCTGTGCGTAAAGCTGAATCTGGTGCTCATACTTGCCATATGTATACCAATATTCATTTTTGCCTCACCTATAATGAGCATATTCACTCCATCGGCTGAGGTCATAGAACTGGGAAGGACCACCCTGCGCCTTGCCGCCGGATTTGAAATGTTCTTCTCCACCTTTGTGGTAATATCGGGTATTTGCAGAGGCTCCGCCGATGTCAAGATGCCCCTTGTGGTAAGTACCGTGGGCGTATGGGTCATAAGACTGGAACTGGCCTATGTATTTGGTGTGATCCTCCATGGCGGACTGGTCGGAGTATGGGCCGGCATAAGTTTCGACGTCGTATTCAGGGGCGTTATGATGCTCATAAGGCTTAAGAGCAGAAAGTGGATGTCTCCATCCTCCTTCAGCATAGAAAATATCAGAAATATCAGGAACATCAGAAAGACCGGCAAGGCTTCATAAGCTATGATGAGCTGATGGGGGCTCCAAGGCTGCGGTCTTTGGTGGTTCGGCTTTTAGAGAATTGTGGTGACGGGCTCTGGCTGGCTCCCGGCCTCCGGGCATTTCCGTTTCCAAGGCTTTATGGCACCGGTCCTTTGAATTTTCAGCTTTTAAGGCTTATGGCACTGGTATTTAGGCCGTTGCCGAGCACCAGCGCTTCAAGGCTCTAAGGCCTATGGCCATAATATGGCTGAACTTTAAAGGCCTAGGACACATTGGAGCGGACAAAGGGGATGACCGTGTTTTCGGAAAATTCCAGGGCGGCCATAAATGCTTCCTCCTCCGCTTCCAGTACAAGATAAGATATTTGTTTTTTCAGCTCCTCGATCTCGGCTGGGCTGAGCCTTCCTTCAAATCGGCTCAGATCGGCTGTTTCCAGGAGCCTTGTTTTT
>JAHZAW010000012.1:36641-41556 GCA_019423725.1 Clostridiales bacterium
GTGTTGGCCTCACATAGTCTGGTTTTTGTCTCAAGGTTTTTACTGTTTTTCATAGTTTGTCTCCTTTCATGGGGCGGTGTCCGGGCCGGCAGGTTTTTACGGCCACAGGACGATACATTTTTTGACATATTTGTTTCTTTAAGCTCAATATAATATAATATCTCCATAAAACAAACTAAATCCGTAATACAAATTGTCTTATATTTCGACAGGGTTCGTGCGCAAAGTAAAAATTTTCCAAAAATATACAGGAGAAAGCAATGATAAGAGAGATAGAAATAGAAGACAAGAACTTAAATTCCGTGGATTTTATAGATGGCAGCGAAAACTGGTACTGCATAAGCGCCTCGGGCATAGACCTCACTGATGTGGAGGATATGGTAAAGGAGGGCAGGCGATACGAGGGCAGGAGCATAATGCTTGTAAATTTTGAGAAAGGCATAGAGCTTACGCCCTTTGAAAAGAAGGAAAACGTCTATATAAACAGACCAATATGGTATGAGGAGGGCTTTGCCTTTCTGGTGGTGGATTTTAATGCGGGAGAAATATACATATATAAATTTTCCCCCTACAGCGGCAGAAAGGAGCTTTTGGCCCAGATACCCCTTGAGGGCGTGACTAGCTGTTATAATATGCGTCTGGAGAAGTCTCCGCTCACCCTCCTTAGGGGCGAATATGAGGACGACACCATAGAGATACTGTGGCCGGAAAAACTGGAATTTAAGACCAATGGAGTATGGAGCCTGGAATTCAGGGACGGCGACCTCTTTTACTTTACCACCTGGTATGAGGACCCGGACTATCGGGATGAAATGATAGTAATGGACATCTGGGGAAATGAAGTGGAGGTCATGGACGGATCTCTTTACGACCTGAATGACGGCACGAAATGTATGCTGGTACTAAAGGGTAAAAAGTAAGGATATTTTAAACCACTCCCCAAAACCTCTGAAAAACGCCATATGACCGGCTATGCAACCGCTGGTTGACATATTGGATACCGGCGATTGGTTGTCTGCAAATGTCATATGTATTAAAATCATATTAAACAAATGATGGTCAGGAGTGATCTTATGATTTTTGCGGATAAACTTATGTATCTCAGAAAGAAGGCCGGATATTCCCAGGAGGAACTGGCGGAAAAAATGGGGGTTACAAGACAGTCGGTTTCAAAATGGGAAAGTGGACAGTCCATACCGGACATTGAAAAAATAATAAGGATTTCAGACCTTTTTGAAGTAAGCATAGACTATCTGCTCAGGGATAATGTTGAGGAGATGCCGGATAAACAAAATAAACCAGACAAACCGGACAGACCAGATATAAGGCAGGCCGGCCCTGCGTCCTATGGGTCTAAAGCTTATGGCAGAGAGGCACTCGTATCAGACGCAGCAGACGCATCGGGCACAGCAGACACTTGGGAGCAAGCCGGGGAGCCTTTCAATAAGCCGGATGAGGAGCCGGCGGAGGGACAGGAGCCAGCAAGAAAGGTGGGTCTTGATGAGGCTGAAAAGTTCATTAGGGCAAAAGGTCTTCAGTCCATGCTTATATCAGTGGGAGTGTTGATGTATATCATATCTCCCGTATCCGTAATATTTCTGAGTAAATTCTCAGAAAGGATGGAAGCCGGGGTTGAAGCTGGAAATATGGTAATGGCAGGCATCATTATAATGTTGATCATAATAGCAGCGGCGACGGCGCTGGTAGTTTATGGAGCCTTCAGGACATCACCTTACGAATATTTTGAAAATGAGATATTTGAGACCGACAGCGAAACCGGTGAAATGGTGAAAGACAAAAAGGAAGGTTACAGAAAAATTTATGTAAGGAACCTGGTGGCAGGCATAAGTCTCTGTATATTGGCGGCCATACCATTATTTGCGGCAAATATCATGGGAGACGGCCCATTAAAAAGCATTATGGCAGCGGCTGTGCTTATAATCGTGGGCATAGGTGTATTTTTGATCGTAAAGGGCTCCATTATGTGGGGGAGTTTTGACAGGCTGCTCCAGGAGGGAGACTATTCCATAAAAGAAAAGATCGAAAATCACAAGAATTCCATAATTTCTGATATATACTGGCCATTGGTCACAGCTGTCTATCTCATATACAGCTTCACAAGCGGAAACTGGGGCAGGAGCTGGATCATCTGGGTGGCGGCTTCGGTCGTTTATCCCGCCATTAGATCCTCAGCCTCATATATGAGAAAAAACAAAAAATAACAGTAGGCCTCACCATGGACTTTGGACCAATGAGAAGTCCCAGTGGCCTATAAACCAGACAGATATTTAAAGAACGAGGGAAAGACATGAAACTCAAAAAAATAGATGGAGACTTTTCAGTATGCAGGGTGGAGGACTTTTCACAGGCAGACCTGGAGAGCGAATACTGTTTCATCGGAAAGACCGACGAGGAGAGATCCCTTGTATGCCTGACGGAGGACGTTCCTAAAAACACTACCCACAGGGACGATGGATGGAGGGCCTTCAGGATAGAGGGTGTACTGGATTTTTCCCTTATCGGCATACTTTCAAAAATATCGGCCATCCTGGCGGATAAGGGTATAGGCATATTTGCCATATCCACCTACAATACCGACTATGTGCTCACCAAAGGGGAAAACTTTGACAGAGCCCTAGAGGCTCTCAAAGATGCCGGATACGAGATAATCTGATAGTTTAAGGCTGTCATCCGGAGCGGAAGGCCGGCGGGCTGTAAAAAGCCCCTAAAAAGCCCCGGTCATTATAAAATATAGATATCATGGAGGTATGCGGTGGAAATAATCATGGATATGGAAAGGATAAAGGGGATTTTTCTTGACAAATACATGGGGCGGATATAAAATTACTTAGGAACCTAAGAAAGGAGCATGTTATGATCTCACTTGAAAGAAGCGCCGCAAGGTACATAAGCAAATGTTCAAATAAGATACGCAGAAGGCTGGATATGTTATCATCCAGGAACGACTTCAGCGGCTCCCAGGGAAGGACCCTGCATTTTCTTCTGGCGCAGACCGATGAGATATTTCAGAAGGATATTGAGGAAGAATTCAGCCTCAGGCCTCCTACGGCCACGGAACTTTTGAAGCAGATGGAAAAAAACGGGCTCATAGTAAGGGAACCCATGCCCTATGACAACCGTCTGAAAAAAATAGTCCTGACGGAAAAAGCACTGAGTTTCAGAAAGCAGGTCATAGAAGGACTTACTGACCTGGAGGGGGACCTCATAAGGGACATCCCCGAGGAAAAACTGGAAGTATTCTTTGAAGTCATGGAAAAGATCATGGATAACCTGTCTGAATAAAGGCAGTTTATCCTAAATCTGCTCAATTGATTAGGAAACTAAGTAAATGACAGAAAGAGGTTACAGCATTATGAATGACGTAAATGATTTTTCAAAGGGGAAACTTTTCCCCATGATACTGCATTATTCCATACCGGCGGCCATATCCCTTCTGATAACGGCCATTTACAACATCGTAGACAGGATTTTCGTTGGAAATTTCAATGGAACATCGGCCCTGGCCGGACTTTCCATATGTTTTCCCTTGTCATATATGATGATGGCCTTCGGGCTCACCTGCAGTGCCGGAGGAGCGTCCCTTTTCAGTCTGTTTGCGGGAAAGGGCGAACAGAAAAATATGAACCGTTCCTTTGGAAATTCCGTTATGCTGGCGGTTGTATTTGAGATACTGCTCATGATATTCCTTCTGGCATTCACCGACCCCATACTTAAGGTGTTTGGAGTGACGGAGACCGCCTATGAATATGCCTATGATTATTACAGGATAGTTGCCCTGGGATGTCTTTTTCAGGGTATGACCCAGGTGTTATGTGACTTCGTGCGTGTATCGGGAAGGCCTGTCCTTGGCATGTGCGTCACTGGCATAGGAGCTGTCACAAATATAATACTGGATGCCCTCTTTGTTGGCGTCCTTGACCTGGGTGTTTCCGGAGCTGCCTGGGCCACGGTCATTGGCCAGATATTGTCAACGGCATTCGGCTTAGTCCTCTTTTTAAAGGGATTCACCAAGGCCGAGGTAAAAAGGGATACGTTCCACTTTGACTGGGGACTTTCAAAAAATATCATATCCTGCGGCTTTGCCTTCTGGATAGCCCAGATGGCCATGGGACTTATAAGCCTTGTCTATAACAGCCAGCTGGGAAAATACGGCGGAGATACGGCCATCAGCGTTTATGCCGTAGTCGCCAGTATAATGACCTTTGTCATAATGCCAGCCAGCGGCATAAGCCAGGGCATACAGCCCATAGTCGGCAATAACTATGGAGCAGGCAATTATAAAAGGGTAATGTCCACCCTATATCAGGCATCGGCCCTGTCCGTGGGAGTCACCTGTATTATATGGATAATAGTCATGCTCCTGCCTAAATATATACTTATGCTCTTTGGCGCCTCCGATGAGATGCTCCAGATGGGAGTGACGGCACTGAGGCTCAATTTCTGCATAACCCCCATTCTGGGATTCGTAATGTTAGCCACCACGTTTTTCCAGTCACTGGCAAAACCTGTGCCCTCCATTATGATAACCATGCTCAGACAGATAGTTTTTCTCATACCATTCATATATATTTTCCCTGCGGTATGGGATATAGAGGGTATTTTCATCGCCCAGCCCGTAAGCGATGCACTGGCTCTCCTTATATCTTTGTTCTTCGTTTTGAGGGAGAACAGACGCCTGTGCGGACCTAAGGCCGTGGGCAGGGAACAGAAGGCGTAAGTTTCGATATAGATCGATGCTGTCTGTGGCAGTCTGTGGGGATTTCCCCAGATGAGATAAAATAAAAAACATAAAATGCATAAAAGACGTAAAAACCAGCTGGTAAAATACTGCCAGCTGGTTTTTTGTTTACAGAAAAACCCCCAGATAGTCTGGGGGTGAGAAAAAGCTTTAGCG
>JAHZAW010000013.1:0-14974 GCA_019423725.1 Clostridiales bacterium
TTATTTTCCTTAAGGCTTCCTCCCTTGTCTTGGCGTATACGATGAGTTTGCCAAGCAGTGAGTCATAATAGGGTGATATGGTCATTCCTTCTATGAGGCTCGTATCAAACCTTACGGAAGGGCCTCCGGGAACATGGAGCATTTTAAGGGTGCCGCAGCTTCCAGCGTTTATTCGGCACTCTATGGCAGCTCCCTGCATCTTCACGTCTTCCTGGGTAAAATTGAGCGGTATGCCCGATGCTATCCTTATCTGCCATTTTACTATATCAAATCCAGTGAGCATCTCCGTTACGCAGTGCTCCACCTGGAGTCTTACATTCATTTCCATAAACCAGAATCTGCCTTCCTTATCCAGAAGGAATTCCAAAGTTCCGGCTCCAACGTAGCCTATTTGTTTAACGGCGTCCACAGCCAGTTTTATTATGTCACTGCGCTGTTTATCGTTTACTGCCGGTGAAGGTGTCTCCTCTAAAAGTTTCTGGTTCCTTCTCTGAAGGGAGCAGTCCCTGTCCCCAAGGCATACAACATTGCCATGCTCATCGGCAAGTATCTGCAGTTCCACATGTCTGGCGGGATATACATATTTTTCGATGTATACGCTTCCGTCTCCAAAGGCGCTCACAGCCTCACTGGTGGCCTGAAGATAGGATTCTTCCATATCGTCCGGGGTCATGATTAGTCTTATGCCCCTTCCGCCGCCTCCGGCACAGGCCTTGAGCATTACGGGATAACCTATTTTTTCAGCGGCCCTCTGGGCTTCCTCCACGGAGGATACAGCCTTTGTTCCAGGGATCACCGTAAGTCCAGTTTTGCTTATGAGTTCTTTGAGCACCGCCTTATCGCTGAGCTGTTCCATGCTTTCCGGGTCAGGCCCTATGAAAACGATGCCGTTTTTCCTGCATTGGCGGGCAAAATGGGCGTTTTCAGAAAGGAATCCATAACCGGGATGTATTGCCTGGGCTCCGGCAAGTATTGCCGCGCTTATTATCTGGTTTTCATTTAAATAACTTTCCGATGCCTCGGGTCCGCCTATGCAGTAGCTCTGGTCAGCCAGGGCCACATGAAGGGCGTTTTTATCAGCCTCGGAATATACTGCCACCGTGGAGACTCCCATTTCCTTGCAGGCCCTTATAATCCTGACTGCTATCTCACCACGGTTAGCTACTAATATTTTTGAGAACATATTTTAATCACCTGTTATGCAGAATGAAAATTCAGCCGATACACAGAGCCTGTCTCCTACGGTTATTTTTCCTTCGGCGAAATAAAAGGGATGCTTAGCTCTTTTTATGTGGCACTGTGTCTCCACCGTGTCTCCGGGTCTTACCGGTGAACGGAATTTTACATTATTAAGTCCTGTATATACGGGAAGTTTTCCCTCTGTCATGGCATCCTTCATAAGGATGCAGGCAGACTGTGCCAGTATCTCACAGAGTATCACTCCGGGAACTATGGGATTTCCAGGGAAATGTCCCTTGAGGAAAAACTCATCGCCCTTGACCGTGTAATGTCCTATGGCGTTTCCATCCTTTTCTTCCACATCGTCCAAAAGGAGCATATTGTCTCTATGAGGCAGTATTTTCATTATTTCTTCTTTATTCATATCTTTACCTCTTGATACGGAAAAGCTCAGTTCCGAATTCCACTACGCTGCCATTTGTGGCGCATATCTCAGCTATGACGCCGTCTTCTTCGGCCGTTACCTCATTCATAAGCTTCATGGCCTCCACAAGGCAGAGTATCTGTCCCTTTTTCACATGGTCGCCCACTGAAACATAGGGGTCAGCATTTTCAGCTGGCGCTGTATAAAATACGCCCACAAGGGGTGATTTTACGCTTATATAGTCCGTATCTTCCTTTACTGTCGGAGCCGGAGCGGCTGCCTGAACAGGTACGCTGCTTACGGCCGCTGTCTCTCTTATGACCGCTGGAGCTGTACGCTCAAGACGTACCACTCTATTGTCCTCTGTTATCTCAAGGCCCGTAAGGTCAAGCTCCTTCATAAGCTGTGCATATTTTCTTATATCTGTCTCGTTCATATTTACACCTTCCTAAAAGCCAGACAAGCATTATGACCGCCAAATCCCAGTGAATTGGAAAGGGCAAGGTCAATGTCCGCTTTTACCGCAGTATTAGGTACACAGTTAAGATCGCATTCTTCATCCTGTTCTTTAAGATTGATGGTGGGAGGTATCACACCTTCATTAAGGACGAACAGGCATGCAAGTGCCTCAATGGCGCCAGCCGCACCAAGCATATGTCCTGTCATGGACTTTGTGGAGCTTACATAGGCTCTCTTCGCAGCTTCTTCACCAAGGGCCTTTTTAATGGCTATGGTCTCGATGGAATCATTTTTAGGTGTTCCTGTTCCATGGGCATTTATATATACCCTGTCATTTTCACTATAGCCGGCTTCCTTCATGGCATCTGCCATGGCCTGGGCTCCTCCCCTTGCTTCAGGATGGGGTGCTGTGATATGGAATGCGTCACAAGTTGAGCCATATCCGCATACTTCACCGTATATTTTTGCTCCCCTTGCCTTAGCATGCTCATATTCCTCAAGGATAAGGGCTACTGCGCCTTCGCCGATGACAAAACCTGCTCTTCTCTTATCAAAGGGAAGTGATGCTGCATCGGGGTCCTCTGATGTGGAAAGAGCCTTCATATTTACAAATCCGGCTACAGCTGAAGGACTGATAGCAGCCTCAGCGCCGCCTGTTATGACAGCGTCAGCATATCCGTGGCGGATCATACGCATTGCCTCTCCGATGGCGTTTGAACCTGAAGCGCATGCTGTGACTGCGGGCATTGCTGAACCACGGCAGTCGTGGCGGATGGCTATCATACCTGCTGCCATATTAGCTATCATCATGGGCACGAAAAGAGGTGAAACCCTGCGGGGGCCCTTTTCCATAAGTTTTGTATGTTCTGTTTCAAATGTGTTTATTCCTCCGATGCCGCTTCCGAATATAACAGAAAAACGCTCGGGTTTTACTGTTCCTTCGATGCCGCTCTCATCGACTGCCTGCTGGGCTGCCGCAACGGCAAACTGAGCATAACGGTCAGTACGGAGTATTTCATTTACTTCCAGGTAATCCTTGGGGTCAAAGTCCTTTACTTCTGCAGCAAGTTTTGCCTTAAAATTTTCTGTATCAAAAAGTGTTATGGGAGCGATTCCGTTTTTACCGTTTTTAAGGCTCTCCCATGTATCTTTGACATTATTTCCTACAGGGGTAACAGCACCCAGACCGGTAACTACTACTCTTCTATTTTCACTCATATCTATTCTCCTTACATTGCGATGCCGCCGTCAACGCGGAGCACTTCGCCTGTTACATATTTTGCCGCAGCAAGATATCCCACCGCTTCGGCCACATCTTCCGCTTCTCCCATCTTTCCGAGGGGTATCATCTTAAGCAGAGGATTTTCACTCTGGTCTTCAGTCATATCCGTGGCGATGAATCCGGGAGCCACTGCATTGCATCTTATGCCCTTAGGCGCCAGTTCCTTAGCTATGGTCTTTGTAAGGCCAATAAGTCCGGCCTTTGACGCCGCATAATTGCACTGTCCGGCATTTCCCATTATCCCTGCAACGGATGTGATGTTTATTATGCAGCCTTCGCGGTTCCTTATGAAAAGTCCTGCCATATGGCGTATCATATTGAAGGCTCCTTTTAGATTTACGGCTATTACTCTGTCGAAATCATCTTCCTTCATCATGACCGCAAGGCCGTCACGGGTGATGCCCGCATTATTTACAAGTATATGGGCTGTTTTAAAATCAGCCTTTATCTTGGCAGCTGTTTCCTTTACCGCTTCGAAATCAGCCACATCACACTGATATGCCTTTGCCTCTACGTTATATTCCTGTCTGCATTTTTCGCAGACCCTTTCACCCTGGGCAGCTGAGCTTGAACATATTACAGCGATATCAGCTCCCATGGATGCCAGTTTATATGCTATGGCCTCACCAAGACCCCTTGAGCCTCCAGTGATGACCGCTGTTTTTCCTTCCAGCACCTTTTCCATTATTCTTCCTCCGCTAAATATTCAGTAACGGTCTGAGCCTTAACTCCCGAGTCAATTTTCCTTATCATATTGGTGAGAGTCCTTCCAGGTCCGATCTCAATGAATGTATCGATACCGTCAGCTATCATGTTCCTGATTATTTTTTCCCATAAAACGGGACTGCATATCTGTCTTGACAAAAGTCCTACAACATCATCGGTATAGGGCTCTGAAGTCAGATTGGAATAAAGTGTTATATTATTTTTTCTTATATCAGCCTTCGAAAGCTCCTCTTTGAAAGCCTTTGCGGCTTCTTCCATAAAGGGTGAGTGGAAAGCTCCCTTTAATTTAAGGGGAAGTGCCCTTCCTCCGGCTTTTTTAACATCAGCTGAAAAATCCGCCATCTGTGATGCCAGGCCTGAAACCGTTATCTGTCCGGGACAGTTGAAGTTTACGGGATATACGTCTGAATATCCCTTACATACTTCCTGCACCTGTTCAGGTGTGAGCTTTACTACAGCAGCCATGGAAGTATCAAACTTCTCTGCCTCCCTCTGCATGAGCTCTCCACGTTTCATTACGAGTTTAAAGCCTGTTTCATTATCAAATATCCCTGCGGCTGTGGCTGCGGCCACCTCTCCAAGGGAAAATCCAGCTAATGCCTCTGGCTTTACGCCCTTATCAAAAAGCACTGCCGCTGCAGCCAGTTCCATGGCAAAAAGACAGGGCTGTGTATTTTTTGTTTCTTTTAATTCTTCTTCCGTACCATTGAAGCACTGGTCTGATGTTCCGGGACGTATGCTGTCGCACATTTTAAATATCTGTGCAGCTGCGGGATATTTGTCCATGAGCTCTTTTCCCATTCCGGGATACTGGTCTCCCTGGCCGGAAAATACAAATGCTATTTTACCCATTGTGATGCCCTCAGGAGGATAGGTTCAGCTTCCTCCATAACTTCCTTTATTATTTCCGCAGCCGGCTGTTCTTTTTTGACCATGGCTGCTATCTGTCCGGAAAGGAAACATCCCTTTTCAGGATCTCCTTCCTGTACCGCAAGACGAAGAGCTCCTGAGCCAAGGGCCTCAAGCTCATCATCGGGCATTCCGCCGTATTCCGCCTTAGAATAATTTCTGGCAAATGGTGTCCTAAGGCTTCGTACGGGGTGTCCAAGACGTTTACCAGTTACCATGGTGCAGAGGTCATTTGCCTTAAGTATCTTTTCCTTATAAACGGGGTGTATGGAACACTCCTCAGCACTTAAAAATCTTGTTCCCATCTGCACACCGCAGGCACCAAGCATAAATACCGCCGCAACTCCCCTGCCGTCTGCTATTCCTCCGGCAGCTATAACGGGAAGTGTCGTAGCGTCGCATACCTGGGGAACAAGAACTATAGTTGTAAGTTCTCCCACATGTCCGCCGCTCTCTCCGCCCTCAGCAATGAGCGCTGAAGCTCCAAGACGCGTCATAAGTTTTGCCATGGCAACTGAGGCTACCACGGGTATGACCTTTATGCCGGCTTCTTTCCAAGTTTTCATATATTTAGAGGGGTTTCCAGCACCTGTGGTCACTACCTCAACTTTTTCTTCTGTTACTGTCTGTGCTACTTCGTCCGCAAATGGACTCATAAGCATAATGTTTACGCCTATTGGTTTATCTGTAAGGGACCTGGCGATCTTTATCTGTTCTCTGACGTAGGCGCCGTCAGCGTTTCCTGCGGCAATAATACCAAGGCCGCCGCCGTTTGATACAGCGGCAGCCAGTCTGCCGTCAGCGATCCAGGCCATTCCGCCTTGAAATACCGGATATTTTATACCCAGCAGTTCACAAATCTCTGATTTAATCATAATTTTCAACCCTGCTTGCTCTGAATGAATTTATCAAGATCATCAATTGTTTCAACCTTCTGGTCAAGTTCGATCTCAATGCCGATCTCGTCCTCAAGGCTCATAAGAAGCTCTACTGTGTCCAGAGAGTCGATTCCAAGTTCTGAGAATTTGCTCTCGGGTTTTACGTCTGCAACATCGCAGCCTGTACGTTCGGAAACAATTTTAGCAATAGCGTCAAAATACATAATAATGTCCTCCAATAATTTTTTGTTTAGTTATTTGTCGGAATGTATTATACATTTCTCTGTGTTCCCCAAATACTCCCGCAGAGTTCCTTGAGCGTTCCAAAATTATGAATAAATTTTGAACATTTAATTAAGTTAATCTTTTCAGTGAAGCAATTTATATATAAAAATAAAGCAGGACCGCCTAAAAGGTGATCCTGCTTATATTGATCATTTTAAAAATATTATATTTTCTTGGTGTGCATTTTCTATCTCTGGTCACTTACTGTGGCACTGCTGTTGCTCTCCTCCAGCGCGGACAGCGGATCATAGGGCGCACCCGATAAGGTGCCTGAAAGAAGCGCTATATCCACAGCATTTGCCGGAAGCCCCCATGAATTACCCGAGAATAAAAATATCGCCCGGTCGACCACATATCCACGGGTATTATAGACCACGTTATTGATTATGTTCCCGGTGGAGCTGGGATTCAAATATGCCGGCTGGCGCAGGGTGTGAAAAATGTTATCACGCACCAAAAGATTTGTTGCACTTATTTGTGTCACAAAGCCTCTGTTTACCACCCACGTGGAAGAATCTCCCGGCTGATTGGGCCCATATATATTGCAGTTCAAAATTTGATTTCCATCTCCCGCAACATGTATGAATTCAACGGGATATGGATTATCACTTGTAATTGTAAGCCCGTCAATGGTATCATTCCCGCCGTTAAGCCAAAACGGCACCACAGGTGCTTGAAGCAGGATAACAGCTCCAGCCGTACCTTTTATCGTCAAGCCTGGTATACTTACTGTCATCTGCTGGGTTATGGGATAGGTCCCTCTCAGCACATTTATATATCCTCCAGGCTGAGCTTCAGCCAATGCCTCTTCAATGGTCTCATAGGGCATGGCCTGGCTTCCGTCTCCACCTGGCGCGGCTCCTGCCTGAACATACAAATTATATGGATTTGCCGCGATGCTTCCAGCTGGGCCGGTGGGTCCCATTGGACCTGCAAGTCCTGCTGCACCCGTTGGACCTGTGGGACCTGTCGCTCCTGCTGGGCCGGTGGGTCCCGTTGAGCCTGTCTCTCCGGCCGGTCCCGTTGGACCTGGAAGCCCTGCTCCTGCTGGGCCGGTGGGGCCTGTCGGACCTGTTGCCCCAGCTTCCCCTGCTGCACCCGTTGGACCTGGAAGCCCTGCTCCTGCCGGGCCCGTTGGACCTGTAGGACCGGTTGGACCAGTGGGGCCTTGTGCTCCTCCTCCGGACTGTCCTGCTGGACCAGTGGGGCCTGTGGGTCCTGTTGGACCTAAAGCACCTGTCGGACCAGTGGGGCCCGGTAAGCTTTCTCCTGCTGCACCCGTTGGACCTGCAGGGCCTGTCACTCCTGTGGGGCCTGTGGGGCCTAAAGCACCTGTTGGACCGGTGGGACCTGTCGGACCCGTTGGACCAGGCTCTCCAGATGGGCCCGCTGGGCCGGTGGGACCTGGGATAGGGCATATACACTGGCACGATGTACAGCAGCTCCTGCAGCATCCATCGCTGTTATTACAATACATAAAGCTTAAAAACCTCCAGTCTGAGCCTTTACCTATCATATGATTTTAAAAATGTATTGGTTCGCCTTTTTATAAAAATATTATATATCAATAAAAAGGCTCCGCCATTCAGTAATAGCCTGCTGCATTTTGCTGATATCAATCATTATATTAGTTCCTATAGTTTGTTTACATGATGGTTCATGGATTTTTAAATATGTTCACTATTAAAATCATATATAAAACTTACATACCATCTAAATAAACAAAACCTTCAAGATTGTAAGTTTATTTTACAACAGATTGAAGGTTTTCATAAAATCTTGCATATTACTCTTTATAATCGGTATTAACACACATCAAGTTCTTTTATATATTAGATAAATTCAGCTTAAATATCATAAAACTTTATTATTCTGATGACTTTCACTATCTTTAATATGAGCTGTTTTTCTTTTTGGAAACTTTTTTTCTATATTCAGAAAGAGTTACTCCACATATATTTTTAAATATTCTGCCCATATATTTGTAGTCCTCATATCCCAACTTTTCAGCAATCTCAGATATACTTAACTGTGACTCTGCAAGCATTTTTTTGGCCACCTGCATTTTAAGAAAAGTAATATAATCAACAAACGACTTTCCCATACTCTTTTTGAAGCAGTGGCTCAAATATGCATTACTGACAAAACAAAAGTCAGCTACATCCGTAAGCGTTATTTTTTCAAACAAATGATCGAATATGTAATCAACCGCATTTTCTGCAAGCAGTGACATGTTTGTGGGATAATAATCTTTAACGATCTTATGTAATTTCGCTATATAGTCCTTAAAAACAGCTTCAGCCTGGGCATAATCATCGGCTTGAAATATAGACCTGCAGACGTCATCAATATTTCTTATGATCAAAATAAGATTTTTTCGCCTTTTGGTTATTCTCATATAGATCTGTCTTATTAGATCTGACAGTATAGATTTAAATAGTATAAAATTGCTGCCTGCTTTTTTATGACACTTTTCCATTAATGTTTCCACTAAATTCTCATAATCAGTACCTTCTGTCAGGATATTTCTTGATATTGCTTCACACTCTGAGCCGAAACTTTCCTCAATATTTCTGCTGTATATATAACCAATTGCTCTGTTTATCACCCTGTCAAAAGTCTCTTCTTTGACAGGCTTTACCATATAATCAAAAGCTCCGAGTATAATTCCTTTCCTTGCATATTCAAAACTTGTATGCCTGCTCATAAGTATAGCACATTTACACAGCTTTTCCTTTTTTACATATTTCAACAATTCAAGTCCATTCATTTCAGGCATATTTATATCTGTTATGAGGATGTCGACCGGGTCATTCCTTAAAAGTTTAAGAGCCTCCACACCATTTTCAGCCTCAGCCTTAAGGGTTATATCCATACGGTTTTTCAGACAGTTAAGGGATTTCAGCTGATCCCTAAATATTTCGTGATCATCTACTATCATTAAATCCGTCATGCGACATCGCCTCCAATCTATTTTAAACAGCAAGATATTTATTTATTATGTCCTCTTTCAGGCAGTCTATGGTTCCCTCAGATACGAGCCTGCCTTTCTGTATGATTATATAATTGTCTGCTATTTTCTTTGCAAATTTCAGGTTCTGCTCCACCATTACTAAAGTTACGTTCATCTCAGTCCTTATTCTTTCAAGTATCGTTGCGATCTCAGCTACTATATTAGGCTGAATGCCTTCTGTAGGCTCATCGAGCAGGAGTATCTTAGGATTTGACATAAGTGCCCTGGCAATGGCCAGCTGCTGCTGCTGACCGCCAGAAAGCACTCCGCCCTTTCTTTTCAGATGTATATTAAGGGCAGGAAAGAAATCCAGCACTTTATTTTTCTGCTGAATAAGGTCCTTTGTATGTGCATATCCGCCAAGATCCAGATTTTCTTCTACTGTAAGATCCGGTATGATCTCACGGCCCTGTGGTACATAAGCGATCCCCTGTCTTGAGCGCGTATGGGGCATTTCCTTTGAAATATCATTTCCTTCAAATTCTATGTTTCCAGCTTCTAATGGTAAAACTCCAATTATAGCTTTCAATAAAGTTGTCTTTCCTACTCCATTTCGTCCAAGTATAGCTAATTTTTCTCCTTCATTGATATTTACACTGATCCCATTTATAACTTTGCTTTTACCATAGTTTACTCTTATATCATTGATTTCCAGCATTAAAATCCCTCCCCGTTTTCATCCTGAAGATAAACGCTTATGACTTCGGGATTTACCTTTATCTCATCAAAGGTTCCATTTGCTAAAACCTTTCCCTGATGAAGTACAGTGACCGTTTCAGCTATCTGCTCAACAAATTCCATATCATGCTCTATTACTATGAAAGTATGTTTTCCAGCTAACTTCTTCACAAGTTCTCCTGTCTTATATGTTTCCATATCTGTCATTCCTGCCGCAGGCTCATCCAATATTATTATTTTAGGAGACTGCGCGATCACCATTCCTATTTCCAGCCACTGTCTTTGTCCATGGGAAAGTTCCGTTGCCATTCTGTCCTTTTCATCATACAGCTGTATCAATTCCAATATTTCTTCTATCTTTTTCTTTATTTCCGGTGTCCTTCGATATGTAAAGGCTTTCAATATGGACGTATATCCCGCAAGGGCGATCTCAATATTCTCATATACTGTCATATTGTCAAATATATTAGGGCCCTGAAATTTTCTTCCTATGTTATACTGAGAAGCTATTACGCCTGGATCTTTTCCTGCGATATTTTTACCTTCATATAAAATTTCTCCTGATGTTGGCTTTGTTTTTCCAGTTATCAGATCCATAAGTGTACTTTTACCGGCTCCATTTGGTCCAATGATTACATGTATCTCACCTTCATGGATTTTGATATTTACCCCGCTTACAGCATGAAATCCAGAAAACGATACACTTAAATCTTTTATATCCAATAAGACTTTGTCTTCCATGCATCATGCCCCCTTAGGTTCCTCAATTCGACGTTTATTATTTATGATTTTTGTTTTCTTATCTTTTTTCATATTGTTGGAAACGCTTATGATCTGTCCTATGATTCCATTGGGAACAAAGAAGATTATTATTATAAGTACTGCTCCAAGTATGAGCTGCCAATAAGAAGCAAAGCCCTCTGATAATATACTCTGAGCCCAATTTATCAAAAGCGTGCCCACAACCGCACCTGTCAAATTGCCTCTTCCTCCTACGGCAATCCATACAACAGCTGATGTAGAAGCTAAAATACCTATATCTTCAGTTGTTATCGTTCCTGTTGCCGGTGCATAAAGCACACCTGCAAGACCTGCCATTGCTCCTGAAATGGCAAATATAAGTATCTTAAAGTTTGCTACTTTATAGCCAAAGAAACCAAGCCTCTGCTCATTTTCTCGAATTGACACGGCTATTTTTCCAACTCTGCTGTTAGTAAGCCATATACAAAACAGGAACATAAGCGCTGCAATTATTACGATGATATAGTAATACTGTATACGGCTTAGGGGTTCTCCTCCATTCATGGCGAATCTTTTTATTCCCTGAAGACCGTTAAAACCATTTGTATATTTTTGCAGATTGATTACCAGATCTTTAAATATCTGAGCCAGTGCCAGAGTTATTATTGTAAAAAATACACCTTTGATCTTGCTTGAGAACATAAAATATCCAAGAAGTATGGCAAAAACAGTAGGTACGATTATACCTATTACAGCTGCAGCCATGGGATTATGAAGAGGTGCATAAAACCAGGGTATTTCTGTAACACCTTCCCTTGTCATAAAGGCTGGAACTCCGTTTTGTATCTGATAGCAGAGACCTATGATATATCCTCCTAATCCAAACAAAACAGCATGGCCAAGGCTCAGCAATCCTGTATAGCCCCAGAGAAGATCCAGCGAAAGTGCAAATATTGCATAACATACATATCTTCCCATCATCTCGACCCTGAATTCTTTGGCTATCAAAGGAAAAATAAGCAGAAAAATCAGTACGGCTATGTCTATATATCTGTTTATTGGCATTTTAATCATTTTTCTTGCAGACATATGATTACCTCCTTTCTCTATGGAACAATCCTTCAGGCTTAAATCTGAGAAGAACAATAACAAACATAAAGATTATTATTTTTGCACTGGTCTCATTAAGGAATCCTGCCAGTATAGTTCTTCCTTCACCCATTATTCCTGATGAAGCCGCAACTCCGACCATTGACTGGACACCGCCAAGAACTACTGTAAGGAAAGAATCTGTAAGGTAAACGGAACCCATGGTATAAGAAACTCCCGTGGTAGGTGCCAGTATGCAGCCTGCTATCCCAGCAAGTCCTGCTCCATAAGAAAAAGTTAAAGTATCTATCCTGGAAGTTTTGATTCCAAGACATTCTGCCATCTGTCTGTTCTGTGTTATAGCTCCCACTTCTTTTCCAAACTTTGTACGTTTGAAGAAAATTATAGTAAAAATAAGAATACCAATGGCGATCGCTATTACAAATATGTTATAGCAGGGGATCGCTACACCTTTTATGTTTATCGTTCCAGGTATGGGCATTTCCACATTTTGTGAAAGAGGCCATATGATCCTCGCTATTTCTGTCAGTATTATCGATAATGCATATGTAGCCAGTATCGTTTCAGTAGGTTTAGCATAAAGTCTTTTTATGATAAGTATTTCTGTAAGTGCGCCAAATACTGCTGTTACTAAAAAAGCAAATATAATGGCTATGCCAAATGAAAGATGCCAGGACCCTGTTACTATATAAGCACAGAATCCTCCGATCATTATCATTTCGCCATGTGCCATATTTATAACGTTCATAAGTCCAAATATTATCAACAGTCCCATTGCCGCAATAAGCAGGACAGCAGACTGATTAAATCCATTAACTACTTGCGAAATAAAAGATGCCATCCTCATCACTCCTTTTAATAACTAAAATCCAGCAGCCAATCAACGTCGACTGGCAGCTGGATTTATTATCTAACTAATTTATATGCTTACTGCGGGTAGCAGAGAGGATCATCCCAGCTTGGCATAAAGTTTGTATTCTCATATTCAGGATACAATATTGCAGGCCAAGGCTCAGGTCTTAATGCCTCTTCTGATGAATAAATGATATCAAACTTTCCGTCATGAATCTGTGCAAATCTTGAGTAGAGCCATGTACAATGGTTTTCTTCATCTACTTTGATCTTGCCCTGTGGTGCATCAAATTCCAATCCGCTGAATGCGGCTATAAGTGCGTCTGTATCTGTGGGATCTTCCACTTTTTCAAGGGCTTCAGCAAGAAGATAGCAGCTTGAATATGCTGATTCTGTAAGTACTGTTACAACAGTACCATCATCGAATAAGCTGTTATATTTTTCAACAAATGCATCTGATGCCTCTGTTCCAAGTGTTGAGAAGTAGGGCATTGATGCGTAGTGTCCCTCAGCATAATCAGCGCCGATGGCCTGAAGGTTGCTTTCATCTATACCGATCGAACAGATGGGGGTTTCTTCTGCGCTGAGGCCGTACTGTGTATAGTTTTTAAAGAAAGCTGTGTTTGAGTCGCCGATTACTGTAGAATATACGAAATCTGCTCCTGAATCTTTGATCTTGTTACATACTGTTGAGAAGTCAGTGCCTCCAAAAGGTACATACTCTTCTCCAACAACTTCTCCTCCGTACATTTCAATTAAGGCTCTTGCCTGTTTGTTACATGTCTTAGGGAATACATAGTCTGATCCTACAAGGAATACCTTTTTGCCTATGTTCTCAAGCAGGTAAGGAATGAACTCTGTAGCCTGCTGGTTTGGCATACATCCAACATAAATACAGTTAGGATGAACTTCCTCTCCTTCAGTATATGTAGGGTAAATAAGAAGTGAGTTTTCTTCCTTGAGGGTCGGAAGAGTTGCCTGTCTGCTTGCTGATGTATAGCATCCAACTGTTGCTACGATTTCATCCTGCTGGATAAGTTTCTTTATTTTTTCAGTTGCCGTTGCTGGATCTGATGCGTAGTCTTCATGAATATACTCGATCTGTTTACCATTGATGCCTCCAGCAGCGTTGATCTCATCAAAAGCCATTATACAGGCATTTGTCATTGTTTTTTCTACGAGTGCTGTTGATCCTGTTTCTGAAAAGAGGATTCCTACCTTAATAGTGTCGCCTGAGTCACCGCCGCCTGATGAACCGCTTTCTGTGGATGCTGAAGATCCACATCCAGAAAGGGCTATTGTTGCAGAAATTCCGAGGGCAGCGATCCTAAATAATAAATTCTTCTTCATATAACACTCTCCATTCTTGATGTAACCACATGTTGTTAATAAACTGTCTTTTATAGTGTCAATAATTTAGGTCAAGTTTTCTTTTATTCTTCGTGAGGGATTCCTTCGATAGGCGCCCATTTTACACCGGGCAGCTTTCTTGTCATCTCTTCTACTTTCTTCTGTGTTCCCACTGGATCATTTACCCAGTTTTTGTAGAACTCAAACTGACATTCAGGTTCGCCATATCTGTCTTCTTTAGAATTGATCGTTCCTGTATATCCTCTGTGAAGAAGTTTATAGAGGTGGTTCTGTGACTGCCAGTTCTCTCTTGCGTCTCTGATGGCGCTTATGCTTAACTGTGCATACTGATAACTGTATTCTTCAGTTCCTGTGATTCCAAGTACCCTGCCATCAAATCCACATATTGAAGAATGTCCGAAATATGAGTAAACTCCATCATATCCCGCTGCATTAGCAACTGCTGCATATACGTTGTTGCACCAAGCCATAACAGGAACTACATTTACTTCCTGCTGGCTTGCAGGATACATATATCCCTGGCATCTTACAACTAACTCAGCGCCTCTCATTGCACAGTCTCTCCAGATTTCAGGATAATTTCCATCATCACATATGATCAGGCTTATCTTTAATCCTTTAGGGCCTTCGCTTACATATGTTCTGTCTCCAGGATACCATCCTTCAATAGGTGTCCAAGGGATCATCTTTCTATATTTCTGTACGATCTCTCCCTTATCGTTAATAAGGATCAGAGTATTGTAAGGTACTTTCTTGGGATGTTCTTCATGTCTTTCTCCTGTAAGAGAGAAAACTCCCCATACTTTGTTTTCGATGCAGGCCTGTTTAAAAATCGCTACTTCTTCACCATCGGTCGTTGCAGCCAGCTCCATCATTTCATCGAAATCATACATAATGCCATGTGTGCTGTATTCCGGGAAAATTATTAAGTCAAGTCCAGGAATGCCTGTTTTAAGACCCTTAATATAATCTTTGATTTTATAACAGTTATCGATTATTTCCTGCTTAGTATGCAGTCTTGGCATTTTCCAGTTTACTACTGCTACACCTACGTTGTCCCTGCTTGA
>JAHZAW010000013.1:14984-19538 GCA_019423725.1 Clostridiales bacterium
CTCCGTGTGTCATATAAATACCTCCATTTGTGTAGATTTTTGTCAGCATATAGTTAAACAAAAAAGACGCATTGTGCTTCGTACCTGAGTACTCTGCATTAATGCGTCTTTGCATGTCACCACATATATGCTTTGGTTAAATTGATTTTCGTATATAATATTCAAAATAAACTATTGTGTAAACCGAATATTTTTTTAATTAAGAGGATTATTTTTAACTGGCGTACACACTTAAGTATGTAGGCGATAAAATTTTTAAACTGCATAAATAGTTACTGTGGATTATCGTTATAATTATATACATTATTTTTAATATTTCAAGTATTCTATTTGACTACACTGAATACTTAGTGTAATAATTACTATTAAATTATATTCTGCATGTTTATAAAATTTTATATTTATATGTTTTTATGTATAAATATTTCAATTCTTTAGTACGTTAAGGAGGAATAATATGGGAAAAGTTATAACCGTAACCCGTGAATTTGGCAGCATGGGAAGAAAAATAGCAAAAATGACGGCGGAAAAGTTAAACTTCAAATATTATGATCGTGATGTCATAGAACTTATGGCAAAAGAATTCCGCGAAAGTGTTGATGAATTATCAAATTTCAAAAATAAAAAGATTTCTATTTTTGATAAAATGATGTATCCCCTTGGCATGGGTGATCTTTCCATGCAGAATACTATATATGAAATGGAAAAAAGTATCATTATAGACCTTGCCTCAGCAGATGACTGTGTAATAGTTGGAAGATGCTCAGACTATATCCTCACAGAATGCAAGCATCCTTCTTTGTTTAATGTATTTATATACGCACCCTATGACAAACGTATCATAAACAGTGAAAACGAACTCTGTTTATCACAGGAAATGGCCAAAGACTGCGTTGAAAAAGTTGATAAAGCCAGACAGAGCTTTTATAAGCTTCATACCGGCGAGTCTTTCCGTTCCATAAAATATAGGAATCTTATGCTGGACAGCTCCATAGTTTCCCATGAAAAATGTGCTGATATAATCGTAGAAATAGCAAAGGAAAAGTTCGGGATTTAACACCTGTTTCCATTAATTATTGCAGGATATTTCTGAATATATTAATTAAATCATCCAGCTTTAAGCAATATATTTTATGATTTATTATAAAAATAGTGTGGGTATAAAAATAAGGCGTTTTCCGCAAATGCGGAAAACGCCTTTTTCTCTTCCCGCCAGCCTCATAAAAGGTCTGCGGGTACTGAATAATAAATGGAGCTGAGGAGAATCGAACTCCTGTCCGAAAGCCCATCGGCAAAGACTTCTCCCATCACAGACTATCTTTTGTTATTCCCCTCTCCCGCCGCCGACAGTCAGGCTGCGGAATCAGGTAGCTTCATAGTTCTTTTTTTACCGCAAAGCTTAGGTAAAAAAGGTCCTCACAAAGTCGACGCCGGTTACCGGGACTGTGAGCAATCCCGGGCCGACGAGCCGCGCTTAGGCAGCTGCTAATTCTGTATTATTGTCGTTTCTTTTTAAAAGTTTACGGCCTTGATACGCAGTTGACCGATACTGCGGATGGCTATCTCAGCTTTCAAGACTCCCGTCGAAACCATTACAGCCCCGTAATATGAATCAGAGAGTAAGATTCCTGATCTTAAATTCCTTTTCAGCCTCTCTTCTCTGATCGTTTTTAGCGATGGACTGCCTCTTATCATAGAGTTTTTTACCTTTGGCGATGCCAATATCTATTTTGACAAGACCATGGTCAAAATATACCCTGAGGGGCACAACGGTATATCCTGTTGCCGTCACTGCCGCAGCTATTTTATTTATCTCATGCTTATGAAGCAGGAGCCTGCGGGTCCTGAGCGGTTCCTTATTGAATATATTGCCCTGTTCATAGGGACTGATGTGCATATTATAGATAAAGGCAGAACCATTTTCGATCCTTATAAAGCTTTCCTTAAGACTGCATTTGCCAAGTCTAAGGCTTTTTACCTCAGTGCCAGCAAGGGCGATCCCAGCCTGATAAGTTTCCTCGATGAAATAATCATGATAGGCTTTTTTATTCTGTGCTATGAGCCTTGAAGTTTTCTCTTTACCCAAATAAGACACCTCCTTCTTTAAACAGTGCTATAGTATTATAGCACATTAGTTTAAAAACGCCAATTACATTTTTATTACAAAATGTGACTGATTGCATAATTTACATATTTGTTGTAAAATTCATAACATAAAATATTAGGAGAATGAGAAATGAATCTACTTACAGTTGAAGGAATAAGCAAGTCCTTCGGAGATAAAAAAATATTTGATGATATAACCTTTGGTATAGATGATGGTGACAGGATAGGCCTCATAGGAATAAACGGCACAGGAAAATCCACCCTTCTTAAAATAGTATCTGGAAACGAAAGTCCTGACAGCGGACAGATAGTAAAGAAAAACGGCCTGAGGATAGGCTACCTTCCCCAGACACCTGACTTTGACCCCGATGATACGGTACTGGGACAGGTATTCAACTGCGACAGTCCTGTCATAAACCTAATAAAGGAGTATGAACAGGCAGTCCGTGAGGTGGAAGTCACCGGAAGCGAAGAAGCCCAGAAAGCGCTGTACGCACTTAATGACAAGATGGATGCCGCCGATGCCTGGAATATCGAAAGTGATGCAAAAACCATACTTTCAAAGCTGAATATACCTGATTACTATAAAAAGGCGGGCACCCTTTCTGGCGGACAGCTGAAAAGGATGGCTCTGGCGAGGGCGCTCATAACTCCCGTGGATCTTCTAATACTTGACGAGCCCACCAACCACATAGACAACGAATCCGTGGAATGGCTGGAAAAATATCTTGCCAAATATAAGGGAGCCCTCCTTATGGTAACCCATGACCGATATTTCCTGGACAGGATAGTAAACAAGACCCTGGAACTGGACGACGCAAAACTCTATTCATATACGACCAATTACAGCGGATTCCTTGAAGCTAAGGCAGCCCGTGAAGAGCTTGCCGCCTCTTCCGAAAGAAAAAGAAAGAATTTCCTCCGTACTGAGCTGGAATGGGTAAAGAGAGGAGCCCAGGCACGTTCCACGAAGCAGAAGGCACGTCTTGAAAGGTTCAAGGAAGTTTCTGAGATGAAATTTTCCAAGGAAAAGGACTCCCTTGAAATAGGCTCCGTTGCCTCAAGGATGGGAAGAAAGACCATAATAGCTGAAAATATCAGCAAATCCTTTGATGGAGTGAAATATATAGATGATTTCAGCTATATAATACTCAAGCACGACAGGATAGGAATAATCGGCCCCAACGGCTGCGGAAAATCCACACTGATAAACATACTTACAGGCCGCCTGGCTCCGGACAGCGGCAGTGTTGAGTGTGGAGAGACCATAAAAATAGGTTTATTCTCACAGCACAATGAGACCATGGACCCTTCCCAGAGGGTCATAGACTATATAAAGGATATAGCCGAATATGTGCTTACAACTGAAGGAAGGATATCAGCTTCACAGATGCTGGAAAAATTCCTCTTTAATCCTTCCATGCAGTACTCGCCCATAGGAAAACTTTCCGGCGGTGAAAAAAGAAGGCTTTACCTGCTCAAAGTCCTTATAGATGCTCCCAATATACTTTTCCTGGACGAGCCCACCAATGACCTGGATATAGAGACACTGGCCATACTTGAGGACTTTTTGGATGTATTTAACGGTGCCGTCGTTACCGTAAGCCATGACAGGTATTTCCTTGATAAGGTAGTTGACCGTATATTTGCCTTTGAGGGCAACGGAAAAATAACCCAGTATGAAGGCGGATACAGTGATTATTTAAGGCAGTATGAACAGCGCCATGTCCAGGAAACACCTCAGAAGCAGGCGTCTCCAAAGGCTGAACGCCCTGCCTCTTCAAAGCCCTTAAAAATGTCATATCAGGAACAGAAGGATTATGAGACCATAAATGACAGGATAGAAACTTTGGAAAACTCCATAGCCGCCACTGAGGAGGAAATGTCAAAAATAACCTCCGACTATGTGAAACTTCAGGAGCTCTCGGATAAAAAGACAGCCCTTGAGGCAGAACTGGAAGAAGCCTATGACAGATGGGTATACCTCAATGAACTGGCAGAAAAAATAGCAGAAAATAAAAAGAACCGGAACTAAACAAAAACCGCAGAAACGCTGAGCGTTCTGCGGTTTTATTTTTTACACTTTTCTATGGCTTTAACTATCCTTGCCAAATTGAATCTCTGGATCATAACGAACATCATATCAAATGCGGCTCCAGCGGCGGATGTTACCAAAAACACCGGAAAAGCCCCAAAATACAGCGTCAAAACCATGGGAAAGAAACTTAACAAAGCGTTTATCAGATGTATGGTCTCTGACCTGGCACAGGCTGACGCTATTTCTTCCCATGTATGTTTTCTTGGATCAAACTGGCTGGCATCGTACGTCGGCATGATCTTCTTCCATTTCCTGATACCTATTCTTCTATAAAACTCCATTTCTTTTTCTTTGACGGAGTATATCTTTCTTTTATAAAGGCCGTCAGCTGTTATTATCATGTCACAGAG
>JAHZAW010000013.1:19548-41882 GCA_019423725.1 Clostridiales bacterium
CCAACCATAAGCCTCATGGCAAAATGATAAAATATGGTCCCAAAACTTACTGCCGCACTGATAAAAATACCTGAGTCAAAAAAATTACTGGCTAAAATAAAAAATACCATTAGACAGGCCGATATCAATGCCGTTATTTTCATTATACGCGCCATCTTCAATACCCCTCAGCAGCTATAACAAAATAAAGGCGGATGGCTAAATGCCTCTCCGCCTTAAATATCACTGATTATGCAAGTGCTAAAATGCTTTCGATGAACTTTGTATATTCCTCTGTTCCCTTCATGTTGTCAAGGGTAACGCAGAATCTTTCCTTTGTCTTTCCATGGGCTCTGTAGAATTCAAGGCAGAGCTCAACAGCCTTAAGCACGTTCTCAGCTTTGATCCTTCCGATCTCTTCGCCTTCTACAACGGTCTTTCCAGCTTTTCCGCCGATGAATATCTTGACCATTCCCTTAGGTGCTCCCATAATTCCAAGGTCATTGAACTGTACCTTTGCACAGTTGTTGGGACAGCCTGTGATGTTTATTTTAAACTTATGAGGAGCAGGCTGGGGATAGAAAGCATTGTGGATCTCCATACCCATCTTCTGAGTATCGATAAGGCCCCATTTACACTCTGTGCCCTTGCAGGGAACAATAGGTCTTACCCTTGCGCCTGTTCCGCCGTAAAGGATTCCTGCCTCGTCACATTCCTTCATTACAGCTTCTACGTCTTCATATTTGATTCCGGGTACCTCAAGACTGAAACGTACTGTGGGCATTACCACGCCTGAACCGTATTTATTTGCGATCTCACACATCTTTACAACTTTGTCCGCTTCGATGCATCCGGCAGGAACAACAAAACGAACATTAAAATGCTCTTTGTCTCTCATGAGAAGGAAACCTTTTCCTTTAAGTTCCGCGATTCTTTCTTCACTGATGTCCAGCATTTTTATTTCCTCCTTAGTCTGATTATTGAAAATTTCTAAATGTGATTATATAATATAATAATATGGCTAAAAGATGAATCAATATCCACCGTTGCGTCTGTTATTTCTCTTATTGATGCCGGCCTGGCGCTCATTTGACTGTTTGAGCCATTCTTTCATCTTTTCCTCGAAATCGTTAACAGGATCCTTTGGCTGCGCCGAATCAGCTGTAGAAGGTCTGTTTCCTCTGGGCTCATAATTGTTTTTATGCTCTCTGGGTTTGAAATTCTGCTGCGGTCTTGGTGCCTTGGGTAAAGCGTCTCTGATGGAAAGCGCTATTTTCTTGTTTTCCTCATCTATTGACATGACCTTGACCTTAACTGTATCTCCTATGGTCACATGATCATTGATATCCTGCACAAATCCGTTGGCTATCTGAGATATATGGACAAGTCCCTGTCCTCCGTTCTCTAACTGAACAATTGCTCCGAAAGGTTTTATCCTTACGACCTTTCCTTCTACAACGCTTCCTGCCTCGATTTTTTCAGCCATTAATTACTACACTCCCATTATAAAATAATTTTTTGTTATATCAGTATATCACAATAATGAGAAAAATCAAACTATTTATTGGAGGCACGTTTAAAAAATGAAAAGAAACGACATCGTAGAAGCCGTTATTACAGACATATCATTTCCTAATAAGGGAAAGGGTACTGTGGAAGATATACCAATTACCGTAAAGAACACTCTGCCAGGCCAGAAAGTACTGGTCCGCATATCTAAAAAACGCGATGGAGCCCTTGAGGGTGAACTTAAAGAAGTCCTTATCCCCTCACCCCTTGAGACTGAAAAAGGCTGTTCCCACTGTGACATTTGCGGAGGCTGCAGCTACCAGCACCTGAAATATGAGGACGAAAATGAACTGAAAAAAAATATGGTCCTTAAAATACTCAAAAACGCAGGCATTGAGGGCTTTGACTTTGAGGGCCTCGTCCCCGCCCCCAGCGAACATGCCTACAGGAACAAATGCGAGTTTTCCTTTGGCGACAGCGAAAAGGACGGAGACCTGGCCCTGGGAATGAGAAAAAGAGGAAGTTTCTATGAGGTCGTTACCCTTAAGGACTGCAACATAGTTGATGGTGACTTTTTAAGGATAATTGCCGGTACCCTCCGTTTCTTCACGGAGAGAGGCACTAAGTTCTATCACAAAAAAAGACGTGATGGGGAGCTTAGACATCTCGTCGTAAGAAAGGCAGCCTTTACTGGCGAAATACTCATAAACCTGGTCACCACCAGCGGATACACCTTTGACCCTGACGAATATGCTTCAGCCATGCTTGCTCTCAAACTTGACGGCAAAATAGCCGGTGTGCTCCACACATTGAATGATGTAATATCCGATGTGGTACAAAGCGATTCCACCAGGGTGCTTTATGGAAATGACTATTTTTACGAAAACCTGCTGGGGCTTAAATTCAAAATATCTGCCTTTTCCTTCTTCCAGACGAATTCCAGGGGAGCTGAAAAGCTCTATTCTGTCGTAAGGGAATATGCCGGTGATACCTCCGGAAAGGTGGTCTTCGATCTTTACTGCGGTACCGGCACCATAGGCCAGATAATGAGCGAAGGCAGCAAAAAAGTCATCGGTATCGAAATAGTTGAAGAAGCCGTTGATGCAGCCAATGACAATGCCAAGTTAAACGGCATCACAAACTGCGAATTCATAGCCGGAGACGTACTCAAAAAGGTCGAGGAACTGGATGACAAACCTGACCTCATCATAGTTGACCCTCCCAGAGACGGAATAAATCCCAAGGCTATACTTAAAATAATCAACTTCGGGGCTGATGAGATAGTATATGTTTCCTGTAAACCCACTTCTCTGGCAAGGGACCTTAAAATATTTGAAGAAAACGGATACAAAGTTAAAAAGGTAAGATGTGTGGATATGTTCCCTAAAACCGTACATGTGGAAACAGTAGTGCTTTTGACAAGATAAGACCATCCATGGCCCAGATAACTGTATTATGGCTGCGGGGTCAAAAAGCAGAAAGCATTACATCCGGCTCTGCGAATTACTTATATAAAGCATATACCGGAGCATCCCGGCATTCAGAATCCTTTATTATTTCAATGGTCAGGGAAAATACATGACCCCTGACGCTCAGAAAATAAAAACTTATATAAAAATCAGTTTAAACAAGAGATGTATGTTGTGATTCCAACATACATTTTTTGTTTAATGTACTATAATAAATGCATACCATTTTTAAAGATGATCTGATTATATGAGAATTTATATAAAACAGCAGTAACTTTTCAAGGAAAATTTATATATGGAGGAATGTGCATTATGATTGAACAGATTTTTACATTAGCTAAGGGAGATCAAAAAGCAGTTGAAAAAGTATTGATGGACGATAATATTCATTACATTCATATGATCTTCAACAAAGGAGAAGGCCTGCCTGAACATTTCGCAAATGCTAAATATGTATATATGACAGTTATCAGAGGGCTTCTTTCAATAGGCCTGGATAAACAGGAAATTCATGAATACCCGGCTGGCACCATGCTCAAAATACCATTTCATACAAAAATGAATGTCAGGAATTTACATGATGAGACTCTTGAGCTCATCGTCGTTAAGGCTCCTGCCCCTGAAACAAAATAATTTTCAGATATAACGGCATTTTAAAAGAGCCGCAGACCATCATTAATATGATAGTCTCTGGCTCTTTTTATATTTCTCTTATTCTTTTATTCTATATCTTTCAGGCAGAACCATGACCCCTTAGTATCGATCAGGCCAGCCTTTTTCATTTTGCTGATTTCTGCCGACATAGCGGTACGCTCAACCCCCAGATAATCAGCTAAGGCCTGACGGTCAAAGGGTATAACAAACTCCTCTTTTCCCTGATGTTTCGCCTGATCCAGGAGGTAGGCCACTAACTTTTCTTTTGTTGTTTTTTTAGACATATACTTTATCTTCTTGGTAAAAGATAAATTTTTCTGCGCTATTCCCTTCAATAAATTTTGAATAAGCAGATTGTGAAACCTGCATGAATTTGAACATACATTAAGCACCCTGCGGCAGTCCATAAGAAGTACTTCGCTGTCTTTATAGGCTATAACGCTTACGGGCATCGTATCCAGTCCTGCACAGGAAAATACTTCTCCAAAGGATTCTCCCGGCTGCAAAACAGACAGTATGCTTCTATTACCATAATAATCATCTTGTATCACCTGCACCGAGCCTGAGAGCACAACTCCAACGAGCTGCGCAGGATACCCCTCAAGAAAAACAGGATCTCCTTTGGATACAGATGACATTTTTCCATCCAGACATCCGAGCATATTCTCAATGTCCGTATGGTCTATGCCGTCAAACAACGGGCATTGGGACAGGACATTTAAATATTTTTTCATAAAACCGCTCCTTTGTTGGAATTCCAACATCTATTTTTTTATCATTATAGTAAAATGCAGACGTAACGTCAAGCAGATCAACTATCAGAGTTTTAAGCATGGCAGGATCTCGATCTGAATAAATCTCAGAAAGATCCGGGAAACCTAATAAATATCATCAGAAGATGAGATGATGGCATGAAAATATACTTTAAAATACAGCCCTTGAGGACCAGAATATGCCGTATTTTCCATCAGTCTGAATGGTATTTGCAAAATCTCCATTGACTTGGTGTATCTCCTTACTCCAAGAGGATGCACCCGTCGTATACCGTATATGCCCAAACGCCGTGTAATGAAAAAAATATTTAAGATACTGCCGGCCGTTGTATTTTAAAAAAAGGAGTGTTGAATATGAAAGTATTTGTAGATCAGGATACATGCATTGGCTGCGGTCTTTGCTATGGTACATGCAATACCGTTTTCCGCATGAATGATGACGGAAAAGCCGAAGCCTTTCAGGAGGCAGCAGAAAATAATAAAAATGAGGTTCAGGAGGCCATTGACGGCTGCCCTGTATCCGCTATCAGCTGGGAGGATTGATTATGGAAAATAAAATGTTTTGTTATCAGTGCCAGGAGACTGCCGGCTGCAAAGGATGCACCATGACAGGTGTCTGCGGCAAACAGCCCGATGTGGCCGCTATGCAGGATCTGCTTGTGTATGTTACCCGCGGTATATCCGCTGTAACCACAGCCCTTAGAAATGAAGGCAGAGAGGTCTCATCTGATGTAAATCATATGATAACTCTTAATCTCTTTACCACCATTACCAACGCAAACTTTGACCGTGAAAGTATTGAAGAACGTATCCGCATGACTCTGGATACAAAAAAGGAACTGCTCTCTCATATGAGTGAAAAGACAGGTCTTCCGGAGGCTGCATTATGGGATGGTTCTGACGACTGGGAAGAAAAAGCAAAAACAGTCGGCGTGCTTTCTACTGAAAATGAAGATATACGCTCTCTCCGTGAGCTTATAACCTATGGTCTTAAAGGTCTGTCAGCTTACTCAAAACATGCCAATGCCCTGCTTAATGATGATGAGGAAGTGGACGCATTTATTCAGCGTGCTTTAGCTGCTACACTTGATGATAGTCTTAGTGCTGATGATCTAGTTGCTCTTACTTTGGAAACTGGAAAATATGGCGTATCTGGTATGGCTCTGCTGGATAAGGCAAATACTTCAGCCTATGGCGATCCCGAGATCACTAAAGTCAACATCGGCGTTGGAAAAAATCCTGGTATCCTTGTTTCAGGCCACGACCTTCGTGATCTGGAAATGCTCCTGGAACAGACCCAGGGAACTGGAGTTGATGTATATACTCATTCCGAGATGCTCCCTGCCCATTACTATCCAGCATTTAAAAAGTATCCCAACTTCGTTGGAAACTACGGCAATGCCTGGTGGAAACAGAAGGAAGAGTTTGAGTCTTTCAACGGACCTATCCTTATGACTACTAACTGCATCGTTCCGCCCAAGGACAGCTACAAAGACCGTATGTATACCACTGGCGCTGCAGGATATCCAGGCTGCAAACACATCCCCGGCGGTATCGGCGAAAATAAAGATTTCTCTGCTGTCATCGAACACGCAAAAAAATGCGCTCCTCCCGTGGAGATAGAAAAAGGTGAGATCACCGGCGGTTTTGCCCATGCCCAGGTATTTGCTCTGGCTGACAAAGTCGTGGAAGCTGTCAAGAGCGGTGCCATTAAGAAATTTGTAGTTATGGCAGGCTGTGACGGACGTATGAAGAGCCGTGAATATTATACGGAATTTGCCAAAGCCCTTCCCAATGACACGGTGATCCTTACTGCCGGCTGTGCCAAATATAAGTACAACAAACTTCCTTTAGGAGATATCGGCGGAATCCCCCGTGTACTGGATGCCGGCCAGTGCAACGACTCTTATTCTTTAGCAGTTATTGCTCTCAAGCTCAAGGAGATATTTGGACTTAATGACATCAATGAACTGCCGATAATCTATAATATTGCCTGGTACGAGCAAAAGGCTGTTATCGTTTTACTGGCACTGCTGTATCTTGGTGTGAAAAATATCCACCTTGGTCCTACCCTTCCTGCATTCCTCAGCCCCAATGTGGCAAAAGTCCTGGTAGACAGCTTTGGTATCGCAGGAATCGGCACAGTGGAAGATGATATGAAACTTTTCTTTGGGGAAAATAATTAACAAAACCCCCTGGTTATAAGTACAGTTTCATAGGCTTTAGGTGTAACACTATCAAGCTTTATAATTAAAAACCTGACATATCAGGCCATGAATAATACCCCGTATTGGTCCAATCCCCAATGCGGGGATTTTTTATGTTCCAATGAACTCACAAATAACTCTGTGTTTACAGGGCTGTTTTATTGTTTTTCGGCCTCCAGTTTATAAACTTAGGTGAGTATTTATCTACGAAACACTTTTATCACCGACATATGAGCTGTGGAAAAACCTGCTTTTATTTTCTTCATTTTGTACTGACTGCTTTATTTTTCCTTGCCGTATATTGTCAGACATTATCATATCTTGTCAGGAGATAATATGCTTTTACAGCATAATCAGTGCACATTTATGCCTAAAATCAAGCAAATTCCAAACAAATCCAGTAGTTTAAAATTGTTTGAATACGCTTGAATGTGTTCGTTTTGATGTTATAATGTTTATATAAACCCGAAAAATGATATATAAAGAAGGTGATACAGCCATGAATAAAAATGAAAGATGTCTTGCTATATTAAATATACTTCAAAAGCAGCATAAGGTCGATGTAAAGGACCTTTCCGAACGTTTTGGCATATCTGAAATGACCGCCAGAAGGGACTTGAACCTCCTTGCCCAGCAGTATAACATAACCCGTACCCATGGAGGAGCCCTTATGGACAATCAGCCAGTGGTCAGGATGATATCATTTGATGAGGCACGTATATCCCACAAGGAAGCCAAGGAAAAAATAGCTGCTAAAGCCGCAACTCTTATACAAAACGGACGGAGAGTATTCATAGATGCCGGTTCCACCACCAGGATAATGTTAAATTATCTGGATAAGGACACAAGGGCCGTTATAGTCACCAATCACTTGAAAGTGGCTGAACATGCCCTGCTTTTTGACAATCTCTCGGTAATAATGCTTGGCGGAGAGATGATAAGGATAACAAACTGCAGTTCCGGAAGCGTTGCCGAGGAACAGATAAAAAAATACCAGCTGGATATGGCATTCATAGGAGCGGCCGCCATTGGAGCCGATGGAAAGCTCTATGACGGATATCCCCCCGCGGCCAGGTTCAAAAGCTCCATTGTTACCGTTGCCAAAAAGATATATCTGCTGACGGATTCATCCAAGTTCAATACATATGATCTTAATGGCTTCGCCAACCTCTCCCAGGTCAACGGTGTCATAACCGATTCCGGCATCGACGAGGAAGGTCTTAACCTTCTTAAAAAGTATAATGTGGAAGTTATAATCGCGTAAATTCATTAATTGTACTGCCAATGTTTTTTTGGCAGTACTTTTTTCATTAAAAAATCTGTTTTTAACATAAAAAAATCAATCATTTAACTTAATGCAAAACGAACATAATCGAACAGTTAAAACCACCTATTCAATCATTTATTGCCGTTTACACTATGAAATACCCCTTTTAAAGCTGTGTTTCAAACAAACTCGCACATATAAAAATATGGAAACGAACGTCTAATGGACAATTATAACAATTTTCGGGTAAATATTTTATGAAAAATCAGCATTGAAGTACAAAAACTGATATGCTAAGATGTTCGTACAATCAAATAGAGCTCAGCTAATTCAAAACATAAAGAAGGAGGATAATTAATATGAAAAAATTTTTATCTGTGATTTTAGCAGGTGTTATGGTTCTTTCTGTAGCTGCATGTTCTTCATCAACAACAAGTGAGGAAACAACAGAAGAAGGTACAGAAGAAACCACAGAAGCCGGCGACGGTACATATACCATCGGTTTCTCACCCTACACACTTACAAACGAATACTTTACTGCTGTACTTGATGGTGTTCAGAAGGCTTGTGACGAGCTCGGATGCGAACTTATCTACTTCGACCCTCAGAATGACCCTACACAGCAGGCTTCTCAGATCGATGATATGATCGCTGCTGGTATCGATGCTCTTATCTACATCCCTTATGACTCAGCAGGAGCTCATACAGTTCTTCAGACTTGCAAAGATGCAGGCGTTAAAGTAATCAACATCGATAACGTAATCACAGAAGATGATTATGATCTCGTTGACGCTATCATCGCTTCAGATAATACACAGCTTGGATACCTTTCAGGCCAGTGGGTTGCTGAACATCATCCCGATGGAGCTAACATCCTTATCGTTCATCTTCAGACAGCTGAATCTTGCATCATCAACGTTGATGGATTCTGGCAGGGAATTAAAGATAACACAGATAACCCCGATGCTTTCGTAGAAGTACAGGTTGTTGAAGGCGGCGGCTCAACAGAGACATCATTCCAGGTTGTATCTGATGCTCTTCAGGCACATGATGATATCGACGTTATCTACGCTATCAACGATACTTCAGCTTTAGGTGCTGTTCAGGCAGTTGCAGAAGCTGGCAAGACAGGTTCTATTGATATCCTCGGAAAAGACGGCGCTCCTACAGGAAAACATGCTATAAGCGAAGGTACAATGGTTCAGAGCTCAGCTCAGAGACCTACATACATGGGATATACAGGTGTTCAGTACGCTGTTGATCTCTTAAACGGCAAAGAAGTAGAATTCAACACAAGTATCGAATCTTACAGCATCACAGCTGACAACATCGGCGATTATGATCTTGATGCTTGGGATACACTTGAGTGATAATTCCACTAATTATAGTCAAACAGTTTTTCTGTTTGCTGAAACAATGAAAGGCAGAGAATTGGCTGACGTGTAAATTGTCTTTGATTATGCGATTCGGCTCAAAATTTGATTTTGAGCCGAATTTTTTTATATAACTCAAAGGCATAAACACTTCAGGGAATACGAGGTAGGCTTATGAGTGAAACTAAATTGTTAAAGATGGAAAACATCACAAAATCATTTGCTTCAAATGTTGTTCTTACCGGCGTAAACCTTTCCGTTGACTCAGGCGAGGTCGTATCGATCCTCGGTGAAAACGGAGCCGGAAAGTCGACTTTGATCAAAATACTCGGCGGTATCTATAAAGCTGATTCCGGTGAGATATATATCGACGGTGAATTAAAAAACATAAGTTCAGCAGCTGTTGCTGGAGCCAACGGAATAAGGATAATCCATCAGGAAATAATCCTTGTTCCCGCAAGGACCATTGCCGCCAATGTATTTTTAGGCCGTGAGATAAAAAATAAATTTGGATTCGTTGACGAAAAGGCAATGGAAAGAGAGACTCAGAAGGTAATCGATGACCTTCATCTGAATCTCAGAGCTGACCAGCTGGTCGAAAACCTCTCCATAGGTATGCAGCAGCTGGTTGAAATAATAAAGGCTGTTTCAGCCCAGGCAAAAATAGTCGTAATGGACGAGCCCACATCCTCCCTCTCCCAGAGTGAGGTAGAAACACTTTTTGATATTATCCGCCTGCTTAAGAAAAAAGGCGTTGGCATCATCTATATTTCCCACCGACTCGAGGAACTTTTTGAGATAACAGATAAAATCGTTGTCCTCCGAGACGGAAAAATGGTAGGCAGTGTCCCCACTGCTGAAGCCGATAAGGACGAACTCATCAAAATGATGGTAGGACGTGAACTGACAAGCTATTATACAAGAAACAAACATGAGATCAAAGGTGTTTCCCTTGAGGTAAAGGGCTTATCACATAAAGAATTTTTCCATGATATAAACTTCTACGCAAGATACGGCGAGATAATAGGTTTTGCCGGTCTTGTTGGAGCAAGACGTACGGAACTTATGAAGACCATATTTGGCGCTTATCATAAATCCGGCGGAGACATATATCTGGACGGCAAAAAAATAGAGATCAAAAAGCCAAGGGACGCCATTGACAACGGTATCGCCTATGTCTCAGAGGATAGACGAGCTGAAGGACTTATACTTAAAAATGACGTTAAATTCAATATGGGACTTGTTTCCCTTAAAAACTATGTAAACGGCATAGGTGTCAAACACGCTGCCTGGGATAATATGGTCGAGGATTACAGAAAGAAATTCTCCATTAAGATCACTTCATCCAAGCAGCTGGCATCAAACTTAAGCGGTGGAAACCAGCAGAAGGTCGTTTTAAGCAAATGGCTCACCAACAATCCCAGAGTTATTATACTTGACGAGCCCACAAGGGGTATCGACGTAGGTTCAAAAGCGGAAATATACGCTATCATTGATGAACTTGCCGCAAATGGCGATTCCATAATCATGGTATCCTCAGAACTTAACGAGATCATAAATATGTGTAACCGCTGCTACGTTATGTGCGAAGGAAAAATAACCGGTGAACTGTCAGAAGAGGAATTCTCCCAGGAAGCCATAATGAAATTAGCAACAAACAGAGAATAACAAAACCCAGGAGGTACAACAAATGGAAAAAAAGAAAGAACTGGTCATTCCTACCAAAGGTTCATTCCTGAAACGTAATCTCGGAACGATCATAGGTCTCATCCTGCTTATAGTAATTGTAACCATCAATACACCTAAATTTATGACAGGCTCCAACCTGCTCAACCTTTTAAAGGCTAACTCAGTAAACGCCATCATCTGTTGCGGTATGCTTATGGCAATACTTATGGGCGAGATAGATATATCAGTTGGTTCAACTGTAGGTCTTACAGGCGTTATCGGAGCTTATATGATAACAAATATGGAAGCACCCGTATGGCTGACAGTTATTTGCTGTCTTGCGGTAGGTGCTATAATAGGAACTATTAACGGTGTTGCCATTGCCTATCTTCAGGTGCCGGCCTTCGTCGCCACCCTGGCTACCCAGTGTATAGGCCGAGGCCTTACGGAGATAATCTCCGGCGGTGTCACTATCCGTATCAGGAATGATACATATACAGCCCTCGGAAATACAAGCTTTGGCGGAGTATCGATAATAATAATCTATGCTGTAGTAATACTTGTAGTAACATGGATACTGCTTAATAAGACACGATTTGGATACTACATATACGCCCTTGGCGGCAATAAAACAGCTGCCCAGTATTCAGGCGTCAACGTAAGAAAATATAACATGATCCCCTACATACTCATTGGTATCCTCTGTGGTATCGGCGGTATCGTATGGTCAGCACGTCTTGGTTCCGCAGCCGCTACCCTCGGAAGCGGATTTGAAATGGACGCCATCGCAGCCGTAGTTATCGGCGGAACGAGTATGTCAGGCGGTGTCGGAACAGTCGGCGGAACAGTTATCGGTATACTTATCATAGCCGTTATAACAAACGGACTCAACCTTATGATGATCAACTCCTTCTGGCAGGAAGTATTCAAAGGTATCATCATATTAGTAGCGGTAGTAATCGATGTATTGAAAAAGAGCCGCTCAAAACAGCAGTAAATGAGGTGACTTTATGGCATTCGCAGGACTTGATGTAGGAACCAGCGGAAGCAAAATGCTTGTGTACGACCTGGATGGAAACGTGATATTCACCTCCTCCAGAAAATATAACGAGCTTGGCAGTGACGGGCACCGTGAACTTGATCCTGAAACTGTAATGAAATACGTTAAGGAAGTACTCACGGAAGTCGGTGACAAGTGTCCTGAAAAAATAGAGGCTATGGCTGTAACAAGTCTCGGTGAATCAGTGGTATGTCTGGATAAAGACGGCAGAGCCCTGGCAAACTCCATGCTTACCGGAGACTGCAGGGGTATCCCCGAGACCAGAGAAATAATCGAAAAAATAGGAGCCCAGAAAATATTTGAGATAACAGGGCTTCCTCCCAACGAACTTTACGGCCTGCCCAAATATATGTGGCTCAACAGAAACAGTGATGCCGTTAAAAATGCAGCTGCCATACTGTATTACGAAGATTTCGTCGGATATATGCTTACGGGAAAACGTATGGTCAGCTATTCATCGGCTGCCAGGAGCATGGCCTTTGACATAAGAAAAATGGACTGGTCTGAGGAACTTCTCTCCCTGGCAGGCATACGCAAGGAGCAGATGTCAGTGCCCGTTAAGCCCTGCACAGTCATTGGGACCATACTTCCCGAAGCAGCTGAGGAGCTCCATCTTGATCCTGAAATGAAGCTTATCGTAGGCGGACACGACCAGAGCTGTGCGGCACTTGGCAGTGGTCTTGTGGATATGAAGACCGGCGAATGCGGCATGGGAACATGTGAATTTTTATTTACCATGCTGCCCGGGGCTGTTATGACACCATATATGATAGATAACGACTTCACCTGCATACCCTATATACTGCCCGACACATATCTCTCAAGCCTTGAGGTGACCACCTGCGGAGCCCTTAAGAACTGGGCCAGGGACAGTATTTTGAGCGGTTTCAGGATGGAATGTGAGGCCCGCGGCGAAGATTTCTATTCATGCATAGACAAAGCCGCCGCTGATATACGCACTGAAGTCATGGTACTCCCCCAGTTTGGTTCAGCTGGAAATCCCGACCTTTCCATGGACGCCAGGGGCACCATAACCGGACTTACTATCCATACAAAGCCCGAGGAAATATACCGTGCCATACTTGAAGGAATGGCATTTCAGATGTATCTTTCCTATGAGAGGTTAAAGACCCTGGGCACACAGATGGAAAGCATCGTAGCCACAGGAGGCGGAGCCGTATCAGACCTGACCCTCCAGATAAGGGCCGATGTATTTGATATGAAGGTCATGTCCCTTGAAAATGAGGAATCAGGCACTCTGGGATGTATGCTCATGGCTGCCACAGGAGCCGGCGCCTACCCTTCCCTTAAGGAAGGCATAAAACGTGCCGTAAAGATCAAAAAGGAATTTATCCCTGACAAAAAGATGCATGAATATTACATGGATAAATTCCAGAAATATAAAAAGCTCTACGAAAAAATGTATGATTTCAAATAATACTAAAAACAAATGAAAGATGATAAGAGGAGATAAATATGAAACTTGTAAATGGTTTTGACCTTATGGAATTCGCAAAGAAGTACCATTATGTATTGCCTGCGTTCAATACAACAAACCTTGAGATGACCTATGCCATCGCCAACGGACTTATGGAGGCAGACCTTCCTGGATATATACAGATATCCTCAAATAACCTTCGTCTCTCAAACCCCTATATAATCGCTGAGATAGCAAGGGATGCCGTTAAAAATTCAGATACACCCATAGGACTTCATCTTGACCACGTCAAATCATTCGCCGATGTACAGGCCTGTGTTGACGCCGGATTCAAATCTATCATGATAGACGCATCACATCTTCCCTTTGAGGAAAACGTAAAGGAATGCCGCCGTGCCGCTGAGTACTGCCACTTCTATGGTCTCCCCGTTGAGGCTGAGCTTGGTGCTCTCAGAGGAAAAGAAGAAGACATCGTAAATGAGGCGGAATGTAAGACAGACCCCGATATGGTAGCTGATTTCGTTGAACGTACTGGCTGCGATACCTTAGCCGTATCCGTAGGAAACGTGCATGGCTTATGTCTGAATCCCCATATCGATATACCCCTTCTTGAGAAGATAAACCAGGTATCAAAGGTACCCCTTGTACTTCATGGTGGTTCCGGAATACCCAAGGAAGTTATCTGGGAAGCTAAAAAACATGGACTTATAAAGATCAACTATGGTTCAGATTTAAGAAAAGAATTTATACGTACATTCGGCGAGGCATATGAGGCAAACCATAACGAGCACGATGTTATCCATCTCAGTATCGAAGCCGTTGAAAACGTAAGCAAAAAGGCAAAAGAACTGGTTACTATGATAAACGAAAATTAATGATGGCGGTGAAACTAGCGTTTACCACTGTCTGTGAGGGTGGATTGCAGTATGGAACAGACAAAACAGACATTTTTAGGCATAGATTTGGGGACCTCTGCAATGAAGCTGGTACTGATAGACGGGGAAAAAAATGTGCTGGCACAGATAACTGAAGAATATCAGGTGGCACAGCCCGAACGCGGGTTCAACGAGATAGATCCCGAGATCTGGTATAACTGTATGATCGCCGCTGTCAAAAAAATACTGGATAAGTGCGATCGAAAAAGCATAAGGGGCATTGGTGTTACCGGCCAGATGCATACTCTGGTCACCCTTGATGAAAACGGCTCTCCGGTAAGGCCAGCCATAATGTGGAACGATATAAGGACTAAGGATATGATCCCCAGCCTTAAGGAGAAAATAAAGGATTTCCCTGAGGGGGAATATCTCTCCAAAACCATTTCCACCGGCAGCCCTGCCGCAAATCTCTGCTGGATGAAGGAAAATGAGCCTGATAATTTCAGACGTATCAAAAAATTTCTTATCGGTCCCGATTATCTTGTCTACCGTCTTACGGGACACTGCGGAACAGACTATTGTGAAGCTTCCACATCCTGCCTTTACCGTATAAAGGCCAGGGAGTGGTCAAAGGATATGATGGAACTCATAGGCCTTGACGAAAGCGTATATCCCGAGATACGCGGAAGTGTGTTATCGGCGGGCCCCATTAAAAAAGAGCTCGCTGACAGCCTGGGTCTTGATCCTGATACGGACGTCCTTACCGGTACCGGAGACAATCCAGCCACAGCCATATCAACCGGCTGTCTGGGCAGAGGTTATCCGGTAATATCCCTTGGAACTTCAGGGGTATTTATGATGACAGTACCCTCTTTTACGGATAACGCAAAGGGTAAAATGATACTGTTTTCATTTGATGATAAAAATTATTCATATCTTGTCCAGGGCGCTGTCCAGTCCAACGGAAGTACATTCGACTGGTGGGTAAGAAATATAATGAATGAGAAATATTCAAATATAGACGCACTTGCGGAAAAACATAAACTCTCCGGAAACAGCCTGATCTTCTATCCCCATCTTATGGGTGATAAAACATTATACGCTGATCCCAATATACGAGGCGCATTCATCGGCCTGAGTACGGAAACTACCAGGGCAGATATGGTATACGCTGTGATACAGGGATTATGCTTCAGTTTCCGTGAACTGGCTGAAAAGATGCGTCTTCCTCTCCGTGACTTTGGCAGCGTTAAAGTTGTTGGGGGAGGCTCAAGAAGCAGGATATGGATGCAGACCCTTGCCAATGTACTGAACATCCGCATCGAACAGCTCAACGGAATGATCGGTCCCGCATTTGGCATAGCGCTTCTGGCGGCATATCACTGCGGAGCCTTCTCTTCCCTTGAACATATATCCGATGGAACGGTAATGGTACAGAAATGCTTTGAGCCTCAGGCCGAGGCCGCGGCTCACTGTGATGAACAGTACAAAAAATATCTCAGGATACATAAGGGCTTAAGCTACATAATAGACGGCAAAGGACTTGAATAATATATAAAAGAGAGAACTTAAAAAGTTCTCTCTTTTTATTTCTAAAAACATTCAATGTATTTTAAATATAATGTATCGTACAATCCATTAACTACATATAATTTAATAAATTCCAATAAAAGCCGCATTATTTGTAACGCGGCTTATCCCTGCGGAATATTGTATTATAAAATATATTGAAGGGAAAAAGTCTATGTCTGATGATTTCGAATTCATCGAAAGAAAAAGGTTGATGTACAACTCAGGAAACAACAGATCATCTGACTGCGGATGCTCAGGATGCTCCGGATGCTCAGACTGTGATTCCTGTGGTCCCAGCTGTTCATGGCCCCAGGATCAGTGCTGTAACAACTGCGCCTGCTGTGTAGGCCCCAAAGGCGATAAAGGTGATCCTGGTATCCCCGGTATCCCCGGAAGAGCTGCTACAGTAACTGTAGGCACGACAACAACCGGTGCTCCCGGAACAAACGCACAGGTTACAAACTCAGGAACCTCTTCAGATGCAGTCCTCAACTTCGTCATACCTAGGGGTGCCACTGGTCCCACCGGACCCGCTGGTGCTACAGGTCCCACTGGACCTACCGGCCCCACTGGCCCCATTGGTGCAGGTCTTAATACCGTTGCTGAATTCGTGGCCGGAACTCCTTATGCCGCCGGAACTATGCTCTACTACGAAGGCGCTCTGTATCAGGTAAACACAAACTACCCCACCGGAACGCCCGGAACATCTCCAGACTTCAACCTGGTGACAGTTACAGGTCCTACTGGTGCCACTGGTGCAGTTGGTCCCACCGGTGCCACAGGTCCTGCCGGAGCTACCGGACCTACTGGTCCTGCCGGTGTTCAGGGTAATGACGGAGCTACCGGACCTACTGGTCCCACTGGCCCTGCCGGTGTTCAGGGTAATGACGGAGCTACTGGTCCTACTGGTCCCACTGGCCCTGCCGGAGGTCCTACTGGCCCTACTGGCCCCACTGGTGCCACAGGTAATGACGGAGCTACTGGCCCCACTGGCCCTACTGGTCCTCAGGGTGATGCCGGAGCTACTGGCCCTACTGGTGCCACTGGCGATACAGGTGCTACTGGCCCTACTGGCCCCACTGGTCCTCAGGGTGATGAAGGCCCTACCGGTCCTACTGGTCCCGAGGGTGCTACAGGTCCCACCGGACCCACTGGTCCTCAGGGCGATACCGGTACACAGGGTGCTGAAGGTGCTACTGGTCCTACTGGTCCCGAAGGTCCTACTGGTCCTCAGGGTACTGAAGGTGCTACTGGTCCCACTGGACCCACAGGTCCTACTGGTCCATCAAGCGGTGCTACCGGCCCTACCGGCCCCACTGGTGCAGCCGGAGCTCAGGGTGATGAAGGTCCTACTGGACCCACCGGTCCTCAAGGTGACGAGGGTGCCACCGGCCCTACTGGTCCTGAAGGTGCTGAAGGCCCCACAGGCCCCACTGGTCCCGAAGGTGAAGAAGGTCCTACCGGCCCCACTGGTCCTACTGGCCCTACCGGACCCACTGGTCCTGGACCTGTGGCAGCTGCCGCTGTAGCAAATGCATCAAGCGAAGAAGATCTGGTAACCCAGTTCAATACACTTTTGGCTAACCTGCGTGCTGCTGGCTATCTCCAGAGCTGATATTTAAACAACTGACGGGGAGGGTATTTCCCTCCCCCTTTATTATGAGATATATGGGGGAGGCTTATATGAAGGTAGCAGTATATACCATATGCAAAAATGAATCCGCCTTTGTTGACCGCTGGGTGGATTCCATGTCCGAGGCCGACGGCATATATGTGCTGGATACAGGTTCGGAGGATGACACCGTGGAAAAACTCAAAAAACGGGGAGTACATGTTGAAACGGCAAAAATCGTCCCCTGGAGGTTCGACAAAGCAAGGAATATGTCCCTCGAATTAGTTCCCCAGGATGTGGATGTATGCGTCTGTACGGACTTAGACGAGGTTTTTCTGCCGGGCTGGAGAAAACATCTTGAGGAGTCCTGGAAGGAAGGTACTACCCAGGCCCGATTCCGTTATACCTGGAGCTTCAATGATGACGGAAGTGAAGGAGTTGTGTTCTGGGAAGAAAATGTACATGTAAGAAATGGTTTCAGATGGACCCATCCGGTACATGAAGTGCTGGAAATAACCGATCCTAACCTTCCTAGGAATATGATAAGCATAGAAGGGATGCAGCTCAATCATTATCCGGATAAAAATAAATCCAGGGGCCAGTACCTTGGGCTGCTTGAGATGTCCGTGGCGGAATGTCCCGATGATGACAGGAACATGCATTATCTTGGAAGGGAATATATGTTCAAAGGCCGCTGGGATGACTGCATAAGGACACTTATGAGGCATCTTTCCATGCCCAGTGCCCGCTGGAAGGATGAAAGAGCCGCATCCATGCGGTATATAGCCAAATCCTACTATATGAAAGGCGACCCATCTTCCGCCAGAGACTGGTACTTAAAGGCCATTGCCGAAGCTCCTCATCTAAGGGAAGCCTATGTGGATCTGGCATTCATGCTCTATGAGCAAAAGGAGTGGGATGGTGTGCTCTACTTTACGGAATGTGCCTTAAAAATAAAAGACCGTCCGGCCACATATATATGCGAAGCTGCCCCCTGGGGAGGACTTCCCAACGACCTCCGGTCCATTGCCTTCTATAATACCGGCCGTATCGAAGAAGCCTTGAAGGAAGCCAGAACAGCCCTTGAAAAAGAGCCGGAAAATAAAAGGATACAGAATAATGTGAAATTCATGGAAGAAAAACTTATAAACTAAAAAACCACCGGCTGAGCCGGTGGTTTTTGTATTCCAGTATATAAGCACTAAATTGGGTTTATTTATTTTCCAGTTCGTCGAGCATGAGTTTTGCCTTTATCATTATGGCACACTCTATCCTCTTTCTCTGAAGCTTGCAGCCTATTTCGTATGTACCCATGATGTCTCCTGCATAATGACAGGCATTGGCCATACATCCACCGCTGCAGTAGAATTTTGCCCAGCATTTCTTACAGTCAGGTTTTGTATATACGTTGCAGTTTGCAAACTCATCTCTGATGGCTGTGTTCTCAATGCCAGTAAATACGGAGCCTATCTTATACTCTTCCTGTCCAACGAACTGATGGCAGGGATAGAGGTCTCCTTCTGGTGTGACAGCAAGATACTCAGTTCCGCTTCCGCAGCCTGAAAGTCTCTTTGCTATGCAGGGACCGCCTGTAAGGTCTATCATAAAGTGGAAGAAATTAAAGTCCTTTTCTCCTGTTTTATGTCTCTTATATAATTCCTCTGCGACCTTTTCATACTCAGCGTATATGGTCTCAAGGTCTTCTTCCTTGATGGCATAATCTTCAGTATCCTCGGCAACAACAGGCTCAACAGATACCTGTTTGAATCCAAGGTCATCAGCTATATGGAATATATCCTTTGAAAAGTCCAGATTGTTATGGGTAAATGTTCCCCTCAGGTAATAATCTGTCTGATTTCTGCTCTCAGCCAGCTTCTGGAACTTGGGTACGATTATATCGTAGCTTCCCTGTCCGCCTGCTCTGGGACGCATATAGTCGTTGATTTCCTTTCTTCCGTCAAGGCTCAGCACTACATTGTGCATGTTTTCGTTGATATAAGCCTGCTTCTCATCATCGAGAAGTATTCCGTTGGTTGTGATTGTGAATCTGAAGTTTTTGCCGTGGAGCTTCTCCTGCTCCCTTCCGTATTCAACTATCTCCTTGACAACATCAAAGTTCATAAGGGGCTCTCCGCCAAAGAAATCCACTTCAAGATTCCTTCTGTTTCCGCTGTTGGATATTATGAAGTCGATGGCCTTTTTGCCCACTTCGGCGCTCATAAGTGAACGTTTTCCATGGTATTCGCCCTCTTCAGCAAAACAATATCTGCATTTGAGGTTGCAGTCATGGGCAACATGCAGACATAATGCCTTGACAACGGGAGCACGGTTCTTTACCTGTTCAAGGACTTTCTCATATTCATCCTCAGTATAGAGCATTCCCGCTTCCTTGAGCTCCTCAAGCTCATCACAGGCTTCCTTTATCTGTTCTCTGGTATATTTTCCGGAAAATTTATCGCAGAGCTCATCAAGGCCTGCTTCCGGGTAAAGGTCAGCTATGTCATAGGCTACATCATCAACGGCATGAACAGCTCCGCTGTAGATATCCATAAGAACGTTTATACCGTTCATCGAAAATTTATGAAGCATAATTTATTTCCTTTCTTCCGTACAATACAAGAGTGCCGATGTTATCGGCACTCTCTTTTTTTCATTATCTGTTTTCGCAGGGCTGGTTAGCTACTGTGCAGCTTGTTTTGCATGCTGACTGGCAAGATGTCTGGCACTCGCCGCAGCCGCCTTTAACCATAGACTCTTTGAGCATTGCGTTATTTAAAGTTTTGATGTGTTTCATTTATGTGACCTCCCATTATATATACATATTTTTTTCAATTGTACCATATTTTCTTTCATTTGCAAAGTATTAATTTAAAAATACCATCTCACCCTTTTGTATTGACCCCAAGGATGCCGCCGATTCCTCCTCCGGCTGCCGCTGTTATGAGACATGTGAGGTTTCCCATAGATATTGGGCCGCCCCCTGCCGCTGCGCTTATGGCCATGAGTATAACTCCATAGACCGCTCCAGCCAGTATACCCGTCAGCAGTCCGCTCTTTCCACGGCTCCTGGCAGTGATAAATCCGGCCGCCGCCGCTGATACAGCTGTGCTTATGGTGGAAACTATGCCCACAAAGGATTCATCCGCATCGGTATATGTAAGTATGAGGGCACAGACCGCAAATATTATGCACGTTATCCCAAGGCCTATGCCTATCCCCTTAAAAGCAGAGGCTATAACTCCATTTTTCGATGTTTTTCCGCCCTTTGCTGCCTTTTCTCCACTGGATACACTGTTTTTCTTTGTTTTATTGTTTTTATCAGCCATAAATTCCCTCCGAATAAACATACTGGATAATATTTATCTAATACATTTATATTGGAGTATGGACGGATTTATTACTTAAGATGTCTTTTCATATCTTCGGCAAAACTCTGGGGTATTTTCAGATTTCCCCTGCCTATGCCTATCTTTATATCAGGCTTATTATCCCCATGGAAATCACTGCCCCCTGACTTAAGGAGCTTGTAATACTCACATATTTTTCTTATTTCTTCCGTCTGTTTTGGGGTATATGTGGAATACATGGTCTCCATGGCCATAAGCCCATATTCCTTGAGCTCTCCCACAAGATTATGGATCTCAAGATATCCAAAGCCATAAAGGGTGGCATGGGCAAGGACAGGTATGCCACCTGAATCTCTTATGCCCTCTATGCATTTTTTAGGTGTCAAAGTCTCCCTTTTCACATATCCGGGCCTTCCCGATGAAATATATTTTTCAAAGGCCTCTTCCCTTGTTTTTACATATCCTTTTTTGACCATAACATTTGCATAATGAGCCCTGGTTATTATCTGGCCTCCGGCGTTTTCCTCCAGCTCATCCAGGGAAATATCCAGCCCTATGGCCTTAAGGGCCTTTATCATTTTTGCGTTTCTCTCATTTCTTTCTCCAACGATATATTCCATGCTCTCAGTGAGGGCCCTGCTCTTATGGTCAATGAAAAGTCCGACTATATGAAGCTCCGTATTTTTATAGGCCGATGCCAGTTCTATTCCCGGTATGGTCTCCAGAGCGATCCTCTTTCCCTCTTCCATGAACTCATCTATGCCGTCCACCGTATCATGGTCCGTAAGCGCCGCTGAGACAAGTCCAGAAGCTTTGGCGTATTCAGCCAGCTCCATTGGTGATAATGTTCCGTCTGATGCCTTGGAATGGGTATGAAGGTCTGTATATGATCCTGTCTGTTCCATTTAATCATCTCCCTTTACAGTTTAACATAAAAATATGGTCTTATAAAATTTTTTATAAATTTATACTCTATTTTTTATCTTTGTTGTATAATAAATAAAAATATAAAGGAGTGATTTTATGAACTACGGATTTATAGGCGCAGGAAATATGGCCAGCGCTATTATAAAGGGTATGACCGTTGGAACAGGAAGCTTTGAAGGCAGAGATATTTATGTTTATGACCTTAATCCCGCGGCAGCCCAGAACCTTTCAGATGTTTGTGGAGCAAATAAATGCGGCAGCGCCTCAGAGGTAGTAAATAATGCCGATGTGGTCGTTCTGGCGGTAAAACCCAATGTTCTTCCGTCGGTACTGGATCAGATAAGGGAGGACCTGTTCAAAAAATCTCCCCTTGTGATCTCCATAGCCGCTGGAAAAACCGTTGAGTTTTTAGAGCAGCATCTTTCCTCAAGCCTGCCCATCGTAAGGGTAATGCCAAACATAAATGCCAAGGTAGGCTGCGCAACCAGTGCTTTCTGCCCCAACTCATCAGTTACGGACGAGCAGAAGGAAATAGTTAAAAACCTTTTCTCAACTGTCGGTTCCATCACTGAACTGCCTGAGAATATGTTCGGTATCCATGGAG
>JAHZAW010000013.1:41892-49351 GCA_019423725.1 Clostridiales bacterium
TGGAGTTATCGGCGGAGCTGCCCCCGCCTTTGCTTATCTGTATATCGACGCTTTGGCAAGGGCAGCTGTAAAGGCTGGTATGCCTAAAAAACAGGCCCTTGAACTCACTGCCCAGACAGTTCTTGGCAGTGCTAAAATGGTGCTTGAAAGCGGCGAACATCCCTGGGCGCTCATAGACCAGGTCTGCTCTCCCGGCGGCACCACCATCGAAGGCGTATGCTCCCTTGAGGCCAATGGTTTTGAAGCTGCCCTCTGCAAAGCCTTTGACGCCGTATACGAGAAGGATAAGAGATTATAAGATCATATAGAAAACCTCCCGCATAAATGCGGGAGGTTTTTATATCCTGTTCCAGCTGAAGGCATACCTGCCTTTGGCTTTTTTTAATTTCACTATTATATGATATTTTCTGCCCTTTTCTATTTGGGCCCTTTGGCTGGTGTTTTCGTTGTCAGCGGTGACAACAGGTATTCCCTTATCGTCCACTATCACAATTGCTGCACTGCCGCTTTCTATTTCCATCTGTGACCTGAATTCATATACGCCGGTCTCCTTGAATTTTAATATCCTTTTCATATATCCGCTGCAGGATGAAAACTCTGCCCTGGTGCTGTTTTTCATCACTCCCAGGGAGTCACCTCTGAAAAACAGAGCCTTTTTTACGGATATGACCATTAAGCCATTCATATATAGGATATAAAATACGATCACCAGTGCCGCAGGTATCAAAATATATATTAGCCAGTCCATTTTTATCTCCAGCCTTATCTGATAAGTCTGAGTTTTTTGAACAGCCTTACCATGGCTCTGCCCTTGGGTATGCTGTCAAAATCCTTTTCGGTTATTCCCCTTATGAGGAGCATGCATACAAGATATACTCCCATGGCCAGTATTATGGTGCCAAGGGTGGATATGGTATTTCCAAAAACCAGATTGAGTATTTTATAGAATACTATGCAGCTCACACCCATAGCAGCCGCACAGATGGCAGGTTTTATTATTATCTGTCCATAGTATGGCCTTATCCTTGTTATCCTTGAGAGCATTATAAGATCAAAGGCCGCAGCCGCAAGATAGCATATGTCTGTGGATATTACCGCTCCAACTACATTTATGGATGGTATCTCGATAAGGAAGCTGTTGAATATTATTTTTATCACAGCTCCTATGAGTGCGCCTATGACCGGTATATATATTTTTCCAATGCCCTGAAGAACTCCTGTCACTATCTGGCAGAGGGAGAGGAAGGCAATGGATACAGCTCCGGCCTTAAGCAGCATTCCGCCTTCGGGATATGAGGGGAAGAGCATAAGGAGTATGTTATCACCCAATATTCCTATGCCCACAGCCGCCGGAATGGCTATTATCATGGCCATCTTAAGGGCAAGATTTATTTTATATTTTATTACCTTTCTGTCACCTACGGTCACAGCCGTTGCAATGTTAGGCACAGCCGCCGTTGCCATGGCCGACGATATGGATACGGGCATGGTCGTAAGTGTAACATATTTTCCGGAAAGCTGTCCATAAAGAGCTTGGGCCTCATCTTCTGTAAAGGCTCCGGATTTTCTTAAGTTGGTCATTACCATGGCCACGTCGATGAGGTTAGACATACTGAATATGGCCGTTCCTGCAATTATAGGCAGGGCCGTTGAAACGATGTTTTTAAGCGTTTCACGGTTGGTCTCCGCAGCAATACCGCTTTGTTCAAATCTCATATTTTTGAATATGGTCTTTTTTTCTTTCTGATAGTATATGATTATTATTACAAGTCCTGCCAGAGCGCCCACACCGGTTCCGGCCGTTCCTCCGGCTGCTCCAAGGGGTATGCTCTGTTTTACCAGTATCCAGGCCAGATATACGCTGAATATGGCGTTAAATATCTGCTCTATTATCTGGGATACAGCCGTGGGTACCATTATATTAAGTCCCTGAAGGTATCCTCTGTATACTGACATGATGCTGACTATAAGCAGGGTCGGCGCAAGGGTCTTTATGGAATACACGCTGTCGGCTATGCCTCCCCATGAGGCGAACTGCTCTGCAAATACATACAGCACTACCATTCCTATGGAACCAAGGGTAACAGCAAAGGTAAGGGCTACCCTGAATACCCTGTGGGCATTCTGAAATTCGCCTTTTGCTATCCTTGTGGAAACAAGTCTGGATATGGCTGCGGGAAGTCCCGCCGAGGACAGTATGAGCAGGAATGTATAAATCTGGTATCCTGCATTATAAATACCGTTTCCTGTATCTCCTATGAGTTCCGTAAGGGGAAGCCTGTACAAAAATCCTATGAACCTTACAATAAGGCTCGCACTGGCCAGTATAGCGGCCTGCATTACAAATGAGCCTCCTCTTTTTTCCTTAGCAGCCATAAAATAACCTCTCTATCAAAGCTGTTGTCATCTTTTCAGCCAGCTTTTCCATTAAATACAAAAATTCTTATAAACAGCACTGACGCGCCGGAAGACCGACACGTCAGATATTTATTGGTACATTCTAAATATACACGCTTTTTTTCATATATGCAATGAAAATTTAGCCATGTATCCTTATTTTTCTTCTAAGACCGGGATCAAGGACCTTTTTCCTCATCCTTATGCTTAAGGGAGTTACTTCCACATATTCATCCTCTGAAATAAATTCAAGGGACTGCTCAAGGCTCATAACGATGGGAGGTGTGAGCTTAAGCGCTTCATCAGCACTTGATGAACGCATATTTGTAAGCTGTTTTTTCTTACATACGTTTACATCCAGGTCATCAGCTCTTGAGTTTCTTCCAACGATCATACCTGTATAAACCTTTGTACCAGGTGTGATGAAAAGATCTCCTCTGTCCTGGGCATTGAAAAGTCCATAGGCAACAGCCTCTCCGCTTTCAAAGGCAACAAGAGATCCCATTGTCCTTGTGGGGATATCTCCTTTATAGGGCTGGTATCCGTCAAAAATCGTATTCATTATACCATTGCCCTTTGTATCCGTAAGGAGCTCATTCTTATATCCGATAAGTCCCCTTGAAGGAATTGAAAATTCAACTCTTGTATATCCGCCATTTGTTGAAGGTGTCATATTTGTCATCTCACCCTTACGGCTTCCAAGTTTTTCGATTACGCTTCCCACAAATTCTTCAGGAACATCGATTATTACCTGCTCCATTGGCTCGCATTTCTTGCCGTCTATCTCTTTGAAAAGAACTTCAGGTTTTGATACGAGGAACTCATATCCTTCTCTTCTCATGGTCTCGATAAGTATTGAAAGATGGAGCTCGCCTCTTCCGCTTACCTTGAATGTTTCAGTTGTATCTGTATCCTCTACCCTGAGGCTGACATCTGTGTTAAGCTCTCTGTAAAGTCTGTCTCTTAAGTGTCTTGATGTTACGAATTTTCCTTCCTGTCCTGCGAAGGGTCCGTCATTTACACTGAAGTTGATGCTGATGGTGGGATCTTCGATCTTTACGAAGGGAAGGGCTTCAGGCTTAAGGGGTGAACAGATGGTATCACCGATGCTTATATCAGCTATACCTGATATGGCAACTATTGAGCCGTATTTTGCTTCCTTTACTTCCACCTTCTGAAGTCCGTCAAACTCATAAAGCTTGCTTATCTTTACCTTCTGTTTATATTCAGGATTATGGATATTGAGAAGGACCACATCATCGTTTACATGAAGTGTTCCCGTTTCTATCTTGCCTATACCTATCCTGCCCACATAATCACTGTAATCTATGGTAGATATAAGTGCCTGTACAGGCTCGTCCTCATCACCTTCAGGTGCTGGGATGTGGTTTATTATGGTCTCAAAAAGATCCTTCATGCTGTCATTCTGGTGCATGGGATCAAGAGATGATGTTCCCTTTCTTGCTGAAGCGAATACGAAGGGTGAATCCAGCTGTTTTTCATTGGCGTCAAGATCCATGAAAAGCTCAAGCACTTCGTCTACAACTTCTTCAGGTCTTGCCTCGAACCTGTCGACCTTGTTTACACATACTACAACGGGAAGATCCAGCTCAAGGGCTTTTTTAAGAACAAATTTTGTCTGGGGCATGGGGCCTTCAAAGGCGTCTACCACAAGTACTACTCCGTTTACCATCTTAAGTACACGCTCTACCTCGCCGCCAAAGTCAGCATGGCCTGGTGTATCGATGATGTTGATCTTTATATTTCCATAGTGAACGGCTGTGTTTTTGGAAAGGATGGTGATTCCTCTTTCTCTCTCGATATCTCCAGAGTCCATAACTCTCTCCTGTACCACCTGGTTAGTTCTGAAAGTTCCGCTCTGTTTAAGAAGCTCGTCCACAAGTGTAGTCTTACCATGGTCTACATGGGCTATTATTGCTATATTCCTAATGTCTTCTCTTACTTTTCTCATTTATGATGCTCCTTCAAATGTCAATTTATTAAAAACATCCAACTGATTTATTTTATCATAATCAAAATCCCATTACAATAATCATCTAGCCAAACTTAAGGCTCTCAACGCCGGATAAGTGTGTTTTTTGCACAAAAAAACACCCCTCATGACCCTGAGGGGTGTTTGCATAACCTGTTAATATATATATTCAAAAAACCTGTTTTCACAGTTTGGATACTAATACTAAGATTAAGCCTTAACTACGTTTGCAGCCTGAGGTCCTTTTGCGCCCTGTACTACTTCAAATTCAACTTCCTGTCCTTCTTCAAGAGTTTTGTAACCCTCTGACTGGATAGCTGAGAAATGTACAAATACGTCGTCCTCGCCGGGTACGGAAATAAAACCGAAACCTTTTTCTGCATTGAACCATTTTACTGTACCTTTTTTCATTCTTTGAGTCCTCCTACTAAAAGTAAATAAAACACCGCAGACCATTTATGGTTTGCGGCCATAAAAATGTTACATATGAAGAATAGCATACTTTGGAAACAGTGTCAATAAATATTTGGCTGTTTTGCCGATATTTTTCCAGTTTTTAACAGACATTATATGACACATTTAATCAATCTGCACTATAATTTTTGTCTTCCATTAAATTTCCCTTTTCTATCGCACTTCTTGCCAAAAAATCACATCTCTCATTTTCGGCGTTATCTGCGTGGCCTTTTACCCATATAAATTTCACTTCATGAACTTCCAGAAGAGATAAAAGCCTCTCCCACAGATCCACATTGAGCGCCCTGCTCTTATCAGCCTTTTTCCAGCCGTTGGCCTTCCACTTTCTGACCCAGCCCTTGCTTATGGCATCCACCACATACTTTGAGTCACTATAAAGATTGACTCTGCATGGCTCCTTTAAAGTTTCCAGCGCCTTTATGACAGCCAGCACCTCCATACGGTTATTGGTGGTGAGCCTGTATCCCGCCGAAAGCTCCTTCCTGGCGCCATTATATAAAAGCACAGCCCCATATCCGCCATTTCCCGGATTTCCAGAGCACGCTCCGTCTGTATAAATATCAACTGTTTTTATGTGAGCCGCCTCCATTCAGTATCTTTTCCCCGACAATGAGATCATCAGGTGTGGTTATTTTTATATTGTCATAGCTTCCCATGGTTATTTTCACGGATATTCCCGCGTTTTCCACCAGTGAGGCGTCATCGGTACCAAATATGCCGCTTTTTTCAGCCCTTTCATAGGCCTTCTCTATGATATCCCTTTTAAAGGTCTGGGGCGTCTGGATATTATAAACACACTCCCTGTCAGGGGTATATTTCACAAAGCCATTCTCATCACATATTTTTACTGTGTCCTTTGACTTCACCCCCGCAGCGCAGGCGCCATAGGCCATGGCATCATCTATGGAGGCCTCTATCATATCCTCCGTCACAAAGGGTCTGACACCATCGTGTATAAGGACTATGGAGCTTCTGTCATCCAGCGCATTTAAGCCGTTATACACCGATTCATATCTTTCCTTTCCACCAAGGACATATTTTATTATTTTATCTCCTTCAAGACCCGCTAAAAGCCTTCTACATTCCTCAAGCCCGCTCTCCGATGAAACGATAATTATTTCATTAATGGACTTACAGCCGCTGAAAACAGCGGCTGTTCGTTCGATTATCGTTTTTCCGCACAACTCGAGAAACTGTTTAGGTCTGTCAGCGCCCATCCTTCTGCCGCTTCCCGCAGCTACGATTACCGCAGAACAAAACAAATTTTCTCTATTCATGTCGTTTACTCGCCTTTTATCTTAGTAAATATCATTCTACCTGCCGATGTCTGAAGCACACTGGTCACAACTACCTCAAGGGTGTCTCCTATGCGCTTAGAGCCGCCTTCAACGACTATCATGGTTCCATCGTTGAGATAAGCGATGCCCTGTCCATTTTCCTTGCCGGCCTTTATGATGGTTACTGTCATTTCCTCACCGGGAAGGAGCATGGGTTTAACGGCATTGGCCAGCTCATTTATATTGAGCACCTTTACTCCCCTTACCTCAGCTACCTTATTGAGATTATAGTCGTTTGTGACAACATAGGCATCCATCTTTTCAGCCATTTTAAGGAGTTTTGAGTCGACCTCAAGTTTTTCTTTGGTGTTGAATTCCTTTATTACCACCGGAACATCCAGCTGTTTCTGTATCTCATTGAGTATATCCAGTCCTCTTCTCCCACGGTTTCTTTTAAGGCCGTCGGAAGAGTCCGCTATATGCCTGAGCTCATCAAGAACAAAGGTAGGGATAACGATTTTTCCTTCGATAAATCCCGTATGAAGAAGATCAAGTATCCTTCCGTCGATTATAACACTGGTATCAAGTATTTTGGGCCTTCCCGCAGAAGACTTTGTCTGGCTGGATCTGAACATGGGGATATCAAGCTCGTCCCTCTTTCTGGTAGCAACACGGTATCCAAGGAAGCCAAGGGTAATATTGAGTATTACGGTTATGCCCGTTCCTACTATTCCGTATCCGTTTAAAGCCACACCGATAAGGTTAGCTATTATAAGACCTATAACAACGCCCGCAACTCCCGTTATGAGTTCCTTTATATCCATCTTGACAAGTTTTCCCTCTGCCACACCCAGCTGTCTCATTATCGCATCAGCGGCAACGTCAGAGAATAATATAAAATAAATGATTCCGATGAAAATACCAAAAAGGATAACAGCATAATCTGCCACATACTGCTGTATCCCCCACAGGTTATTATTATAAAGTGCATATAAAAGACCTACCGCAATCGCCATAACAACAAGACTGATGACATCTCTGAAAATCTTCTTTATCATTAATTTCACCTCCCCTTTTTAAATAAATTTTTACTTGTATCAACCTTGGCACTATTAATGATCCCCCGACAAAAATTAATATTGCCGCTAGGTTATCATACAATACAAGGATACCATATATTGCATATAAGTTCAATTTAAATAATATTACAAAAAAATTAAGAACGTAATATCTATAGTTCCGCCAGCAAACAAAAAGGAGAAAGCATTTCTGCTTTCTCCTTTTATCGTTACGATAACGCTTAATATTTTATATC
>JAHZAW010000013.1:49503-62863 GCA_019423725.1 Clostridiales bacterium
CCGTATATCTTTCCACATCTGCCTCTGTGAACTCCTCCTTGGGGTCAAGGATGGATTTAAGGAATTTATCAAAGCTCTCAAGGCTGTCAAATCCAAGTATCCTTACGATATTCTCTGTCTTTGTCTGGTCAGGGAAAAGCTCCAGATAAGCCCTCGTGAATATGGCGTTTGCCCTTCCGTGGGGTATGCCCTTTTCATAGGTGGGCATATATCCGCAGGCATGGGGAAGTGATGTTCCAGCCTGGGCAATTACTATTCCGGCCATGGTAGACATAAGGAGAAGTTTCTCCCTTATCTCCGGTGTGAAATTGAGCTCTTTTATGGCAGGTATGCACTCCGCAAATATCTGCATTCCGCTCTCAGCCATTTTATCACTGAGGAAGTTGGCTTTCTTTGAAGTATATCCCTCAATGAGATGGGTAAGGGCATCAACGGCTGTGTTTACCGTTACCTTATCTGAAAGGCTCTCTGTATACTTGGCGTCAAGGAATGCTACGTCAGCAAAGGCTTTCTGTACGGCGCCGTTTTTTGTTCCCTGTTTATGGAGGGTAAATACAGCATACTGTGTTGTCTCGCTTCCTGTTCCTGCTGTTGTGGCTACCTCAACAACGGGCGCATGGTTGTAGCTTCCTTCCTGCATGAGCATCTCTGCTGTCATATCTTTGTTGGCTATGAGATAGGATGCTCCCTTTGCTGCGTCCATGGGTGAGCCGCCGCCGATTCCGATAACAAAATCAGCTCCCTCTTCTCTGCCCTTTGCCGCAGCCTTTTCTATGGTCTCAAGAGAAGGATTTTCTTCAACCTCGTCAAAAACAACATATCCTGCACCAACGGCCGTAAGGGCATCTGTCACGTCTTTAAGTGAACCATTTATTTTGGCTGAATGTCTTCCCGTGAATATAAGAGCCTTTTTACCGAGGGTGGTAAAAACATCTTTGTTGTCCATGATACAGTTTCTGCCGAAAAACACCTTTGCCGGCATATAATAGGTAAAAGCATTCATAAAGTATCCTCCTTTTGATCTGTTTTAGTTTTCTCTTCCCCTTATGACGCTCTCGGCGTAGAGGAACTCCTTAACGGCCAGCTTAAGATCATCGCAGGTGAGCATAGTAAGTCTGTCCACCTCTTCCTTCTCACGTTCTCCCTCACTGGCAAACTCCGGAAGGGTCCTTTCCCATTCGATATACTTCTGGGCAGCAATGGACATGGAATGTTCAAGGAGTCTTCTTGCCTCACGTCCGTTTCCGAAGTTAGGCGCATGTATCCTTTCCCTGAAAAATTCCACAAGTATGTCTCTCCAGCCGTCTTCCAGCCTATAGTTGGCGTTTCTGGCCAGAAGCTCGAATATATCCAGCATCTCATACTCATTATAGGATGAGAAATTGACCGTAAATGTGATACGGCTGCTTATTCCGGGGTTCTCATCAAGAAACTTTTTCATCTTATTATGCTTATCATCGATATCTCCGCCATATCCGGCAAATATGATGAGTTTGTCATGGCTGTGGTCCTCTACCTCTATACAAAGCTGGGCCAGAGCTTCCTGTGAAAAGCTGTCAGTCCTTGATGTTTCATTATAATTGACAAGGGAATATGCCTCATCAATTATTATTATATCATTATCCATAAAAATGTCATGCACTTTTGCGGCTGTCTGTCCAACATATTTTGCCTTGAGCTGTGTACCTGTGACATAGGCTATCCTGTGTCCGCTCAGTACGCCTTCCTCGCTCATCATCCTTGCAAAATATCTGGCAGCTGTGGTCTTTGCTGTTCCCGGAGGTCCGATAAAGGCAAACACCTTATGTATCTCGGCAGTATTGAGATCATAGAGCCTTCTTTTCTGGCTGTATGAGAATACGGCTCCCAGCTTGCAGAGGGTCTCCTTCATCTCCTGCTGTCCGACGATGTTCCTGCAAAGGTCCCTGTATGCGTCAGTTTCCTTTGTATATACACATCTTTCGTTTATTTTTCCTTCCTGGAGAAGGTGCTTTCCATAGATAACGTATTTTTCCATAAAGTTGAGTTCATCCTTATTGAGGTCCTTAAAAAACGGGCTCCTCTTATCACTGAAATCAACATCTTTTATAAGATCGATATAATTTATTTTTTCGTCCTCTTCAATGGTAGCGGGTACCTTTCTGTTCTCGCCATATCCGTAATATCCATCTTCCAGCAGTTTTTTCCTATATGTCTCATATATCCTTCTGATACAGGCGTCAGCCTTTTCCCTGCTGTAGCCCGTAGCAAAAGACGCGTTTTCATATCCTCTTTTTTCGTAAACCGCGATCTGTTTTCTGTTCATAATATCACCCAGTTATATTTTATCAAATAATTAATATTAGTCAATAATTATTATCAATAATCATCTAAATATTTCTATTATTTCCGCATCCATAAGCTCTGCGTCCTCTTTATCATGGGATACCATAATACAGATTTTATCTTTAGTCAACTTTTTTAAGCACTGGCATATAAGTTTTTTTCTTTCCTCATCAATACCGCTGAAGGGCTCATCCAATAAAAATATATCTCCGTTAAAGGCTGCCGCCCTGGCAATGGCTGTCCTTCTTTTCATGCCTCCGCTCATACTGCCGGGGTAAAGTTCCAGACAATCCCTAAGGCCCGCCGCCTCTATCATATCATCAGCTGCTCTCTGATCCCTTGAAGAAAGCATTATGTTTTCCCCTGCCGTTGACTGGGGAAGGAGCCTGTCCTCCTGGAATACATAGGATATCCTCCCTCTTTCAGATATGCTTCCCCCATCGGGTTTTAAAAGTCCAGCGGCTATGTTCATAAGTGTGGTCTTTCCGCATCCGCTGGGACCAAAAAGACATACCGGCTTTCCCCTTTCGGCCCTCAGGCTTATGCCGTTCAATACTTTTTTATCGCCATAGCTTTTAACTATGTCCCGCATCTCAAACATTTTTGTTGCCCACCGCCTTTACCAGCAGTTTTTCAAATATCATACTGAGTATTATCACAACAGCTGTCCAGGCAAAAAGCTCAGCTGTCTCAAAATATATCCTCGATTCCTGCAGCTTCCTTCCTATGGAAAGGACAGGAGAGGCCAATACCTCAGCCGCAACGCCGCTTTTGAAGGCAAATCCGGCTCCGGTCACGGCCGCTGCCTTTATATAGGGCCTTATGGATGGTATGTATATCTTCCTTATTTTAATGGACAGTGGATATTCAAATACCTGTGCCATTTCCAGCAGTTTTTTGTCCACGGCTTCCACCCCTGTGAGCACACTGCTCCAGATTATGGGCACCACCGTAAGGAAGGATATAAAAACAGGTATGAACCCAGTCTTTATCCAAATGAGGGCCAATATTATAAACGATGCCACAGGGGCCGCCCTTACTATGTCCACCAAAGGTTTTACAACCATTCTGACACCATTATTAAGGGCCGATATGCCGCCCAGTATGAGACCTGCGGCGGCACCGGCAAAAAATCCAGCGGCTGTCCTTAAAAAGGAAAAGCCTATTATTTTATAAAACTCCACTGTGGCTGCAAGACGTGCCAGAGCCTTAAGTGTATCCAGCGGCGAGGCGAAAAGTATATCCTTTCCTATGACCATATAGGCCGCCTGCCAGACGATTATCCAAAATATAAAAACGATAATCTTTTTAGTCTTCATAATAAAAATCAGCTCCGGGCAGACTTCCTCCTATGGATTTGGGATTAGCTTCGTAAAGAACTTCATAAAAATCTGAAAGTATCTTTCTCATGTCATCACCGTCTATATAAACGATGTTGCAGTTGGGTATCGCCTTCTCAGCAGCCTCTGCTGATGACATGATACCGTATTTTTCCACCAGCTGTGCTGCCTGTGACTTGTTCTCGTTTACATATTCGATGCTGTCCTCGTATTCATCAAGGAATTCTTCCACTGCTTCCCTGTTGTTTTTAAGGAAATCATTTCTTACGATTATACATCCCATGGCCATATCGTTTCCGCTGACTGCCTTCCATTCCTTTGTTATGTCAAGGGCTATCCTTATGTCAGGGTCCTGCATCATTACAGCCGTTACATTGGGCTCGGGAAGCACAGCTATATCGGCAGTGCCATCCACAAGGGCCGTCGCTGCCTCTGCATGTTCACTGACATATACTATATTCGCGTCAGTTACTCCATTCTGTTCGAGTATATAGTTCATAACATATTCGGGTACTGATCCCTGTCCTGCCATATATATGGTCTTTCCGGAAAGGTCCTTAACGCTGTTTACTGTGTTTCCATTTTCAAGCACATAAAGTACTCCTAAAGTATTTACAGCCAGTACGGAATAGGCCCCATTATCCTTATTATAAAGAACAGGTGCCACATTGGTAGGTACGGCAGCTATGTCCAGCTCTCCCTTGGCGATCTTTCCGTTTACCTCATCAGCTGATGCGGCAACGCTGATATTGTAATTGCCCTCTGTCTTTCCGTTTGCGCTTTCTTCCATGAGCTCCACAGCTCCTATGCCAGTGGGTCCCTTTATAACTCCTACATTTATTGCTGTTTTGCTGGCTGATGAGCAGCCTGCCAGCATGGATAATGCTATTACCGCCGCAGTAACACAAGAAAATAATCTTTTCATAACGATTCTCCTTTTATCAAATAAATTTTTCTTCCGTCTCTTCTGATGATGCCCTTTTCCTCAAAGCTGTCCAATATCCGGTATAAAGTCGCCCGTCCCACAAGAAGGTATTCCGCCAGACAGGTCATGCTCATATCATCTACCATATAAATGCCATCTTCGGTCATTTTTTTCCTGGTCATCAGATACTGCCAAGTCCTTTCTTCGGCTCCTCCGGCTGAAAATATATCCAGCCTCTCATTTAAAAACGCCAGCGAATCCGTAAGATACCGTATATAGTTCATGTTTATCTCCTTAGAGACTTCCATAAGTTCCTCCATCATATCCGATGGTATGAAAAGGATATCGCTTTTATTCTGGGCCGTTATGCCAGCAATAAATGGACCTTCCCTGAAAAGCACTGCCCCGCCGAATACCTCTCCGGCTTTAAGGGTATTAAAAAGCACCCTTCTGTTCCTGTCCTTTTTTACCGACACCCTTCCCTTAAGGATTATGCCGAGGCTGTTTTTATAACTGTCATAGTCATATATGGTCTCGTCCCTTTCAAAGGATATCCACTCTGCCCTTATATCGTTCAATATCTTATCCTCAGGAAAGTCTTCCACTCCCTTAAAAAGAAAATTTCTTTTTATTATTGGGATATATTTTTTCCTGGTCCCGCTTTCTATTGTTTTCATTTTGGCACCTCATTTTGTATCATTTGAGACAAAATGAGTATATAACACCGTTTTTCTCATGTCAATAAAAAAGAGCTCTTTAAATCAAAGAGCTCTCCGAGTTTATATTTTACTTATATGGATCATGTGGATCTTATGTATCAAGGCAGTATCCCAAGATGCTGAAGAAGGATTTTTGTTCCGATTATTATGAGCACTGCTCCTCCTGCTATTTCAGCTCCAGCCTTATATTTAGCTCCGAACACGCTTCCTATTTTTACTCCCGCGGCAGAGAAAACAAAGGTCGTTATTCCAATGAGGGTTATGGCCGGTATTATTTTTACACTGAGGAAGGCAAATGTGACGCCAACCGCCAGAGCATCTATACTTGTGGCCACCGCCAGGGGCAGCATGGTCCTAGGTCCCATGGAGGCTGAACACTCCTCGGCCTCTCCCGCTTCCCTTATCATATTTACACCTATGACGCAAAGAAGTACAAATGCTATCCAATGGTCTATGCTCTGTATTAGGGACTGAAATCTTATGCCCAGCATATATCCGATAAATGGCATAAGTGCCTGGAAGCCTCCAAAGTATACTCCCGCTGTTACTGAATCCCTTACCCTGGTCTTTTCCATGGAAAGTCCTTTACATATGGATACGGCAAAGGCATCCATGGAAAGCCCCACCGCCAGTATGAATAATTCGATCAGATTCATGAGAAAACCTTCCCTTCGATTAAATTCAAAATATCAGAAAAAACGAGCCTTCCGGCCCGGATATACTGTTTACTGCGATTTTCAGTTGATTATATCAGATACATATTTTGCCGTCAAGGAAAGAGGCATAAATCATAAGCATACCATATATTTACATTTATCCGCATAATATGGACTGTCTTTTTTTTCATTCAATATATTTTTTTGCAATAATATGTTAAATTATGGCTTGGTTCTGTTGACCTTGGACCGCCGATAATTTATAATAATTTAGTTTCTACGTTAATATATGTTTGACTTACCGCAAATAATATAAAAGCGTTATATTTAAGATAAAGGAGAATATTCATGGAAAACAATCAACTTGAAAAGCGTTACGGACTGGTGACCGCCATATGTATGGTCGTTGGTATCGTTATCGGCAGCGGAGTATTTTTCAAAGCCGAAAAAATACTTACAGCCACCGGCGGAGACCTTCCCACAGCAATACTTGCCTGGATAGTGGGAGCCCTTATTATGCTTGTATGTGCCTACACATTTTCGCTAATGGCATCAAAATACGAAAAGGTCAACGGTATCGTGGACTATGCCGAGACCGTGGTCGGAAAGGGCTATGCCTATTATACAGGCTGGTTCATATCGGTGGTATACTCACCTGCCCTCGCGTCAGTCCTCTCATGGATAGCCGCAAGATATACCTGTGTGCTTCTTGGTGTGACTGATGTAGCCGGCGGCACCTGTATGATGATAGCCGGATTGTTCCTGTGTGCGAGCTATGCCATAAACGCTCTCTCACCCCGTCTTGCGGGAAAGGTCCAGGTAACGACTACCGTCATCAAACTTATCCCCCTTTTCCTTATGGGTATAATAGGAACAGCCATCGGCATAAAAAACGGAACTACCATAGCCAACTTCACAGTTGTGCCCACCGTAGAGCAGATAACAGCCGTCAAACCCGATTATGTTCCCGTAGCAAGCCCCCTGCTCACAGCTGTTGTAGCTGCTGCCTTTGCCTATGAAGGCTGGATAATAGCTACTTCAATAAACTCAGAGCTTAAAAACGCCAAAAGGAATCTGCCCATAGCTCTGGTTGGAGGCACAATATTAATCGCCCTCATTTATATTCTTTACTATGTGGGTCTTGCCGGTGCAGCGGACAACCTTACAATGATCGCTGGAGGCGAGTCCGGTGTAAAAACGGCATTTTCAAATATTTTTGGAGTATACGGCAGCACCATCCTTATGGTATTTGTCATAATATCCTGCCTTGGCACCCTCAATGGTTTTATGCTGGCAAGCGTAAGGGGAATATATTCCCTTGCTGTCAGGAATGAAGGTCCCGCTCCCGAAATATTCGGCTCCGTGGACAGTAAGACAAAAATGCCTACAAACTCCGCTGTTGTCGGACTTTTTATATGCTATGCCTGGCTGTTTTACTACTATGGCGCAAACCTTGCTGAAACACACTGGTTTGGTATTTTCAGCTTTGACTCATCAGAACTGCCTATAGTTACTCTCTATGCTATGTATATACCTATTTTCCTTATGATAGCCATTAGAGAAAAGAGCTTTGGGTTCTTTAACCGCATCATTGCTCCTGTTCTTTCAATAATAGGAAGTCTCTTTATGGTATACGCTGCCTTCCTCTCCCATGGGGTAAAGACGGTTCTCTGCTATCTTGTGGTATACGCAGTCATAATGATAATAGGCCTTATATTCAAATTGAAGAACAAAGCGCATGTATGATCTCCGGTTTTTAGGCGTGTTTACGACAAATCCCGGAAAATGTACATCACACTTCGTGCTATTTGGGTAATGACAAAATAATTTTTATATTATATAATACATTGCAAATACAAAAACATCTTATCAAGAGTGGTAGAGGGACAGGGCCCTGTGAAACCCGGCAACCGGCTTATGCACGGTGCCAATTCCCCCGCATTTATTGCGGAAGATAAGTTTTATAGAATTAAAGCCCTGCGGGGCTTTTTCTTTTTCCCTCTCAAAACGAAAGGAAGGTTAAAATGTCAAGAAGTTTATTCACATCCGAGTCCGTAACAGAAGGACATCCCGATAAAATGTGCGACCAGATATCTGACGCAATCCTGGACGCACTTCTGGAAAAGGACCCCATGTCAAGGGTTGCCTGCGAAACAGCGACAACCACAGGCGTAGTTTTTGTAATGGGTGAGATCACTACAAAAGCATACGTTGATATCGAAAAGATCGTAAGAGATACCGTAAGAGAGATCGGCTACGACAGAGCAAAATACGGTTTTGACTGTGATACATGCTCAGTTATCACATCTATCCATGGCCAGTCACCTGACATCGCCCTTGGTGTTGACAAAGCCCTTGAAAACAAAACAGGCGAAGACACCAGCGAATTTGACACAGGTGCCGGAGACCAGGGAATGATGTTTGGTTTTGCCTGCGATGAGACAGATGATTATATGCCCATGCCTATACATCTTGCCCATGCTCTTACACGCAGACTTACGGAAGTCCGCAAAAACGGAACTCTCAGCTACCTCAGACCTGACGGAAAATCACAGGTAACTGTAATATATGAGGATGACAAACCCGTTGCAGTGGACACAGTAGTTATTTCTACTCAGCATGATCCTGAAGTAAGCCAGGAGCAGATAAGAAAAGACGTTATTGAAAACGTCGTTAAGGCTGTTATCCCCGCTGAACTTCTCAGCGACAGCACAAAATACTACATCAACCCCACCGGCCGTTTCGTCATCGGCGGTCCTCAGGGCGACAGCGGACTTACAGGAAGAAAGATCATCGTCGACACATACGGCGGATATGCCTGCCACGGCGGCGGAGCTTTCTCAGGAAAGGACCCCACAAAGGTTGACCGTTCAGCATGCTATGCTGCACGTTATGTAGCTAAAAACATAGTTGCCAGCGGTATCGCTAAAAAATGCCAGGTACAGCTTGCATATGCAATTGGTGTGGCTAAACCTGTATCTATCCTTATCAACACATTTGGAACAGGTAAGATTTCCGATGAGGAGATCACAAAAATCGTTCAGGATAACTTTGATCTCAGACCCGCAGCCATCATCAAGAACTTTGATTTAAGAAGACCTATCTACAAACAGACTGCCGCATATGGACATTTCGGCAGAAAAGATCTTGACCTTCCCTGGGAAAAGACAGACAAGGTCGATGTATTTAAAATTTGATTTCTTTAAGGCGGAGTTAAATCCGCCTTTTTATTTTTCTTTGATTTTATCAGCTGATAACTTTGATTTTATTTGACGATAACTTTTAAAATGCATATACTAATAATAGGTTAATTGGCATTTTTTCTTGTGAACAGTAAAAAATAAGGGGTAAAGGTGTGATTATTATGGATAATGTCAGTCTGCCGGACGACGTTCCGTTGTACAATATCACATTTATAGGCTGCCAAAAGCCCATAAAAATTCTGCCGAACCGTTTATAAACGGCCTTATTCGGTAGTTCTTTTATATGCTTTTTCTTTGTGCGGCCATAAATCGTGATGGCTTTTTATTGCATCAAAGAAGGGGTGGCTTAAATTGGATGATATGGAAGCTTTATACGAAAAACTTCTTGAGCTTCTTAATGAAGGCAAAATAAAAGAACTCAAAGCAGAAATAAATGAACTCAATTCCTATGACGCGGCGGAATTTTTTGAACTTCTGCCCGATGAGAAAAAACTCATTGTTTTCCGTCTCCTTACAAAGGACAACGCAGCGGAAGCATTCAGCTATATGGATTCCGATCTTCAGGAACACATAATAAAGTCCATAAGCGACAATGAAATAAGGAACATCGTGGACGAAATGTTCATCGATGATACCGTTGACTTTCTCTCGGAACTTCCCGCAAACCTTGTTACAAAGGTATTAAGGAATGCCGACGAATCCAAGAGAAAACTTATCAATCAATTTCTTAATTATCCGGACAACTCAGCCGGCAGCATAATGACCATTGAATTTGTCCAGTTTCATGAGGACATGACAGCAAAACGTGCCATGGAACAGCTCAGAGCCACCGGCGTAAATAAGGAGACCATATATAACTGTTATGTGGTAAACAGCAAGAGGATACTTATGGGTATACTCCCCCTCAGGACCCTTATACTGGCCAAGGACGATGAGATAGTCAAGGATCTTATGGAAGACAGGGTAATATCTGTAAAGACCCTGGATGACCAGGAAGAAGTTGCTGAGATATTCAAAAATTACAACTTCATAAGTCTGCCCGTTGTGGATAACGAAGGACGTCTTGTGGGCATCATCACCGTCGACGATATCATGGACGTCATCGATCAGGAAAATACCGAAGACTTTGAAAAAATGGCAGCCCTCCTTCCTTCAGAGGACGAGTACCTTAAAACAAGCGTCTTCACCCTTACAAAAAACCGTCTTCCCTGGCTTATGGTCCTTATGATATCAGGTACCATATCGGCAGCCATAATAAGCCGTTATCAGTACGTACTTACCTCTGTGCTGGCTCTTTCGGCTTACATGACTATATTGACCGGTACCGGCGGAAACTCCGGCTCACAGGCTTCTACCCTTATTATTCGTGGTATGGCCCTGGGTGAGATAGAAATGAAGGATATATTTAAGGTAATATGGAAGGAAGTTCGTGTCGGCATATTGTGCGGAGCTGCCCTTGGCGCTGTAAACTTTGCACGACTGTTCATATTTGACGGTGTGAGCGTTGCCGTAAACATTGCCGTATCACTTACCATGGCTGTAGTAGTTATGGTGGCCAAGGCGATCGGATGCACCCTCCCCATACTTGCCAAAAGGGTTGGTTTTGACCCCGCCATAATGGCTGGTCCCCTGATCACCACTGTTGTTGACGCGGTATCCCTTCTCATATACTTCAATATCGCAGCAGCACTGTTATTATGATTGTTATTATGTTTTTATAAATCGGACATTCACGGGTGGTGATAGTTTTCATCACCCGTTTTTATTTATTATCTTTATATTTTTACTTATCATCTGCTATTTTATGGAGGTCAGGACTATGACAATAAAACAGCTTACATATTTCCTGGAAATCGCCAAAATGGAGAATTTTACAAAGGCGGCCGCTAATCTGTATATAAGCCAGTCTGCCCTCAGCAAGACCGTAAAAATGATGGAAACGGAACTGGGTGTCCAGCTCATAGACAGAACAGTAAACCACTTTAAACTTACTCCCGAAGGAGAGATACTTTATCAAAAAGGATTAATAGCCATAAAAAATATAAATTCTGAACTCGAAGATCTATACGGAAGCATCGGCACTGAAAAAGGACATATGACCGTAGGCATACCGCCTGTTATCGGCACTGCATATTTCACATCTATAATATATAAATTCAGAAATATGTACCCGGATGTGGAACTTAAGATCATTGAGGAAGGAGCAAATACAATAAAAAAATGGGTCCATGATGGTGAAGTTGATATTGGTGTAGTTATACTTCCCGTATCCAGCGACGATTTTAACGAGATACCAATTGTAACCGCTGAAAACGTCCTGCTTGTCAATATAAATCATCCTCTGGCAAAATATGATGAAGTGAGCTTCAAAATGCTTCAAAATGAGCGTTTCATAACCCTTAACAGTACATTTATGCTGTACGACCAGATAAAGGCTCTCTGTAATATTGCGGGCTTTGAGCCTGATATAGTCTGCGAGAGTTCACAATGGGACTTTATTGCCGAAATGGTGGCACTCAATCAGGGTATATCCATTCTCCCCCGCCCCATACTTAAAAAATATAATTCTGACCAGGTAAAACTCATAAGTCTCACAGAGCCGCATTTTTCCTGGGATATTGCCATAATTCTTAAAAAAGATAAATATATCTCAAAGTTGATAAGCTCATTCATTGAACTTTCAAAAAGAGAAACTGCGGCGTCAAAATGATATTATGATAATAAGATAATACAAAAGGAGCTTTATTAATAAAGCTCCTTTTAGTTTATTTTCAGCTATTCCTTTTTTTCATATGGATGATGAAATTTATATGTTTTACATATTCTTTCCTTTAACATATACTTAAACCATAGAAAAGCTAATTCATCCTGCCGGCAAGATAATCAATTTAAGGAGGAATTACTATGGCAAAGGCTTTATCCGTTGGTGACACATTCACATTAAAAAAGACAATATCAAATAATGACGTCTTTATGTTCGCAGAAGTTACAGGCGACGAGAATCCTCTCCATCTTGATGATGAATATGCCAAAAAAACAATGTTTGGTGAACGCATCGCCCATGGAATGATAAGTGCGGGCATTATTTCAGGAGTTATTGGGATGTATCTTCCCGGACCCGGTACAACATATCTCAGCCAGGATCTCAGATTTTTAAAGCCGGTCAAAATCGGAGATACTGTAACTGTAGAAGTTGAGGTAAGTGAAATCGAAGAAAAAAGCAGATTTGATATAGCTAAAATACGTACAGTCTGCAAAAATGCAAATAACGAAATAGTCGTTGATGGTATGGCAACGGTCATACCTCCATCAGAAAAAAGCGCATGATCTCTCTTAATATAAATGACCTTACAGAATGAGCACAGGCCGATGAATATCTATCACACCCATCATCAATCTATTTGCTCCTGTTAAGGTCATTTTATTTTACTATATAATCACACACACTATTGATTATTATCTTCTGTGCGTGCCAGTAGCCCTTCATATCGGCATTTAAAACACTGTAGGCTAAATTTTTAATTATGCTAACAGCTTCATCATCTGTCACAAGAAGTTTTATCCCTGAATATTTTATAACTTCCTTTATATGAATATCATCACCATGGTATCTTTCCATTAATTCTGTACCATCAATATTATTTAGGAGCATATTTAGATCATTCTCCATAAATTTCATTATAGACCCATCACTCAGCATCCTGCAGGCATTAAACATGGCCTTTGCTGCTTTCTGCTTTGGAGAAAGCTCATCTTTTTCCAGCAGACAATCCAGAGCCGCTCCATATATATCTGTATGCCAGTCCTCCACCACTTCCAGAAAAAGTTCATCCTTGGACTTATAAAAATTATAAAAGGCTCCCTTGGATATGCCTGCATAGGTAACCAGACTGTCCACTGACGTCTTCTTCATTCCATTTTCAGCCGCATACATCCTTGCGCCTTCCTTTAGTTTTTCAGATATCTCATCCCTTTTAGTTTTGCTGAAGGGTACCGCCATATCATCACCACCTGTGACCAAAAATTACATATCAGTCAAGATATATCAGCTATAAAATATCATAATCCATATTAAAAATCAAATGAAATTAATGTAAGTTATATAGAAATAAAAAAAGCCCTAAAACGGGCAAAAAAAGTGGGAGTTACAGGGCTCGAACCTGTGACCCTCTGCTTGTAAGGCAGATGCTCT
>JAHZAW010000014.1 GCA_019423725.1 Clostridiales bacterium
TGCTTTTAGATAACATTTATGTATGCACCCCACTTATTCATCCGCAAATCTCATATACATTTGAAATAAGATAAGAGTCATAATTCAATATTGAAGTGTCCACCTGCACCGCTGGCTTTCCTTCATAATAAATTACTGTATATTTTTGCTCGATAACAGCAGGCTCACTGTAATGGCTCCACTGTCTTTGAACAGCTTCCTTTATAATGTCAGCATCAATTTCATCCCCTGTATATTCTTTGCAATACTCTTTATATCCAGCTTTAGCCCCAGGGATATATCTAAGTCTGTCTGTAGGCTCACTTATGATTATTTTATTATCATCATATTCTCTGGTAAGGCCCAGGCTTTCCGTTAAATATTTTAAAGAAATATAGCTATATCCTCCAACATTAAAAATTGTTGTATCTATTTTTCTGTTTTTTTCAGCTTCTCTGCTGTATTCGTTTGATACATTTTCAAGGTGTACTCCGTTATAATAAACTTTGTTGTCAGCAAACTTAGCGTTATTATCGGTTATATCAGTTTTAAAAGAATCAGTGTTTTCCGTGTTCTCTCTGTCAATTATATTGATATTTCCATTAGCACTGTCATAACTTATATCTTTTCCTATTAAATTAACGATACTTCTAACGGAAACATACTTAGTCCCATTATAGGTGAAAACATCGCTCTCAATAATTTTATCGTTATACAGTATCTGACTTTCCTCTGGCTCAATTATAACACCGTATGCAGTTTTCTGATTTTCTCGACTATCGTCCGTTTTAATATCCGCATAGACATTAAATGGTATCATAAGAGTAATGGCTGCGCAGATTGCTGCTGTTTTAAGTTTTTTCATACCTGTCCCCCTATTGCTTAATATTTTGAACTATTTATTTATGCTTTTTCCTGGAGTTAAATAAATCGGTGCCTAAATTTTCTGTTCTGATTTATCAAGTTGATCTCATTGTCCATATAGTTAAATTGTGACGCAATAATATAATTTTTTCAATATTTGACATTAAATTGTAACGATATTTTAGCAAAGCTGTAATCTTTGTCATAAATTTACTTCCCATAAAAATATAACTAAAAACAGCACACTGTCTAAACCAGATGCTGTTTTGTATTTTACTGCTCTTCTAGCAATGCCTCGTTGCCTGTACCTTGGCTGAGAGTATATATTCCAAGTCCTATGTACCTCTTCATTCATGTTTAAACACCTAAGATTTCGCATCTGATTACTTCTATTCAGCTTATACAACTGCAGATTTTTGGGTTTATTCAGCTGCCACAGGCTGTTCATCTTTATTTTTATCCTGCAGATTGTTTTCAATCTGTTTTTCTTTGTTATCATGTCTTGATAAAACAATATTTCTTATGCCGTTAAATATATTTACACCTATATAAACAGAACCGTAGTTAAGCATATATTCAATGTAATAGAACTGCAGAGCCATTGGCTTTTCCATAAAAAATGCCAAAATGATATAAATAGCCAGCACAGCCGCAACTATGATATGCGCCGCCCCTGTAATGATACATTCTCTTTTTGAGTTTCCCCTATTCATAAATATAAAGCCCATTGACACTCCAAATAAAATTACAAATATGTATTGGAATATCATCATCGTAAAGTCATATCCCATAAAATTATTCACAGTATATTCAAATCTCTTTTCAAAATTTACAGATATTACGACAAAAATCATTGGGATAATTTCCGACGAAATAAATTTTATTATTTTTTTCATATCGCTAACTCCTCAATATTTACAGGTCAAATTTTTTGATTATGCTATAAAGCGAAATCTTATTGTCATTTACCGTCCAATATCCTGATACTTCTGTAATCTTGATTCTTTTCTGTTCTTCTACAGTTAAACTGTCATAAAAATATCAATTCCTACGCTTCAGTCACTATCTCCACCGTCGACAAACTCCCTTGTTGGTGTTTCTGCCTCATCTCCATCGTTATCAGGTAAATAAAACATACCTTCCACAGAGATTATTACGTCTTTGATATTACATTCTCCATAGGTTATTACTCTCGTCTCGCAGTCTTTAAGCATTACATTTGTTGTTTCACCAGTTTTAACATTATACAATTCCCTGTTTACTTCATCATTATATAACGCAACCTCCATATCATTTGCATACCCAAAGACACTTGCACTAAGTTACATAGTTAATACCATTAATGCAGTTATAAATTTCTCATTATGTCTATATAATTATATACTTATTTTTTAGCAAATTTTTTAAATCTACAGCTAAAAAATACACTACAAATATACCTAGTATATTTGTAGTGTATCCCTTTTGTATAATAATGTCAATATGTATTTGTCAAATGTTGAAAATTATGAGGACATTTAGCATAATGTGACATATTGGAAGACTCTCCCAATTCTAACTCTCCACATGCATAACATTTTTTCGCATAATAATAAGTTGTATCACAAGATCCATCACTATTTACTATATGTTTTTTTGCTGTAATATCAACCCAGTTATGAATATGATTTGTGTCTATTTCATCGTCTTTACTCAACATCGTTTCATCATCTATTGTTATTGCTTCATAATATTCACTATCCCATAGACACTCATCTTCAACTATAGTTATCGAAGGATTATCATCATTTGTTATTGCTTTATCTTTACCAAAAATACCATAGACATCATAATCTCTGCCCTTAGCCACATATCCTGCTCCGCAAAATACACAAAGCGCCATAAAAGATACGGCTATACCTGCCAGCTTACTCCCTTTTCTTTTATTTTTAATGATTTTCTCAAATCTCATTTTCATATTAAGTGATTTTTTTGATGCTAGAAATGAGGCTGGTATCCTTTTGGCCTTTATATTCATTTCAAACACCTTTAAAAGAAGCTCAATGTATTTCACCCTTGTCTCACTGGTAAAATCTCCATTTAGTTTTTCATCGCAGCTTATTTCTGTCCATAGGGCAAGTCTTTTCTTTACCATATAAAACAGCGGATTAAACCAGTTAAGACCATTCATCACCTCCATAAAAATTTTAAGAAATACATCATTTCTTCCGGCATGGGTGATCTCATGCAGAAGGATAAGCCTTATCTCATCATCTGTCATGATTTCCTCAAAAAACGCAGGAATAACGATGTATTTTCTTCTTATACCGCTTGTAAACGGCTGCATAAAAGTGCTGCTTACAAGTAATTCCATTCTTTTTTTCGGCTCATCTATGGAGTCATATATGCTTTTAATCCTGCCATCCGCAGGTACTGAATGTATCCTTACATTTAATATGAACCGTATATATGTAACAACCGTATATATAAGATAAACTGCTATTCCAAAAAGCCATATATAAGACGCAATTCTCCCAGTATTTATGTCATCCAAAAATAAATATATTTTTTCTATGGTTTGATTCTGTACCATTATCACTGGTATCCTGTCTCCAGTTATGATGCTATTTTCTTTTCCTTCTTTTAAAAAGAAAATCATATATGAAGGTATAACAAAGGACATGAGACAGAATCCCATCAGCAGTTTCATAAATGATGCCGATGTAAATTTATATATTATTTTTTCAAAGGGAAGTATGACTGCGCAGGTTATGCTTCCGGTGATCCCGGCAAAGGCCGCAAACATAAAGATGTTTTCATTCATTTGTTTCTATTCACCCATTCCTTTAGTTCGGCAATATCATCATTGCTGAGTTCTTCCTCTTCTGCAAATGCTGCGATAAAATTTTTGATGGATCCGTCAAAGTATGTATCTAAAAGTTTTCTGCCCTCGGTTATTCTATAGTCCTCCTTTTTGACCGTGGGATAATAATAATTTGTTATGCCTATCCTCTCGTGGGCAGCATAGCCCTTCTGTTCTATCCTGTCTAAAAATGTGGATACTGTCCTTGTGGCCCATTTTATGCCCTGGCCCTCAAGGATGGAACATACTTCCCTTACTGTTGTCTTTTCATTTTCTCTATTAAGAAGAACATTTAATACCTTCTGTTCTGATGCTGATATTGTTTTAACTTCGCTTTTCTTTCTCATAATTATTACTCCTTTATATACATTTTACATTTATACTTGGTACAATTATAGCATATATTTTTTGAAAAAATTTGTCAATAAAAAAGACCGCATCTGCGGTCTTTTCCTTCATTATAATATGTCAGTTTTGTTATTTATCTTATTCAAAGGCATTGGCCTTCATAAATGCGTCCTTTGTGGCATTGTGTATCCTTCCACCCTTAAGAGCATCACCGATAACGATGACTTTATCAAAAGCCTTTTCATACTCTTCCACAAATCCTCTGCGGGGAGCAACACCAAGGGAAAGAACAACACTATCACATTTTATCTCACTAACCTTATTATCCTTTATGCTTTCGATAACGATAGAGCCGTCCTTTATCTCCATGAGCTTGGATGAAACATAGCTTTCATGGTCGTGGGATAATATATCGTTTACTATATATTTTCTTATGGGAGGGAATACTCCAGGTCCAATGTCATCAAGCATTTCAACCATTACCAGCTGACAGCCCTCATCTCCCAGTTTTTCAAGGACTTCCAGACCCGTAAGGCCTGTTCCAACAACAGCTGTCCTTCCGCTGAGTTTTACCTTATTTAAAAGTATATCCTCAGGTTTATAAACATTTTTATTATCTATACCCTTTATGGGAGGATGTACCGGCACTGCTCCAGCTGCTATAAATACTCCCACGGGATCATATTTTTTCACAAGCTCTGGTGTGGCCTCTGTATTTAATACCACATTTACACCGGCTTTTTCCACAAGTTTTTTCATGGTTTTCACATAATCGGTTATGAGGTATTTTCCCTTTGCCTTATCAGCTGTATTAAGGGTGCCGCCAAGGGTATCTTTCTTTTCTATTAATGTAACATTAAATCCTCTTTCAGCCAGAACCAATGAAGCCTCCATACCTCCGGGGCCTCCTCCTACGACAACTACCGGCCTTCCTTCTCCGTCCTTTACAGGTTTCTTATATAAGTACTCCCTTCCAAGATGAGGATTTATGGAACATTCGATGGGCATATCAGCCATAAGCCTCTCACGGCAGAACATACATCCAATACATTTTACTATTTCATCCGTTCTGCCTTCCTTAGTCTTTTTAACAAATTCAGGATCAGCAAACTGTGAACGTCCCAGTCCAACGAAGTCGCATACTCCCTCTTCCAGCAGTTCCTCTGCCCAGTCAGGGTCTTTTATGGTATTGGTGGCTATGACAGGTATGGAAAGGGCCTCCTTGAATGCCTTTGCCACATGTTTTTTCCAGCCCGGTGTAAAGGAATATGGATCACAGTTAGCATCGCCATTTTGAGCGCATCCATTGGATATATTTATATAATCAAGGCGGTTTTCAAGGAATTTAGCTATTTCAAGGCCGTCATCCAAGGTCATCTGTTCAGGAGCCATTTCATCTCCGCTTATCCTCATACCCACAACAAAACCGGGTTTGACGTTTTTCCTTATCTCATCGATTATCTCCGTAACGAATCTCGTCCTGCCTTCAACGTCTCCGCCATACTCATCGGTACGTTTATTATAATACTTGCTGAAAAACTGGGCGATAAGATAGGAATGGGCTCCGTGGAGCTCTACTCCATCATATCCAGCCTTCTGGCATCTGACAGCCGCATCCACAAATTTTTTCTGTACGGCTTTTATTTCGTCCTTTGTCATTTCCTTGGGAACGGCAGCTCCGGGAGCAGCGGGCACTCCGCTGGGAGAAAGGGACTGTCTTCCTGTGAGGGCGGGTTTTGATGTCATTCCGCCATGATGAATCTGGGCAAAAATTTTACAGTCATATTTATGGACTGAATCCGTAAGTTTTTCAAGGGAGCTTATATTGTAATCACTGGCTGCCCTTAAGTTTCCAACGGTCGGTATGCTGTCCACATCGTCAACACCTGTGTATTCATTTATTATAAGTCCTATGCCGCCTCTTGCCCTTTCTGAATAATATGAAATAAGTCTGTCTGTGGCGTCTCCGTTCCTATCGGCATATACGGTACCCATGGGCATCATAACACATCTGTTTTTTATGGTCATCCTGCCTATCTGGCCCTTTTCAAAAAGTTTCTTATAAGTCATGGCGCTGTCCTCCTTAAAATTTTTATATCTTTATAATTCATGAGCTTTCGACCGGTCTTTATATTTTTATTTTATACCGGAGGCTTTATTTTAAGCAAGAACGCACTTTTTTTATATATACTATACTTTTTGATACTGTCACTTACAGGGGTTTTCCGCTCCGGCCTGCTCAAAGTACATTATCCCCCACTCTCTCAGTGATGTGATGACTGGTATTAGTGTCTTTCCCAGTTCTGAGAGGGAATATTCTGTTTTTGGCGGCACAACTGGATAAAGCACCCTGTTTACGATGCCATTTACCTCCAGTTCCTTGAGCTGGCTGCTGAGCATTTTCGGTGTCGCCTGAGGTATGAGCCTTTGTATCTCACTAAACCTTAAGGTGCCGTTTTTTATGAGATGCCACAGTATTATTACCTTATATTTTCCGCCGATTATGTCCATGGTCGCCTCAACGGTACAGTTATATTTTCCAAGATCTATTTTTTCCATTTTCTCACCGCGTTTCTTTATACATTTCTTATGCTCTTTCTTATAATATTAGCATAATGCTTGGCCAGCGGCAAATTTTTAACTGCCACTGCCATATTTTGCATAAAAAAAGAGGAGACAGATATAAATATCTGTCTCCCTTTTTATGGCATTATGTGAGTATAATATAATGAAAAAGACTTATTTGAATTTTTTGCCTCTTTCATCACATTCTTTTATAGCTGCGATGAATTTTTCCTTAGTAACTTCATAAGGAACGCAGGTCCACTCTCTTGTGACAGAAGCTCTGTCAGCTACAGCGGGAAGGTCTTCCTCTGTAAGACCGATATCTGCCATTGTTAAAGGCAGTCCCATTTCCTTGTGGAACGCCATGATCTTATCACATTCGTCATAGTTCTTATCGTATGTCATCAGCACAAGACTTCCGAAGGATACGATCTCTCCATGAAGATGATGCTGAATACAGTTGGGAATAACTGATGTTCCGTTATAGAAACCGTGAGCCAGTGAGCTGTTGTAATAGTAGTCATTTTCAGTTGTCATGAAGTTTGAAACCAAACCTGTTGTTACGATTATGTCAAGTACTACCTGCTCAAGCTCAAAGGAATCTGTATTGTTCTTGCAGTCCTCATAGGCTTTTTTACCATATTCGATAAGGGGATCGATACAGATCAGGCTGAGCTGATTTCCCATAAGAGGTGTATGAGCTACCTTATGTCCTCTGATGGCCATCTGTGCCTCAAGCTCCTTAGAAATGGCGTCACCGATACCAGCCCAGAAAAGGTGTTCAGGTGACTCAGCGATTATCTTTGTATTGATAAAGATATGTTCAGCAGGCGTCTTTGAGTAAAAATAGTTGTTTACTGTTCCATCGGGATGATAGATAACGGCTATTGATGTTGTTGCCGCACAGTTTGATCCGATGGTGGGGAAAGTAAACATGGGCTTGTCAAGTCTTTCCTTGACTACCTTACATGTATCCATTACTCGTCCGCCGCCTACTGCAAATATCATATCTGCATTCTTTACAGCGTCTTTTTTCATAAGCTCCTCAGCGTTTTCATAGGAAGCTTCGCCGCCGTACCATACAAAATCAGTTATTTCAACATCCGAACCATCTATACCTTCTAATAGTGCATCTTTTACCTTGGACATAGCCGTCTTTCCGCCGATAACAACAGCTTTTTTGCCATATTTTCTTGTTACCCAGGGGATCTCCTTATAACAGTCAGCTCCTACAGTATAATTTGGAATATAAATGTGATATCCTTTCATATTAATGCACTCCTTTTTAAATAATATTGGTATAGTTTGGTATGGTTTATATTTTAATTATGTTTATTGATATATTGATAAATTAATTATTTGTCTACTTCGTCTTTTGATTTAACGGGAACTGTCCATCCAAAAGGATCTGCTGTACGTCCCCACTGGATACCTGTTAAGCCTTCGTAAAGTTCGTGGCAAACGGGTCCGATCTCGTTGTTATTGATGTGGTAGTCAACACCCTCATAGTGAAGGATTCCGATGGGTGATACAACGGCTGCTGTACCTGTTCCCCAAGCTTCCTCAAGTTTTCCTGTCTTAACAGCATCGATAACTTCTTCAGCTGTGATAAGTCTTTCAGTTACTTTGTATCCTTTTGATTTAAGATACTCGATTGCGCTCTTTCTTGTGATACCAGGAAGAACTGAACCTGTAAGCATAGGTGTGATTACTTCTCCGTTGATCTTGAACATTACGTTCATTGAACCAACTTCCTCGATATATTTCTGATGAACACCATCAAGCCAGAGAACCTGAGTAAATCCGTTTTCTTCTGCTACTGCTTCAGCTCTGTTGCTTGCTGCGTAGTTTCCGCCGACCTTGCAGTCTCCTGTACCGCCTCTTACGGCACGTACATCGTGTTCCTCGATGGCGATCTTAACGGGTTTAAGTCCTTCTTTGTAGTAGTTTCCTACAGGACATGTGATTATCATAAATTTAGCTTTTTTGATTGTATGAAGACCGATGGGTTCGTCACATCCAAATTCAAAAGGTCTTATGTAAAGTGACTCGCCTTTTTCTGAAGGTACCCAGTCCTGCTCGAATGCAACAAATCTTTCGATAAGATCAAGGATTGTGTCTGCATCAAGATGGGGAAGACAAAGTCTGTCGATTGATCTTTCCATACGTTTTGCGTTTTCACTGGGTCTGAAAAGCTGGCATGTGCCATCTTCTTTTCTGTAAGCTTTCATACCTTCAAAAGCGCCTGCGCCGTAGTGAAGGATTGTTGAACCGGGATGCATAAGGATGGGTCCGAAGGGAACGATCCTTGCGTCGTGCCAGCCCTGGTCTGCATCATAATCCATGATAAACATATGGTCTGTAAAATGTGTTCCAAATCCAAGTTCTTCTCCCTTGGCAGGTTTAGCTTTAGGTGTCTGTGTTTTCTCTACTCTGATATCCATTTTCATAACAAATTCTCCTCTCACAATATGCCTTTTATTTTTTTATATTTATTAAAAATAATAAAAAAGAGCTTACAGCTATGAAGCCGTAAGCTCGAAAAAACTAATATAAAAACATCAGATTGGATTGTATGTCAAATCACTATACAATCATATGGAAAAATCCGTATGCTTATAATCAACTGTTTTTTCTGCACGACACATAGCACTAATACTTCTAATAATAATTAGTGAGCAAATAGCGCTAATAGATAGTGTGCAAATGTATAATCCAGTTGACATCATATCGAATTTTTCTCCTTTCAAATATTTTTACTCATAGTACCACCAATTGTTATCTTTGTCAACGATAAATTTCATTTTTTTTCAAATATTTTTTTCAGTCCCTGAAAAGCCCGTATCACAGGCTTTCCAAAAACATAGCTGCCCTTCTGAAGGCTTCATGCCTTCCTTCGGTGAGTACTATGTTGTGTTCTCCATAGTCCGGAGTATAGAGTTCTTTCTTCTCAGATGCTATCCTTCTGAATATCTCCCCGGCACTTTCAGGGTCAGCCACGGCGTCATCCTTTGCCTGTATGACCATGGCCGGACATGTTACCTTCTCAAGGAAACCTTCTTCCCTGACCACTGCCATAAGCCTCTCAAGCTCATTGAATATCCTTATGGCTATATCCTCATAATGTATATGATACTGTTTGAAAAGTCCGACCTTGCCTTCCATGGGTCTATGGAAATATATCTGTTCAGGAGGATATGTATCAGTCATAAATGTTCCCGGCATAAGTCTGAGGGGTGAAGATATGGGTATTATACCGGCCATATCAGGATGCTTCGCCGCAAGATAAAGTGAAAGACAGCCTCCCGTTGAAAGTCCGCCAACATAGACCGTATCAAATCTTTTCTTAAGATAAGCGTAATCACTCTCAGCCTTGGCTATGAAATCCTCACAGTTTGTGTGAAGCAGCTCCTCCGGAAAAGTTCCATGGCCCGCAAGATTTACGCTCCATACGGAATATCCATAGTCATTTAAAAATCTTGCCATGGGTATCATCTGCGCGGCTCCGGAAGTTATTCCATGTATAAGGAGCACTGCCTTTCCGTTTGTTCCCGGGAAAAATATCTGATCATTTGTCTGCATAAAAACATCTCCTTCCACAATAAAAAACACAGCTTGATTTAATAAATATTTTAACATTCCACAGAGTACATGTCCATACATTTCTGCTTATCTCATTAACGTGATGAAGTATCATATTTAAATGCGCTGCTGCCAGGCTTTAATATTCATGTTTTTCTGTAATATACCATGGATATCCGCATATACTGTCCCATCTCAAAACTTAAATTTTAATGTAAAACATCCAGTAAAAATCACTTTATTATTTCATTGGTTTATTATTTCAGACCAGTTATAAGGCCTCTTATTTTTCCCTGCTGTGTTGCAAAATACCACAGCCTTTGCTAAAATTTATTTGCTGCCGCATTATCTGAATTGCCTGAATTATAAAAAGACAAACGGCAGCATATCACGGATATATAGATATAAAATACATAAAAAGGACGGCGGGCCGTTATGTGCATATTAAAAACCTCCGAACAGCTGTGCTTTAAAGGCATAATTCACTATCCGGAAACAGAAATACAAGAAAACCAGTTTACATTCATAACCGGCGAGAGCGGCTGCGGCAAAAGCTCTTTTCTTAAACTTTTAAACGCCAGTTCGATCCCATCTGCCGGAGATATTTTTTACAGAGGGGATAATATACGCCAGCTTCCCATACTGGACTATAGAAAAAAAGTTCTTCTTGTTCCCCAGGATGTATTCCTTTTTGACGGGACTATAATGGAAAACTTCAATATTTACCGAAAATACAGCGAAAGGAACCCATTAAGGGCCACGGAAGCTGAAAAGTTCATGCAGGTATGCTGTGCTGATTTCGCCCCTGATTCGACATGTACCACATTGTCGGGCGGAGAAAGACAAAGGGTATTTTTATCCATTTTTCTATCGTGCATGCCCGATGTGATACTCCTTGATGAGCCGACAGCGGCTCTGGATGAGAAAACATCATTCAGGCTTATGTCAAATCTCAAGGATTTTTGTGACTCAGAACATATAACATCCGTGATAGTAAGCCATAATAATGATCTGGTGGACAGATTCGCGGATAAAGTCATAAGATTCAGAAAGGATGAGGCCGTATGAGTGGTGTCGCAGAACTTCAGCTGAGCCAGTTTTTGCTTATTTATGCACTTTTGGTCGTAATGGCTCTGATAATGAAAAAATGCAGGATAAATCAGACCAAACAGCTTGTGGTATCCAGCATAAAGATGACTGTACAGCTCATAATAGCCGGACTGATCCTGACATACATATTTGAAAACCCAAAACCTCTGTTTACAGTGCTTTATGTAGCAGCCATGACCGCATTTTCCATACACAGGGTAATATCAAAAAACAGAGAGCTGAATATACGTTTTAAAACAGCCATAGGTCTTTCCATCTCCCTTTCTGGCATATTTGTACTTCTTTATTTTATATGCGCCGTGGTGAGGGAAGATATATTTAATCCCCAGTATGTTATACCAATTTCAGGAATGATCATGGGAAATACCATGACCGGTGTTTCACTGGGAGTTAAGGCCTTTAGGGAATCTCTGGCTGACCAGAGGGCAAAAATAAACGCCCTTATATGTATTGGCGCCGCCCCGAGGGACATACTTCTCCCCTTTGTCCGCCAGTCCCTGGAAACTGCCATGCTCCCAACCCTAAATTCCATGGTCGGCATGGGAATAGTATCCCTTCCCGGTATGATGACAGGACAGATACTTGCCGGAACCATGCCCCTTACGGCTATACTCTATCAGATATCCATGATGATAGCCATTTGTACTTCCGTAACAGCAGCCTGCTTTGGCTCCCTCTATCTTGGATATAAGACCCTCTATGACCCCAGGGACCAGATAATAAATTTCTGATATTTTCATAAAACAAAAGACCGGTCTTCCGGTCTTTATTTTTTTATTTTTATTAATTTTACAGGCATAAAAACACATTCATTTCTATTGTCTCCAGTATTTTTCGGCTGTCGGCATACTGTCTTAAAAACAGTTCCATATGCCTGAAAGCATTTATTGACATCCCTTTTACGATATACTATAGTTAATTCAGACTAAAATGCATGGACTTTTAGCCAATGAAACTAATCTTGATTTTATGCCACATTTTTACGGAGGCGTTAAATGAAAAATAATGTTATTTTTGATCTTTTCTGGTCCTTTGCCAAGATCGGTCTGTTCACCTTTGGCGGAGGCTATGCCATGATACCCCTCATAGAGGAGGTATGTGTTGAAAATAAGGGCTGGATAACCAGCGATGATCTTTCCACGGTCACAGCCATAGCCGAGTCTACACCAGGCCCCATAGCCATAAACTGTGCCACATTTACCGGCTACATGAAGGGCGGATTTATTGGAGCCCTGAGCGCCACCATTGGTATGGTGCTGCCATCCTTTGTTATAATCTATATAATATCTGTATTCTTCGACGATTTTCTTTCCATAACCATAATCGCCAATGCCTTTAAGGGAATAAAAGCCGGTGTCGGTATACTTATACTCCAGGCCGGGATAAATATGTTTAAAAAAATGAAACACAACGCTTTTTCCAAGGCTGTGTTCATGGCCGCCTTTCTTGCTATGCTCGTCATAGACCTGCTGGCCGTCAGTTTTTCTACCATATATTTTCTTGTCATAGCCGGTGTTTTCAGCGCGGCATTATATGAGATACGCCGCAGGCTTTCCAAAGGAGGCGCGGACAAATGATATATCTTGACCTTCTCATCGGATTCCTTAAGGTAGGATGTTTTTCCTTTGGCGGTGCCTATGGTGCCATACCTCTCATCCGTGATGTGGTGCTCTCATACGGATGGCTGGATGATGAGATTCTGACATACTTTATAGCCGTAAGTGAAAGCACTCCCGGCCCCATAATGGTAAACCTGGCCACATATATAGGCAGCAGCCAGGCTGGCATACCAGGCGCTTTGATAGCCACCACAGCCGTAGTTATCCCTGCCTTTGTAATAATTCTGCTCATAATGATACTTTTAAAAACAGCACTGAAAAATCCTTATGTTCAGGCTGTACTTGACGGCATAAAGCCCTGTATCGTGGGCATAATAGCTGCCACCGGCATAGATATGATATATGAAAACTGTATATCAGATGCTTCTCTGGATATGAAAGCCCTCGGTATAACCATTTTTCTTGGGATAATAGCTGTCTTACACAAAGTCATAAAAAAGAAAAATATATCTCCCATAATACTCATAGCCATTTCCGCCGTAACGGGAATAGCCGTATATTCATTTTAAAAATAGAGACGGTCCTCGGGCCGTCTTTTTTATTTATATATTTATAAAAAGTCCAGCCAGGATCGGTATGATCCTGGCTGGACGGGGGATTGGGGAAGAAAATCTAAATTATTTGATACCAACATATGTTGGAGGAATGATGGCTTTTTATTATCAGAGTGTCTTTCCAAATGCGTCTGCCTTTAATATAGCTTCTTTGAATTTTGCTTCATTCATATCAGCATGTTTGAATTTCCACTCTGTTGTCTTTGTTGCCTTTTCAACTATGGCGTCAAGGTCTTCTTCTTTTACTTCTATGTCTGCAAGTTTTACGGGAAGACCGATGCTCTTATTGAATTTTCCGATTCTTTCAAGCTCTGCTGTATTGCCCTCAGCTGCAAGGAGACAGAGAACTCCAAAGGATACTATCTCACCATGTCTGTGTTTTTCTGTGGCTTCAACAACTGTGCTTCCGTTGTAGAACGCATGGGCAAGGGAGCTGTTGTAGTAGAAAAGATCATCTTTATTTGTTGTGAAGTTTGATACAAGTCCTGTTGATACGATGATGGAAAGGGCAACTTCCTGTATCTCGTATGAAGCTGTATTGTTCCTGCAGTCTTCAAGAGCCTTTGCGCCGTATTTTACAAGGGGATCTGTACATACCTGGCCGATACATACTCCTGTCATTGTAGTATGGAAAAGTTCTTCTCCCCTAGCTGCGTATGTGGATTCACATTCCTTTGAAAGTGCATCTCCGATACCTGCCCAAAGAAGTTCCTAAGGTGATTCTGCG
>JAHZAW010000015.1 GCA_019423725.1 Clostridiales bacterium
GGACGTACATATCCCATAAATTCCATTTTCATTTCTCCTTTCGTCCCGTCTTATTACTTCCAGTCGCCGCGTCCACGCATACTGTCCAGATTATGTACATGTACATAGTCACCGGGAACTATGTCTGCTGTGGCGATGCCTATCTCTTCACCATATTTGATGATGAGCTCACCCTTTTTGATGGGTTTTACAGCGACCTTGTGGCCGTAGGGAATGTCGGCAAGGAGTGTTTCTGTGATGGTGTTCCCCTTTTTATCCTTTATGTCCACCGACATGCCTGCCTTGACATCATTGGCAAATACCGTTGCCACGTTGTCGAGGTCATTAACTTTAAGAGCTAAAACATTAGCCATATTGTATCTCCTCCTTTTGTATGACTTCATATATAACCTAGATACAATTATATAAAAAATTATATAAATTGTAAATATATTGTTTTGAATTAAGGTATATTATTGAAAATTAGTATATAAAAAGGGCTTATTAAAGGATTTTATTATTATATTTTTGAAAATGCATATCGCGTATAGCAAAATAAACTGCAGTGAAAAAGGCCGGCTTGTCATACAAACCGGCCCTTTTCTGGGTGTTATACGGTAAAATTATATGTTTTTTCGGCTCCATTGCTGAACCTTATCTGGAGGGTATGGTTTCCTGGAGCCAGTGAGGATGTATCAAGGGTAAAACTGTAGGGATAGTCCATGGCCGCTGTCTTCCACTTTCCGTCTATGTACATGCTGGCGTTGAGCTTATCCGGTGAGTATGTGTAGGCCGCAAGCTTTATGGTGCCGCTCCATTTAGCCGGATATGCCGAAAGTTTAGTATAATATGAAGCCGTTCCGTTCCAGCTCTTGAGCAATGTGGGATTTGAGGCCACAGCCTTATTATATGCCGCTGTTACAACGGCGTTATCATAAAATGTATAATCCGTTACTTCCCATGAAGAACCATAGTCAGATGCTACCATGGCCTTTATCTGGGGGTATACCATGGGCAGGAATGAATATGCCTTCTGCATACGCTCCGCAGCCCAGGCTGATATATCCGTTCCGCTGTGGGAATTGGATGAACCGCCTTCGGTTATCATTATGGGTCTCTTATGAAGGGCCGCAAGGTTTACCGTCTGCTGTACATTGAGCATGGGGTCCCCATATACTCCTACTCCCACAAAGGCATCCTGTCCCGTAAGGGAATGATGATACTGATTATAATAAAGAGAACATCCGATCCAGTCCACATAGGCGTCTCCCGGATAGTAACTGTCCATATCTACCTGATAGGAACTGCTGTAGTTGGGCGAGAACACCAGCGCAGCATTGGGCGCATGGGCTCTGGCCAGGTCAGCTATATGCCTGTAGGCGGCTATATACTGTTCGGGCGTGGCTGTTGCAGTCCATACGTTAACTTCCCCGCCTATCCTTAAAAATACAGGACATGTAAGGGTGTTCAGATAATCAAAATCCGATGCAAGACGGCTGTCAAAGGTGCCTGATGTCACCCTGGCGCAGTCGTTTCCTTCTCCGTCAAAATTCAAATATACGAGCAGTCCATGTTCTCCATCATCCAGGGCAGCCCCGTATATATATGACCAGTACTGAAGATCATAGGAACTTGTCATATCGTTGGTGCCATAGTAATGGGAGACGATGGTCTCATTTTCCAGGGCAGCCTCATTAGCCAGGCCGTAGCCGTTTCCCACCTGTCCGCCGTGGTCCGTACGTCCGTAGTATACACCGCCCTTAGGCTCCCATTTCATCCCATAATAGGGATAATCGCTGCCGGGGGTCTGGGTAACGGCATAGACTTCTGTTCTGGCGTTAAGGTCTTTATAAGCTGTTTTTCCCTGGGTAGTGCTCTGGTCTGCCAGTGCCGTAGTGGGCAGGAGCATGGCCATGGCAAGCACTGCCGCCAATAAACCTTTTGTTTTCATATTGATTTCCCCTTTTTATTATCTTTTGGCTGTTTACACTATTTATTATAAATTTTGGAAAGTATATCCTCTATATACAATTTTAATAAACTTATTTGATCGTATTTGTTAAAACCAGTGCATAAATCAATAACATCTATCTGTATAAGCTGATGACTGTATGCGCATGCGGTCATTTTGCCGTAAAAAATCATATATAAACATCTATTTCTGTCTAATATATTGGATATATGCCTTAAATATGGAAATAAGAATCAATTTTTAATATATCATTGTCGAAACTTTGATCGTGCTTTGGCTAAAATATTTTTTGAAGATGAATATTTTACTTTTTTTATTAGAAATTATAACATTTCTTGACATATTATTTCAAAAATGATAACATAATTATATATTGTCTGACAAAGGAGGGCCACCTATGTATGAAGCATTACAGCAGAATTTGGATTATTTAAAGGTAACAGACAGCAAAAATATCTCTGATACATTGTTTAAAAGATTCAGAGATCTTATAGTGATGGGAAAACTTCCGGCAGGAATGGTCCTTCCCAATGAAAATACCATGAGTGACCTGCTTGGAGTTGGCAGGAGCTCCCTCAGGGAAGCCTATACGGCTCTGGCTCTTTCGGGTTTCATTGTCAGGTCAAAATCGGGAACTTACATTAATAAGGCGGAGGATATGATAAATACATCCCCCTTCAATATGATAGTTGAAGGCTCTAAACCGTCGGATATACTGGAATTCAGATTTATGCTGGAATCAGAAAACGCTAGCTACGCCGCTAAAAGGGCTACTGAGGAGGATATCGAAAAGATCAGGGAAGCTTATATGAAAATGATCGAAAATAAAAATGATATCGAAAAGTTCGCCTACTATGATACTGATTTCCATATGCAGGTGGCAAAGGCTGCCCATAATGAACTTTTATACAATATTATGAGAGCATCCTACAGCACCATCAAAAAGGGTGTTAAACAGGCGGGTATAAATGCCTACAGTATGAAGTGGGGCTTTATGGACGTTGTTATAAAGGTACATGGGGATCTGCTCAAGGCCATCGAAGACAGGGATTATGCCCTGGCCTATACGGTAATGAAGGACCATATTTCCTATGTAAATGCCACTGTAAGCTACACTTGATAATTTTTTTACAAACTTTTGTTAAATCTCTTGACAATTTGTAAAAACAGTGTATAATAAGAATTCCTGAAGGGCATTCAGGACATTGAATTTATAAAGGTTTTGAAAAATAAATCAAAATAAATTAAAAAAAGTGTTGACAAAGCGATACATAAGTGATATACTTATCAAGCTGTCGCCGAGAGGGACACGCAAATGGATTAACAATGATCCTTGAAAACTGAACAGTTGATGATAAAAATTAAACCCAAGTCAAAAGGTCAGCAAACGGAGAAATCGTTAATGACGAGCGAACGTACGGTTCGAAAGAATTGTGTGAGCGAGGAATGATTTCGAAGTGAGCGGTTTTGCGCAAAGCGCAAAAGACTACCTTAAATGAGTTATCTTGAAAAAGATATACTACCAAGTAATGAATGGAAAAAAGTCAGAGTTATACTGACGAAGGAATTAAACATAAGAGTTTGATCCTGGCT
>JAHZAW010000016.1:0-7142 GCA_019423725.1 Clostridiales bacterium
GGACGTACATATCCCATAAATTCCATTTTCATTTCTCCTTTCGTCCCGTCTTATTCTTTCCAGTCGCCACGTCCACGCATACTGTCAAGGTTATGTATATGTACATATTCGCCTTTTTTGATATCCTTTGTAGCGATACCGATTTCTTCACCGTATTTGTTTATAAGTTCACCTTTTTTGATATCCTTAACGGCGATCTTGTGTCCGTAAGGTACATCTCCGATGACTTTAACGACTTCTTTATTTCCTTTTTTGTCACGTACTTCTACTTCTGTTCCGTCAGTGATGCCGTTAGCAAAAATAGTCGCAACGTTGTCAAGGTCATTAACTTTAAGAGCGATATTTATACTCATATCTGTTCCCCTTTCTTATTTTTTATATCAATCCTTTACGGCAAGTACGCTGACACCATCAGGTATTACAACTACCTTAGCATCTTTACCCTTAAGCTGGTAAGCTATCTCAAGAGCTTCATCAGGTGTTGATGCAGGTATCATATTTGCCTTTTTAACCATTTCATGGTCAAGGAATGTTGTTACAAGGATAAGTTTATGTTTCTTAAGTATTCTTGAGTAGATCTGAGGGCACCACTGCTCTGCGATCGTCTCTTTTGAAGGGATCTTTGAAAGATATTCATCGATCTCATCGGGTGTTCCCATTGTGATGAGTCTTTCGAAGTTTGATCCACCCATACCATCACAGCATGAGCAGCACATAATGATAACACCGTCTTCACCGGCACATACCTCAGCTGTTGCTACAGCCTTAGGGCTCTGGTAAAGGTTCTGGTCAAGAGGATATCCTCCGTTTGATGTTACAACGATATCACCTGTTACTACAGGGCACTGTGACTGGCTTCTGATGAATTCTACGCCTTTAGCGTGAGCTTCTTCAAGATCGCCGGCAAATGCTGCTATAACTTTCTTCTCAGCGTCAAGTGCAACGTTAAGTATGAACTGTACGTTGACAGCTCTTGCTGCAACTACCATATCTTTATGTATAGGGTTTCCTTCAAGAACGCCAGTCTTTGAGTAAGGACTTGCTATTGCTGTATAGCAGTGGTTCTCATTAACTGTTGTTGAGTTACATATACCGGGAAGTATGCTCTTTCTTCCGCCTGAGAAACCTGCGAAGAAATGAGGCTCGATAAATCCTTCTGTTATAAGGAGGTCACAGTTAACTGCGATCTTGTTGCAGAAAAATTCTGCTCCTGAAGGAAGGTCGCATACCTTTTCAAACTGTTCAGGATCAAATGCGTTGTTAGCAACGATCTTCTCATTGTCAACGATGGCATCGCCAAACATATTTCTCTGTTCTTCTTCTGTTGTAGGTCTATGTAAGCCTGTTGCGATAAGGATTGTGATATCAGCATCAGGATTGCCTTTTCTTATTTCCTTAAGAAGGATGGGAAGTGTAAGTTTGCTGGGCACTGCTCTTGTATGGTCGCTGGTAACGATAACGATTTTATTTTTGCCAACAGCCAGTTCTGAAAGTTTCTTGCTTCCAATGGGATTTGCAAGGGCATCTTCAACGAGTTCAGCCTCGCCTTTTTCTGCCTTGTACTCATGCATCTTAGCTGTGATTACAGCAGCAAGATTTTCTTCCGCAACATGAATATCAACGGTTTCTTTGTAGTACGGAATTTTTATTGTTTTCATAACAATTTCCTCCTTTTAGATATACGTATCTCATTTCGTTCCGTATGATGTATACATAATACATATTTCATTTTTTATTATACTCCTATCGCCTCCCAAGTCAATAACAATTTGTACTTATAAATAAACTTTATACATATTAACCAATATATTGTACTAATATTAGTTCAATTCAACTAAAGAAATCTTAAAAAAATCCCCTGCCTAAACATAGAGATACCACGTCTTGTTTAAAGGCAGGGGATAAAACGTCAAGACATCCCCTGTCTCGACGTTATCTTATGAAATTAGTTCTTATTTTTTTCTCCTGTTCAGGATAAGCTACGCCGGCCTTTTTGCCCGCGTCGATACATTTGAGCATCCAAGCCATATTTCTTCCAAGGATCCTCATTATCTGAAGGCCTTCCTGATCCTGAAGTACTTCTTCGGGAGTGTTGCCATGAACACCATTCCAATAGTTTGAGGAAACTACAGGCATCTGGGAAATGGTAAAATACTTATTCATCCTATCCATGGACGGGGTAAGTCCTCCCCTTCGGCAGCTGGCAATGGCAGCAGCAGGTTTGAAAGCAAAGCTGCTTCCTGCACTGTAAAAAAGCCTGTCCATAAACATCTGAGCCTGGGACGCAGGTCCGCCGTAATATACAGGCTCACCAATGATAAAACCATCGGCGTTCCTTAAAAGTTCGGCGCATTCATTTACAGGGTCATCATCAAACACACATTTGCCTGATTTTGTCTTGGCACAGGTCATACAGGCAACACATGGATGTTTCATAGATTTACCGATATGGACTATCTGAGTATCTATACCTTCCTCTTTTAAAACCTTTTCTATCTCACAAAGAGCTGTATAAGTACATCCTTTTTCATGAGGACTTGCGTTTACCATTAAAACCTTCATTATATTCCAACTCCTTCATTATTATAATAACTATTCTTTTTATTCTATTTTATCACTGGTCAGCCAACTAAACAATACCAATAAAATTATATAAATATTAATCAATTTTAATGAAATTTCTTGATAATATCCTTGATTTGATGTATATTTTTGAATTAAGCGAAAATAACATTACAGTCAGACAACGGAGGTAATCAATTATGTCACGACAGCTTAGAGCAGGACTTTTATTAACGCTTACCGCGCTTATATGGGGAGCGGCATTCGTCGCACAAAGCGTTGGTATGGATTATGTAGGGCCATATACATACCTATGTTCACGAAGCGTCATCGGAGGAATAGTTCTTCTGCCAGTCATAAAATTTTTTGGCAAGGACCCGGAAACAGTTTCACCTGATGTGAATAGTGATAAGGCAAAAAACAAAAAGATCCTTATAACCGGCGGAATATGCTGTGGTATCGCCCTTTTTGTTGCATCCATATTACAGCAGATAGGAATAAAATATACAACTGTTGGAAAAGCAGGATTCATCACTTCTCTTTATATGATAATAGTGCCTATCATAGGTATAATACTTGGCAGAAAAGCTTCCAAAAAAGTATGGTTTTCAGTTCTTATCGCCATAATCGGAATGTATTTCTTATGTATGAACGGAGAAAGCGGCCTTAATAAGGGCGATCTGCTCGTTTTATGCTGTGCCGTGGGATTTTCTTTCCATATACTCATAATCGATCATTTTTCACCAATGGTAAACGGTATAAAAATGAGCTGTATACAGTTCTGGGTATGCGCCGCAGTATCGGCCATATTTATGTTCATATTTGAAAAACCTGATATAAACAGCATAATCGCAGCCTGGGCACCCATCCTCTACGCAGGAGCCCTTTCATCTGGAGCAGGATATACTTTACAGATAGTAGCCCAGAAAGATATAGACCCGACAGTCGCTTCACTTATATGCTCCCTTGAATCAGTATTTTCAGTATTATTTGGCTGGATACTTCTTAGACAGGCATTATCAGCAAAGGAACTCTTCGGATGTATCCTCGTATTCATAGGTGTTATACTGACACAGATACCTGACAGGAAAAAGATAACCGCAAATAAAAAACAGCTTTCTAATTGATATAAAAATAATATAAAAGCAAAAGGCCACCCGTTATACGGATGGTCTTTTTTATGCCTTAGTCTTATTATCAATAATGGTCTTTCCCTCTGTAAATTATTTATCACAAGTTTACGGCCTTTCATATCAAAATATGGCAGGGCATATTTTATGGGCATAATACTGCCAGAATACCATAGGAACAGGAATAGCAAAAACGGCTGGCTTGGTTTGCAGTCAGTTATTAAAGCTGATTTTTACATTTTCTGCTGTCATGGGCTTCGCATAGTTCTTATATACAAGAAAAGACCGCACATAATGTGCGGTCCTTTTCAGTAGATTTCGATAGTATTTGGGGATTTAACTTTGGTGTATTTATAGGCAGAAACCCTATGGGGAGTAAAAGCCTCTGCCCTTATACCCTCTCACGGCATTGCCGTTAAGAAAGAGGTATTACTGAATTAAATTAACATGTTTCTGCAAAGCTCTGAACTCTTGTTCTTGTCTGTTCAAATGAGCTTGATTCCTGATCGATCTCGATCATGAGGCTCTTGATTCCTGCTTCTGTGAACTGTCTGTAGTATACAGGGTAGTCCCACTCTTCAGGATCACAGAATTTCATCATGCATACGATAACTGCGTCTGCTCCTGTCTGTTTAACCATATCCATGAGCATTTTGCCTCTCATCTTCTTTGTGTCTGTAGCAACTGAGCAGCCATACATGTTCTGCCATACTTTAGCAAGTCTGTATAAAGGAGCTGCCTCTCCTGAAGGAACGTCAACTCTGATCTGTCTTGATTCCTGAGCAAGGTCATCAGCTACGATAGCAAGGCCATTTTCCTTGAATATGTCAAGTACTTCGTTGGGCTCAGCAAGGATACCTGTAAGGATGACTTTCTTGCCTGTCCAAGGCTGTACTTCGCTCTTTCTGATCTCATCCATAAGTTCTTTTACAAGAACTGTATGTTTTGCCTTATCCATGAACATTCTTGCTTTGAATACAGCATGTCTTGCAACTGGATCGATCACCTGAGGATAGTCTGCAGCTACCTTTACAAACTCACGCATTGTAGCTCTGTTTTCATTGTAAACAGTGATAGCTTTTTCAATTGCTTCATTTGTTATGGGAGCGCCTACGATCTGCTCAAGTTTATCCTTAACGATCTTGTATTCTTCTACAAGGAAACGGTTAGCTGACTCAAGTCCTCTGTTCTGAGGATGTGTGAATGTGATTACAGGTGATGTGCCTTTCCATTTCTGGCTTAAGCATTTAAGTGTATCACAGGGAACTGAGAAGATTACAGCTGCAAGTTCATCATATGCTCCGCTGCACTGAAGTTCCATTACCTGCTGCATGATTGAACATGCGAATGCAGGAAGATATGTACGTGCATTGGCGATTGTTTTGTTTCCGCCCCAGATACCCATGGGAAGATATCCTGTGGCATATACTAATTCTTCAGGAGCGTATAAGGGCATGATACCGATTGCTCCCTTTCCTGTTTCATTTTTATAGTCATCCATAGCCTTTTTGGGATTTGCTGCTATGTCTTTAAACTGGTTTAATAATGTATCTACTTTACTCATTTTCCTTCCCCCTTACTCTGCCTTTTCATCGATCTGCTGTTCCATCATCTCAACAAGCGCCTGTACACGTGTGTCGAACTGCGCAGGTGAGAAGCTTCTGGGATCTGTCTGGTCTCCATCGAAACTTACATAAGGAACGCCTGTCTTTTCCTTAACGATTTCTGCTGTCTCAACATTAAGGAAGCTCATCAGCTTGCAGCTTCTGTTAAGGTGGTAAACAACACCGTCACATTTTCCGCCGTTAACAACGTCAAGAAGTACTGCAACTTTGTTGTCAAGGCATGTATTGATGTAGATTCTTGTATAAGCTTCAGCCATTGAATGAAGTGATTCATCATTTGCATCGTAATGAAGATCCCAGAGTCCGGGGTAAGCTGAGCCTGTCATGATAGCATTAAGGTTCTTAAGTGATTTGAATGTATGTCCAAGGTGAGGCCATACTGCGATTCCTTCCCAAGTGATACGTGTCTTTTCATTGCCTTTGAAAGCATATACGCCATTCTTGAGATTTTCCTCTAATTCATCAGCAAATTTCTTGAATGTGATCTCTGCGTAATCACGGCTTCTTGCACAAACGATAAGTGCCATATAGTTGAATAAGTCAAATCCGTTAAGGGGTGAGGGTTTGTAGTGAGCCATTGATGCGATCCTGTTCCACTGATATACAGAACGCTGTGTCTGCTGTCTTACCTCACGGAATTTGTCATAGTCAAAAGGTCTTCCGCAGATAACCTCAAGCTGAGAGATGGCATTTCTGAACTGGTCTGCAATGTATTCCTTTGCATATTCAGGAATGGGCATTGTATGGTTGAAGGGAACATCGATTACGATGCAGGGGATATCAAGTTCAACCGCAAGGTTCTCATACCATTTAAGAAGTGTATTACAGATGTTATTACATGTGATTACAAGGTCAGGAAGAGGTACTCTTGCTGCGGGAGAGTTCTTAAGAGCCTCAGGTGTAACACCTGTTTCAGCCTCTTCTTTAAGAAGCTCCATATATCCGATATTAACTCTGCCGTATGAACAGCAGTCAATTGAGTATCCCTTGCTGTCAGCAACATCGATCATGTCAAGGGCGCCTTTTCTTGCTCCGATACCAGCTGCATGTGTTTCAGGATATACCATTGCGATATCCATTGCTACGCACATTTCCGGAGGAGCTACAGAAGCTGACCAGCATACAAGTCTTCCTTCGGCTTTTGCCTGTCTTGCTTCCTCGTCAAGTTTAGCCTGATAGTAGGCTAACAGTTCTTTTGCTTTTTTGCCTTTTGTTTCAAACATCTCTTGTCCCTCTTTCTTTTTAAAATCTTTTTGGCGTTTATGATGTTCATTTCCGCCTTTCTGCTGATGACATTAAAATTTTTCTTTTAACTCTTTGAAAAATTCATATCTTTAAAAGCAGGATACCATTAAATTTTTAAAAAGTATATGGTCGGCAACAAGCTAGAAATTTCTATCAAAACAAGTCAATTGAAAGTTTATGTATTTCAAATTTTCAACTTGCAAAATATATTCCCATACACTATCATTAAGGGAGTAAATCAGTAAATTTTCCTAATGTTCGGAGGGGAGTTTTATGGAAAGTTCCATAATACTTGTTGTGGAAATAATAGGAATAATCGCCTTTGCCGTATCCGGTGCTGTCGTAGCCATAGATAAGGGGCTTGACGTGTTTGGAGTTGCCTTTATCGGTGTCCTTACTGCCCTTGGCGGAGGAGTCATAAGGGATATAATACTTGGTATTTTCCCACCGATCATGTTCACATCTAAAATTTATACTGTAACCGCTGTCATTGCCGCTGTCATTGTTTTTATAATCGCTTACAGGGATAAATATCTGTTCTATGATAACGTTGAGCGCATAGACAGCATAGTAAACATAT
>JAHZAW010000016.1:7152-12807 GCA_019423725.1 Clostridiales bacterium
ATAGGTCTTTTTGCTGTTACAAGTGTTCAGCGCTGTATCGAATACGGCTACGGCGACAACGCATTTTTATGTGTGTTTATGTCAATGACCACCTGTATAGGAGGAAGCATCATGCGTGATATCCTCTGCCAGAAGCTGCCTGCCGTTTTAAGACGAAGGATATATGCCCTTGCTACCATTGCCGGAGGAGCTACCTATTACTATACATTCAAGTACGGTGTAAATAGAGATATCTGCATGGTCTTAGGCGCCGGAATAACCATTGCCATAAGATTTTTTGCCACTAAATATAAATGGAATATGCCAAGGATAGAAAGATAAACACCATATTAATAATTTAAGGGTCCCAAAGTTTTGTCATGGGACCCTGTATTTGATTATTTAAAATTCAATTTTTTAGAGGGATAATTCAATGAAAGATCTTTTTACCATCGGAGAGACAGCCTCTCTATTTAAAGTGAATATAAGGACTCTCAGATACTATGATAAAATCGGACTTCTTGTTCCCGAGCGTGTGGACCCCGATACTGGATACCGCTATTACTCCACCAAGCAGTTTGAGAGGCTGAATACGATCTTATATCTTAAGACCCTTAAAGTTCCCCTTGAAAGGATATCCTTCTTTTTTAAGAGCAAAGACATCTCCGTTATGGAAGAACTGCTGAAAGAACAGAAATCCCGTATAAGGGAGCTCATTCTGGAACTTGAAAAAGCCGAAAAAAAGATAGATTCCAGGATGGGCCAGATAAGATATGCAGTCGAATCCCCCATTAATGAGATAGAGCTGAAAACTATCCCGGACAGGAATGTCATATATCTCAAAAAGGATATGCCTGTAAGTGATGACCTGGAATATCCCATAAGAGAGCTGGAGAGCACCTGCTCATCCGTTCCGGGCATATTCCTTGGTAAAGTGGGCGTCAGAGTATCCTGCGAAAACCTTCTGAAAAAAGATTTCGGCAGTTTTTCTGGTATTTTTATAACTGCTGAAAGCGGCGAAGACGTAAACTGCTCTACCCTTATACCCGGCGGTCTTTATGTCGTTATGCGTTTCACCGGCACCCACAGCCTTTCAGGTATTTACTATGTCAAAATGCTAGAATATATAGAAAAAAACAATTTGTCCGTTTCCGGTGATTCCCTGGAGATAACCCTTATTGACAGCGGCATGACCAATGATACGGAAAGCTTTGTCACAGAACTTCAGATACCCGTAAAAAAATAAAAATTTGATATTTCTCCATTGACTCTCTACCTGGTAGAGAGTTTATTATTATCTAAACAACGTAACACTTTAAAGGAGTGAATTATTTTGACAGGAACCATAGTAAATACATGTACCATACTTGCCGGCAGTGTTTTAGGCAGTATTCTTAAAAAGGGAATAAAAGAAAAGTACCAGTCAGCCCTATATAACGCCATGGGTCTGGCCGCCCTTGGTATAGGCATAAACTCCATAACATCAAATATGCCAAACAGCCAGTACCCAGTGCTTTTTATAGTGAGCCTTGCCCTGGGATCTCTGGTGGGGACGATACTTAATATAGACGGAAGATTCAAATCAAAGGCGGAATCCGCCGGCAAAGGAGAGCTTGCCAAGGGACTTTCAACGGGCATACTTATGTACTGCATCGGCTCCCTTTCCATTCTTGGACCAATACAAAGCGCCCTCTATGGAAACAATACATATCTTTTTACCAATGCCACCCTTGACTTTGTAACATCGACTGTACTGGCATCCACCTATGGCATAGGCATGGCCCTTGCCGCTCCGGTACTCTTTATATGGCAGGGCTCCATATATCTGTGCGCCTCATTCCTCCAGGGATTTTTAAGCGATGCGCTAATGTCGGAAATATCAGTAATAGGAGGATTCCTCATAGCTGCCTCAGGATTTTCAATACTTAACGTAAAGGATTTCAAAACCCTCAATATGCTTCCGAGTTTGTTAGTCCCTCCGATTTTTTTCATAATTTTAAGTTTTATCTGAAACTTTTTGACACTTCCAAAAGTCTTAAGGGTGTAAAAAAAATTAACTTTTTAGACTTATAAACTATGGGTGTTAAAAAGCCGGAAAATACCGGCCAAAAGGAGGACGTGTTATGAAAAAAACATCAGCAGTTTTATTATCATGTGTAATGGCAGCTTCCATGGCTGTTCCCGCAATGGCAGACAGTGCCATAAAAGTAGTAGTGAATGGCAAGGAAGTCAGCTTTACAGACCAGACACCTGTTATTAAAAATGACAGGACCCTTGTTCCCTTAAGGGGAGTGCTCGAGACCATGGGCATCAAAGTAGACTGGAACGCTGAGGACCAGAGTGTTACAGCTTCCCGCGGAAATGACAGTGCATATTTCAAAATAGGAAGTACAAGCCTTTCAACAAGCGAGGGTACATCGACCCTTGATGTGGCTCCGGAGATCATCAATGACAGAACTATGATACCTCTGAGAGCAGTGGCCGAAGCCTTTGATGCTGACGTTAAATGGGACGATGCCACAAAGACAGTGACAATAACTGACAGCGTTAAGGTAACAGCCGTTGATGAAGGCACAATCACAAAGGAAGGAAAAGCAGAAGACGGAAGTGTAATATATACAGTTGATATGAAATACCCCATCCTTAATGACAGCTGCAAAGCAGCCGGAAAAACAGCCATCAATGAGGCCGTTAAAAAGAGCGTTGAGGACGCCGTTAATGCAGAATTAGTAAATCTTGAAAAGTCAGCTAAAGAACTTTATGCTTCTAAGGATACCCTTGGAATGGAATTCAGACCTCTTGCCATATTTGGCACTTATAAGGTAACTGAACTTTCAGACAGCAGATATTCACTCTATGTGGATTTAAGCACAGATTACCTTGGAGCTCATCCAATGACATACCGTACAGGTTATACATTCGACCTTGCAACAGGTAATAAGCTTGCCCTCACTGACATCACAGGCAAGACAGCCGATGAGACAGCAGCCCTTGTAAAAGATGCTTTTACAAAGACTATCCAGGCTAATCCCGATGGATTCTTTGAAGATTCACTTAAAAACCTCGATGAGACATTGAAAAATGTTGTATTTTATGTAAAAGACGGCAAAACTATACTTGTTACTCCACTCTATTCCATCGCTCCCTATGCAGCAGGATTTATAGAAGTAACTCTCTAATTGATATCTCCTTTTTAACTATATATAAATTTTAAAAGACCGGGCCAATTCTGACCCGGTCTTATTATATATTATTCCAGATTAAGTTTCTTTGTAAGTATTATCTTTGTTAAAATAAAATATACTGCGCAAAGTATTACGTATAACAGTATGAATCCCAGCATAACCAGATTAAATGACTGCACTTCTGAAAGATTTTCAAATATTCCCATATATACCATCTCTCCAAGCGGTCCACTGGCTGCTTCGACAAAAACAGCTAACAGCACATTATTTACTATTATGTTAAGACCTATATAGGCTCCTATGGCACAAAGCTTTTTATGTTTATCTGAAAGCTGTCCCACTGACATTGAAAGATATACACTGAGTATGAATGATACAAGTACAGCGGACCCAAGTATGACACATTCAAAAAGCGGGATCCAAAGCTGCTGTCTATTGAGTTCTCTCAATACCTCTCCTGCATTGCTGAACATTATAGCGAAATCTGTTACACCCAAGAATATTATGGAGAATGCCAGAATACCAACGATGCAGCTTAAGATCACCCATACAAATATCACGATGAGTTTGCTCCATATAAGTTTTGAAACACTTACTGGAAGCGTAAACATCAGATAGCCTTCATTTGAAAGAAGATTTTTATAAAATCTCATTATCATCATTATAAATGTGGCAACTATCACAGCAACTATCAGTGCAGAGAAAAGTACTGGAATGGCTCCAACAAGTATCGACAGCGATACGCTTCCGATATCTCCAAAATTAAGATCAAAAAATATCTTCTGCAAAAACGCTACCACTATCAGTGCTCCATAAAGGGGAAGGAATATCCTCCCTGTGGCTATAAATTCGTATTTCAATAACTTCTTTAACATCTGAACACCTCCCTGAAATATCCGTCAACTGATTTGCCCTCTTTTTCTCTTATGTTATCCACTGTATCGTGGAGGACTATATGTCCATTATTTATAAAAATGGCTTCATCAAGTACTTTTTCTATATCAGATATAAGGTGGGTCGATATGACAACACTGGCATTGGGGTTATATGTCGTTATTATTGTATTAAGTATATAATCCCTGGCCGCGGGGTCTACTCCTCCAATGGGCTCATCCAGAAGATATAACTTTGCGCTCCTGCTCATTACAAGTATGAGCTGTACCTTTTCCTTTGTTCCCTTTGAAAGAGCTTTCAGCCTTTCCTCTCCATTTATATTAAGTTTCGAGAGCATATCCATGGCCTTAGCTGCATCAAAGTTCTCATAAAAGTCCGAAAACATCCTTATGACATCCTTTACCTTCATCCAGTCCGGAAGATATGTCTTATCCGGAAGGTAGGATACCGCCAGTCTGCTCTTTTCTCCAACTGGATTGCCATCAACTATTATGTTCCCGCTGTTTGGAGTAAGCAGTCCATTAATAAGCTTGATGAGTGTCGTCTTTCCGCTGCCGTTTGGTCCAAGAAGTCCTACTATCCTTCCCGGCTCCAGCTTTATGCTAACATCATTAAGAGCTGACTTTTTGCCGTAGCTTTTATTTATATTGTTTATTTCAAGTACATACTCACTCATTTCTTTCACTTCCTTCCACTGCTGTTTTAAATGCCTCAAGGGTCTGTTCGGGGGTGAAACCTAATTTTTTCATGCTTTCAATAAAATTATTGATGTTTTCGGCGGCTATCGCCTTTCTCACAGAATCAACCATGCTATTGTCCTCCGTTATAAATCTGCCACTTGTTCTCTTTGAATATACCAGACCTTCCTTCTCCAGATCAGCTAAAGCCCTCTGCATCGTATTGGGATTTACACCAGCCTCTTCTGCCAGGTCCCTTACCGACGGAAGTTTATCTCCTGCCTTCCATTCCCCAGAAACTATTCCAAGTTTTATAAGCTCTATCAGTTGGGAATATATAGGTCTGTCCTCTTTAAAAGACCATATCATATTATTCCTCCTTTGAAATATTTTGTACTACTGTACTGTTGTATTAATTACTTAATACAATTATACAGTTTACAGCCCATTTGTCAATAACTTTTTTCTTAATTTAAAAAAAGCTCCGGACAAATTGTCCGGAGCCTTTGATGCTCTCAGTTTTACTTATTTAATTTATCGTCATCGTCCTTTATGAGCTCCTTAAAGGAAGTTGCAAGACCCGCAAGTCCCTGGATCTCTGAAGGAACGATTATCTTTGTGGATTTTCCGTCGGCAAGTTTCTGAAGGGATTCAAGACTTCTTAAGGCAATGACTCCAGCCTCAGGATTTGCTTCATTGAGCATTTTGATGGCCTCTGCCTGGGCCTGCTGTACCTTAAGGATAGCCTCAGCTTCACCTTCCGCCTTTTTGATGGCTGCTTCCTTTTCAGCCTCAGCACGAAGGATGGCCGCCTCTTTCTCACCCTCTGCCACAAGGATGGCGCTCCTCTTTTCTCCTTCTGCCTGAAGTATTTTCTCTCTTCTTTCACGCTCTGCCTTCATCTGTTTTTCCATGGAATC
>JAHZAW010000017.1 GCA_019423725.1 Clostridiales bacterium
TTCTACCTTATATTCGTGCTCAACTCCAGCGGCATCTTTGAATTTTATCCTGCTGCTGGAAAGCTCTACTACCGTTCCTTCTGACTCAGAACCTTCCACAGCCGTTACCTTCTCCACAAGGCCTTCATCATTGAGTTCAGCTTCGGCTATGACTGTGTTTTCAGCATCCTTATAAAGTTTCTGGAAGGCTGAATATGTCACCTTCTTACCATTGTATTTACACTCGATGTTCCTGTCAACATCAAGGGCCATCCTATTGTCATCCTCATCGACTATGACTACCCTTTTCTCATCGGCAGCCTTGAGCTGGCCCTTTACTTCCTTGAGCTGGGCTACTACGCTGGTAACAAGGCCTTCTTTATCAAATTCAAGGGTAACAAGTATGTTTCCATCATCCAGGGCGTTTTTGATGTCCTTATATGTGCCCTTTGTTCCATTGAATGTAAATGTCACATCATCAGCATACTTATACTCAACATCCCTGCCAAAGCCGGATTTCATCTCTATCCTGGATGAGCTTATGCTCAAAAGCTCGCCGTTATTATATGTGTCGTGGAATATCTCTATCTTCTCGGCTTTATTGAAACCTTCCACCTTGACCTCTGCAAAAAGTGCTCCCTTTTCATCATCGTCAAAGAGGTTCTCTGCCTTTGATTCGCTTATCTTAGTTCCGTCAAGATATATCTCACAGTCGTTGGATATGGGCACCCTTACAGTCTTTGTAGTATCCCCCAGGGCCACCTTAACATATACAAGGCTGTCCTTGACATTGGTCAGCTCTCCCTCGACATCACTGAATTCAGCCGTGAGCGCACTCACAAGACCGCTGTTATCAAGGGTCACCTTAACACTTATCATGCTCCTCTGTACCACATACTCATATATGTCGTTCGGTGTTACAGGGCTGCCATTGAGAGTTATCCTGGGATTTGAGGAAAATTCATATCTTTCCTGCTCCCCATCCTTTGTATCAAAGGCTACCATCTTGGATGATATATTGTTGATATATCCCTCAAGCACCTTCTCCTTCTTTTCATCTTCCTTCTTGGTGGAAGTATCATCATTGTTTATCACTATGGATACCACAACTCCGCCGGATGTGGTCACAGTTACCTTATCTCCCACACTTATGTCACTGGTGGTCTTTGTTGAACCATCAAGGGTTATGACAGGTACAGATGAGTTTACCACAAAGTTCGTTACCTTTCCTGTGGATGTCTCACTTACGGCTATGGTCTGCTCTGTGCTGCCGTTATCCGTAAGTATTATGGTGCCTGTGTATGTGGCTATATTCGCATCAGTATTGGTGTTCGTATTAGTATTTGTATTTGTGTTTGTATTTGTATTGGTGTCAGTGCTTCCCTTTTTGAGCTCATTTACCTTCTCATAGGATTTTGAAACTATTACAGCCATCTCAGCCCTGTTTATATAGTTCTTGGGGTTGAAATTGCCGCTGTCATCTCCCACCATTATGTTGAGCCTTGAAAGAAGGTCTATATAGGGAACACTGCTAGATGTTATCTCGTCCTTATCCTTGAATGTAAGCGACGCAGAAGTGTTTACCTGGGATATATGGCTGAGGGCCTTTCCAAATATGACCGCCACGTTCTCCCTGGTGGCATCCCTGTTTTCTGTGGCTGATTTCATAAATATTTTTATGTCGTTTTCAGATACTATGCCGCTTTCAAGGCCATAGGATACGGCCGTATACGCCCATTGAGGTATGTTGGCGCTCTGCATGGCGCTTGTCCACTTGGCAGTGGTGTCAGCTGTTGTCGCAAGGCTTCCGGTCTGCTTGAGCACACTATAGGCTATCTGCATGGCCTCACAGTATGTTACCCTGTCCTTGGCACGGAATACCTGTTTTCCCGCGCTGTCCTTGTCTCCTACCATTATGCCCAGGTCCGCTGCCTTATTTATATACTGTTCAGCTCCGCTCCAGGGTACATCGTTTATGTCGCTGAATGACGCCGCACTGGCGTTTACGCTCATCCCCGCACACATAACAGCTGCCATCAATATGGCCGTGTATTTTTTCATATAAATTCCTCCTTGTTATAAGCCGAGTTCCTCAGGTTTTCTAAGCCTCTGATGCTTAAATATAGGCACGTTATAATATTCTCCAAGTTTCCTTACCAGGTCCTTGTAACAGCCCTTGAGCTTATCATGGAATGTGATGGCCTCTATGCCGCCTCTTATGGCTTCCACGCATTTTTTAGCCTTCTCAAAACCTTCCTCATTGTCATATTCCCCTGTTACCAGCCACTGATTGGCAAGTATATGGCTCACTCCAAAACATTCATTATCTCCCCAGAAGGTGAATGCCGCCTCCGCATAGTTGGGGTCGAAATGTATGCCTCCCACACAGAGTATATTATGAAGTTTCGCTCCGTCATCATCGAACACATGCACCAGTGTCCTTGCCAGGGCACGGCAGGCATTCTCATTGGTCCAGCTCTCCTCTATGCTTCCTACCTCTATATCCACCATGGGAACAGGGTATTTCACAAGCAGCGCCGGGTCTCCATCATGGCCATGGGCTCCCGACCAGTGGGTGGCCTCCGTGGCTACGTCAAAATCATCAAGTCCAAGGCTGTCCTTTTCCTTTTTATATGCCATAAGAAGATTATGCATAAATCTCGGTTCTATTACTCCGAAATTTCCCGAATTCATGTCCCCCAGTGAATGTACCGTGAGCACCTTATCCGGTGAGCTGGCACCTTCATGCCAGGTGACCATGGCTGACATGTCAAAATCCGCAAAATACTCATTCATCTGCGGAAGGTATTTCTCATAATCAAGACAAAGGGCTATCTCTGTCTGGGCAAAATAAAATTCATTGCCCTTCTCATCTTCATAAATATATACGGGCATGCCGTCAAATTCAAAATCCGCCTTTTTAGCGAAATAACCTTCTTCCTCCAGTATGTCCCATACCTTTGATGCTACATGGCCCCAGTTCTTATTGCTGCATATATAATAAACCGCCTTCATTAAAACACTTCTTCCTATTAATTCTGTTTTCTGTAAATTTTAATATAGCATAAAACAGTCAATAAATCAAATTTACAGCGGTTTTCAGCGGTTTTCAGCCATCTCAGAATTTCTTCCTATCCGGGTATTTTTTGAATATATCACATGGCGGAGCGTTAATCAATATAAATTTCCCAAATACAAAAATATACAAAATATCCGGCCGCAGTCTGCACCACAGCCGGATATCTCATTTGCCTTCTTTATTTGGCACTGTCTGAACCATCATAGGTCTCAGCATAAAGCGCCGTTACATATCCTTCATTATTATATTTTATCTCCACGGTGGATAAGTTGAGTTTTACTGCCTTCTTGAAGTCAGTTATCCTCTCCTTGTCTCCATCCACATAGAACCTCGCCATGTCATCGAGCTTATACTCGTATTCCCTGCCGTTCTCGTCAAGGACTATTATCCTCTCATTGTTTATATCAGAAATGACTGCCTTCTCCAGCTCTATCCTGTAAAGGTGTATCTCCTTTATCCTTGCCTGGGGATATACATAGTACTCAAAGTCATAGTCCACATCCGCCGTGGCATATATGTTCAGATAAAGATCGTCCTCGGTCTCCGTCTTTCCGATGAGCTCCTTGAGTTCCTCATAATCTATCTCGTCATCATCATAATAAATGTCACTGTCATCATCTATTATATATGACCTGCTGAGACCGTTCACATAGGTGATGGTCACTGTCTTAAAGTCATAGTCGTATACTCTGCTGCCCTTCTTATAGGAGCCTTTCTTTGTGCCCGCTCCCGTTACCTGGCCTTCCACCGCTGCCCTTGTGCAGTATATCTCAGTGGCTATGCCGCTGGAGTTAACATATACGTCGGCCTTTACAAGTATGCCGTTTGATGTGAGGGAGTATATGCCCCTGGTGCTTATCTCCTCGCCGTCCAGATAATACTGGCCGTCCCAGCCCTTATCAAGTATTACGCTCTTTCCGTCAAAGGTATAGAGCATAAGGGAGTCTTCCGTTACATTATTGATATAGCCTGAATAATCGGGCTTGGGTTTTTCCTCATGTATGTTTTCTGATTTCATGGAGTCCAGAAGATTGTTGGTCTTTGTGACTATGACAGCCATTTCCGCCCTGTTTATGGTCTTATTGGGATTGAAGTTATTGTTTTCATCTCCCACCATTATATCAAGGCTGGAAAGCAGGTCCACATACTGGGCACATACCGCTGATATGGATGTCTTGTCGGCAAAGGTCTTTACTCCGCCCGCTGTCTCAACGCCCTTTTCTGAAAGGAACCTTCCAAATATATAGGCAGCCGTCTCCCTTGTTATGGGTCTCGCCGTTGAATCACTGTTTACGACTCCCGACCGGTCGCTCCTGGTTATTATGCCGGCCTCAAGGGCATAGGCTGTGCTTTCATAGGCCCATCTGGGTATGTTGTTGTTCCTCATATCCCCTGCCCATTTGTTTATTACCTCATCGGTGGTCTTATCCCCGGAAAGGGCATAGACCAGCTGTACGGTCTCACTGTAGGAAATATTGTCTTTGGCACGGAATACCCTCTCTCCGTCCTCGTTTATATCTCCTACCATAAGTCCGCTGGCATACACACTGTTTATATAGGCCTGGGCACCTCCCCAGGGCACATCATTTATATCCGCAAAAGTTTCAGCCGCGGCAGCGCTTACAGCAGAACCCGCTGTCATTATGGCCGCCAGAAACAATATAGCTTTTCTGTTCATCTAAAACCCTCCAATTTAAAAAAATCTGTATAGATTTACTATACCATAAAAAGCATAAAAATGCGAAGTATGGGAGAAAAATTTTCTAAAAATTTCTTAATATGATGGCTTTAAGACCCACAGTTCAAAAACTGTGATAAAATCAAAATATATACTGTCTTATTTTTACTGCAAAGGATTTTTATGTAATTAGAAAGTCAGGTGACAATGATGAGCGTATACTCTTTTATTTTCTTTCCAAGGGAATTAGATGAAAAAAGTCTGAACGAAATAGTTTCTGTATATCCCTACAGATATCATAGTTTATCAAAATTTCCATTTTTCAAAGAAGAACATCTGGACAGAGTGGAAGATATAATGGGAAACGAAACCTTTCCAGGAATAGGTCTGATGCGGGAGACCAGATCCGAGTTCAAAGGCGGCTTTCAAAACAAATTCTGCTATATATTATCACATTATCTTTATTTTGACACAGATGAAATGGATATGACAAGAAATTTTATTGAAGGCCGTGATTATGATCTCCCTTATCTGGCAGGTTCTTTACGTAGGCTTATAGAGACACGTCTGGAACATCAACAGCTGTATGATGTTATAGACCAAAATATATCCTCAGGGGAGTTTGTTGAAATCTACAATGAAATACTTCATGAAGATTGGAAAGATGTCTGGGGTCCGCCCAAGGAAACCCGCAGCTTTTCACTGGACGATGTTTTGGACGAAAAAAGATTTGACCTGGATGCCTGTGAACGGAAAAAATATATTATAAATAAAAGCTGATCTATATGGGAAAGAAAACATCTCCTATAACTACAGCTTTATTTATCCTACGAAAGAGGTTATCATTATGAGCTTATATTCTTTTATTTTCTTTCCAAGGGAACTGGACGAAAAAAATCTGCGTAAAATATTACCTGAACATAACTACAGCTATGACGAATTGTCAAAATTGCCATTTATTAAAGAAGAACATCTGGACAATCTTGGTGATATAATGGGAAACGAAACCTTTCCAGGAATAGGTCTGATGCGGGAGGCCAGATCCGAGTTCAAAGGCGGCTTTCAAAACAAATTCTGCTATATATTATCACATTATCTTTATTTCAAAACAGACAATATAGATATGGCAAAAAAATTTATTGAATGTCCTGATTATGATCTTCCTGATCCAGAAGAATATCTGGATATGCTCATAGAGACACGTCTGGAACATCACCAGCTGTACGAGGTTATAGACAAAAATATATCTTCAGGAGAGTTTGTTGAGATCTACAACGAAACACTTCATGAGGATTGGAAAGATGTCTGGGGTCCGCCCAAGGAAACCCGCAGCTTTTCATTGGACGATGTATTGGACGAAAAAAGCTTTGACCTGGACGCCTGTGAACGGAAAAAATATATAATATACAAATGATACAAAACAAATAAACACCGGCTCAGCCGGTGCTTATTTTATTTTCTTATGAATTTATCATCGCCCTCAGGCATATCCTCCGCCGAAACATATCTTTCCACCCTCATATGAAGGTCGTATTTTTCCCTAAGTTCGGCTATCCTTCCCATCATGGGCGAGGCATGATGCCTGTCCAGGGCAGCCTGGTCCTGCCAGCTGTCTATGAGGAGCACAGTTTCCTTATCTTCCATGGGGAAAAAGTATTCATATCTCAAATTGCCCTTTTCGGCCCTTATATCCTTGACAACTCCTGAAGAAACCATTTCTTCAGCGAATTTTACCGCGCTTTTATCAGTGCCTGTATAATAAATATTTATGGTAACTGCCATTTGTCCACCTCCCTATGGCTGCGTGCTTTATAAACCGTTTTCCTATATTTACAAAAAGGGTGCCGGCTTGAACCGGCACCCGCTTATTTATCACATCTTTTTAACTGTAAGAGTTACTTTCTCACCGTTGATGTTCCATTCTTTTGTATATCCTTCGCCTTCACCTTCTGTCATTTCGACCGCAAGGACATCACTCATGATGCTGTCCTTATTACGTTCGATGACTCCTGCGACCTTATCGCTGTCCTTATGATATACAGTGATCCTGTCAAGGACTTCAAATCCTGCTTCCTTACGCATTGTCTGAACCTTGCTTACGATCTCTCTTACGAAACCTTCCTCGATGAGTTCAGGTGTGAGGTTTGTATCCATAACTACTGTTACGCCGTTATCCTCAACTGATACATGGCCTTCCTTCTGGGCTGTCTCGATGAGGAGGTCGCCTTCCTCAAGGTCTACCTCTGTACCGTCGATGACAAGTTTAACTTTACCGTTTGCCTTGAGCTCATTCATAAGGGCTGTGCCGTCTGCTTCGCCAAGGGCTGCACCGATCTTAGGTACGAGTTTGCCATATTTAGGTCCAAGTGTACGAAGCTGGGGTTTGAACTTATATGTTACAAAGCCTTCAACATCATCTGTAAACTCTATCTTCTTTACATTAAGCTCGTCAAGAACGATCTCTGCATACATCTCGGGAAGTGTTCCCTCAGCCCTTACATACATCTGTCCGATGGGCTGTCTGTTCTTGATGTTTGCTTCGTTTCTTGCCGCACGTCCAAGTACTACGATGTCAAGGACAAGGTCCATGTTCTTTTCAAGGTCTTTGTCGATCCATTCTTCCTTAGCTTCAGGGAAATCACAGAGATGTACGCTTTCAGGTACTGAAGGGTCTACTTTGGCAACGATGTTTCTGTAGATCTCCTCTGCAATGTAAGGTGTGAAGGGAGCTGCTACCTTTGAAAGGGTAGAAAGTACTGTATAAAGAGTCATGTAAGCATTGATCTTATCCTGAGGCATTCCGCTTGCCCAGAAACGCTCACGGCTCCTTCTTACATACCAGTTGCTCATATCATCAACAAAACTCTGAAGCGCTCTTGCAGGCTCTGTTATCTTATAGCTGAAGAGACACTCATCCACATATTTTACAAGGGTCTGGAGCTTTGAAAGTATCCATTTATCCATGGGTGGAAGCTTATCATACTCAAGCTTATAATCCATGGGGTTGAAGTTATCTATATTAGCGTAAAGCACATAGAAAGCGTATGTGTTCCAGAATGTTCCCATAAACTTCCTCTGTGACTCGTCTACTGCCTCATCATCAAAACGGCAGGGCAGCCAGGGTGCTGAGTTTACATAGAAATACCAGCGGATAGCGTCTGCACCCTGTTTATTCATTACATCCCAAGGGTCTACGACGTTTCCTTTATGCTTGCTCATCTTGATGCCGTATTTATCAAGAACGTGTCCCATGGACATACAGTGTGTATATGATGTTGTATCAAATACAAGTGTTGATACTGCAAGCATTGAGTAGAACCATCCTCTTGTCTGGTCAACGGCCTCTGTGATGAAATCAGCAGGGAAACGCTTCTCGAAGATGTCCTTATTCTCAAACGGATAATGCCACTGCGCAAAAGGTGCTGAACCTGAGTCGAACCAGCAGTCGATAACTTCAGGTACACGTTTCATCTGCCTGCCGCATTTAGGACATTTGATGTGTACAGCATCGATATAGGGCTTATGAAGCTCGATCTCATCAGGGCAGTCGTCTGACATGCTCTTGAGTTCTTCAATGCTTCCGATGGTGTGGAAATATCCACATTCACATTCCCATACGGGAAGGGGTGTTCCCCAGTAACGCTCACGGCTTAAGCCCCAGTCGATTACGTTCTCGATGAATTTTCCAAAACGTCCATGTTTGATATTGTCAGGATACCATACGATGGTCTCATTGTTGGCAACAAGTTTATCTCTTACCTTTGTCATTGCGATGAACCATGTGCTTCTTGCATAGTAAAGAAGGGGTGTGTCACATCTCCAGCAGAAAGGATAGCTGTGCTCGAAGGGAACAGCTGCAAAAAGAAGTCCTTTCTCCTTAAGATACTCTATGATGGGTTTATCGCAGTCCTTTACGAATTTTCCAGCCCAGGGCTTAACCTCTGATGTGAAGTTTCCCTGTGTATCTACATACTGACGGAATGGAAGTCCATATATCTTTCCTACCCTGTAGTCGTCTTCACCAAAGGCAGGCGCTGTATGAACTACTCCAGTACCATCTGTAAGTGTTACATAATCATCTGTTACTACATAGAATCCTGTGGGGTCGTCCTCAAGGAAATCAAAAAGTCCTACATATCTTGTTCCCTGAAGGTCTGCTCCCTTGAATGTCTCTACTATCTCATAGTCTTCCTTAAGAAGGGGCTCTACCATTGCCTTGGCAAATATGAGCATCTCTCCCTTATAGCTTACCTTGCAGTAGTCCTCATGAGCGTTTACAACAAGGGCTACGTTTGAAGGAAGTGTCCAGGGTGTTGTTGTCCATGCAAGGATGTACTCGTTTTCCTTTCCTGCAACGGGGAACTTAGCATATACTGAAAGCTCCTTTACATCCTTATATCCCTGTGCTACTTCGTGGCTTGAAAGGGCTGTTCCACATCTGGGGCAGTAGGGTACTACCTTATGGCCTTTGTAAAGAAGGCCCTTCTCCCAGATCTTCTTGAGCGCCCACCACTCTGATTCGATATATGTGTTATGGTATGTTACATAGGGATTGTCCATGTCAGCCCAGAATGCTACTCGGTCACTCATCTGCTCCCACTCTGTGCTGTATTTCCATACGCTTTCCTTACATTTCTTTATGAAGGGCTCAACACCGTATTCCTCAATCTGAGGCTTTCCGCTGATGCCAAGCTGCTTCTCTACTTCCAGCTCTACCGGAAGTCCGTGGGTATCCCAGCCGCCTTTACGAAGTACGTCATATCCCTTCATTACACGGTAACGAAGGATAAGGTCCTTGATGGATCTTGTCTCAACATGTCCGATATGGGGTTTGCCGTTGGCTGTCGGGGGTCCCTCGATCCATGTGAATCTCGGATTGCCTTCTCTTAACTTGATGCTTTTTCTGAAAATGTCGTTCTGTTTCCAGAAGTCAAGAACTTTCTGCTCTCTGTCCACGAAATTAAGGTCTGTGGACACTTTTTCGTATAACATTCGTATTCCTCCGTTCAAATTTTTGGTTCTCTCACATAATGCCTCCGCCATGGTGCCTGCCACCAGCTCCAATGGCTTCCAATAGCCCTCCATATCCCATTGGGATATACCAGGCTGTCAAAAATATTTTTTATCCATTTGGATAATATGCGTCCTTTGTGTTCCGCCGGACTCCTTACCCGTAAAGCTCTGCCTCTCGGCTCCAGTCATAGGATGGCTTCTTAAGCCCTGCGCACCTCCACTTACGCTTCGCTGCGTGTCGGTTAGGGCTGGCGCCTGCTATCATAGGGTTTTGCCCATCGAAGCGCCATATCTTCAAGGCTCTCCATGCCCTGCGCACCTCCACTTACGCTTCCGCTGCGTGTCGGTTAGGGCTGGCGCTTGCTATCATAGGGTTTTGCCTATCGGACTGCCATATCTGCAAGGCTTTCCTTGCCCTGCGCACCTCCACTCCGCTTCTGCTGCGTGTCGGTGTGGCTGGCGCCTGCTATCACAGGGTTTTGTCTCTCGAAGTGCCATATCTTCAAGGCTCTCCATGCCCTGCGCACCTCCACTCCGCATCCGCTGCGTGTCGGTGTGGCTGGCGCCTTATACTCAATTTTTTCCTTCGCTGTCCGTATAAATACGTCAGCGATGTAAAAAACTGAGTGCAGGGCTTTCAGGGTAAACAAAAAAGGCTCATATCCCTTACAGGACGAATGAGCCTTACTCTCCGCGGTACCACCTGATTTGATGTCTCTTCGACATCCACCTCGAACCGTATAACAATAATTATACATGCCCCTATAACGTAGGGAAACGTCCCGAACTACTCATCTCTTTTCGCCGGACCGCTCCGCGGTGATGTTCAATATATATCCGGCAAACGGCTCCCACCAGCCCGTTCTCGCTGTATCCTAAACATATACCTACTGTCCGCATCAAAGCGTTTACATTTTAAATTAGGAATATTATTATTCCGACAATTAGGTATTATACATTAACGTTTATTTTTTGTAAAGAGGGAATCTGCCCTTAATACAAGATTAATTTTTGATATTTTCTTTTATTATTCCAAATCATGTAAAACTTAATACTATCCTGCCCATCTATCGGGCTTTTATACCAATATCTAAGCCTGAAAGTTTAGGGGATATGATTTTTTCTTCTTATCTGCGATATATCCCACACGATTTATCGTAATTTTAAATACCATTTGATTAATACTATAAGAGAGGTGGACTATGGTGAACATAAAAGAAGCCGTGGAAAAAAGAATACTTGAACTATGCAGCCAGAGGGACATTGCCATAAATACCCTGGCCAACATATGCGGCATGCCGCCTTCTACCATATACAGCATGCTCAATGGCAAAAGCCAGAATCCCGGCATAGTCTCCATAAAGAAAATATGCGACGGCCTGGACATCAGTATAAAAGAATTTTTTGACAGCCCCCTCTTTGACTCTCTGGAACAGGAAATAAAATAACAAAACCGTACGGTATCTATCCGTACGGTTTTTCTTTTTTACAGAGATCTCCTCAATTTCAGCATGCTTATGTTTATTTCTCCATCGGTGGCATTGGCTGAACCTGAGTAGGCCAGTGTGAATGTGGTCTGCTCCGGTGCCCTCAATATGAAATGGGCAGAGCCGCAGGCACTGGAACCATTACTGCTGGTGGCAAAATATATACCCGTCTCCAGATGCGAAGTTCCATTATATGAAGGCGTTACCTGCATATAGTTTGGTTCACGGAATAATCCCGATACCTTATAGGATATAAGATAATATCCCGGCTGAAGGGTTATGACCGTAGTACTGGTAAGCACTATGTTTCCAGTTACATCTATCACAGACGGAAGCACATCTATGAGCGTTCCCCTGGTGAGGGGATACTGGGTATTTATAAAGGAGGCAAAAACATCATCCGGGACCGTGCCTTCGGGTCCTGTTGCTCCTGTAGGGCCCGTTTCTCCCGATATCCCTGCTGGACCTGCCGGGCCTGTTGGACCTGTTGGACCTGTCGGGCCTGTGGGGCCCTCAGCTCCGGTGGGGCCTGTTTCTCCAGCGATTCCCGTAGGACCTGCCGGGCCTGTTGGGCCCGTGGGGCCTTCCGCTCCCGTCTCACCGATGTTTCCCTGGGGTCCGGCCGCTCCGGTGGGGCCTGTGGGGCCTTCCGGCCCTGTCTCTCCCATGTTTCCCTGGGGTCCGGCTGCTCCGGTGGGACCCGTGGGGCCTATCTCTCCAGCTGTTCCCGCAGGACCTGTGGGACCTGTGGGGCCCGTAGCTCCTGTCTCTCCAGCTGCTCCCGTGGGACCTGTTGGACCGGTTGGGCCTCCCGCCGGTCCTGTGGGGCCGGTCGGGCCTGTGGCTCCATCATTTCCCTTTGCTCCTGTCGGACCTGTAGGTCCTGTCTCACCCGTTATTCCATCGATGCCCCTTGCTCCCGTTGGGCCGGTGGGTCCTCCTGCCGGACCTGCCGGGCCTGTTGGTCCTGTGGGACCTGTGGGGCCGGTCGGGCCTGTGGCTCCGTCATTTCCCTTTGTGCCTGCCGGTCCCGTGGGGCCGGTGGCTCCGGTGCTTCCGGGTGCTCCCGCTGGACCTGCAGAGCCGGATGCTCCGGTGGGGCCCGTGGGGCCTGTTGAGCCGGCCGGTCCTGTTGAGCCTGTCGGACCTGTTGCTCCGGATGCTCCCGCTGGACCTATGGGACCTGTCGGGCCGGTGGCTCCTGCCGGGCCGGTCGGGCCTGTCGGACCTGCCGGTCCTGTGCTTCCCTGGGGGCCAGACGCTCCTGTGGGACCTATGGGGCCGCAGCATCCCGAACAGCAGCTGCCATGGCAGCAGTTAGCGCACCAATTCGTGCAGCATTCATTATCACATCGAGACAAATTTCATTCCCGCCTTTATACGATTCTTATGATATTATATTCCATCCTTCCGCTCCGGTGTTCATGGTACTGTGTCTTTCGCAGCCGGACACAGCCCATTAATATCTGTTTTTAACATATCCTGATAAAAATGCCGTTTTTAATGATACTTAACATAAATATTTTGTTGAAAACTTCTCCCGGCTGTACTATAATATCAGAAATGACCAAAAGACTATGACTAAATCTTATTTTTTTATCATAATTTCAATTTCTGTTAATTTGGTGTATAATTTATGTCAATATATATGAGAGGATGTTTTTTAGATGAATTTTGACACAATGTCACTGCTCACGGACTTTTATGAGCTTACCATGATGCAGGGATATTTTGATTCAGGCAGCCATGATAAGACCGTGGTATTTGACGTTTTTTACCGTGTTAATCCTTCGGGAAACGGATTCGCCATATCCGCAGGCCTTGAACAGGTCATCGATTATATCAAAAATCTGAGATTTTCCGAGGACGACCTGAACTATCTGGCTTCCCTGA
>JAHZAW010000018.1:0-8118 GCA_019423725.1 Clostridiales bacterium
ATCCTCTATCTGAGCATGGATGACAGAAACCGCACTGACTGACTCTGTTACTGCAATGCCAACACCGTTCCTATCCAGTATGCTTCCCCTTTTGGGTGCAATAAGTCTATCCCTGGTCTGCTGTTCGTATGCCCTGCTTTGATATTCCTCTGCCTTAAACAGCATTATATATCCCACACGAAAGCCCAGGACAACCAAAGATACGACCACAACTGCCAAAATAAGCAGAAGTCTTTTTTTGCTCCTGAAACTGAGCTTATCCAATAGAATCATATCCATAATACCAAATTGTTAAATATATTTGTATTCTCCATTGGATATGAGAAAATCTATGACTGTTTTTAGTCACAGCTTCGCCAATCTGCGGACATAAAAAAACCGGCATTTTTATGCCGGTTTGACTTTTAAAGGGCATCAGTGCCTATATCCTGGCCGCTTGTGATTATCGTACATTGATGCTCATCATTTACTGAAATTTTATATCCATATTTATTTTCATTTCCGTTTTCATCGTTCCAGGCAAAGGCTGCGAAATATTCCATCTCTTCTCCCGGAACAAATCCATAGGACCCCTTTGTTATGGAATCTTTATTTACACCCAGTTCATTTACAAGATTATCTTCAGCATAAAGCGATGCTGTATAAGCTCTGTCATAGGCTTCCTGAAACGCCTGTGGGTCACTGATGCCTTCTTTATTAGTATTATCAAGCAGGTTCTCTTTCAGCGGCATCATCACTACAGCCAGGCACACAGCCGTTATCATAACCGCACCCTTCATGGCGTTTTTACCAGTTTTAGGAAGAAAAACCAAAGCTAAGGCTATAACTGATATAAATATGACTGCCATAAATATGCCGGCTTTCATCTCAGTGTCAAATATCCCCACAGGTATGACCCTGGCTCCCGAGACTACCACAGACAAATAGGAAACAAAAGAAAATATACCATATATCCTGGCACTTTCTTCATCTTTCCTATACTTCACAAAATTATAAAGAATGCCAGCAAAAATTATAAGACAAAAAACAAATAAAATCATAAATTCATCTCCTTTAAGTTAGTTATAACTAACATTTCTATAAAATAAAAATCCGTTTTCACGGATCTTTATTCTTTTATTTCTAAGATACTACCTCTCCGCTTTTCTTGGTTGTGGTCACTACCTTTGGAGATGTAGAAGACGATGTACCTCCTGAGGCAGACGTACCGCCGGAAGAGCCGGACGTACCTGAATTTCCGGAAGCCGTTGAAGAGCTCTGTCCTGTTGAGGATGTACTGGTTCCTCCCGAAGTACCATCTGCAGAAGTGCCGCCTTGAATTCCGCTGTCCGTTACCTCAAGGGTTATGGTCACTTCACTGCCATTAGCCACATATTCTCCCTTTTGAGGGCTCTGGCTTACAACTACGCCGCTTTCATCTCCGTTTACAACAGGGGAAAGTCCCGCCTCCATAAGAGCGCTCACCGCCTCATCATAGGTTCGTCCCATAACATTAGGCGTCTGTGTCATATTATCATCATTTGCTCCCTTGGTGACATAAAGTATTACCGTAGAGTCATCTGCTATCTCAGTGCCGGCATGGGGAACGCTGCTTGTAACAACGCTTCCCTCTCCTACTACCTGATAGTTGAGTCCCTTCATGCTGAGATATACGATAGCATCATTTGTTGAATACTGGGTGAGGTCATCAAGTACTATGGTGCTTTCAGCTGTATCTGAACCCTCATCCACAGGTTCTGTCTTAGGTATTCCAAGATATTTGATTATGTTTTCAAGAAGTCCCTTGAGCATGGGGGCCGCTGATGTTGAACCTTCAGTATATACAGAAGGTCTGTCCAGTATGGCGATGGCGATTATCTCGGGGTTGTCAACAGGAAGGAAACCTACGAATGTTACAGTGTACTGCTCATTGGCACGGATTGACTGCTGGGCTGTACCTGTCTTTCCTCCGATGGCATATCCTTCGATCTTTGCCTTCTTACCTGTACCTGTATCAATAACAGCCTGAAGGTATTTTCTTACTGTGTTACTTGTCTCCTCACTTATGACTTTTCTTACAAGTGTAGGAGTTTTCTCATATATTACTTCCCCATTGGAATCTATTATCTGTGAGACCACATAGGGCTGCATAAGATTTCCGCCATTGATAACTGCTGAAAACGCTGTTAATACCTGTATAGCTGTACAGTTGAATGACTGTCCGAAACTCATTGTCGCAAGTTCAACGGGTCCGATGGCATTTTCTGCAAACAGCAGCGTTGAAGCGGATTCTTCTCCGGGAAGGTCGATCCCAGTCTTTTCACCGAAACCAAATTCCCTCTGATACTTATAGAACAGGCTTACGCCCATCTTTTCACCAATATCCATCATGGCTACGTTACAGGAGTTTGCCAGAACATCTTCTACGGTCTGGGTTCCGTGTCCTGATGTCTGCCAGCAGCCTATTTCTCTGTCATATACAGTTTTTGAGCCGTTGCATACGAATGTATCATCCTCGCTTATTATTCCCTCTTCAAGGGCAGCCGCAACTACCATGGGTTTATAAATAGAACCAGGCTCGAATGTATTTGTGATATTAAAGTTTTTCCAGCTTTCAGTGAGGTATTCCAGCTGTTCTTCATCGGTCATAGCATCCCACTTAGCAGCAAATTCCTCACTGGTATTCACAGCCGTTGGATCCGATGGAGAGTTGGAATCAAATGATGGCGAATCTGCCATGGCATAAACCTCTCCTGTATTGGGGTTCATTACAAGTATCGCCGCATGCTGCGGGCTGTAATCAGCTACCGCCTGTGCAACGGCCTGTTCCGCATACTGCTGGATATTATAGTCCAGTGTCGTTACTACTGTAGCTCCATCCTTGGCATCTATCGTCTCTACAACAGCGGTAGAACCTCCGTCATAGGTCTTGAACTCCCTGCCGTTAACTCCTGAGAGAACAGAATTATATTTATTTTCAATTCCCCATGAGCTGTCTCCTCTTATGAAGCCTATTACATCCGAAGCTACACTTCCCAAAGGATAACTTCTATTTGTATCAGCTCCAAATACAACTCCCTTAAGGTCAAGGGCTTCTATTTCTTCCTTCTGCTCCCTGGAGAGTTTTTTAGCCAGTACCTTCCAATGGGTATCAGCCGCAGGAACTCCATTTTCATCGGTCACGATATAGGATTTCAGTGTATTATAATCAAGATTCAGATAGTCGATGCCGGCGAGGGTAGATATTGTCTTTTCCTGCTCCTCAGCGTCATAATATCCAACCAGCACCCTGACGTCCAAAGCCAGGTCATATACCCTGGTTGATACCGCAAAGGCCTGATTATTTCTGTCCACTATAGAGCCTCGGTTGGCAACTATCGTCGTGTCATATCCTTCCGTCTGCTGCGTCTTGGCTGCGTTTTCATATTCCTCGCCCTTTACTACCTTTAAATATGCTATTCTTGCTATAAGAAGGGCAAAGGCTGCCGTCATGACAAAAAGAATAAGACGCTGGCGCCTTATTCTTTTATTATTAATTTTTCTTTCTTTAATTCTGTTCAATATTCACCATTCCTATCAGCCTTTAAAGAAGAATTCCTTTAAAAGCTCTGCATTTAATTCAGGCATTTCGCTTGAGTCGTCACTGTACTGAACAGTATAACTCTGTTCAGGCACGCTTATAGTCTTTATCTGATAGCTCTGAGGCTCTGACATGCCAAGATCATTGATCGCTCTGTTTTCTATGTAATCAAGATTGATCGTGTCGCTTATCTCAGATGCGAGTACGATATTCTCATTCTGCAATGTGCTGAGTTCGTTCTTAAGTGAAGATATCTGGTAACGCATTTCTGCCACTGAAGAGATGGCTGTGATAGTTATGACGCAGCAGAAAAATAAAACGCCTGCTGCTGCCACAAGCTGGATTCCCTTTAACACATTGGCTCTTCTCTCGCTTCTTTCCAAAGCGGCGAGTTTTTTCCTTCTTGCTTCTTCAAGTTCTCTTCTTTCCTCTTCTTTTCTTCTTCTCTCAAGATCGATCTCATAAGCGGCTGATGTATAGTTATATCTGTCGTAGTTATTATAACCCCTATGACTCCTATAGTCCATATAAGAAATTTCATTTCCAGAATACGTCATTTATTTCCGCTCTCCTTAAAGGTTAGATTTTTTCCATAATTCTTAATTTTGCGCTTCTTGCCCTTGGATTGGCTTCAAGCTCCTCATCCGAAGGCAGTATAGGCTTTCTTGTTATCACCTTTCCATCCGGCACCTTTCCGCATACGCATACGGGAAATTCCGGAGGGCAGGTACATGGATTTTCATGTCTTCTCATTGCATTTTTGATTATACGGTCCTCAAGGGAATGGAATGTGATTATACACATCCTTCCTCCTTCTTTGAGCAGGCCGGTCATATCGTCAACTGTTTTGTCCAGAATAGCAAGTTCTCCGTTGACTTCTATCCTTATTGCCTGAAAAGTTCTTTTGGCAGGGTGCGGGCCGTCCCGCCTCGCGCCTTTGGGCACGGCCTTTTTTATCACCTCGACCAGTTCATAAGTTGTATCTATAGGCTTCTTTTCTCTCTCAGCCACAATGAACTGAGCTATCCTTTTTGCCCATTTTTCTTCTCCGTATTTGAAGATTATGTCATTAAGTTCTTTTTCGGATTTTTCATTAACAACATTCCAGGCAGAATATGGTGCGCTTCTGTCCATTCTCATGTCCAGCGGAGCATCCTGCATATATGAAAAACCTCTGTCAGCTTCATCAAGCTGGTGGCTTGATACTCCAAGGTCCAAAATAAATCCGTCAATTTTTTCAACGCCGATATTTTTAAGCATCTCAGCTGCATTATAAAAATTGCCGTGGATAGCTGTAAATCTATCGGAATATTCTTTAAGTCTTTCTCCAGCTGCTTCGATGGCGTCGGTATCACGGTCTATGCCGTATAAATGTCCTCCGCCGCTGAGCCTTTTTGCAATTTCGAGACTGTGTCCTCCGCCTCCGAGGGTACCATCGACATAAATGCCGTCAGGCCTGATGTTCAATCCGTCGATCGTTTCATTAAGAAGAACCGAAACATGATTAAATTCCACTTTCAACCACTCCTACATTTATATCAGATGCCAAACAGTCCCATTGACTCAACGATGCTGTCATCAAGTCTGTCAGGATCACATTCAGTATCCCATTTATCCTTGCTCCATACCTCTATCCTTGAGCCTACTCCGGCTGAAACTACTTCTTTGACCAGTCCGGCATAGTTTCTAAGGGTCTGGGGTATTATTATCCTTCCCTGATTATCCACGTCACATTCGACTGCCCCGGAAAGGAAAAATCTTGTAAAGCGGCGGGCATCGGCATTAGCCAGGGGGAGCTGTTTAAGTTTTTCCTCAAATGCTTCCCATTCACTTCTGGGGTAAATGTACAGACATCTGTCTATACCTTTGGTAACGATGAAATGTTCTCCAAGGCCTTCTCTGAACTTGGCAGGAACTATAAGTCTTCCCTTTGCGTCAAGACTATGTGTGTATTCTCCTATAAACATCTCATCTCACCCCCGATCCTCTAATTATGGCACTGATAAGGTAAAACCGTTCACTTTTCCTCTACTTTCTACCACTTGCCACCACATATCACCATTATAAAGAACTTTTTTATAAATTACAAGTTATGTATACCTATTTTTTTCAATAAAAAAAACAGCTGTTAAAAGCTGTTTTTTAGTCATATTTGATTGGTCATTTATTTCATTCTGTTTTATTGGTTTCTTCCGTCTGAAGCCTGTTTTTTCTGGTAAAAACGACAAGCAGTATGATGCCGCCAATGACCATCAAAAAGCTCAGGGCCTGGCTTACTCTGATACCTGTTCCAAAGAGATAAAGGCTGTCAGTCCTCATTCCCTCGATCCACATCCTGCCTATTCCATAAAGCACAAGATACCAGGCAAACATACAGTTTTTGAACTTACCGCTCCTTCTCAGCAGAAGAAGTACGATGAAAACTCCGATATTCCATAACGATTCATATAAAAAAGTGGGGTGTACCTGTATATACTCCACACCGTTTACTGTAACGGCATTGTTTATTATATTCTGGTTGAGATTACTTTCAGATACCTGGGAAAGCTGATACCTCATGGCAAAAAGTCCATCGCTGTATCCTCCAAAAGCCTCCCTGTTAAAGAAGTTGCCCCATCTTCCAATGGCCTGTCCCAGGGGAACATAGGGGATCATAACATCAGCCATATACCAGAAGCTGAGCTTTCTCCTTTTTACAAAGAATACTCCGAATATAAGGGCAGCAATTATTCCGCCGTAAATGGCAAGTCCTCCCTTTCTGAGGTTGAACACGTCCATCAGATTGTTCTTATACAGATCCCAGCTGAATATAACATAGTAAATCCTTGCCCCTATTATACAAAGCAGCACTCCATACACCATAAAATCAAGGACATTATCGGGATTGCCCCCGATTTTTTTCATATACCTCATGGCAAGTATGGTGCCCAGTATGATGCCGCACCCTATAAAAATACCATACCAGTATACATCAAGCCCAAATATCGAAAAGGCTGTCCTGCTCAAGTGGTCTATTTCTATCCCGAGATTCGGGAACCATATTTCCGGCATAATGCACCTCCATAAAAATTCTTATGGAACATTCTAGCACACCCAGACATCTATATCAAGGAAAACCGCCTTTTCCATCAACATACAGCCATTAAAAATAAATTAATTTTTCTGCTTTACGGTACATCTTCCGCTTTTAAGGCCTATTTTGTCAAGCACATTTTCACATTCGGAAATGACAAGATGGGATATGCTCTCCGCAGTCTCCGCAAGGCTGTTTTCATCATAAGCAGCCTGTATGTTAAGGGCAGTCTCACAGTCATCCACCAGTCTTATGAAAGTCCCCAAAAGTCTTTTCTTTTCCCTCTCAAATGTTCTTCCATCCATTCCGGCATTCCTGAATTTTATAAATCCGCCGTTTATAATATCCATTGCCCTTTGTCCGTCAGACGCCTTACCGCTTACGGCAATATAGCCCTGGCCGTTATATTCATAGGCATCAACAGCGGGAGGGTCAAACATTATTCCTTCCGAAACAAGACTGCTAAATATTTCTGAAGACTCCCCAAAGGCTGCCTCTCCAATGATCTTCAAGAGCATATTTGTTTTTGATTTTGAGAAAAACTTTTCTACAGGATATGCAATACAGAACATCTGTATATTGGTATCAGCCTCTTTAAAAGTCTCACCGCCGGCACATGCAGTATTTATCTTATATTTTTTTGCGCTCTGCCTGTCGGTGCCGTAAAATATTTTTTCTGTCTCAGCCATTATTTCATCCGCCACCACATCGCCGGCACATATGACCTTCATATTTTTAGGTACATAAAAGGCATCATGACATAAATAAAGAGTGTCTGCGTCTATTTTTTCTATGCTTTCCCTTGTTCCCGCTATTTCGCAGGCTAGAGGGCTTGATGGATACAGCTTGTCCAATGCTCCGAAAAACGCCTTCCTGTCCGGATAGTCTGAATACATATCTATCTCACTGCCAATTATGCTCTTTTCACTATCTACTTCCCTAAATCCTATGGTTTCCACAAAATTTAGCAGCAGCCTGAAACATTCCATAAAATTTGAAGCAGTTTTGAAATAATATACCGTTTTTTCCATATCGGTAAATGCGTTTACCTCGGCACCAAGCTCAGCGAACTTTTCACTGATATCGCCCTCAGGGCGGTCAAACATCTTGTGCTCCAGAAAGTGAGCTGATCCCATTGGAACATCATAACTTTCTCCATCAAAGAAAAATGACAGGTCAGCCGCTCCAAAGCCCACAGCCACAGCTCCTGCCTTTATGTTCCTGTCCTTTGGCAGTATGAACACATCGGCTCCGCATCTAAGTTTGTGGTGGATGGTTTCACACCCAGATGGGCAGTTAAGCCTCACGTCCATCTTTAACACCTCCGTTTTTTTCAGCCGCTACTATAAATACTCCCTTTTTCTTTAAGCCTGCAGCGGCTTTCTTCACATCAGCCAGGGTGATGGAATCAATCATTTCCTCAGCGTTTTCATCCTCAGTTATTCCAAGGAGCATTTCATTCATACACTTGTTTACAGCTCCGCTT
>JAHZAW010000018.1:8128-17812 GCA_019423725.1 Clostridiales bacterium
TTATCTCCCTTAAAACCGATCTTTTCGCCGATTCAAAAAGCTTCTCATCTATACAGCAGCTGTTTATTCCTTTATCAATGAGGTTTACCGTTTTATCCTCATTTCCAGGGGCAACTCCTGAATCTATTACATAGAGCATCCTGAATCTCATAAATTTTGCTCCAATATAGTAGCATAAGCCTTCTTCCTGTCTTATGCTGTCATAAAGTATTGATGAACCGGCACCACAGAGTATATCCCTTAAAATAAGAGCAGTATAATATCCTCTGCCCTTTGGACCAAGCTCAAGGGTATATGCGGCAGCCACCCTGCTCTGACCGATGTTCCTCTTTTCGGTTTTCTCGGCACATCCTCCGGCTGGCTCAGCTTTATCTATGGGAAGCTTGTTTATATCAGTACGTCTCGGGATAAAACTTCTTGCTATTTCCTCGGCGGTGTCCTTGTCCACACTTCCGCTTATGAATATATCAGTATGCCCCATACTCTTTATCCATCCATAAAGATCATTTACATCCTTAAGTGTTATACTGTCGATATCATCTAAATATCCTCCGCAGTGTATGGAAAATGGATCGTTTGGATATACCATATCAATAAGGCTTTCTACAGCATATACAGCAGCGGTGTCGTTTCTTTCAGTCAGTGAGGCCTTAAGCCTGCCCACTGCCTGCCTGAAAGCTGAGTCGCTTATTTTTCCCATAATTATTTCCCTTAATAGGCTGACAGCATTTTTTAACACCTTTTCTCCCGCATTCTCATCCTTCACTACTTCCATATTCAATGTCAGAAGGGTCCTTCCGCCCTTTTGGACAACAGCTGTTTCAAATACCGCTCCATACATCTCTGCCAGTCTCTCGTCAAGACTTCTTCTGTCTCCTCCAGGGCCAAGTCTCAGCGCTTCGGCGATGAGCGCTGTTTTTGTGGCACGTCTTCTTTCAGATGGCATGGTCCATACCACCGAAATGAAATTCGTATTGAATTTTTCTTCATTTATACAGTGAAGTCTCACAGCTTCAGAAATTTCAATCATATTTTCGGTCTTTTCATATTCTCCGATAAGCATACAATCACCTCACGGCTATTATATCCACGGCGTTTAAAAATATACTTGTTGTGAAACGCAAAGAATGCTAAAATCTCATTAGTGACACTTATCGGAGGTATTAAAATGGACGAAAGATCAAAACAGGTATTTGATGAACTAAGAAAAAAGATTGACGCACTCAGACAGTATGAAGGCTCAAGGAGCGAAGATAAGCCCATTACCCTTCAGCTTGAAAGCGATATATACGATTTTTCAGAGGAAGAAAAAAGCATAACTTTTTCATTTCCCGTTATAAAAAAGGAACTTAATCCTAACGGTGCCATGATGGGCGGTGTCGTATGTACATGTCTGGATATGAGCTACGGACTTCTTGTTTTTGCCCTTATAGGCGGAGGTGTCATACCTCCCACCGTTTCCATGACGACTAATTTCATAAACGCCATATTTGAAGGAGACACCCTCCTTGTAACGGCTAAGGTCGTTTCCTGGGGAAAACGCATAATAAACATGAGCGCAAAGGGAGTCTCAAAAAATACAGGAAAAACCATAGTAACATCGACCACAGTTTTTATAAGCAATTCTGACTTTAAACTTAAATAATATTATTTCCATTAAAACTAAAAAGAGCCGCAGGTATTGATCCCTGCGGCTCTTTTTTACGGAAAAGCGCTGCGTCATACACAGCTAACTATATCCATGAAACATTTATCTGAATTATCAAAGTCCTATGGCCTTCAGCATCTTATCATAGCATTCACTGCATATATCATAACTGTCATGCCTTCCGTCTTTATCCGAATGGTAGCCCCATTCCTTTTCTATATGATAATAATCATCAAATTCATTAAATCGATTTTTTTCTATTTCTTTTCCACAGGCGTCACATATAATGCAATCGGTTTTAAGGACTTTTTCAGTCTCTGTTTTTGTTTTTATCATTTACCTCTCTCCCCTCTCACATTTTACGACGTAATTATACAATAAAATTTTTCAATAGTATACAGGTATTTTTTACGTCAAAAGACAGAATAAACATTCCCCATGGGCAGGGCGTTTACAGCTCTGACAGCAGCTAAATAACCAGTCCTTAAATATATGTTTTTGATCCAATTTCTGATATAATAGCTGAGAGGTGTTTTTAATGGATCTTTATAAAAACTGCACGCTATGCCCGAGAAACTGTCATGTGGACAGGACTTCCGGAAAAACAGGATACTGCAAAATGACATCCACCATAATGGCTGCCCTTGCCTCAGTGCATATGTGGGAAGAACCTCCCATCAGCGGCACAAATGGCTCAGGGACCATATTTTTTTCCGGATGCAGCCTGAGGTGTGTATTCTGCCAGAATCATGATATAAGTTCAGAAAATTATGGTAAAGCAGTCAGCACCAAAAGGCTCGCAGAAATAATGCTCGAACGCCAGGCAGCCGGAGTGCATAATATAAATCTTGTGACGGGCGCCCACTTCGTTCCGTCCATCATAGAAGCTGTACAGGAAGCCAGAGATAACGGGCTAAAAATACCAATCGTATATAATTCCGGCGGATATGAGAGCGTCGAGACCATAAAAATGCTGGAAGGCATAGTTGATATATATCTTCCCGATATAAAATACTATTCTTCAGAACTTTCAGCCAAATATTCCAATGCTCCGGACTATTTTCAAAGAGCATCTGAAGCCGTAAAGGAAATGTACCGCCAGACAGGAGAAAATGTATTTGATGAAAATGGCCTGCTGAAAAAAGGCGTAATAATACGTCATCTGGTGCTGCCATCCTGTAAAAGCGATTCCTTTAAAATACTGGACTGGATAAGGAGCGAAATAGGCGAAGGGGCATATGTATCCCTTCTCAATCAATATGTTCCCGTTTACAGAGCCTCTGAATTCAAGGAGATAAACAGAAGGCTTATGTCTTTAGAATATACAAGAGTGCTGGATCATTTCTTTGATATCGGGCTCAAAAACGGATATATGCAGGAAAAATCATCGGCATCCTCTAAGTACACTCCCCTCTTTGACCTGAGCGGACTGTAATGGAGCGTAATGGTTAAAATGGATTGTAACCAACGGACTCGCCGATAAATATAATATAGAAACTTAAAAATGGGAGGTATTAAAGTTGAAGCCTATAGTTGAAGCTGAAAATGTCTGCTTTAATTATCACAGTCTTGACGGTGAGACAGAAGCTTTGAAGGATATTTCATTCAGTGTTGAAAAGGGTGAATTTATCAGCATCGTCGGACCTTCAGGATGCGGTAAAGGGCTTCCTTCTTAAATACAACTTTTATTTTGAAAGGAATAATCATATGACAGAAAAAGAAAAAATGTTATCCGGCAGATATTATAATGCCGGTGATAAAGAACTTACTGAAGGCAGAAGGATTGCCAGGCTTATTACAGCACAGTACAACATGACCTCACCAGATGACGAGGAATTAAGGGAAGAACTTCTGAAAAAATTATTTAAAAAATGCGGCAGAAATGTTTTCATAGAACCCACATTCCGCTGTGACTATGGTTCAAATATAACTATTGGCGATAACTTTTACGCTAATTTTGACTGTATAATGCTTGATGTATGCGATGTGACCATAGGAAACAATGTATTTTTAGCGCCCAGGGTATCCATATTTACAGCCACCCATCCGATTGACGCTGCCATAAGAAATACACTTCTGGAATACGGAAAACCTGTCACCATCGGCAATGATGTATGGATAGGCGGAAATACCGTAATAAACCCCGGGGTATCCATTGGAAACGGTTCCATAATAGGTTCCGGGTCTGTGGTTACAAAAGACATACCTTCCAATGTCATAGCCGCAGGAAACCCCTGCAGGATAATCAGGGAGATATCAGAAGAAGACAGGGAAAAATGTCTCAAACTTTACGAGGAGTATCACAAAAAATAAAGCCATGGTCATAAAACCATGGCTTTTTTACTGCATCAGATCTTTTCTATCACGTCTGCTATTTTGTCAAGGGGTGTGACATCAAGGAATTCTATCTCGCCCTTATCTACACAGGCAGCAAAATTGGGATCTATGGGAAGTCTTACGAAATTAGGTATCTCAAATTCTGCGGCAGCCTTTTCGACATGGCTCTTTCCAAAAATATCATATTCCTTTCCACAATCAGGGCACTTAAAGTATGACATATTCTCAACCAGCGCAAGGATGGGGATATTCATAAGCTGTGCCATCTTTACGGCCTTTCCAACGATCATTGTAACAAGATCCTGGGGTGATGTTACGATTACGATACCATCAACGGGAAGTGACTGGAATACCGTAAGGGGAACATCTCCTGTTCCGGGAGGCATATCGACGAACATATAGTCAACATTATCCCAGTGGCACTCTGTCCAGAACTGTTCAACAGCTCCGGCGATAACAGGTCCTCTCCATACGACAGGATCTGAATCGTTTTCAAGTATAAGGTTTGTTGACATTATATCTATTCCCTTAACTGTTCTTGCAGGGATAACTCCGTCTTCATCAGCTTCTACTCTTCCTTCGATACCAAATGCCTTGGGTATTGAAGGGCCTGTGATATCAGCGTCAAGTATGGCTGTATGATATCCTCTGTTTGCCATATTTACAGCAAGCATAGCAGTAACGAGAGATTTACCAACTCCGCCTTTACCACTTACAACACCTATTACTTTTTTAACGCTGCTTTTTTCGTTCAATGGTTTAATCATGCTCTCTTTGTTCTTTGTTGAACAGTCTGAACCGCATGACGAACAATCATGTGAACAACCCATTTTATAACATCTCCTAACAACTAATCTACTATTGTATTACTATGATATATAGTATAACACAAAATTTTAAATACTCAATCTAAATTTTATTTTTTGTATTTAACAGGGATGAGGTAAATCGACTCTTTTATCGATCATATGTGGCCTTCTCCCCTGCGAAAGCGGAAAGATAACCGTAAATTCAAAAAGAAAAGTCGGTTATATGCCTCAGAAGGACCATCTTTTTGAATGGCTGACAATATTCGAGAACGCTTGTCTTGGGCTTAAAATACAAAAGCAGCTCACAGAGGAGTCCCAGGATTATGTAAGGTCATTATTTAATAAATATGGTCTTTCCGGATTTGAAAAGCGCCACCCCTCAGAGCTTTCAGGCGGCATGAGACAAAGGGCGGCCCTCATCCGCACCCTGGCAGTGCGTCCGGAACTGCTGCTGCTTGATGAGCCCTTTTCCGCCCTTGACTACCAGACCAGACTGTTCGTGTCCGATGAAATAGGCTCGATAATCAAAAACGAGGGCATAACCGCCATACTGGTCACCCATGACATATCAGAAGCAGTGTCCATGAGCGGGCGGGTGATCGTTATGTCTTCCAGACCCGCAAGCATAAAATCTATCCACAAAATAGTACTTACCTGCGATAAAAATACTCCTATGGGCAGGAGAAGCGCCCCTGAGTTCAGAGAATATTTCAACAAAATCTGGAGGGAGCTTGACATACATGTGTAAAGTATCGCCAAACCAGGAAAACTTCGTAAAAACAGTCAAACGCAGAAAAGCCAAGGTCTCATTTCTGCGTCTGTTTATTCTCATAGCATTTCTGGTAATATGGGAAGTGTCAGCAAAATGCGGACTTATAGATGAATTCATATTCAGCTGTCCGTCATCCATGGTAAAGGCCGCAGTTTATATGATAAAGGACGGCACACTGTTTTACCATACGGGCATTACAGCCGCCGAAACCATAACAGGATTTATGCTGGGAACGCTGATCGGTACAGCCGCAGCCATACTTTTATGGTGGAACAAGACAGCTTCTGATGTGGCTCAGCCCTATCTTGTCATACTCAACAGTCTGCCTAAAACCGCCCTTGCTCCCATAATAATCGTATGGCTTGGAAACAACACAAAATCCATTATGCTCATAGCCCTGCTTACATCAGTTATAATAACCATAATGACAGTACTTGGCGGATTCAATGAAACAGACAAAGATAAAATAAAGCTGGTTGCCATATTAGGCGGCACAAAACGCCAGATCCTTACAAATGTCGTCATACCGTCAAATATACCTGTCATATTCAACGCTCTTAAAATAAATGTAGGGCTTTCTTTTGTTGGAGTAATAGTCGGAGAATTCCTTGTTGGAAAAGCCGGCCTTGGATACCTTATCGTTTATTCTTCACAGATATTCAAGCTGGATAATGTTATGATGAGTGTATGTATACTGTCACTTATGGCAGCAGTTATGTATAAAATAGTGTCATTCATAGAAAACAAATATATAAAGTAACAAAAGATAATAACACTCCTGCGCGCCTTTTGGCGCAGTAAAAGAGGCAGCCTTTTTAAGACTGCCCCTTTTATATTAACTAAAAACGGACTTCCTTCCGGAAGTCCGTCATATTTACATATATTTCTTTTTACAGCACTCTCTTTGCACTTGCGTATGTCTGCATGCTGTATGAGTCATAAAGACTGCTTATTATAACGCCTGTAGTCTTTCCTGATGATGAATGGATATAGTATCCGTCATGCATATAAATTCCTACATGGTCTATGGTTCCGTTTCCATCGTTATCAAAGAATACCAGGTCTCCGGCTGAAAGTTCTTCCTTATCGATGAACTTTCCATCCGCCGCTTCCATTGAAGCTGATGATCTGTTAAGGGAAATACCAAATTTTGCGTATACTGAATAAACAAATCCTGAGCAGTCTACACCGCTGTTAAGATTTGTTCCGCCCCATTCATAGGGTGTTCCAAGAAATTGTTCGGCATATTCTATTATGTCCTTGCCAAGGCCCTCTACCTTATCCTTAGAGCCTGTCCTTATATTGATAAACTCTGAACTTACATATCCTTCTGAACCATCGGGAGCCTCTACAAGCACCCATTCTCCATCGTCCTCGATCACATCAGCTGTTGTTCCAAGGGGAAGAATATTTATAACATTTCCATCAAGTGAAGGCTCTTCTCTGAGGTTAAGGCCTGTCTCCGCAATGATAACGGCATATTTTGAAGTATCATCTTCCTCTATCTCGATATTTTCAAGATCTTCAAGATAGTCTCCTACGATATAATCGCCGTATACATATCCTGTTTTTCCATTAAAATCAACAAAGTACCAGTTTCCTGTCCTTGAATATACTGTCAGCTCATCAAACTCTCCGAGAATCTCAATTACTTCTGATGAATCATCGGGTTCCTCGCGGAGTTTTATGTTGTCATCAGTAACGTATGCATCTGTCTCAACTATGTCAATATAATCACTATGTATGTACGCGCTGTTTAATGTATCATATGAAACATTATACCAATCACCGTCTTTGCCTAATACGTTAACGTAATTTCCTTCATTAAGCTTTCCGATTACGTTAGAAGATGTTGAATTATATTCTCTTACATTTACAGCATTATCATTAAGCAGACCTCTGGTGTAGGCAAACGCTGAGACCGTAGCTCCTATAGTCATCACGCATCCAAGGAGCGCGGATCTTACAAGCAGTTTTTTTATACTCATCTTTAGTCCTCCAATAATTATTACAAATATGTTACGTTTTTATTATACAAAGGTTGCATAGCCTTGTCAACATTTTTATTCCTGTTTTCGCCGGTAAATTATATTGTATTCCGACTAAAAATGTGTTTATAATTAAGTTAATAATTGTCATTTTCAATAATTTTTTGACATTCCGCATAATATGGTATAAATAAAAAAGTATATTTTTATAACAAACAATTGGACTGTTTTGGAGGAAAGTGATATGACCATACAAAAGCTGGAGGAACTATTAAAAGCCGGTGAGAGCGAAAAACTTGATTACAAACAGGAATTTTCGCTGGATACAGAGACTAAGAAAAAAGAATTTGTAAAGGACATCACGGCCATCGCGAACTCAAAGGGCGGAAGAGGATATCTAATATTCGGCGTAACTGACAAAACAAGAAAAGTTGTAGGCATCGGCCAAAGGCATCCATCTGAAGAAACCGTATTCCAAGTCATAAGCACCAGATGTGATCCCCCTGTACCGGTAAGGTATGAAGAGATCAATTATAAAGGAAAGACTGTCATAGTGCTGACCATATTTAAAAGCAGCCAGAGACCCCACCAGATACTTCAGACGGGCACATTTTACATAAGGCGCGGCTCAACGACTGATATTGCCAGAAGATATGAGATAGCATCCATGCTCCAGGACAACGGCCTTGTATGCTATGAGACAACGGCCATAAGAAACGCGTCTCTATCTGATTTTGACCAGGATATGCTGGATAAATATCTTCTAAAGCGGTTCGCCGGGGACGAGAAAGCCCATCTGCTTATACTGGAAAGCATGGGGTTCATATCCTATAATAATGAAGCAAAGGAATATAACCCGACAGCTGGAGGCCTGCTCATATTCGGAAAGATGCCCCAGAGATTTCTGCCGTCAACTGGTATCCGTGTAGAGTTCAACTCAAAGACAACTTTATTTGAAGGCAATATACCGACAATGCTGGACAGTATAGAAAAATTTATATCCGAAAAGGCACTTTTAAAGGATTATCCCATCAATGCCATTTATGAAGCCCTTTACAATGCCGTTGTCCACAGGGACTACTGGGACAATACCAGAGAGACTGTGGTAATAATACGCCACAAAAGCGTAGAAATAACCAATCCAGGAGCCATATGGAACACGGACGGCATTATAAATATGGAAAATGATATTTACCCGCCCAGACGAAACAGCTGGCTGTACCAAAGACTTCTTTTGACCGATAAAAAAGACCGTTTTTTAAACAGTCCCATAGGCATAAGGACTCTTAATGACAGCTTTGAAAAATACGGTCTTAGGGTAAAATACATAAATCTCGTTAAAAAGAATCTGTTTAAAGTCGTTCTTCCGGGAATAGACGATATAAAAAGCAGCTTATAACCACATATATAATGTATAATAAAACAACAAGGGTACATCAGCATATCACTGACTGTACCCTTATATTTTAATTTCTTATATCAATGAGACTTTTTTCAAGACAGACCATATCCTTAAGTCTTATTCCGTCTTCATAAATAGGTTTATCATAATTGTTGACAAAAAAATCCTTTATGCAGTAACTTCTTCTGAATCCGCAGTTTTCATAAAATGGGACCGTAAGTTTACTATCACCTGTACCTACCCTTATTATATCAAAGTCATTTTTATATTTATTTTCTATAAACTCAATAAGTTTTTTGCCGTATCCTTTTTTCTGATGCTCAGGATAGACCGCAATATTCTTTATTTCTATAACATTATCCCCTTCCTGTGTGACGACACACTCCGCTTTTATACCTCCATCATCTAAAACAAACATTTTTCCTCTCTCAAGGTATTTATCTACCATCTTTTCCTCTTCATCAGCCAGAAGAAGTAGTTCAATATATATTTTTTTACCTTCTTTTATTTCTCTTATTTCCATAGGCCCTTCCCCAATAAATTATTATCTTCTTTAATTATAAATAACAAACCGGAGATATTCCATCAAAAACTGAATATCTCCGGTCAAAATTCACATAATTAAATTATCTTACTCTGTCAGGGAAACCTATCTTTCTATGAACCTTTGTAAGAGTCTTACGGGCAATAGCCTGTGCTCTTTCAGCATTTGTTTTGATTATTCCATC
>JAHZAW010000018.1:17822-20043 GCA_019423725.1 Clostridiales bacterium
GCTGTATGGGTTCAAGGTTTGCGACTACGGCTTCACCTACTGCTGTTTTGAACTGTCCATAGTTGCTGCCTGCAAATTCTCTTTCAGCCTCATCCATGGTCTTGTCAGTTACAGCACAGTAAATGTTAAGAAGGTTTGTAACTCCAGGCTTGTCCTCTCCATGTCTTATCTCATTGTCTGAGTCTGTAACAGCCTTCTTTATCTTGCTCATGATAACTGAAGGGTCATCCAGAAGAGCAATGGAGTTATTTTTGTTCTCATCGGATTTTGACATCTTCTTTGTGGGGTCCTGAAGGGCCATTACCCTTGCACCCACCTTTCCGATATAAGCTTCGGGAAGTTTGAATACATCGCCATATATGCTGTTGAAACGTGTAGCTATATCTCTTGTAATCTCAAGATGCTGTCTCTGGTCCTCACCTACAGGAACAAGGTCTGTCTGGTAAAGAAGTATGTCAGCAGCCATAAGTACAGGATATGTGAAAAGTCCAGCGTTTATATTATCCGCATGAGCCAGTGACTTTTCTTTGAACTGTGTCATCCTGTTAAGCTCACCCATATATGTGAAACAGTTAAGCACCCATGCCAGCTCTGCATGCTGGGGCACATGGGACTGATAGTAGATTATATTTTTTTCCGGATCAAGTCCTGCGGCAATGTACTGCATAAGCAGTGTCCTTGCCTGCTGTCTGAGTTTTATGGGATCCTGTCTAACTGTTATGGCGTGCATGTCAACGATGCAGTAAAGACAGTTATATTCGTCCTGAAGCTTTGTCCAGTTTCTGAGGGCTCCTAAATAATTACCAAGGGTAACATAGCCTGAAGGCTGCATACCACTGAATATCGTCTTTTTTTCATCAGCCATAATTTATTCCTCTTTTCATATATAAATATTTGTTATTTAAAACAAATTTATTATAGTATACTATGGTTTTTTGGCATATTCAAGTATATTTAGGCTCTAATGTCACATCTTTATAACAAAGCATAATGTTTTTATTTTGCAACAAATTTTCACATACTTGAATAATTGTACTTTTTATTGTAAAATATTATTTACGCATTTACATAGCGTAACCAGGCTGAAAATACAGTCAAAAAATTCTAAGAAAGGAGCAGAGATTTTATGAGTTTCATAAACGAACAGAATATTCCAACACCCGATGAAGTCAGGGATATCGTGCCTTTTCCCCGCCATCTCGCAGGAGTTAAAAACAAACGTGATGCGGAACTTAAGGACATTATTTCGGGAAAAACAGACAAATTTATTCTTGTGGTAGGACCTTGTTCCGCCAGTGATGAAGACGCTGTATGCGACTATATTTCGCGTCTTGCAAAAGTTAACGAAGAGGTTAAGGATAAAGTCTTTATCATCCCAAGGATCTATACAAACAAACCCAGGACAACGGGAGATGGATATAAAGGAATGCTCCATCAGCCAGACCCTGAAAAAGCAACAAATATTTATGCCGGCATACTTGCCCTGCGTAAAATGCATATAAGAGCATTATCCGAATCCCATCTGACTGCTGCCGATGAGATGCTCTATCCCGAAAACCTTGTATATGTCGACGATATGCTCGGATACATAACCATCGGTGCGCGTTCAGTTGAAAACCAGCAGCATCGTCTTGTGGCAAGCGGCATCGATCAGCCGGTGGGTATGAAAAATCCTACCAGCGGTGACTTCTCTGTCATGCTCAATTCCATCCATGCTGCCCATCATGAACATACTTTCCTCTACAGAGACCATGAAGTAAGCACCAGCGGAAATCCCTATGCCCATGCCATAGTCAGAGGTTCCGTTGATAAATACGGTAAGGCTCATGCAAACTATCACTATGAAGACCTTATATCACTCGCAGAAGAATATATGGAAAGAGGACTTAAATACCCCTGCATAGTTTGTGATGCAAACCATTCCAATTCCGGCAAAAAATTCTATGAACAGCCCAGGATCGTTGCAGAGATACTTCATAACAGGACCCAGAATAAAGATCTCCATGACCTTGTAAAGGGCGTTATGGTAGAAAGCTACATTGAAGAAGGAAGCTGCAAGGTAGAAGACCATATTTATGGAAAGTCCATAACAGACGCCTGCCTTGGATGGGAAGACACAGAAAAACTTATTTACTATATAGCTGAAAAATGCTGATATTAAAAGATATAAATAATTATCCACCGGCCTAGCCGGTGGTTTTTCTTATGCGGGCATAGCCCT
>JAHZAW010000019.1 GCA_019423725.1 Clostridiales bacterium
ACAGTAAGAAAGGGCGGAAGAGCCCGTAAGGAAACAAGGATAAGGGGGGTTAAGACAAACATACCTTTCCTTATCAACGTTGTACAGAGCAAAGTATTCGAGGAAAGACGCTGCACAACAACATTCATCGAAGAAACGCCTGAACTCTTCAACATAGCTAAATCTAAGGACAGAGCTTCAAAGATAGCTGAATTCATCGGTAATAAGATAGTTAATGAATCCAAGGGAGAAAAACCTGACTTTGGTCCCATTGCTCCACCTAAATATGATGAGAGCATAAAGGTATATGGTGCCAGGGATGAATTCCTTAAACTTGGTGCCGAAGGATTTACAAAGAAGATACTTAATGATAAGAAGCTTTATGTAACAGATACGACTATGCGTGATGCGCATCAGTCCCTTGTAGCCACACGTTTCCGTACAAAAGACCTTGTGACAGCAGCGCCTGCCGCAAACACAATACTTAGGAACGCGTTCTCAGCTGAAGCATGGGGCGGTGCCACATTCGACGTTGCATACAGATTCCTCAAAGAATCACCTTGGGTAAGACTTGAACAGCTCAGAAAGGCAATGCCCAATACTCTTATACAGATGCTTCTGAGAGCTTCCAATGCCGTTGGATACAAAAACTATCCTGATAATGTTGTTGAGAAGTTCATCGAGGTATCAGCTGAAAGAGGAGTAGATGTATTCCGTATATTCGACTCACTCAACTGGATAGAAAATATGAAGATGCCCATTGAGGTAGCTCTTAAAACAGGAAAGATCGTTGAGGGTACTATCTGCTATACAGGCGATATAATGAGCCCTGACGAAAAGAAATATACTATTGACTACTATATAAAGAAAGCTAAAGAGATAGAAAGCCTTGGCTGCCACATCTTTGCCATCAAGGATATGGCTGGACTTCTTAAGCCCTATGCAGCTAAGAAGCTTTTTACAGAACTCAAGAAAGAGCTCAGCATACCTGTACACCTTCATACACATGATACAACAGGTAATGGAGTATCTACAGTCCTTATGGCAGCTGAAGCGGGCGTTGATATCGTTGACCTTGCCATTGAGTCAATGTCATCAATAACAAGCCAGCCTTCAATGAACGCCGTTGTATATGCCCTCAAAGAAACAGAGAGAGCTACAGGACTTGATCCTGATGAACTTAATGAGCTCAGCCGTTACTATGAGGATGTAAGAAGGGTATACGGCGGATTTGAAAGCAAGATGCAGACCCCCAGCACTGAGATCTATAAATATGAGATACCCGGAGGCCAGTACTCTAACCTTAGATTCCAGGTCAAGGAAATGGGTTCAGCCGATGATTTCGAAGAAATAAAGGAACTTTACAAACAGTCCAATGAACTTTTTGGAAATATCGTTAAGGTTACACCTTCATCAAAGGTTATCGGTGACTTTGCTATATTTATGCAGAAAAATGGACTTACAAAGGATAATATCTTTGAAAAGGGCAAAGACCTTTCATATCCTGAGTCTGCCGTTGAATACTTCAAAGGCCTCGTTGGAAGACCTGACGGAGGATTCCCTGAAAAACTTTCAAAGATCGTCCTTAAGGATCAGAAACCTATTAACGGTAGGGCCGGAGAACTTCTTGAGCCTGCTGATTTTGAAAAGATCGGCAATGAGCTTATGGAGAAGTTCAACTTTGATAATGTAAACATAAGGAACATCCTCAGCTATGCCCTTTATCCTAAAGTATATGATGACTACTGCACACATCTTCAGCATTATAACGACGTATCCAGACTTGACAGCCACGTTTACTTCTACGGCCTTAAAAAGGGCGAGGAGACCGTGCTCCGTATAGGCGAAGGAAAGGCCATCACCATCAAGTATATCGATATGACCGACCCCAACGAGGAAGGCTACAGGATACTCACCTTTGAAATAAACGGTATAATGCGTGAGGTGACTATACTCGACAAGAGCCTTGAGGTAAAGAGCGACAGAAAGCTCAAAGCCGAGAAGAACAACCCCGCCCATCTTGGTTCGCCAATCCCCGGAACGGTAAGCAAGATATTCGTAAAAGAGGGCGACAGGATCGAAAAGAACACCGTTATTATGACGGTAGAGGCCATGAAGATGGAGACGTCCGTTCTCTCGAAGATTTCAGGCTTTGTGGATAAGATCTATGTCGTTGAGGGAAGCTCAGTCAACCAGGATGAACTCCTTGTTTCCTTCAAAGTCGACGATAACCAGAAGGATTGAGAAAAACAAAACTGATAACAGACATTTTTGTAAGCCCGCGAAAGCGGGCTTTTTGTCGTTGTATAATAGGTGAATAAAGTTATATATGGGTTGCTTATTGACATAATTATACATTAATGTTATTATTAATACATAATCTTATACTATTTAATGTTGTCGTTATATTTTTATAAGGGGATGACTTGCAATGAAAAAGAGAGTCTTCTTAGTTTCCATAATAATTTCGCTGACTATGTCAATACCTGCATATGCAGGCACGGCACATTATTACATTGCGGCAATATATAACAAAATACTTACCGATTATTTGGTTCAGGGAATGACAATACAAAATTCCATAAAAAGAGTAATAATGAGTTCTGGACTTAAAGAAGAATTGATTGAAAAAAATATTATAACTTCTAACCCGGAAGATGTCGGATATGTTTTGGATACATATACTCAGATAAATGATTGCGAGATTGAGTATGTAAATGGTGACGATTCACAGATAACCGCGTACATTACAGAAAATGTGGATCCTAATTTTGATGAAAGTCTATTTGAAAAAAAGGAAATAAAAACTATCCCAGGAGACAACAGCGATATGATAGTAACATATCGATACAAATTAGGCGATGTTGTTTCGGATTTTGGATATAACATAAATATTACGGATTTTAAAGCGATAAGCTACAAAAAAACAGGAGTAAGTTTATATGATTATAATGAACCTTTGTTATATTCTGTTGAAGAGATAAAAAAAGATAAGCTTGAAAGGTTTAACGCAAAGAAAGCAAATAGTACAGAAGACATTGTAGAGCAGGACATTAGTGTAAAATTTGATTCAAAAGACAAAAAGTATGTATATTACATTGATACTGTATATGAAACTGAAGATGGAGGGATTTACAGCGTTAGAATAGAATGCTGATTTTAGCGGAACATTATACAGAGAATAAATAATATCTTAAAGATATATAAATAATTTGTTGATCTTTAGCCCGCGAAAGCGGGCTTTTTGCCTGTCCAAATTTCTCCCGCGCTTTTGGGAACTTTGTTTTTCGGTCTACAGGTTGAAATAAAACAGCCTATTAAGTATAATATTCCTATAATATTTTTATGTATTTTTTATTATGAAGGGAAATTTTATGATATCTTATATAAAAGGCGAAATCGTATACAACGACGCCGAAGGCGTTATCATCGAAAACAACGGCATAGGCTACAGGGTCATTGTTCCGGCTTTTTCGGCGCAGAAGCTCTGCTCCCAGAGGGGCGAGGTCATCGTCCATACATATATGAGCGTAAGGGAGGACGGAATCACCCTTTTTGGATTTTCCAGCGTTGAGGAAAGAAACCTGTACGAAAAGTTGATATCAGTATCAGGTATCGGACCAAAGGCCGCGGTGAGCATTCTGGGAGTACTTACTCCATCGCAGCTCATAACAGCCATAGTTTCCGGGGATTCGGCGGCAATAGCCAGGGCACCCGGAATTGGAAAGAAAACAGCTCAAAGGGTCATACTTGACCTGAAGGACAAAATAGGAAATGAAGAAATCGCTGAGGTGTTCGAGGGCTCAGAAGCCATGGAAATTTCTCAGACAGCTGCAGCTGATGATGACAGAAGTGAAGCGGTTGAGGCGCTCATTGCGCTTGGATATTCCAGAAGCGAGGCAGTCAGGGCAGTCAGCAGAATTTATAATGAAGGTATGGACGTTCAGAAGATACTTTCTGCTGCTTTGCGTGAATTGAGCAGATTGTGATCGGGGAGCATTGAAAATGGATAAAAGAATTATTACAACAGCTGCCGGTGAATATGACAGCGATATAGAGCTGAGCCTGAGACCTGACACCCTTGACACCTATATTGGCCAGGATAAGGTGAAAAATAATCTCAGGGTATTTATTGAGGCGGCAAAAAAGAGGGGAGAACCTCTGGACCATGTCCTTTTATATGGACCTCCTGGACTGGGAAAAACTACCCTTTCAAATATAATAGCAAATGAAATGGGAGCAGGCTTTAAAACTACCTCAGGCCCTGCCATAGAAAGACCAGGAGATATGGCTGCCATACTGAACAGCTTAAATGAAGGAGATGTTCTTTTTGTAGATGAGATACACAGACTCAATAGGATAATTGAGGAGATACTTTATCCGGCAATGGAGGACTTTTCCATAGACATAGTTATAGGCAAGGGGGCGGGAGCAAGAAGCGTAAGGCTCGAACTCCCTAAATTCACCTTAATAGGCGCCACAACCAGGATAGGCCTTCTTACGGCACCCTTAAGGGATAGGTTTGGCGTTGTAAATCATCTGGAACCATATACAACGGCTGATCTTTCTAAGATAGTTATCCGTTCTGCTGGAGTACTCAATACTGAGATAGACGCAGGAGGAGCAGCTGAGATAGCCAGACGTTCAAGGGGTACGCCCAGGATCGCTAACAGGCTCCTTAAGAGGGTCAGGGACTTTGCCCAGGTAAAATATGACGGGATAATAACCAGTGAAGTGGCTGCCGATGCCCTTGACCAGCTTGACGTGGATAAGATGGGACTTGATGTAACTGATAGGAAAATACTCCTTACGATAATAGATAAATTCGGCGGCGGCCCCGTTGGCCTGGACACCATTGCAGCTGCGGTAAATGAGGAATCCGAGACCATAGAGGACGTTATAGAGCCCTATCTCATACAGCTGGGATACATTAAACGTACTCCCAGAGGAAGGGTTGTAACTGAAGGCGGATACAGTCATTTTGGACTTAAAAGGCCCGTAGATAAGGAATCGTCACAGCAGATACAGTTGGATTTATAAAAACGCTTTGAGATATTTGCTGAAGCTTAATCTTATATAAGTAATATAAGTAAAGGTATTTTACAGCTTAACGGCCATATATAATTGATAAATGTAGATATTCGATATCTTAATTAAAAAAACAGCCATGCAGTTTTTAGCATGGCTGTTGGTTTATGGGCAGCTGAGCAGCACAATGGTGTTATGTTATCTTTCAGCTCTTTGAATGCAGGCATTTGCACCATTTAATATTATTTCGCCTGTCATCTGTGAGTCATAGGACAGCTCTATGTTGTCAGTGGATTGATTTGACATGATTTGAGCCTTAATTTCTTCTGCTGTGGTTTGTGCAAGCGGATAAAACAGCTCAAAAGTGTCTGAAGTGGGGACAAAAGCCATATCTGTGATCTCGTTATCGCTGAAAGTAAGGGTAATGGCAGCTGTCTCATCACCTATGGATATGTTGCTGGTGTATGTACCTGATTTATATTTTGCGTCAGAGCTTTTTGGAACTATCATTATTATCAGAGCTATGATTATTGCGGCTCCGATAATGGCAAATATGGCTGTTTTGATAAGCTCCTTAAGTTTTATGACCATAAATCTGGTTTTGCTCATAATTTTTTCCTCCGAAGGCATTTTTAATATATATTTATTTAAAACCTTATAATAATATTACTGGACTGGTGGTTTTTAATATGGGTTTGAGATTTGTAATAGGAAGAAGCAGGAGCGGAAAAACGTCCTTCTGCTTAAACGAGATAAAAGAAAAACAAAGCATTGGCAAAAGGCTAATTTATATAGTTCCTGAACAGTATTCACTCCAGGCTGAAAAGGAACTTGTTGCCGTGACCGGAGGCATGGTATCGGCGGCGGTTTTGAGCTTTAGGCGTCTGGCGGAAAATATTTTTTCTGAACAGGGTGGAGCTAACGGAAATTTACTTGATGATACGGGAAAACTGATGATACTCCGACATCTTCTTAACAAGAATAAGGATAAACTCAGATATTTTGGTATCGTATGTTCAAGACAGGGTTTCATAAGCCGTCTGGGTGAGACGTTGAGTGTTTTCTCCACCCAGGGTATTTATCCTGAAGATATCGAGGACTACTCTAAAGCCTTTCCTGAGGACAGTGCCATGGCTCTTAAGCTGGGGGATACAGCGCTGATTTATTCGGAGTACAGGGATTTCATTAAAACAAGATACGTATCCGCTGACGATATGCTGACCGTAGCAGCAGAGAAAATGACGGGGGCTAAATATATCGATGGAGCTGAAGTGTGGCTTGATGGATTTTATGGATTTACCCATCAGGAATACGAAATGATCGGCAGACTTTTAACAGCCTGCAAAAACGTAACTGTAACGCTGAATATGGACCCATCCTGCGCCTTCAGGGAAAAGATGAATATGGAAAACATATTTTTTGAACCGTGGGACACTATGATGAGATTAAAAAAGCTTAGTACTGACAGGAACGTGGCCGTAGAAAAAAGCATCCTCCTTAAAGACACATATTATGCCTCTAAGGGTATGGAGCGGCTTGAAATGGAATACAGTGCCTGGAATGTCAACAGTTCAGCTGACAGCAGCGGTATAAACCTTCTGACAGCTTCCACTGTTACAGATGAGATAAATATGTGTGCTTCAAAGATAATAAGCCTGGTCAGGGATAAAGGCTTAAGATACAGGGACATTGCTGTAACCGCAAGAAACCTTCAGGATTATGAAGAACATATAAGGCTCATATTCTCCCACTATGGGATACCTTTTTTTATGGATACCAAAAGGACGGTTATGGGACAGGCCTGCACAGAACTTATATCATCCATAGCGGATATGACAGCCAGTGATCTTTCCTATGAATCAGTATTCAGGTGCCTTAAAACTGAGCTCACACCTCTTTTGAGGGAAGAAAGGGACATATTGCAAAACTATGTTGTAAGGTATGGAATAAAGGGTAAGGAATGGCTCAAGGAAAGAT
>JAHZAW010000002.1:0-43705 GCA_019423725.1 Clostridiales bacterium
AACGACCTACACCCTTAGCAGGGGCGCCTCTTCAGCCACTTGAGTACTTCTCCAAGGCTTACTGCCTTGCTATAATATCATAAATAAAGATAAATGTCAAATAAAATTTTAAATACTTTTTATTTTTTATTAAAAATGACAGTCATATCTTTGATCTTCTTTATCATTTCTATCCCCGGTCATATTATTTTTTACCGTATTTACTTATCCAGAACTCCTCTTCGTCCTCTTTCTTTGTGCGCTGGTTGAAATAATCCACCACAAAGCAGAGTATTATGGGCAGGACAATGGAGACAAAACCGAATATATATCTATCCGTACCGTATTCATAAACATATCTGACTATTTTAAGTCCATTGATATTGAAGGCAAAGGCCAGGAGCTGTTCGATTATAAGGATAATTATGAATATTCTTACGGGTATCCTGAATTTATATTCACCTACAGCAGTCTTTCCCTTCTCAAAAATATACCTGTCGATGACCTCGGCAACGGCGCTTTCATCATTTGTATTTTTCGTGATATATCCGGCTGCATCCTTAAGGGGCTGGACTGCGTTCCTTACGGCCACACCCAGGCCGGCGGTCTTTATCATGGACATATCGTTAAAGCTGTCACCTATGGCAATGGTCTCATTTATGTCTATGCCTAGCTGTTCTGCCAGGTATTTCATGGCTTCACCCTTGGTGGTTCCCTCCGATGTGAACTCCAAAAATGTATCACTGGAGAAGAAACAGTTCATTTTTCCGGCGATCTGGTTTTTAAGCTCCTTCTGTATTTTTATGAGCTCATTATGGTCGCCATTCAGAAGTATTTTGGATATCTGGCCGTCATAGGAGCTGATGTCCCCAACCACTTCATAATCCGCCTTGAGCTTATCTATATACATCTGTATCCTTTCGGTGACCTTCTCGATTATGAGCTTATCATTCCTATATATCTGTATGTCCACACCGTGCTTTTTAGCCGTCTCATATACGATGCCGGCGCTTCTGCTCTCAAAAAGCCTTTCCTTTATAAGTACCGGAGGATATCCCTTATATATGGCTCCGCCGTTAAGGCAGATGATATAACAGTTATCCCAGTCGATGCCAAACTGAGCCGCTATATGCTTTACACTGAATACTCCTCTGCCGGTACATATGATTATTTTTACGCCCTTTTCCGACGCGGCCCTTATGGCTCTTAAATTTTCCTCGGATATGGACAGGTCACTTGATAAAAGTGTATTGTCCAGGTCGAGAAATATCATTTTATAATCCATTTTTTTCTCCTATTCACTATTTATGCACATTTTTCTGTTGATAACTATGGCAATCTGTGAATAAGTATATATTTATTGTGGTTATTTCTCTGAGTTATCCACAGATTTACTTGTATTTTTATTGCTGCTCTTAACTGACTTACGCTTTCTGGTCTGGGCAGCGGCCTTTTTGTACATCTCTATCTTTTCTCTTCTGGCCTGCTCCCTTTCCTTCTGCTTCTTTGCCCTCAGGGTCTTGGCAGGCTCCTTGACGGTCACTGTCTTTTTAACAGCCTGATATGCATTGTTCTTTGCCTTATCTATGGCCTCCTGTTCCTCCTTGGACAGTATATATGTGCTCACGCCCAATTCCACAGGTTTGGCATAGGTAAATGTTCCTGTCCTGCTGTGTATTCCGTTTATTACGATTCCGGTATCCTCGGCGTCAAGTATTGCCACCGCAAAACACAGGTTTCCTCCCATTTCCTCAAAGGGATTATACCTTACTATGCCCACCTTCTGGCAGCAGTACTGCATATTTTTCTGCATATCCTGCACTATCTCCAGTATCTTGGCATATTTATCATCTATGGATTCCGCCTTGGCTACACATTCCACCAGAAGTTTCTCCATATTTACATCGTTTTTCCTCTTTTTATTTATACCCATGAATTTCTCGTATCTTTTCTTCAGCTTGCTGCTGTTATAGAGATCATATATGACCAGACCTATAAGTACAACCAGAAGAGTCAATATTATGGATATCCACAGGTCCAGATTCTGGGCAAAAAATCCGCCTTCAGTCATTATCTATCCCTCTTTTACTCATCTATTTTCTTTATAAGCTCCAGTATCCTCTCCAGATCAGCGTCCGAATAATACTCTATCTCTATCCTGCCCTTATTTTTCTTGCAGTTGAGCTTTACCTTTGTGCCAAAAAGATCCTTTAAATTCTTCTCAATGGTCTTATATCCAGCCGTATCAAAGGCAACTTGTCTGACTTCAGCCGGTTTCTGGCTGTTCATGGCCTTCACCAATGCCTCAGCTGCCCTGACACTCAGGCCGTTTTCTATTATTTTTTCCGCCGCTTCCAGCTGCTTCGTACTGTCGTCCAGTCCCAAAATGGCCCTGGCATGTCCACCGGAAATTTTGTTCTCCAGCACAAGCCTCTGTACTTCCTCATTGAGATTCAAAAGCCTCAATGAATTGGCTACGGCTGAACGGCTCTTGCCTACCTTCTCAGCCACTTCCTCCTGATTCAGCGAGAAATCCTCTATGAGCCTCTTATATCCGTTGGCTTCCTCAATGGAATTCAGGTTCTCCCTCTGGAGGTTCTCTATGAGAGCCACCTCAAAGGCAAAGGATTCATCATAATCCTTGATAATAGCCGGTATCTTCTCTATTCCGGCAATTTTCGCCGCTCTCCATCTTCTTTCGCCGGCGATTATTTTATAATAATCCCCATCCCTGGCCAGTATGACCGGCTGGATAACTCCGACCTGCTTTATGGACGCGGCCAGCTCCTCCAGGGAGGTCTCATCAAATACCCTTCTGGGCTGCTCCCTATTGGGACTTATTTTATTTATGTCGACTTCCGTTACTCCCTTTTCATTTATGGTATCCACCTGCTTGGATATGAGCGCCTCAAGACCTCGCCCCTTCGATCCAAGCCCTTTTTTCTGAACTGACATTATTTCCACTCCTTATTTATGACCTGTTCCGCCAAAGCCCTGTAACTTTCCGCTCCCTTGGATCTGGGGTCGTATATGGTTATGGGCAGTCCATAGCTTGGCGCTTCTCCCAGTCTTACGTTCCTTGGCACTATGGCGCTGTACATGGATGGTTTGAGCACCTTTTTTACTTCCTCCACCACTTCCAGGGACAGGTTCGTCCTGGAATCATACATGGTGAACACTACTCCTTCAACCTCCAGCTCCGGATTGAGCCTGCTCTGCACCAGATTTATGGTGTGAAACAGCTGTTCCATGCCTTCCAGAGCAAAATACTCACACTGCACCGGCACCAGCACCGTATCAGCCGCCGTAAGGGCATTGAGAGTCACCAGTCCCAGGGAAGGAGGGCAGTCTATCATCACAAAATCATAATCATCCTTTATGTTCTCAAGACATTCCTTCATTATATATTCCCTGTTGTCCAGTCCCACCAGCTCTATTTCGGCTCCTGACAGGTTCATATTTGACGGTATAAGCTCCACATTGTCGGCAATGGTCTCCTGGACAGCCTCAGCGGCGCTTATTTCACCTAAAAGTACATTATAAAGTGTATTTTCTATTTGATTTTTCTCGAGTCCCAGGCCGCTCGTGGTATTACCCTGGGCGTCGGCGTCAACGACAAGCACCTTTTTGCCCTGTTCGGCCAGGCAGGCTGAAAGATTTACTACGGTCGTCGTCTTTCCAACACCGCCCTTTTGGTTTGCCACGGCTATGATCCTCGTTTTTCCCATATGGCATCATTCCTCAAACACGTTTTTTATTATGATAGCATAATTTCACCCTAAAAAAAACATGTAATTCCACGTTTCACGTGAAACAGCGTTTTTATATATTGAAAAACATATATTTATGCTTACATTATACATTTTAAATTATTTTTTAACAGTTATAAACTAAAGAAATATAAAAATTATATATACTGGCGTATTTTATGAGACCCTATGCCGGAAAACTGCCCGGGTGCTGATATTATGATTGGCAGTTTTCTATTTTTTATCCACCGGCAGTCCCGATGATATAAATTTTTCTCCGGTCTGGCTTAATATTTTCCACAGCCGGGTCCAGCGGGTCCATAAGTTTAAATCCGGTATAATGGGCAAAAAAATCTGCTGTTTCACGTGAAACAGCAGATATATTTTAAATTACATTCTTTCAGGTGCCTTGATACCCAGGATCTCAAGTCCTGACTTGATGACCAGCCTTACTGCATCTACCACAGCCAGCCTTGCGTTCCTTACTTTATCATCATCAGTAAGTATCACATTGTCATGGTAGAACTTATTGAATGCCTGGGAAAGATCCACAAGATATCTGGCAATGACTGAAGGCTCATATCTGGAGGCTGCCTCCCTTATCTTATCGGAATATCCTGCTAACATCTTACATACATCAACAGAAGCATCATCCGTAAGTACTGAATAATCTATATCAGTGAGGCTCTCCTTATTTTCCACATATCCTGCCTTCTTCAGCACGCTGCACGCTCTGGCGTGGGTGTACTGAACATAGGGTCCTGTCTCTCCATCAAAGTTGAGCATCCTGTCCCAAGAGAACACGATGTCCTTTATCCTGCCGTTATAAAGGTCATCAAATATTACAGCACCTATGCCGACTTCCTTGGCTACCTCTTCCTTGTCGGGAAGATCAGGGTTCTTGTCATTGATTATGCCCATGGTCTTTTTAACTGCCTCATCCAGCAGGTCCTCCATAAGTACGACCTTTCCCTTTCTTGTGGAAAGCTTTCCATCTTCCAGGCTCACAAGTCCGAAGGGCACATGCACAAGATCCTTTGACCAGTCATATCCCATTTTTTCAATTACCTTGAACCACTGGGCAAAGTGAAGATTCTGGTCTATGGCTGTTACATATATACATTTGTCAAAATCATAGGTTTTCTTTCTGTATATGGCCGCTGTTATGTCCCTTGTGGCATAAAGTGTGCCGCCGTCAGTCCTTATTATAAGGCAGGGAGGCATTTTTGCGTCCTCCAAGTCTACTATCATGGCTCCGTTGCTTTCCGTAAGGAGTTTTTTCTCCTTAAGTTCATCAACTACAGCTGCCATCTTGTCATTATAGAAACTTTCTCCGGTGTAATAGTCAAATTTTACACCAAGTTTTTCATAAACTCTCTCAAATTCCTTTATGCTTATGTCATAGAACCATTTCCAAAGGGTAAGAGCTTCCTCGTCGCCATCCTGCATCTTTACAAACCATGCCCTGGCTCTGTCATCCAATGAAGGGTCCTTCTCAGCTTCCTCATGGAATTTTACATATATGCTCGTAAGCTCGCTTATTCCCTTTTCTTCGACTTCTTCCTTGCTGCCCCAGAGTTTGTATGCTTCGATGAGCTTTCCAAACTGTGTGCCCCAGTCGCCTAAATGGTTTACACCTACACATTTATAACCCATTTTCTCAAATATTTTGTAAAGGGCGCTTCCTATTACTGTGGAACGAAGATGTCCAACGTGAAAAGGCTTGGCAATGTTGGGTGAGGAATAGTCGATAACTATGGTCTTTCCTTTGCCGTCTTCGCTGCTTCCGTAGGCTTCGCCGCTTTCAGCTATGTTTTTCATTACTTCAGCTGCATATACGCTCTTGTCCGTAAAGAAATTTATATAGGCTGCCACCGGCTCTATCTTTGAAAACATACCATTGTTTTCGATCTTTGAGCATATATCAGCGGCTATCATGTTCGGCGCCTTTCTCATAGTCTTGGCAAGCCTGAAGCAGGGGAAGGCATAGTCTCCCATCTCAGGTTTTGCGGGCACCTCCATAAAATTAACTATATCATTTATATCCATTTCGGCCGCCTTTGCTATAAGAGACGCGGCTTCATATTTAAAATCCATCGGTTTCAATCCTTTCAGTATCATTGTAAAAATAATTTATCATATAGACCGCTAAAAATCAAACTATTAAAGGTAAATTTTAAATTTTATCAGAAATATTTTTTAAGATTCAGTGAACGTTTTGTTAATTTTTTCAAGTTATATTGTATAATGATAATAATATGATATAATCCCATTAATAAAGCATTTTAATCCTATATGATAATCATGATCCGCTTTTTTACAGCATAAACCGGAGGTGTAAATATGGTTCGCCTGAAAATAATAAAATGCGGAGGAGTTAACTGCTATCTGCTCTCCCGCAACGGAAATTCAATACTTATAGATACCGCTACATATAAATACAGGGACAAAATACTGGATATTTGTAAAAAAAATAATGTTCGTCTCATAGTTCTTACCCATGGCCACCCGGACCATATACAGAACGCCGCCTTCCTCTCATCTGAGCTGGATATACCTACAGCCATAGGCGAGGGCGATGAAGACCTTATTTTTGACAGAAATATCGATAATATCAAACCTGACGGCCTTATGGGAAAGGCGATCATGTTTTTCTCAAACGCTGACCCTAAATTCAATGTGGTCCCCCTGTTTATGCCATCCATGCTCTTAAAAGAAGGGGACAGCCTCAAAGAATTCGGCCTGGACCTTAAAGTCGTATCCCTGCCGGGACATACAAAGGGTTCAATCGGTTTAGTATCAGGTCCCAGTATATTTGTAGGCGATGCCCTTATGAATATTTTTGCTCCGTCACTGCCTAAACTCTATGAGGACAGGGATGAGGCAGTCAAAAGCGCCATAAAGATCATCGGCCTTGGCGGCAAAAAAATATACTTCGGCCACGGAAACCCCGTTGACGCAAAGGAACTGGAATCACTGCAGCTATAAATATAGATCCTATAAATGAATTTAAATATGCCCGCTTTTCAGCGGGTTTTATTTTATTGATTTATCATTTTTATCCTTTTTTATCCATTTTTTGTTCTATATTTGCGGTATTTTAGATTTATATAAAATTTGTAATTTGTCAAAACTATTGATATAATTATAATGAGGTGATTTTATGGACTGTATCAAAAGAAAGCTGAAAAACACTCTAATAGCAGGCTCGGTATTTTTAGTACCGCTTATCATAAATAAACTGGTATTTTTTACAGCTCAGAAAAAATACCCCCTCAATGAGGTATACAAGACCTATGAATGGAGGCTTGGAAATATCGCATATTCCGTAAAGGGAAACGGTAAACCTCTTGTGCTCATCCACGGAGCAAAGCCCGGATCTTCATCGGATGTATGGATGAAAAATGTGAGATCTCTGGCCGAAAACTACAGGGTATATACCCTTGATCTGCTGGGATACGGCGCTTCCGACAGGGTAAATACCACATATACAGCCTATACCTATGCCTCCCTTATAAATGATTTCATAAGGGACATCGTTGGAAAGGGCGCAGCTGTGATCGCTGAGGGAGAAGGCGCCATGTTCACCCTGGCCGCCTATAAGAAAAACCCTAAAAACTTCAAAAAACTCATACTCATCTGCCCTAAGGGCATAGATGAAAGATTTGCCGTAAATGAGGATAAAAAGTTCAGGATATTATACAGCCTTCCCATAATAGGAGAGAGTTTCTACCTTATTAATGTATCCATGTGCGCCATTAAAAATGCCCTTGCGGGAATGATATCCAATAGGGAAAAGACAAAGATACTTACTGAAAAATTTTATTCGGCGGCACATTTTGGAGGCGGCCTCAATAGATTCGTATTTGCTTCATATAAGACTAACTATATGAACACCGACATCAAACCCTATATCCCTGAGGTAAAAATACCCGTTATGTTCGTATGGGGCGAACATGCCGATGATTACGACAACTTTGAGGAAATACAGGGACTGACAAGAAGGGCGGAATATGTCGTATTTGAGGATACGGGCTCCCTTCCTAACTATGAGAATGCCGAAGAATTCAATAAAACAGCTAAGGAATTTTTGAAATAAGGAGAAGATGTTTATAGATGGAGACGGAAGAAAAACAGATCGAACAGATACAAATGGAAAAATATTATAAAGAACTGATGGGAACTATCCTTGCCGATGGAAAGGTAGGACTTGTGCCTAAACTCGGCCCCAAATTTGTGGCTTGTGACTATAAGGAATCATCCCTTACCCTGGAATTTAAGGTAAATGACTGGCTCATCAATCCCGAAAAAATACTTTTTGGAGGAGCCATGGTGTCAATGCTCGACAATACCTACGGATTTTTATGCCACTATTTCGCCAAGGATAAATTCATATCGACCATAAGCCTTAATACCACATTTCTTAAGCCCGGAAAACTGGACGATATAATCCATGTTAAGGCAAAGGCTGCTTCCCACGGAAGGACTATCGTAAATATGACCGGTGAAGTGTTTGACGTTACCCAGGATAAGATGATCGCCACATCACAGACGTCATTTATGATACTTGATAAAAAGGTGCAGTTATGATTTTAAAAAAAGCTGATGAAATAAATATCGACGCAGTCAAAAAACTCTATGATGAAGCATTCCCCGCAAACGAAAGAAAACCCTTTGAAGTCATAGAAAAAAACAGAGACAGAGGGATCACGGAGATACTGTCCATAGAGAACGATAAGAACAATAAGAACGATAAGGATAATACTGACGATATATTCAGAGGACTTGTAATAACCATTATGAAAGGCGACCTTGTACTGGTGGACTACTTCGCCGTTGACCCAAACTTAAGAGGACAGGGCACAGGCGCCACAGCACTTGAGCTCATAAGACAGAGATATGCTTCAAAACGTGTGTTTCTGGAAATAGAACTCCCGGGAGAACAGTATGACAATAACGATCAGAGAATAAGAAGAAAGGCATTTTATCTCAGAAACGGCCTTAAGCCATCCGGCATACACACAAGGGTATATGAAACGGATATGGAACTGCTTATTTTCGACAAACCTATAAGTTTTGAGGAATACTGCGGACTATTCAAAATGGCCATGGGAGAGAGGATAAAAATTACAGGTGAGCCGGTATTATTGGATTAAAAAGGTTATGGGGTGGACTTTGGTCCGCCTTTAGTTATATGAGAAAGTCCATTGATTTTAAGGGAGGAAGGCATATATGGACATGAGATCCATAGGAGAAAATATCAAAAAATACCGCCTGGAGAAAAACCTCAGACAGGAGGACCTGGCGGAAAAAACCGGGCTTAGTGTGAACTATATCGGAGCCCTGGAAAGAGGGGAAAAGCTCCCATCCCTTGAGACTTTTATCGACATAGCCAACTCCCTGGGTGTTTCATCGGATATGCTTTTATGCGATGTGGTGGATGCAGCATACAAAATAAAGGATTCTCTGCTGGCTGAAAAGCTTGAGGGAATAGGCAGGGAAGACCGGGAAAAATATATGATGTCATCGATGTGATGATAGGACATTCAAAGAAGGAAAGATGATAGATCAGGACCAGAGGGGTCCTGATTTTTTATTTGTTAGTTTGATGATGTTATTTAAGGCTGGGGCTTGTGATTTAGGGTAATCTTATCTCTATTTTATTGCACATACAAGAGAGAAAATTCTGTGAAAAACAAGCGATGGGAGCGGAGCTAAACAGCGCGCCGGGTTCCAACAGAGTAGTAATCAAATTTTCTTATGGTGAATGTCGAAAAAACTCGGCTTCCGATTGACGGTAATATATTTCCAAATTAATTGCACACCCGGGGGAAGAAAACGCTTAAATTGCGAAGACCGCCTTTCTTCCCCCGGAACCCCCTTCTTTTCCGGTCACGCTATAGTTAGTCCGATGCGGCTGTTCAATGTTATGGCTTCAATTAATGGATATACATTTTTTCTATTTAAGTAATTACGACTTTGTATTACCATAAAGTGAAGCAGCCACCTTTTGACCGTGACATCAAAGTAACTCTTGCGTGTCCGAATGGGTTGGGGGCCCAGGGGGAAGGGCCAACGGGCTTCGCAACTCCGAGTGGGCCCTTCCCCCGGTGTGCAATAAAATAGAGATAAGTATTACCGTAAATAGGAAGCCAAAACTTCAAATTAATAACTTCTCCTATCACTAATAACTTCTCCCTCTTATGCACAAAAAAGGCCGCCGGGCACCCCCGGCAGCCTCTTTTTTCTTTTTACTTTTCCACACCATCAGGGTACTTCACCCTGATATTTATATCAATGCTTTCTCCCGTGTCAGTAATATCATAATATGCCATAATCCCGGCATTTCTCACGGTCTCCACTGTCTGTTTTATGGAGTTTGTAAAAAGCTTCATATCACTGAGTACCGTCTTTACCTTCTGTCCCTGGTTTGAAAAACGCATGCTGAAAAGTATTTTATCAACATGATCCTCAGCTTTTTTAACAGTCATGTCCTGCTCCACGATGTCACTTATGGCCTTGACCCTTAAGTCCTTATCCGGTATTTTAAGCACGGCCTTGACATAGCTTTCATCCAGGCTGTTCTCACTTATTATTTTTAACGCCTCTTCCGGCAGTTCGAGTATTTTCAGCCTATTGGTTATAAGACATTTGCTTACTCCCGTGCTGGCCGATATCTCATCCACTCCCATGCCGAAATCATCCATCAGCGACTTATATCCTTCCGCTTCCTCTATGTAGCTTAAGTTTTTCCTCTGAAGATTCTCTATAAACGAAAGTATGGAGCTTTCTTCCTCGTCGGCATCCACGAATACCGCCGGTATGGTCTTTAATCCCGCCGCACGGCTGGCCCTGAGCCTTCTTTCTCCCGCCACCAGCTCATAGCTTTTGCCATTTACTATCCTTACGGTTATGGGCTGTATGACACCAAACTTTTTTATGGACTCCGTCAGCTTATTCAAAGAATAAAAATCAAAGTATTTTCTCTGCTGGTAGGGGTTCGGTCGTATTTCATCTATTGGCAGTTCAACTATATTAAGGTTATCCTGGGGTATCTCTTTTACAGTTATCAATACAAAAACCTCCTTTGTAATACAGTTATTTCTAATATTTTACAATAGAAATTATAACATATATTTCCAAAAGAGGTCTTATATATACATGTTAAATTATCCCATATTTCTACAGATCATCTGTTACATAATGGGCTCTTTTTTGGCTTTTCCAGCTTTTCTGGGGTATTTTGACGGGGTGGGCTTTACCTTCTCAATGAATATGAGACTGTGTACTATGTCGGTTCCGGGGATCTCTATTTTCTTTATGTCTTTTATCTCCCCTCCAAGTACCTTTATGGCCTTTTTAGCCTCATTTACTTCTTCCTCCACGTCAGGACCCTTCATGGATATGAACGTTCCGCCAGCTTTCACAAAGGGCAGACAATATTCGCTGAGCACCGCTAAATTAGCCACTGCCCTGGATATACAGTAATCAAAACTTTCCCTTAAACCCTTGTCAGCTCCGCCGTCCTCGGCCCTCATATGGACACAGTCCACATTTTCAAGGCCCAGTTTCTCCGACAGCTCCTTGAGAAAGTTTATCCTCTTATTCAGTGAGTCCAAAAGGGTCATTTGAGCCCCTGGACAGTATATCTTTACGGGCACCCCCGGAAATCCAGCTCCCGTGCCCACATCTATGACCCTTTTACCGCTCAGGTCCAGGTCCGAACATATGACAAGACAGTCAGCAAAATGCTTGAGCATTATCTCCCTTTCGTCGGTGATAGCCGTAAGATTCATTTTTTCGTTCCACTCAAGGAGCATGTCCTTGTAGTCCATAAACTGTTTTATCTGCTTTTCGCTCAGTTCCACATTTATCTTTTTGCAGCTCTCATAAAGCAGTTCCTCAAGGGGTGGCATATCATTCGCTCCTTTTCTTATTCTGTTCAAGATAAATGAGAAGGACTGTTATATCAGCCGGCGAAACTCCCGTTATCCTGGACGCCTGTCCGATGGATACCGGCCTTATGTTCGTGAGCTTCTGCTTTGCCTCTATCCTGAGATTGTTTATCTCATTATAGTCGATGTCCTCAGGCAGCAGCTTATTTTCCATCTTCTTGAACTGGCTCACCTGGTTCATCTGCTGTTTGATATATCCTTCGTACTTTATCTTGATATTGACCTCTTCCTCAACATCATAGGGAAGCTCAGGCCTTTCAGTATCTATATCAGCCAGCTTGAAATAGTCCAGCTCGGGCCTCTTTATAAGATCGGAAAGTTTTACTCCCGATTTCAGCCTTGTGCTGCCGTATTTGTCCAAAAGCTCCTGCACCTCTTCCTTAGGTGTTATGCTCTGGGCACATACCCTCTCTATTTCAGCTTCTATCATTTCTTTCTTCTTTAAAAATTTCTGATACCTTTCCTCGGATATGAGCCCTATCTCATAGCCCTTTTTAGTAAGTCTCTCATCGGCGTTATCCTGTCTCAAAAGCAGTCTGTATTCAGCCCTGGATGTCATCATCCTATAGGGCTCCTTGCTTCCTCTGGTTACAAGATCGTCTATGAGCACTCCCGTATATGCCTCCGAACGGTCCAGTATAAGGGGCTCCTTTCCCTGTATGAACCTGGCGGCGTTTATGCCTCCTATAAGTCCCTGGGCTGCCGCTTCCTCATATCCCGAACTTCCATTGAACTGTCCAGCGCTGAAAAGTCCACGGATATTTTTAAACTCCAGGCTCAGTTTCAGCTGGGTGGCATCTATACAGTCATACTCTATGGCATAGGCATTCCTCATTATACGGCAGTTTTCCATTCCAGGCAGTGTACGGTACATCTGCACCTGCACTTCCTCCGGAAGGGATGTGGACATACCCTGTATATACATCTCGCTGGTATTCTCTCCCTCAGGCTCAATGAATATCTGATGTCTTTCCTTATCGGCAAAACGTACTATCTTATCCTCTATGGAAGGGCAGTATCTGGGGCCCGTACCATGGATAAGTCCGCCATACATGGCCGAACGGTTCAAATTGTCCCTGATGAGCTTATGGGTGTTCTCATTGGTATAGGTGAGATAACAGGGCACCTGCTCCCTCCTTATGTCATCGGGCGTATTCTCAAAGGAGAAGGGAACTATATTCTCATCCCCATACTGGGGCGTCATCTTTGAAAAATCTATTGTATTGCCGTCTATCCTGGCGGGCGTTCCCGTCTTGAACCTATAGAGGGTTATGCCAAGATCCAGCAGGGACTGGCTCAGGGAATTGGCAGGCATGAGCCCGTTTGGTCCGCTGTATACTATGGTCTCACCATAAAGGCATCTGGCCTTCATATATGTTCCCATACAGAGCACCACCGCTTTGGCGGGATATATGGCGTCGGATGTGGTCTTTACTCCCGTTACATGGCCGTCCTCCACCAGTATCTGGCTAACCTCTCCCTGTCTTATATACAGGTTTTCAGTCTTTTCCAGTGTCCTTTTCATCTCCCTCTGGTATCTTCCCTTATCGGCCTGGGCCCTGAGGGAATATACAGCCGGGCCCTTTCCCGTATTGAGCATCTTTGTCTGTATATAGGTCTTATCTATGTTTTTTCCCATCTCTCCGCCAAGGGCGTCTATCTCCCTTACCAGATGTCCCTTGGAACTGCCGCCTATACTGGGGTTGCAGGGCATCATGGCTATGCTGTCCAGACTTATGGCAAATATTATCGTCTTTAATCCCATCCTTGCCGCAGCCAGAGCAGCCTCGCATCCCGCATGGCCTCCTCCAACTACGATCACATCTGATTCTTCAGCTGTATAGGACATATTTTCACTCTCCTTATTTTCCAAGACAGAACCTGGTGAATATCCTGTCTATTATCTCATCATCTACACTGTCTCCCGTTATCTCTCCCAGTGCGGTGAGGGCGTCCTGAAGATCCATGGATATGAAATCCTCCGGCATGCCGCTCTCTATGGTATTGAGCGCCCTGGAAAGGGCTTCGTCAGCCTTTGTGAGCATGTTCTTATGTCTGGCATTGCTTATGAGCACAGACTCCTTGACCTCTATATCCCCGCCCAGGAACATTTCCTTGAATCTCTCCGTCAGAAGGTCTATTCCCTTTTCCTCCTTAACGGAAACATATATTATATTTTCCTTATCCGTATATTTACAGAGTGTATCAGGATCTATCCTATTGTCAATATCAGTTTTATTAACTATTATTATGGCTTTCCTGCCCTTTATGAAATCCAGTATCTCCATGTCCTCATCGGTGAGGCTCTCTGAAGCGTCCAGCATCATGAATATTATATCGGCGTTTTCAGCGCATTTTCTCGACTTCTCCACGCCTATCCTCTCAACGGTGTCTCCCGTCTCCCTGATTCCCGCCGTATCGACTATTTTTACGGGTATGCCGCCCAGGTTCATATATTCTTCCACCGTATCCCTGGTGGTCCCCGGTATGTCCGTTACTATAGCCCTTTCCTCCATAAGAAGGAGGTTCAACAGTGAGCTTTTGCCAACATTGGGTTTTCCAAGTATTACGGCTTCTACGCCTTCCCTTATGACCCTGCCCATATCGGCACTGTCCAGAAGTTTCTTTATCTCCTTTTTAAGGGCCGTGGTCCTTTTATGCATCTCAGAATAGGTCTCTTCCTCTATGTCGTGTTCCGGATAGTCGATGGCAGCCTCGATGGCAGCTATCATATCCAGTATCTCCTCCCTGAGGGCGTGTACCTTCTCCTTTACACTGCCTCCCAGCTGGTCCAGGGCAGTCCTTCTGGAAAGCTCAGTCTTGGACTCGATTATATCCATTACCGCCTCAGCCTGGGACAGGTCTATCCTGCCATTTAAAAAGGCCCTTTTCGTAAACTCTCCCGGCTCAGCCAGTCGGGCTCCATTATTGAGCGCCAGCTCCAATACCCTGTTTGTCACGAGCATACCGCCATGGCAGTTTATCTCCACGATGTTTTCCTTTGTGTATGTCCTGGGACTGAGCATAACGCTCACCAGCACCTCATCTATTGTCTCTCCTGTTTTCGGGTCCAGTACATGGCCATAGGTGATGGTATGGCTCTTTTTCTCCGAAAGTCTTTTACCATCGGCAGACTTGAATATCTTATCCGCTATCTCTATGGAGTCACTGCCGCTTATCCTTACTATCCCTATGCCTCCGCTGCCTATGGGTGTAGATATGGCAGCTATGGCATCATCCAGATTTATATTTTTCATAGGTCTTTTCCGTCCTTTATATATGCTGCGTTCAAGCCGCTTTGCTTCGTTATATGTTTCCTTATATGTTTCCTTATAAGTTTCTTATATATTTCCTTATATACTTCCCTATATGATTCTTTTACTGCTGTGTTTATGCCGGAAAGCCTGCGCTCCCCGGCTTTATGCATATTTATATACTATCATAAAAAACCCGATAGTTATAGTTTTCTATCGGGCATTTTACTTATTATTTGTTTTTCTCCTTGAGAGCGATCACAACGTTCCTGTAAGGCTCGTCTCCCTCAGAATATGTTGTAACATATCTGTCGTTCTGAAGGGCTGAATGGATTATCCTTCTCTCATAGGGGTTCATGGGCTCAAGCACTACGTTCTTTCCTGTGTGCTTTACCTTCTTTGCGAGATTGAAGGCCAGGGACTCGAGTGTCTCCTTTCTTCTCTCTCTGTAGTTCTCTGTATCAAGGGTAACGCTTATATAAGGCGCTGTTCCCTTGTTTACCACAAGATTTACAAGATACTGTATGGCATCGAGGGTCTGTCCTCTCTTGCCGATTATTATTCCCATATCGTCGCCGCTGATCTTGATCTCCAGCTGCTTTTCCTTAAGGGTAGTATCTATATTTACTATAAGTCCCATGGATATGAACATTTCCTTTAAAAATGTCTTTGCTATCCTTTCGGGATCAAATTTCTTCTTTACCTTAACAACTGCTTCCTTGGCGCCGAACATTCCTAAAAATCCCCTTGAGCCTTCTTCGATGACTTCGATCTCGGCTTCGTCCTTTGTGATGTTCAGCTCCCTGAGAGCTTCCTCGACAGCTTCATCGACTGTCTTACCTGTTTTTTGGATTGCGTCCACTGTCACCTGCTCCCTTCTGATTTGTAAACTTATTTCTGTCAACTATCGTGCTCTTGGGCTCCTCCTTCTTGTTATGCTTTTTCTTATCCTTGAAGGTGAGCTCGCCTTTCTTTTCCTTCTTGTCAAGGACTCTGTATGTCGCCCATGTCTGAAGTACTGAGAAAAGGTTTGAAAGAGTCCAGTATATACCAAGGGCGATGGGTACGTTTATGGTGATGACACCCATCATTATGGGCATTACCACATTCATTGACTTGGTCATTCCCGCTGCCGCATCATCCATGGCGCCGGGATTCATTTCCTTCTGTCTCTTCTGCATATACCAGGTCGAAAGATATGTCGAAAGACCTGATATTATGGGGATTATTATTCCCGGGAAGTTAAGTCCTGCCGTTGATACAAGGTTCAGTCCAAAGAAATACTCTATGGAATATTTCTGAAGTATTATTTCTGAAAGGGCACTTCCGGCATTTCCCGCAGCTGATATGACACTGCTCCAGTCTGCCGCTGACATGGTCTTTACAAGTCCGAATAACTGATCGAATACAGATACGTCCACTGTCATATTTTTAGAAAGTATGACAGGTGTGAGTATGTCAACCCTGGTGGCCGCGTCGATATTCAAAAGAGCATTTGTTACATTTGTGTAAATGTTATTGATGACATCTACATACTGATAGGGCTGGTTAAAGATATAATAAAGAGCATAAAGTATGGGGAGCTGTATGAGAAGGGGAAGACATCCCGCAAACATGCTCGCTCCGTTTTCCCTCTGAAATTCCTGTATTTCAAAGGCCATTCTTCTCTGAGATTCCTCATCATTTTTATTTGCGTATTTTTCCTTGATCTTGTTGAGCTCGGGCTGGAGCATCTGCATCCTGTATGTACCCTTTATCTGTTTGTATGAAAGGGGGAAAAGCACAAGCTTTACAAGGAGCGTAAAAAGTATGATGGCCAGGACAAGTGATCCTGTCTCCGTAAACGAATAGATAAAATTAAAAAGCCAGTTGTATACGATACCCATTACATTGGCTATGGGTCCTACTATGAAACCGGGTGTTCCGGTCCCTCTTGCATTAAGCAGCGCCGGTGTTCCGGCAAGTAATAAATTGAACACTTTTAATTGTCCTCCTTAAGACCGCAAAAAATAAGAATCATTTCGTGATATATCCGCATACCGGCACCATTTTATCATCTGGAAATACTGCCGAAGTTTTTATGTCACGGCACCGGGTCATAGCCTCCCTCGTGGAAGGGATGGCATTTCAAAATCCGTCTTATACTGAGGTAAAGCCCCTTAAAAGGACCGTATTTAGTTATCGCCTCATAGGCATACTGCGAACATGTGGGCGTAAACCGGCATGTGGGCAGGAAATGAGGCGATATACACAGCTGATAAAACCTTATTAATATAAGGAAAGTTTTTTTAAGTAATTTTTTCATTAAAAGATCAGCTCTTTTCAGGATCATTGGCCTTATCCGACAGAAGGTTATGTTTTCTGAGAAGATGATTTAAGGATCTGTATATATCACGGTAGGATGCCTCGTTGGAGCTCACCCTGGCTATGACCACTATATCATATCCCTTTGATATTTTTTTCTCACTCAGCCTGTAACTTTCGCGGATAAGCCTCGTTACTCTGCTGCGCACTACGCTTTTACCTACTTTTTTGCTCACGGAAATACCGAGTCTGTTTATATTTCTTCCGTTTTTAATTACATACATAACAAGATGGCGGTTAGCCAGAGACTTGCCCCTGTTATAAACATACCTGAATTGAAAATTTTTTCTCAGTGATTCGGTAAATTCCATGTTTTTAACCTCTTTTCAAGGCTGAAAAAGCACTGCATACTATAAAAGGCCACTCTCAGCGGCCTTATTATATCTGTATATGCTAAAGATTTTTAAAATTATGCTGATAATACTTTTCTGCCTTTTTTTCTTCTTGCAGCTAAAACCTTTCTTCCGTTGGCTGTTGCCATTCTTTTTCTGAAACCGTGAACTTTGCTTCTCTGTCTTTTTTTAGGCTGGAATGTCATTTTCATACCGCGCGCACCTCCTTTTTATTGCATAAGAAATCCTTGCTTATGGGCAAGCACTGCTATCATTATATTAAATAAATGCCGTAACGTCAAGAAAAATTGAAATTTATTTTAAATGATGGATAACTTGTGAAATGTTGAAAAATATTCACAATATATAGTATGACAAATAAAATATCTCATCTTTAAACTGATTTTGACATCAAATGTTTGTCTATGTTGGGTGTTGATAAAAAAATCTATTTTTGATATATTTAAGTAACGGATTAAACATTATTCACAGCCATTTTAAAAGGCAGTTATTAACATTAAATGTTATTAAGAAAAGTTATCAACAAACTGTTGATAATTCTGTGTATAACTTTTTCAAATGTTCGGTCATCAGGCTTTCTGCCTGAAAATTTTTTCTGTTAATTGTTTTGATAAATAAATTCTTGAAAATGTTTATTTATATCCACGGCCGGTTAGATACGAAAAGTTATCAACATAATTAACAGATGATATGTGTATAAATTAATTATTTTATTAACAAACAGGGGGTAAGCTCAATGGATATCACACAGCTATGGAACGAAACTCTCGCGCTTCTTGAACCGGAAATTTCTCCGATATCATTCCAGACATGGATACAGCCGATAATTCCCGTTAAGATCAGCGGCAATACCGTTGTTCTTAGAATAGACGAAAGCTTCATCAAAGGCATGGTAGAGACAAGATTTCTCTCACTCATAGAAAATTCCATAAAACATCTTATGGGTCAGGAATATAAGGTAAGCATAATCTCAGGAGACGAGAGCTTTGAAGAAGAAAAAAAGGTCGAGGAAAAGGCTCAGAAACCCGCTAATTCCTTTAACAGCAACCTTAATCCTAAATACGTATTCAGCACATTTGTCGTAGGAAACAGCAACAGGATGGCCCATGCGGCATCCCTGGCGGTAGCTGAGGCTCCTGCCAAGGCATACAATCCGTTTTTCCTCTATGGAGGTGTTGGTCTGGGAAAGACCCATCTTATGCACTCCATAGCCCACTACATACTGGACCATAATCCCAATGCCAAGGTATTATACGCTTCCTGCGAGACCTTCACGAATGAGCTCATCAACTCCATCCGTGACGACAACAACGAAGAATTCAGGAAAAAATACAGAAATATAGACGTTCTGCTCATCGACGATATACAGTTCATATCCCAGAAAGAGCGTACACAGGAGGAATTTTTCCATACATTCAATGCCCTCCATGACGCCAACAAGCAGATAATAATCTCCAGCGACCGTCCGCCCAAGGAGATAAAGACACTGGAGGACAGGCTCAGGAGCCGTTTTGAAGGCGGCCTCATAGCGGATATACAGCCCCCTGACCTGGAAACAAGGATAGCTATTTTAAAGAAGAAAGCGGAAAATGAAAACCTGGAGATAGGGGACGATGTACTGGGATATATAGCCAAAAACATCGTATCCAACATCAGAGAACTGGAAGGCGCTTTTAACAGGGTCGTTCCATACGCAAAGCTCCCACAGTCCCAGATAACCCGGTCTCTGGCGGAAAACGCCCTTAAGGATATATTCAACGAACAGTCAGCCATAGAGATAACTCCCGAGAGGATACAGGAAGTCGTTGCCCAGTATTATAATATCCGTCCTGAGGATATAATCGGCTCCAAGAGGAACAGCTCCATAGCTAAACCCAGACAGATAGCCATGTATCTTTCAAGGCAGCTTCTGGATATGTCCCTTCCCAAACTTGGAGAACATTTCGGAGGCAGGGACCATACGACCATAATCCATGGCATAAATAAGATACAGGACAGCCTCAAGACCGACAAAAACCTTCAGAGCGTAATATTTGAACTGGAAAACAGGATAAAAGGCGAATGACCGGTTTGAAAAGGGCAAATATAAGGTAAAAAAGTCTGTTAATATTTTGTTGATATGCCTGTTTAATTTTCATGAAAAACTGTGGACAAGTTTTGGTTCTGCACCGGGCATGTTTAAACTGTGGAAAACTTTATGATTTTTACAGTCAGTCTTAACAGGCTTATCAATATGTGGAAAACCTTATTTTCAAAGAAAAAATGACTTTTCAACAAATCAACAGCCACTACTATTACTACTACTGGATCAACTATTTATATATTTATATTTTATACAGAAAGGAGTTATCAACACATGAAACTCAGCTGCTCACGCGATTCACTTCTGAATGCAATCAATATAGTATCAAAAGCCGTTTCATCAAGAACGACGCTTCCCATACTTGAATGTATACTCCTTACGGCAGGTGACGACGGATTCAAGCTCACAGCCAATGACATGGAACTTGCCATAGAATCTTCATATATAGATGCCGACGTGGACGAAAACGGTAAAGTTGCCTTAGACGCAAGATTTTTCTCAGACATCATCAGAAAGGTAGATGGAGACGAAGTAAAAATTTCTACCGATGAAAAAAATATCGCCACCATTTCCTGCGGTAAGAGCGAATTTAAGATCTCAGGCCAGGATGGAGACGAATTCCCTCCCATACCTGAAGTTGAGAAAAACGCTAAATTCGTTATTTCACAGAACGATCTGAGAAACCTCATCAGACAGACCATCTTTTCCATCTCCCAGGATGAGTCAAAACCCATACTCACCGGTGAACTCATTGAGATAGATGATAATATGATCGACTTCGTATCCGTTGACGGCTACAGGATATCCTATAAAAACGCCGAACTTTTCCAGTCATCAGGCTCAAAAAGAGCCATCGTTCCCGGAAAGTCCCTGGGTGAGATAGCTAAGATACTTTCCCAGGATGAGGAGGAAAAGGCTGTCCTTTATTTTACAGATAACCATATAATGGCTGATATCAATGGAAATATAGTAGTTTCAAGGCTCATACAGGGTGAATTTATAAAATACCAGCAGAGCTTTACCAATGACTATAGGACTTCAGCTAAAATCAACAGGCTTCAGATGCTTGACAGCCTGGAGAGGGCTTCCCTCATATCCAGGGATTCCAGAAAGATACCCGTTAAAATGGAAATATCAGGCAATAATATAATCATAACCGCTAACGCTGAGACAAGTACAGCCTATGAGGAAGTATCCGCTGAGATCGATGGAGATAAACTTCTTATCGCCTTTAACCCCAGATACCTTATCGATGCCCTTAAGGCCATTGATGATGATGAGGTTTATATGCACTTTAATACTTCCCTCAGCCCCTGCGTTTTCAAACCCGTTGAGGGAGACAGCTATAAATACCTTGTGCTTCCCCTCAGGATGTGATGAACAGGGATAGATATTTATTTGAGAGGTGATACCATGGATGAAGAAAGAGTATCCATCGATACGGAATATATAAAACTTGGACAGCTGCTCAAACTGGCGAGCCTTGTTTCCCAGGGCTCCGATGCGAAAATGCTCATTCAGAACGGCTTCGTTTCATTAAATGGAGAGGTCGTTTATGAAAGGGGCAAAAAAATTCATCCCGGCGATAGGGTGGAAGTAAAGGACATGGGCTCCATCATCGTGGAACAGGGATAAAAATAAAATAGATGTAAACTATAAATTTAAATGCATATTTATCCGGCCTGAAAATGAGAAAAATTCATAGGCCGGATAATGTGCTGTTCAGAAAATCGGTACACCAAAAAAGACTGTCAGCCGGCAAAGGCTGGAAAATGGCCAGGACTTAGGGCATGCTTTGTGCTGGAGTTGAAATGAAGAAAATGCGGCAGGGCTGGAATATGGTTTATGGCTGAGTTCTAGGTTTGGGGTTTAGAATGAGGCTGATAATAGCTTCTTAATGCCGTGGCCGGTCTAAGGCGGGGGCAGCGGCTTTTCAAGGCTGTGGCAGCGGCTTTTTGAGGCCGTGGCTCGGTTCACGGTTTACGGAGTGAATAAAGTTCGCTGGAAATATATGGAAAATAGGCTGGAGCGGAAAGGCCTATATCCCAAGCTGACGCAATGCAAAAGGGCGGCAGGGCTGGAATATGGTTTATGGCTGAGTTCTAGGTTCGGGGCTGGGATGCGGCTGATAGGAGCTTTTTAAGGCTGTGGCTGGGTCTTAGAATACAGGAACGGCTTTTTAAGGCTGTGGCTGTGTTTTCGACTTAGGTAAGGCGGATGCTGAGGACGATGTTCAAGGCTGTGGCTGGATTTAATGCTGTAGCCTGTTCTAAGGCTGGTGCAGCGGCTTTTTGAGGCCGTGGCTCGGTTCACGGTTTACGGAGTGAATAAAGTTCGCTGGAAATATATGGAAAATAGGCTGGAGCGGAAAGGCCTGACCCAAGCTGACGCAATGCAAAAGGGCGGCAGAGCTGGGGCGGTGGCTTTTTTAAGCTGTGGCTGCGTTTGTTGCCGTGGCCGGGTCTTAGAATGCAGGAGCGGTTTAGGCTGTGGCTATGTTTTCGGCTTAGGTAAGGCAGATGCTGAGGACAATGTTCAAGGCCATGGCCGGATTTGATGCTGTGGCAGGTCTAAGGCTTGTACAGTGGCCTTTCAAGGCCGTGGCTGGGTTCACGGCTGCCGGAGCGGGCAAGGTGTGCTGGAAATATATGGAAATCAAGCCGAAGACGGAAAGCCCAAAAACCCGCTTAAAAACAGCAGGCTCCATCAAGAGCGGAAACACCAAGCAGGAGACAAAATCAATCCTGCCAGCTAAGGACGGTACAAATCAGCCATAAATATGGCTGGTATAGCCGGCATAAAGGATACATCAGGAACGAGTGGTGCTTATGTATATCAAAGATCTGTCGGTGATGAATTTCAGGAATCTGAAGGACATGACCGTGGACCTGTCTGAAGGTATAAATATATTTTATGGTGATAATGCCCAGGGCAAGACCAACCTGCTGGAGGCAGTATATATATGCTCCACGGGAAGGAGCCAGAGGACCAGGACAGAAAGCCAGCTCATCAAGTTCGGATATGATGAATCTCATATCCGTACTTTTGTGATACGGCAAAATACTTCGGACAGGATAGACATTCACATAAAGAGGAACGAACGCAAGGGAGTGGCTGTAAACGGCCTGCCCGTAAGGAAAATGTCGGAATTTTTCGGCACACTGACGGCGGTCATATTTTCCCCGGAGGATCTGAGGCTTGTAAAGGGAGGTCCGGCGGAGAGAAGGCGTTTTATGGACCTGGAGCTGTGCCAGCTTAGCCGGGTATACTGCCATGACCTTCAGAACTACTACAAGGTGCTTAAGCAGAGGAACAACCTCTTAAAAACGTCCTACAGGGATGATTCGCTCTATGATACCTTGGACGTATGGGATATGCAGCTGAGCCTTTACGGCGAGAAAATAATATCCGCCAGAAATAACTTTGCCCTGAAGCTCAACGATATATCTAAAAACATCCACTCCGAAATAACCGATAAAAGGGAGGAGCTGGCGGTGGAATACAGGCCCAATTCCGAGGAAGGCACCCTGGAGGAGAGGATAAAGAGCCACAGACAGAAGGATCTGGCGCTGGGATCGACCTCCTGCGGCCCCCATAAGGACGATATGGCATTTTTCATCGACGGGAACGATACAAAGTCCTACGGCTCCCAGGGACAGCAGAGAACGGCATCCCTGTCCGCGAAAATGGCCGAGATCGAGCTCATAAGGGAAGAAACGGGGGAAGACCCCATACTCCTTCTGGATGACGTCCTGAGCGAACTGGATGAAAATAGACAGTATTTCCTTATGGAGAACATAGGAAAACTCCAGACCTTCATAACGTGTACGGGAGTGGAGGACAGCATTAGTAAATATATAAAAGAAAGCACCATGTATAATGTGAAAAACGGAGATTTTATTAAATCCCGTTGATCAGTTTTATAGAATAATTTTGAGAGTTTTTATATAAATTTCATAATTTTTTGTATTCAAAAACTGCCTGTTTTCTTGTTAAGACAGGCAGTTTGTGTTATAATATATAAATAGGTAAACATTCCCCGGAAATCGACCTTCAAAAAACGGGGAAAACGTGGATATTCAGCCGGTTTGAGGCTATTTGAGCCCATATCTCAAAACAATGCCGGACACTTATTTTTGAGGAGAGAAAAAAACAATGTCGACAGAGTATAATGAAAGTTCAATACAGGTCCTGGAGGGACTGGAAGCAGTCAGAAAAAGACCTGGCATGTATATCGGCTCCACTTCGTCCAAAGGACTTCATCATCTCGTTTATGAGATAGTTGACAACGCCGTTGACGAGGCCCTGGGCGGATTCTGTTCGGAAATAGATGTTACTATCCATCCGGATAATACCATCTCCGTAAGGGATAACGGACGTGGAATACCTGTCGGTATACATCATCAGAAGGGTATACCCACCGTTGAGGTGGTATTCACCATCTTACATGCCGGAGGTAAATTCGGCGGCAGCGGCTATAAAGTATCAGGAGGACTCCATGGTGTAGGCGCCTCCGTAGTTAACGCCCTCAGCGAATGGCTCGAGGTGGAAGTGGCCGTTGATGGAAAACTTTATAAACAGAGATACGAAAGAGGAGACGTAAAAACTCCCCTTGTGGTGGAAAGGGATACGGATAAACACGGTACATTCGTATGGTTCAAGCCCGATAAGGAAATATTCGAGACAACTGTATTTTCCTGCAAGACCCTCGTTTACCACCTGAGGGAAACCGCCTTCCTTACCAAGGGCCTTAAGATCAATCTCAAGGACCTGAGGGAGGATAAGGACAGAGACCCCGATGACGTAAAACAGGATGTTAAAAGGGAATACAGCTTCCATTACGAGGGCGGCATAAGAGAGTTCGTCCAGTACATCAACAGAACAAGGACTCCCCTTTATCCCGAAATATTTTATGCCGAGGGAAGCAAGGACGGAGTATATGTGGAAGTGGCCTTCCAGCACAATGATGAGTATAACGAGACCATATTCTCCTTTGTAAACAACATAAATACCACCGACGGAGGAACCCATCTGGCGGGCTTCAAGTCGGGACTTACTAAGACCGTCAATGAGTACGGAAGAAAATTCGGCCTTTTAAAGGATTCAGACAAGGCTCTTACGGGCGATGACATAAGAGAGGGAATCACCGCCGTAATAAACATTAAAATAAGCGAGCCCCAGTTTGAGGGACAGACAAAGACAAAACTCGGAAACAGTGAGGCTAAAACAGCCGTTGATGCTGTGCTTTCCGAAAAACTGGAATATTTCCTGGAGGAGAACCCTTCAGTCGCCAAGACCATATTTGAAAAGGGTCTTTTGGCTTCCAGAGCCAGGGACGCAGCCAGAAAGGCCAGAGAGCTCGTAAGAAGGAAAACGGGCCTTGAAAATACCAAGCTCCCCGGAAAACTCACGGACTGCACCAGCAAGGACCCTACGGAATGTGAGATATACATCGTAGAGGGTAATTCCGCCGGCGGCTCAGCCATCAAGGCCAGAGACCCCAGGACCCAGGCTGTCCTTCCCTTAAGGGGCAAGATCCTCAATGTTGAGAAGGCACGCCTTGACAGGATACTTAATTCCGAGGAAATAAAAAATATGATAACAGCCTTCGGAACGGGAATTTCCGAAGATTTCGATATAACAAAGCTCAGATACCACAAAATAGTCATCATGACCGATGCCGATGTGGACGGTGCCCACATAAGGACACTGCTTCTGACATTCTTCTACAGATATATGCCTGAGCTCATAAAGGAAGGCAAGGTATACATAGCACAGCCTCCCCTTTACAGAGTCGAGAAGAACAAACAGCACTATTATGTATATGACGATATAGAGCTTGAAAAACTCTATGCCGAAATAGGCAGGACAGGCATTAAGGAAGTACAGAGATATAAAGGTCTTGGTGAGATGGACTTTGACCAGCTCAGGGATACCACCATGGCCGTTGAACACAGGATATTAAAGAGAGTCGACCTGGAAGACGCCGTTACAGCCGACGAGATATTCAGTATGCTCATGGGCGACAATGTGGAGCCCAGGCGTGAGTTTATTGCTGAGAATGCGCAGTATGCGGAGATGGATTTTTGAGAAGCGCGCAGCGCTTGTTAAGCCGAAAACAGGTTTTCGGCTTGAAGCGAAAATCCTTATGGATTTCCGCTTGGAAGTTACTGCATAGTCGGTGAGGAAAATAAAAGTTCCGGAAGAAACTTTTATTTTCAGGCGTAGGCAGTATCTAAGAGGATGGACACCCTGTGAAGTGAATTCACAGGGTGGATGAAAGATTTTTAAAAGCGAGAGATAACTTTTACTAGGGCGGCTTATGCCGTGCGTATTTGAAAGGGTTATAAAGATGAGTGAAAAAGAACTGGACAAAGTCATTTCCGTTGACATAAACAACGAAATGAAACAATGTTATATTGACTACGCCATGAGTGTTATCGTAGCCAGGGCGCTTCCCGATGTAAGGGACGGCCTTAAGCCGGTACAGAGGCGTATACTTTACTCCATGAGCGAGATGAATCTGGACCCGAACAAGGGTTACAGGAAGTCAGCCCGTATCGTCGGTGATACAATGGGTAAATACCATCCCCATGGTGACAGCTCCATATACCAGGCCATGGTGCGTATGGCTCAGAATTTCTCCATGCGTTACATGCTGGTAGATGGACATGGTAACTTTGGTTCCATAGATGGATACGGCGCAGCTGCCAGCAGGTATACAGAGGCCAGGATGTCGAAGATAACGGCGGCAATGCTTGCTGACATAGACAAGGACACCGTTGATTTTGTACCAAACTACGATGAGAACGAGAAGGAGCCCGTTGTGCTCCCCTCAAGGATACCTAATATCCTTCTTAACGGAGCCACAGGTATTGCCGTAGGTATGGCAACTAATATCCCTCCCCACAATCTTGGCGAGGTAATAGACGGCTGTGTCCTTATGATAGATAACAAGAAGGAAAACAAGGAAACGGACATAGAGGACCTTATGGAATACATAAAGGGTCCTGACTTCCCCACGGGAGCGACCATCCTTGGAAAGAGCGGCATAAGGGCCACCTATAAGACCGGCAGGGGAAAAATAATCGTACGTTCCCTTGTTGAGATAGAGCCCATGCATGGCGGCAGGGAAAAGATAGTAGTTACAGAAATACCCTATATGGTCAATAAGCTCAGGCTCATTGAGAAGATAGCTGAGCTTGTAAAGGACAAGAAGATTGAGGGCATAAGTGATATTTACGATGCTTCATCTGGTGATGATATAAAGATAATCATAGAGCTTAAAAAGGACGTAAATGCCAATGTCATCCTTAATCAGCTCTATAAGTTCACACAGCTTCAGGAAAGTTTCGGAGCTATAATGATAGCTCTGGTGGATGGAAAGCCCGAGGTACTCAATCTCAAGCAGATACTTGTTGAATATCTCAAGCATCAGGAAGATGTTGTGGCAAGAAGGACAAAGTTCGATCTGGATAAGGCTCAGAAGAGGGCCCATATCCTGGAGGGCTTAAGGATAGCCATTGACAACATAGATGAGGTCATAAGCATAATCAGGACCAGCTACGACAACGCCAAGGAAAGACTTATGGAAAGATTTTCCCTTTCAGACGTTCAGGCTCAGGCTATTTTGGACATGCAGCTCAAGAGACTTCAGGGACTGGAGCATGAGAAGATAGATGAGGAATATAAAAACCTCATGGCTCTCATAAAGGAACTCTCTGAGATCCTTGCAGATAAAAATAAACTCCTTGATGTTATCAAGAAGGAGCTCCTTGAGATAAAGGAAAAATATAATGACGACAGAAGGACAAAGATAGTCCAGAACCCCGGAGAAATAGACATCGAGGACCTCATCGAGGAAGAAGCCAGCGTTATCGCCATGACTAACCTCAACTATATAAAGAGGACTCCCCTTGATACCTATAAGAGCCAGAACAGAGGCGGAAGGGGCATCATGGGAATGCAGACCAGGGACGAAGACGCTGTCACAAGGCTTTTCGTATGTTCTACCCATGATTATCTGCTGTTCTTCACTAACTTTGGCAGGGTATACAGGATAAAGGGATACCAGGTTCCCGAGGCAGGAAGGACAGCCAGAGGACTTGCCATAGTCAACCTCATAAGCATAAGCCAGGGCGAGACCATAACAGCGGTCGTTCCCGTAAAGGATTTTGAGGACGATAAGTATCTCGTTATGGTAACAAAGAGCGGTATAATCAAAAAGACCGATATGTCCAGCTTCTCCAACATAAGAAAAGCCGGACTTACAGCCATCAACTTAAAAGAAGGCGACGAGCTCATAGCAGCCTTCCTCACCGATGGCACAAAGGATATATTTGCCGCCACAAGAAATGGTATGGGCATCAGGTTCAATGAAAACGATGTCCGCCCCATGGGAAGGACGGCCACAGGAGTTAAGGCCATCACCCTTACCGGTGATGATTACGTCGTATCCTCTGATATAATCGAGGAAAACGATAAACTCCTTAATGTAACGGAAAACGGATACGGAAAACGTACCGAGGAAAGCGCCTTCAATGTCCAGTATAGAGGCGGAAAGGGTGTAAAGATACACCAGATAACTGAAAAAACAGGACTTCTTTCAGGAGTAATAAAGGTAAGTGATAATGAGGAACTTATGATCGTCACATCAGAGGGCGTCATCATAAGGCTCAGAGGAAGGGAAATATCCACCTTCGGAAGGATATCCCAGGGCGTGAAGCTTATAAACCTTGATGAAGGTGTAAGCGTTGCCGGTATTGCAAAAATCGACGAAGAAGATATAATGGAAGAAGAAAGCCATGAAGTAAAAACGGAAGAATAACGTTTTAGCGGGCCCCATATAGTCAAAAGCTGTATGGGGCTTTTTTAAAAGATGTAAATCGAGCTCGACTGCTGCCGGTGGCAGATAAAGGGAGAGCGTATCAGCGCGCTGATTTCGAACAGAGTTAGGGTTAGACCGTTCTTATGGTGAAAGTCATAAAAACTTGGCTTCCAATTTATGTAAATAAATATCTAAATTAATTGCCCACCCGGGGGAATCGAGCACGACCGCTGCCAGTGGCAGATGAAGGGAGAGCGAGATTCTGTGAGAAACAAGCGATGAAAGCGGTAGCGCATCAGCGCGTAGATTTCGAACAGAGTTAGGGTTAGACCATTCTTATGGTGAAAGTCATAAAAACTCGGCTTCCGATTGACGGCTATACATATATAGGTTTATTGCACACCGGGGGAAGGGCCCACTCGGAGTTGCGAAGCCCGTTGGCCCTTCCCCCTGGGCCCCCAACCCATTCGGACACGCTGGAGTTACCCGGATGTCGTAGTCAAAAGGTAGCTGCCTAACTTTATGGTAATACAAAAACTTATTAATTAAAAGAAGGCATTATCTTCAATTGAAGCCATAACATTGAACAGCCGCACCGGACTAACTATAGCGTGACCGGAAAAGAAGGGGGCCCCGGGGGAAGAAAGATTTACTCCGTTAATCGTAAGCCAAGCAATTTCGTTTTTCTGCCATAGGAGCTTATGATTTTGATTATTCCTCGGAGCAGTAGATTAATAAATATATCAACACAAATATGATTCCAATAAATTTCAACTTTCATTTTTAAAGGAGTGCTTAAATTGAGAGAAATAGACGTTAGTGCGATAATCGACGCCGTAAGGGATCTATGCATCAGGGCTAACTGTGTTCTGAACGATGACGTGTATGATGCCCTTGAGGCGGCGACAAATACCGAAAAGTCACCCATCGGAAAGGAGATACTCTGCCAGCTGACGGAAAACGCAGATATTGCAAAAAATGAGAATGTCCCCATCTGTCAGGATACGGGCATGGCCATAGTATTCGTTGAGCTGGGACAGGATGTACATATTAAGGGCGGACTTCTTACCGACGCCATAAACGAAGGCGTAAGAAGGGGCTACAGAGACGGATATTTAAGAAAATCCGTTGTAGCTGACCCGTTTTTAAGGGAAAACACAAAGGACAATACCCCGGCCATAATCCACTATGACATCGTGGAAGGGGATAAAATAAAAATAATCGTAGCCCCCAAGGGCTTTGGCAGCGAGAACATGAGTAAGATATATATGCTCAAGCCCTCCGCAGGCATCGAAGGCGCAAAAGACGCCATTGTCCAGGCGGTGGATGAGGCAGGCCCCAATCCATGTCCTCCCATGGTCGTTGGCGTAGGTGTGGGCGGAAACTTTGAGATGGCAGCACTTTTGGCTAAAAAGGCACTTTTAAGGCCCATCGGCTCCCATTCGGACAAGCCCCACTTAAGGGAAATGGAGGAGGAGCTTCTGGAAAGGATGAACTCCCTTGGCATAGGGCCCCAGGGCCTTGGCGGAGTGACCACGGTGCTTGGCGTAAATGTGGAATCATTCCCGACCCATATAGCGGGAATGCCCATTGCTGTAAATATCAGCTGTCATGTTACAAGACACGCGGAGGTGGTATTATGAGGATAGAAGTAAAGGCTCCCCTTACTAAGGAGGAGGCATCAAAACTCAGGGCCGGAGACATCGTCAGCCTTACGGGATATATTTATACAGGCAGGGACGCTGCCCATAAAAGAATGGTCGAAGGCTTTGAGAAAACGGGAAAATTCCCATTTGATATAAAGGATCAGATAATATACTATGTGGGCCCATCCCCCGCAAAACCGGGAAATCCCGTAGGTTCAGCGGGACCCACCACCGCAGGAAGGATGGATGCCTATGCGCCGGTGCTCCTTGATAACGGTTCCACGGGAATGATAGGCAAGGGAGCCAGGACAAAGGAAGTCATCGAGGCCATGAAAAGGAATAAGGCCGTATACTTCGGAGCCACCGGAGGAGCAGCCGCCCTCATAGCTAAACATATAAAAAGCGCCGAGGTCATAGATTATGAGGACCTTGGCACCGAAGCCATCCATAGATTTTATGTGGAGGATATGCCGCTTGTTGTCATAATAGACAGTGAAGGGAATAATTTATATGAAACGGAAAAGGAAAAATACAGGAAAAATTAAATTTTTTGCCATACCGCTCCTTATAGTTGCGTTTTTTGCCATTGTAGGATTCAAGTGCATAGACACGGTTGAAAAGGCCATAATGGTGTTCAATACGGCTGAATATATAACCGAAAGAAAGACAGGAAGTGTCATAACCGAAGCAAGCCTGACATTCACCGGGGACATCATGTGCCACAGCTACCAGTATAATGAGGCCTATGACAGCGCCACGGGAACCTATGATTTTTCCCATAACTTCACGGATATGAAAAAATACTTTGATAAGGCTGATCTGGTCATAGGAAACCTTGAGACGGTATTTGCCGGGGAAGATGTGGGCATAAGCGATTACCCCTGCTTTAATTCCCCTGACAGTTTTGCCGATGCCATAAAGGATGCTGGTTTTGATGTGCTCACCACGGCCAATAACCACAGTATGGATAAACGAATGGCCGGAGTTATAAGGACCCTTGATGTTTTGGACGAAAGGGGCATAGACCATGTGGGTACATACCGCAGCGCCGAAGAAAGGGAAAACATACTCATTAAGGACGTAAACGGCATAAAAATTGCATTTTTGTCCTATACCTACGGTACCAACGGGATACCTGTCCCCGAGGACTGGCTTGTTAACCGTCTTGATGAAGAGCTCATCAAAAGCGATATAGAAAGGGCTGAAGCCCTTGATCCTGACATAATAGTAGTGCTTCCCCACATGGGAAATGAATATGAGGAATATGTCAGGGATACATTTAAAAACTGGGCGCATATGATGCTGGATTCCGGAGCGGATATAGTGGTCGCCAGCCATCCCCATGTGCTCCAGCCCATGGAGACAGTTCAGATAACCGAGGATGACGGCAGCACTAGAACGGGCTTTGTTATGTATTCCATGGGAAATTTCATATCTTCCCAGACCACACCTCCAAGAAATGCCTCCATACTCCTCAATATAGAACTTGAGAAAAAGGGAGAGGACGCATATATTAAGAAAGTGTCCTTTGTCCCCATCTGGACCCAGTTCCAAAATGCCCAGTGGCAGAACCACTTTGTCGTAAGGAGCGTATATGAGATGCTCACCCTCCCTGAGGACCAGCTCATAAATACCGTAAGGAGCAAGGATATACCAAGGCTTAAGGAAATACATTCCCAGACCACAAAGACGCTGCTCAATAGGGATATACCCCTGGAGGATATACAGGATGAGTATGTGTTTTATGAGGTGGAGTAGAGGAAAAGAAATAATAAAAGGCCATATTCGGTTGGATATGGTCTTTTTTAGTTACCTGATTGATAAGCATCAAGTCTTTGGCTTCAAATTCACATTAATACATATCTTAATTAATTGTACACCGGGAAAATCGAACACGACCGCTGACGGTAGATGAAGGAATAGACAGTCGTATGGCGAAAGTCGCAAAAACTTGGCTTCCGATTTATGGTAATGAATATCTAAATTTATTGCCCACCCGGGGGAAGAAAACGCTTAAATTGCGAAGAATCGAGCCCGACCGTTGCCAGTGGCAGATAAAGGGAGTGTGAGATTCCGTGAGATACGAGCAGATTGAATGAATATGAGAGCTGCGACGATATCGAACGGAGTAAAACTTTCTTCCACCGGGGCCCCCTTCTTTTCCGGTCACGCTATAGTTAGTCTGGTGCGGCTGTTCAATGTTATGGCTTCAATTGAAGATAATACCTGCTTTTAATTAATAAGATTTAAATAATAAGTTTTTGTATTTCCATAAAGTGAAGCAGCCACCTTGTGACTGTGACATCAAAGTAACTCCAGCGTGTCCGAATGGGTTGGGGGGAAGGGCATATTTACTCTGTTCGAAATCCGCTGATGCGCTCACGCTTTCATCGCTTGTTTCTCACAGAATCTCGCTCTCCCTCCCTCTGCCACCGGCAGCGGTCGAGCTTGATTCTTCGCAACTCCGAGTGGGCCCTTCCCCCGGTATGCAATAAACCTATATATGTATAGCCGTCAATCGGAAGCCAAAGCTTTATAAATCAAAAATAATTTATAATTACAAATAAAATCCCATCACTTTACTGCATTTTCTCCCCTTTAATGTAGACAATATCATTAAGTTCTGATAGTCTTATATAGATTTTGTTTTGGAGGGCGGAAAATGAACACACATGATCTTTTGACCAGGCCGGTGAAAAATATATTCATGAAATATCTCATACCATCCATATTTGCCACCATGGTCACATCCATATACGTTCTGGCTGATACCATAATCGTGGGAAAGGGCATAGGCACCATTGCAGTGGCTGCCTTAAATATAATACTTCCCCTTTTTAATATATTTTTTGGCATAGGCCTTTTATTTGGCGTGGGCGGGTCAGTGCTCATGTCCATATCAAGGGGAGAGGGGGATGAAGAGAGCGCTGACGCATATTTCAGTACATCCCTTTTAGCCACATTCGCGGCCTTAGCCATAACCTTGGTCATATTTACGGTGTTTATGGAAAAATTCGCCCTTATGCTTGGCGGCACCCCGGAGACCATGCCTTATATCATGGACTATATGCCCTATATCGTCTGGGGAATGGGTATGTTTTTCTTTTCCTCCTATCTTCAGACGTTCATAAGAAACGACGGAGCCCCTAAACTTTCCATGAATGCGGTCATTGCCGGAGGCGTGGCCAATATCATACTGGACTACGTTTATGTATATATTTTTCATATGGGTATGAGGGGGGCTGCCATTGCCACTGTAATGGGTTCATCCCTGACGGTCTTGATACTTCTGGCCCATTTTTTCTCAAAAAAGAACAGGCTTAAGTTTTCCTTAGGCAGGGTAAGGCTGCATCTTGTGAAAAATATAGTTTTAAATGGTTTTTCCAGCTTTCTCATAGAGGCGGCCTCAGGCATAACGGTGTTCGTATTCAATACCCAGCTTTTAAAATACGCTGGAAATACGGGGGTGAGCGTATACAGCATCATAAGCAATACGGTCATAGTCGTTGTATGTCTGTGTAAGGGCATAAACCAGGCGGCCCAGCCCCTCATATCCACCAACTATGGAGCAGGGCTTTTAGACCGTACAAGGAGGATACTTTCCCTGTCTGTAAAGACTTCCATAATAGCCTGTGCCATACCTACTGTCATCGGGCTGTTGGAGCCTAATATATTCACATATATTTTCATAAACCCCGATGAGAGCATACTTGAGATGTCAGGGGCAGCCATAAGGGTGTATTTTACGGCGTTTATAATGCTTGGGGTAAATATGGTGTTCATAAGCTATTTCCAGGCCATACTTAAAAATGGGTATTCCATGATAATATGCCTTATGAGGAGGCTGGTGCTGGTGGTGATATTTGCTTATTTGTTCCCGTTCATGTGGGGAGTTATGGGCATATGGCTGGCGGTGCCCGCGGGAGAGCTCATAACCATGCTTTTGGGAATATATTTTATTCGCAGCAAAAAAACACAAAATCAGGAAATCCTTATGAATAATTTAATAAAATAGTTTTTGAATATTGATATAAATATGATATAATTAGATAAATATAAATATAAACATTTGAGGGGTGCAGCTATGATTGCTATAATATTGGCGGCGGGATATGCCACCAGACTCTATCCTTTAACGATAAATATGCCAAAGGCACTACTGCCCATTAATAATAAACCCATAATAGATTATATCGTGGACCAGATCGAGACCATTGATGATGTGAAGGAAATAATCGTCATATCCAATCATAAGTTCGCGGATAATTTCAATAAATGGGCCGAAGAGACTAAGTTTACTAAAAAACTCACCGTCATTGACGACGGCACCCTCACAGAGGAAACAAGAAGAGGAGCCATCGGTGACATACTCTATGCCATAGAGCAGAAAAATATCGATGATGAGGTACTTGTCATCGCCGGTGACAACTTCTTTACATACAGCCTTAAGGATTATTATGATTATTACAGGAAGATAGATAAGGACTGTGTATGCGTCAAGAAGTTTGAAAACAGGGAGCTTTTGAAGCAGTTTGGCGTAGCTGTGCTCGATGGGGATTCAAGGGTGCTTGAGATCGAGGAAAAACCTGAGCATCCCAAGTCAGATACTGCCGTTTATGCCACATATATGTATAAAAGGGATACTGTGCCTATGTTCAGACAGTATATCGACGAAGGGAATAAACCCGACGCCCCCGGATACTTCCTTGAGTGGCTTTATAAGAGGAAGGAAGTATACGCATATACCTTTGACGGAGAATGTTACGACATAGGAACACCTGACAGCTATAAAAGCGTATGCGAGGAATTTGAGGGAAAATAATTTTTCTGGGGACGTTTTAAACAGACGGCCCCTTATTTATGCGCGGAGGAGAAAAAATGACAGAGAACGAGACAAACTGGATCGAAATATTCATAGAGACCAACAAGGAAGGCTTTGAGCCCGTCAGCGGCATCATATACCAGTGCGGCATCACAGGAGTGATGATAGAGGACAGCGACGATTTTGAGGAATTTCTCGAAAACCCCGCCAGAGACTGGGACTATATCGAGGACGAGCTGGTGGACGAGAAGAAAAAGGCTAAAAACGGCATAACATTTTTTGTCAGGGACAATGCCAACGGCATGGAGACCCTGAACCTCATAAAGGATATGTTAAAGACCGCCAAGGAGAAGGAAAAGGAGATAGACTTCGGAAGCCTTGAAATAACCGCAAAGAACATAAAGGAAGAAGACTGGGCCAACAACTGGAAAAAGTATTTCAAGCCCTTTGCCATAGGTGACAAAATAGTTATCCGCCCTTCCTGGGAGGAATATGAGGACGACGGCACAAAGAAGGTTCTTAAAATAGATCCCGGCCATGTATTTGGCACAGGCACCCACGAGACGACACAGCTTTGTATAGAGCTTATAGAAAACTATATGAAGGAAGGGGACTATGTGGCTGATATAGGCTGTGGAAGCGGCATACTTTCCATAGCGTCACTGCTTCTTGGAGCGGTCCATGCGGACGCCGTGGACATAGACCCCAACGCCATTGACATCGCCTATACCAACGCCGCCATGAACGGCATCGGAAAGGACGTATACACGGTGCTCAGCGGTGACATCATAAACGATAAGGAGCTGGAAAACACATTTTCCGGCAAAAAATATGATGTGGTGGAGGCAAATATCGTTGCCGATGTTATTATTGCCCTCACATCAAAGGTGCCTGACTGCATCAAGGACGGAGGGATATTCATATCTTCGGGCATAATAGTCGAAAGGCTGGACGATGTGCTCAAGGCCCTTGAGGAGAAGAACTTTGACGTCATAGAGATAAAGAGGAAAAAAGGCTGGGCGGCTGTGGCCTCCAGATATAATGGCTGAGAACGGGTGAGGAAAAATGCCGAGATTTTTTGTTGAGAGCGGAAATATAAAGGACGGTGTCATAACCATAACGGGAGATGACGCATCCCATATATCAAGGGTGCTCAGGTCAAAGGCCGGAGAGATGTTAACGGTATGCGACTGCTGCGGCAATGACCATGAGGCTGAGATAACGGATATAGATGATAGGGAAGTAAGGCTCAAAATAGTGAGCACCGCCCCCACCCAGAGCGAGCCTGCCCTCAGGATAACCCTCTATCAGGGACTTCCCAAGGGCGATAAGATGGAGCTCATAATACAGAAATGTGTGGAACTGGGGGTATTTAAAATAGTCCCGGTGAATACGGAAAGATGTATAGTAAAGATAGATAAAAATAAGGAAAAGAAAAAAATAGAGAGATGGCAGAAAATATCCGAGTCCGCAGCCAAACAGAGCGGCAGGGGCATAATACCTGAGATAGGCTCTGTTATGGATTTTTCAGAGGCGGTCAAAAGGGCTTCTGAGGACGGCTGGGCCATGATACCCTATGAAAATGAAAGGGACAGGGGCCTTAAGGGATTTTTGAAAGAGTATAAAAAAGATAAGGATAAGGACAGTGCCAAAGGCGGACAGATGGCTGTATTCATAGGGCCTGAGGGCGGATTTTCTTCCGGGGAGATAGAGACGGCCCTTAAGGGCGGAGCAGTCCCCGTGACCCTGGGAAAGAGAATATTAAGGACGGAGACCGCAGGAATGGCAGCCATAGCCAATACTCTGTTTTATCTGGATATGTAATGTGTGATTTGTAATGTGAGGGGTAACGGATGATATATTTTGATAATGCCGCCACCACAAGGGCAGCGGATGAAGTAGCGGAAAAAGTAAAACATATGCTTTTGGAAAATTACGGCAATCCATCTTCCCAGAGCATGATGGGCGTTAACGCCGAAAGGGAGATGAACGAGGCCAGAAAAATAATGGCTCAGTCCATAAACGCCCTGCCCGAGGAGATATATTTCACCTCAGGGGGAACGGAGGATGACAACTGGGCCATATTCGGAACGGCCGAGGGCTATAAAAGAAGCGGTAAACATATGATAACCACTTCCATAGAGCATCCGGCTGTGCTCATGCCCATGAGAAGGCTTCAGGAAAAGGGCTGGGATATAACCATTCTGGATGTGGACGAAGGCGGATATATAGATATAGAAAAGCTCAAGGCGGCCATAAGGAAGGACACCGTACTGGTCAGCACCATTTTGATAAATAACGAAACAGGCACAATTCAGAATGCCGCTGAGATAAGCAAAGCCATAAAGAGCATAAACCCGGATACCCTCTACCATGTGGATGCTGTACAGGCCTTTGGAAAATATCCCATCGATGTTAAAAAGATGGGCATAGATATGCTTTCTATGAGCGGCCATAAGATACACGGACCTAAGGGCGTAGGATTTTTCTATATGAAAAAGGGTCTCAAGGTAAGGCCCATCATATATGGAGGAGGCCATGAAAGGGGACAGAGGTCAGGAACGGAAAACACACCTTCCATCGTTGGACTTGGAGAGGCCGTAAGGCTTGCATGCAATCATATGGACGAGCATCTTAAAAATGTCATGGAGGTCAAAAGGACCCTGGCCGAGGGCATTTTGAGCGAGATACCAAAGACCCATATAAATGGACCTTCCCTGGAGGAAGGAAGCCCCTATGTGCTCAATGTGAGCTTTAACGGCTTAAGGAGCGAGGTTTTACTTCACTCCCTGGAGGAAAAGGAAATATATGTTTCAGCGGGAAGCGCCTGCAACAGTAAGAAAAAGGGAGCCAGCACCGTGCTTTCAGCCCTGGGGCTTTCGGAAGTCAGGGTCGAGGGAGCCATACGTTTCAGCTTCTGCAGATATAACACCGTGGAGGAGGCCCTTTTCTGCCTTGAGGTGCTTAAGGAAAAGACCGCTTTTTTGAGAAAATACATGAGGTAAAGAAATGACTGAAAATAATAATACTGAGAGATCCGAAGAAAGGGTACTCATAATCAAATACGGAGAAATAGCCGTCAGGGGAAACAATAGGAAGTTTTTCATTGAAAGGCTTTTAAGGACCATTAGGAAAAATCTCGACGGCATGGGAGATTTCTATGTGGTCAAGGAACAGGGAAGGCTCATCCTGGAGGATAGAGGCGGAGAGATAGATTTTGACAGAGTTATCCCTAAAGTCCTGTGCATCATGGGGATAATAGGCGTATCTCCCGGAGTAAGGGTAAAGGACCAGAGCCTGGACAACCTTAAAAAAGTATGCGCCGAACACATGAGGACCATAGGCGTTGAAAACTATAAAACATTCAAAATAGAGACTAAACGCTCTAATAAGAGCTATCCCCTGGAATCCAGGGAGGTATCGGCCGATGTGGGCGAATATATTCTGGATAACTTTGATAACCTCACTGTGGATGTGCATAACCCTGAACTTACGGTATACATAGAGCTCAGAAACGACGCCTATATATACTCAAAACAGATAAAGGGACTGGGAGGCCTTCCCGTCGGCTCATCGGGCAAGGGCATAGTTATGCTCTCGGGAGGTATAGACAGCCCCGTATCAGCCTTTATGATGGCAAAAAGAGGCGTTGAGGTGGAGGGAGTTTATTTCAACTCACCCCCCTATACCAGCGAAAGGGCAAAACAGAAGGTCGTTGACCTGGCCCAGAGGCTCACGGAGTTTACGGGAAGTTTCAAACTTTATGTGGTGCCCTTTACGGAGCTTCAGCTTTATCTTCTGGAAAGCGTGCCCCATGATAAGCTCACCATATTTTTAAAACGTGCCATGACCAGGGCAGCATGTATGCTGGGAGAAAGGGACGGAGCTCTGGCTGTCATAACCGGCGACAGCGTGGGACAGGTGGCAAGCCAGACCATGCAGGGCCTCCATGCCATAAGTGCCGCAGCCACCATGCCCATATTAAGGCCCCTTGCGGGACTGGATAAACAGGAGATAGTGGACATCGCCAGAAAAATAGGCACCTTTGACATTTCCATAAGGCCCTATGAGGACTGCTGCACCATATTCGTGGCAAAGCACCCCGAGACAAAGCCTAAGACCAGTGTCATAGAAAAAATAGAGTCCCGTCTGGATAAGCTGGACGAGCTTTTGAATAAGGCCGTGGACGAGGCTGAAGTCATAGAGCTTTGATGTTAAATGGATCATTGTGGTTTAACAGGAAGCAGCACCAGATGGACCAAAAGATGGACCAAAACATGACCAGACTCACACAGTTTATATAAAAAAGTAAAACATAAGTGGCCGGAAATTTATTCTCAGACTGATAAACGGAGGGATATTATGAAAGTTGTAACAGCGATCGACTCATTTAAGGGAAGCGTATCATCCATAGAGGCGGGCAATGCGGCTAAGGAAGGCATATTGTCGGTATTTCCCGAAGCTGAGGTCATAGTCATGCCCCTGGCCGACGGCGGCGAGGGCACGGTGGAGACCCTTGTATATGGCATGGGCGGAGAACTCATAGAGACGGAAGTCACGGGCCCCATGGGTGAAAAACGTGAAGCCTCCTATGGTATAGTCAATGGCATGGCTGTTATGGAGATGGCATCATCCTCAGGACTTCCCCTGGTGCCTGTAAATGAGAGAGATCCCCTCCTTGCCACCACCTATGGAGTTGGAGATATGATAAAGGACGCCATAAAAAGGGGCTGCCGTGAGTTTATCATAGGCATCGGCGGAAGCGCCACCAATGACGGCGGTGTGGGTATGCTCCAGTCTTTAGGATTCAGATTTCTGGACGAAAACGGAAATGAAACGAAAAAGGGCGGAAAATATACCGCTGACATAAGGGACATAGACATAAGCAGGGCACTGCCTGAGCTTAAGGAATGTGTATTCAAGATAGCCTGTGATGTGGATAATCCCCTCTGTGGAGAGGGGCGCCTCCCATATATACGGACCCCAGAAGGGAGCGTCCCCTGAAGATGTGCTTTTCCTGGATGCTGCCCTTAAGAGCTTTTCCGAGGTCACAAAGGAAAAACTCGGTGTGGATTGTGCCCATACTCCCGGAAGCGGAGCCGCAGGCGGTCTGGGATATGGATTTATGGCATATCTTGGCGGAGAGCTGAAACCCGGTGTTGAGATAATCCTGGACGAGACGGGCATAGACAAGGTGCTTGAGGGCGCTGATTTTGTCATAACCGGCGAAGGCAGGATAGACAGCCAGACAGCCATGGGCAAGGCACCTTCAGGAGTTGCCGCCAGGGCTAAGAAAAATGGTGCCGTTGTCATAGGTATTGCCGGATGCGTCACCGATGACGCTTACCTCTGCAATGATAAGGGCATAGACGCAATTTTCCCCGTCATAGATAAGGCCATGACATTGGAGGAGGCCATGGACAGGGACACCACCGTTAAAAATATAAAGAAGGAAGTTTCACAGATATTCAAACTTATAAAGATCATGAATAAATGATATTTCCATTATTTCCCCGTTTAAAAAACGGGGATTTTTTATTTTCCGGAAACTTTAAATATATAGTTAACTGTCTTAATAATAAAGACCCTAAAAAGGACCCTAATAAAGACATCAATAAAGACCTATTTTTGCTTCAGGCCCCATAAACAGTGGATTGTTACAATTATTACAAATTATTAAGTATTTCTTACTAAAGGCTTAAACCGGTTGTATATCCCTTAAAAATGCTATAGAGTTAAATTACGGAGAAGATATCATTTACTGGTTTTCAGACATAATCAGAATTATTTATCAGGAATCATAAGTTTTTATTCGGAGGTGTTAATTATGAAGAACAAGAAAAGATGTATGGCTTTAGCGGCTGCTCTTACCATGTCGCTGGCCTTAAGTTCCACCGCTTTGGCGGCAATGCCAACTGATATAGGAGGACACTGGGCACAGGGTACTATCATCCAGTGGACTTCCAAGGGATATATAAGCGGTTATCCCGACGGCACATTCAAACCCAATAATTCCATCACAAGGGCTGAGTTCGTACGCCTTGTGAATGAGGCCATGGGCTATACTAAGACAGGATATACATATTTCAGCGATGTGAGCGCTTCCTACTGGGGATATAACGATATCCAGAAGGGCGTTGCGGCAGGATATGTAAGGGGAGACGGCAACGGTATCTTCCGTCCCGATGACCCCGTGAGCCGCCAGGAAGCAGCTGTTATGATATCCCAGATATGCTCCCTTGGACAGGATTACGCATCGGCGGCTAAGTACAGCGATTACAGATATATCGCTTCCTGGGCAGCCGGATATGTGGGAGCTGTTTCAAAGGCAGGCATCATGGCAGGATACCCCGACGGAGACTTTAAAGGCGACAGATACCTTACAAGGGCTGAAGCTGTTATCGCCCTCGATAAGACCCTCAACTATAAGGCTCCCGCTGAGGACGACAGAGAAGAATTAAATAACTATACCCTTAAAGAAACATCCCTTAAGGATAAAATAATCAAAGGTGACCTGGTCATCTCCAGCAGCCTTTCCAAGAAGGACATCAGCCTTGATAATGTCAAGGTGGAAGGAAAGATAATCGTTGAGGGCGGCAGGACAATCACAGCTAAAAACTGTGAGATCAATGAGCTGGAAATGAGCTATAGTGATGCCACATTCTCAGCCACAGGAAAGACCACAGTTAAAAAGACCACCTTTGAAAAATACGGCAAACTTACCGGAAGCGGCTACACAAAGGTAGTTATCGATGAGGACTTCAACGATTATGTTACCCTTGATGCCGAGATAAAGGAAGTTGAACTGGACGAGGAAACAAATATCAAACTTCTTTCAGACTGTGTCATCGATACATTCACAGCCACAAAGAACGCTGATAACGCCACCATTAACTTCAACAGCGCCAAGGTCAAAGATATGTACCTCTATGACGAAGTAAGGATCACAGGTAAGGGAGATATCAAAGACATGACCGTATATGCCAGCGGAGTAAGATCAAGCATCAAACCCGATGACCTCTCCACTAAGAACGGCGCTTCAAAACCTACCTATACACAGAACTCATCAGGAGACATCACCTACGGCAGCAGTTCAAGATATGATGATCTGACAGCCAGCAGGGATGATAAGACATATAGAGGCGGCAAGTATGATGATGTTAAGGTAACGGGTGAGGATATTACCCTTGAGGATATGACCATATATGGAAACCTCTATATAACAAAGAGCGTTAAAAACGGAGACGTTGAACTGGATAACGTAACTGTTAAAGGAAACATTTATATCGAAGGCGGAGACGATATCACTTTCAAGAACACTGACATAAACGGTAATATCTACTCCAGAAAAGAATATGGTTCATCACCCGCATCCCTTTACTTTGACACTTACACAGCTAACCACTTTGATGGAAAGCTTGCCATAAGTGAAAATGGAGCCGTACTTACTGGAAACAGCGGTGCGACCGTGGCAAATGTAGAGGTAAGGACAAATAATACAGTTGATATCAAAACTAATGTTAAGAATCTCGATGTTTATACAAAGACAAGTAAACTCACCATCGACAGTGGTGCTGAGGTAGCTAAACTTTCCACATCCACATCAGCTAAGGACAGCAAAGTAACAGTAAACGGCAAGGTAAAGGAGATCGCGGCAAATACTAATATAACAGTAGATGGCAGCGGTACCGTTGAAAAGACCAGCGGAAGCGGAAAAGTGACATTTACAAAGGCTGTTACGAAAGTTGAACTTAATAAGACAACAGCTGAAATGAAACCAAATGAGACACTTAAACTTACAGCAACTATCACACCTTCAGACGCGACATATAAGGCAGTAAGCTGGAAGTCAAGCGACCCTTCAGTTGCCACCGTAGATGCGGAAGGTAATGTTAAGGCTGTCAAAGCAGGTGAAGCAACTATCACTGTTACAACGGCAGATGGCGGAAAGACAGCAGCATGTAAGGTAACAGTTGCTAATGCTGCTGAAAATGTAAAGGTAAGTAGCATAACCATAAATGGCTCATCTAATATGACAGTGAATGGAGAGCAGATACTTACAGCAACAGTAAAACCTGATGATGCTTCAAATAAAACAGTAACTTGGTCAAGCAGCAATACAGAAATGGCTACAGTTGACCAGAATACAGGAAAAGTTACAGCATTAAAAGAAGGAAAAGTAACTATCACAGCAACAGCAGCAGACGGCAGTGGAACAAAGAAAGAATTTGAAATAAATATAAGTAAGGCAGTGGTGCCAGTAAAATCAATTGAAATAAAAAGCGATACAGGAAGCTTTGAGGTACAGTTAGGCGGAAGCCTTAAACTTAGTGCCAAAGTAAGTCCAGACAATGCAACAGACAGCAGTGTGACATGGAGCAGCAGCAATAAGCAGGTAGCGACCATGAACCAGGATGGTACAGTAAATGTATTAAAACCTGGAACAACAACAATCACAGCGGCTGCAAAGGATGGCAGTGGAGTAACAGCAAGTAAGGAAATAACAGTAACAGCAGCAGTAAACCCTGTAACAAATATAGAAATAACAAGCGATACAGAAAGTTTTGAAGTTAAGTTAGGCGAAAGCCTTAAACTTAGTGCCAAAGTAAGTCCAGATGATGCAACAGACAGCAGTGTGACATGGAGCAGCAGCAATAAGCAGGTAGCGACCAT
>JAHZAW010000002.1:43805-53224 GCA_019423725.1 Clostridiales bacterium
TAAATGTATTAAAACCTGGAACAACAACAATCACAGCGGCTGCAAAGGATGGCAGCGGAGTAACAGCAAGTAAAGAAATAACCGTAAAAGAAGCTGTAAATCTTATAAAGACTATTAACATTACAAGTGCCACTGGAAGCAACACGGTAAGTTTAGGAGATACACTCCAGCTTAATGCTGAAATCACTCCAAGTGATGCAACTAACGGTAAATTAACATGGAGCAGTACAAATAAAAATGTTGCAACTGTTAACAGTGATGGTTTAGTAACAACAAAAATGGCAGGAACAACAACGATCAAGGCAACATCACAGGACGGAAGTGGAGTAGTAGGAGAGTTTGAGCTTGAAGTAGGTAAGGCAGTTAATCCTATAGTATCGATAAACATTACAAGTGCTACGGGCAGCCCTACTGTTGTGGTTGGAGATACACTTAAGCTTAATGCATCTATAAATCCATCTAATGCAACAAAAACAGACTTAGTATGGAGCAGCAGCAACAAAGATGTTGCAACTATGAATCAGGATGGCACAGTTAATCCTAAAAAAGCTGGAAAAACAATAATTACAGCAGCATCACAGGATGGCAGTGGAATAAATGGCACAATAGAAATAACTGTATATGATAGTGATACAGCAGCTATCAATAGTGCCAAAGCTGAGCTTACAGCTCTTTTAAACCAGTATGCGGCGAAGAATCCTAATACCAGCAGCCTTACAACGGCCTATGCAACAAGTATACCCGTTGTTGAAGACCCTGAAGATATTAATAGTCTTCCCACAGGAAGCAAATATGTTAATAAAAATGATGTTGCCGCTTTAAACAAAGCTATAAACGATGCCTACGTTGTTTTAAATACAAGCAATGATGTCACAGCCATTAAAAATGCCATAACTAACTTTAATAACATAGTAAACGGCACAAATGGAACACCAGGCTTAGTTAAGATCAAAACTGCATAACCAATAGAATAAAAAACATAACGCACCCTCCCAGAGGGTGCGTTTTTCTATTCCCAAAGTCCTATATTTATTATATAGTTAAATATGGGCGGTGATGATATGAGAGAGCCAGCAAACAAGCATCTAGGCATAGAGATAGACCCGGAGCTTCATTATACGCTGAAATATGCCGCAAAGTATGAGGGACGATCTGGAAACGTGGAAACGGCCAGATACTATATCTTATCAGAAAATGCATACGGGAATTTGAAAAGGCCAATGTCGAGATACTATTCAGTCCTGAAAATTCCAATGGAAATAATAAAAGCTCCTGAGTTTTATACCCGGGAGCTTAGTTATTTTATCTGTCTTATTTATTTTCGGTTTCAGGTTCGATCTTTACTATTTCCTGAAGGATGGAGTCCATATGGTCTCTCATGGCCTTGGCTGCGGCCTCGGAATCCTTCAAAAGGATGGAATCAAATATTTTAGTATGGTGGTAGATGGTAGCCTGGAGTGTTGTCTGCTCACCAATGTGTCCTATTTTCTCAAACTGGCTCCTTATACCCTTATAATATGTGTCGGATATGAGCTTCATGATACTCAGAAGCAGGCGGTTATGGGTGCATCTGGCTATCATATAGTGGAATGCAACGTCATTATATGAAAGGGCTGATGGATTGCCTTCACAGTCCTCGATCTTTATCATTATTTTTTTAAGTTCCTTTATGTCATCGGTGGTGGCGTTCTGGGCGGCGAGATATGCCGATTCAGCCTCGAATATTTTTCTGAATTCGAGTATTTCTCTCATTCCCGATTCCTCAAAGTTATAATCTATCATAAGAGATGTACTGAAATCTTTGCTTTCATTTATGTATGTGCCATGTTTAGTCCTTGTTATGAGACCGTAGGCGGAAAGCACCTTAAAGGCTTCCCTGAGGGTGCTCCTTCCCGTACCCAGCTTTTCGCAGAGGGTATTTTCGTTGGGGAGGGTATATCCGGCGGGAAATTTATCGGAAAGTATAAGGTTTTTAAACTGTTCCACCAGATAGTCAGCGGTTATTTTATCGGCGCCCTGAAGTATATATTCATAGGGAAAATCATCTTTTGTTGTTATATCTTTTGTTTCAGCCATCAGTACATTTGACTCCTTACTTGTATTTTTTCCAGTAACAATTGTACATCAAAAAATAATACATGTAAACACCTAAATTTAATTATATTGTCAGATTACCAAATACAGGATATACTTTAATGTTCAAAAATATGGCCGAAATTTGACAAAAAATATAGGCCTGCCTATTGACAGACATCAAAACACGATATATAATCGATTTGAAATCAGACAACAAAGATATACCAAATGATCTTTAGTCTGAATATATTTGTTTTAATAAGGAGCTTTATAAAAATTAGAAAATATAACGGACTGCCGCCAAGCAATCGGTTAATGTTGCCGCTCCTTTATTTTTAGCCCGGCTTCCTCGCAAACTGCCGGGTTGAACAAGGTACCAACACACCCAAAATGTTTTAAATATACCCTATTCTTCTTAAAAGACACACAGTCATCTGTGTGTTTTTTAATATGCTCATTATGGTGCATAAAGGTGAAGCAGGGTATGGAAAAATCAATTAATAAAGAGGTATTTTTATGGATATAGATTACAAGGCCATTGGCTCAAGGATAAGAAAAAACCGCTTGAAAACAGGTCTCACCCAGGAGGCTCTGGCTGAAAAGGCCGGCCTTTCCACCACCCACATGAGCAATATCGAGACCGGAAGCTCTAAACTGAGCCTCCCTGCCCTTATGGCCATTGCTGATGCCCTGTCCGTATCCGCCGATGAGCTCCTATGCGACAATGTGGCCGCCTCCGGAAAGGTGTTTTCTGCGGAAATCCAGGAGATAATATCCGACTGCAGTGAATATGAACTCCGCCTTTTGACGGATATTCTCATTTCCGCCAAGGCCTCCATCAGAAAAAATTCAAAATTCATAAAATAAAAGGGTGCCAGGTGCTGAGCCTGATACCCTTATTTTTATTTCTTTTACTATATCTTTTACTATCTTTTTGATATCTTATTTTTCAAGTATTTTTTTGAGCTTCATTATGCCCATTTCCGGACTGGTAAGTATTTTTTCCGAGCTTTCCTCAAGGGCTCCCGCCATGGACGCCTGTGCCAGAACTATTACATCCGCATCATCCATCTCAGCCTTTACGGCTGCGGCTATGAGCTCATCATGTTTTTTACGGTTCCCAAGGGCCAGCTCTTTGTATGCCTCATCTATGAGCACTGTCTTTATTTGGGCATGGGGATTTTTACGCCTTATGAGATCCGTTGTGGGTCCAAGGGTGGGCTTGAATGTGGCCAGCACCGTTATTTTTCCTCCGGTCTCAGCCGCCTTTTCCGCCATGGCATCATCTATCCTTAATACGGGTATTTTCAATATGCTGTCCGCTTCCTCGGCAAAGGGACCCACCGTGGAACAGGCACTCAGTACCGCGTCCGCTCCCATCTTTTCCATTATGCGGGCATAGTTTATCCATCTTTTCCTGACCAGGTCAACCCGGTGTTCCGCAGCCATATCGGGAAGTATTGTATCATCAAGAATGTTCATGACCTCAGCCCCTTCGATGAGCCTGTTTATCAGCTCCTTGGTGCTCTCCAGGGTGGCAGGTGTGGTATGTATAACGCCTATCTTTTTCATGTTATCAGCTCCTTATATTGACCGGATACATTTGTTTAAACCTTGGTATAAGTATAACATACCAGGAGCAAATAAAAAATAAAGCGGAAAGATATTTCTTTCCGCTTTTATCATACTTAATTGCCGCATTAGAGGGACTATTCCTCCGTAACTTCTATCATATCTTCTCCAAATATATAGCTTCCAGGGCCCTTTATGAGCTTCACAGCTGTGCTTCCTCCTCCGGTGAATACCAGGGGTATGGCATCACTGGCGGCATGGGTCCTTATATATTTCATATCAAAGGATAAAAGTTTGTCGCCCCTGTTCACATGCTGGCCTTCACTGACAAACACAGTAAATCCGTGGCCGTCAAGTTTTACTGTATCCAGTCCCACATGTATGAGCATCTCCAGGCCTGAATCAGTCATAAGCCCTATGGCGTGCTTTGTGGGGAATACATGGACAACAGTGGCGTCATCGGGAGCGTAGACCACATTGTTTTTAGGGAATATGACTACGCCGTTTCCCATCATTCCCTGGGAGAAGGCTTCATCAGGTGTCTTGTCTATGGTGTCTGCCCGGCCGCTGACGGGACAGGCAAGTATTATGGAGCTTACGCATTTTTCCTGGCCGTTTTCTCCATCTGCGCCCCTCTTTTCCGCCTCGTCGATATATTCCTCAAGGTTGGATTTGATGAGGGTGACCCTGGGGCCATACACTATCTGTACGCCTTTGCCTTTCTTTATTACTCCCGCGGCTCCCGTGGATTTGAGAAGATCGTCATTTACAAGACTTCCGTCTTTTACGGAACATCTCAGCCTTGTGGCACAGCAGTCCACATCGGATATATTTTCTAATCCTCCAAGACCTTCCACGATGGCGGGAGATATGGTGTCCGTATCCTTGGAGCCAGCCTTGGAACTGCCCTTTGAACCGCCCTTGGAGGCGTTTTCAGCCTCATTGTTTTTAGCCTCGTTGTAGTCGGCACGGGTGTAGAGCCTGCTTTCTCCGCTGTCCTCACGGCCGGGAGTTTTAAGGTCTCTCCAGCGGATAACAGCCGAAAATACGATATAATAAAGGAAAAAGTAAGCTATGCCGACTATAACTATCCATATCCAGTTGGTTTTGGCGTTTCCCTGAAGTATTCCAAAAAGGAATAGATCTATAAATCCTCCGGAGAATGTCATTCCCACGCCCACGTCCAATATATGCATGAGCATAAATGACAGTCCGGCAAATATACAGTGGATCACATAAAGTATGGGAGCCACAAAAAGAAATGTGAATTCCAGGGGCTCGGTTATTCCCGTCAGCATGCTGGTGAGGGCCGCCGAAAGGAGAAGTCCTCCCACAGCCTTGCGTTTTTCGGGTTTTGCTGAACGGTACATGGCAAAGGCCGCTCCGGGAAGTCCAAATATCATAAAGGGGAATTTTCCCGCTAAAAATCTGGTGGCGTCCGAACTGAATTTGACTGTGTTAGGACTGGCCAGTTCAGCAAAAAATATGTTCTGGGCGCCTTCCACCAGTACCCCGTCTATCATGGCAGTGCCGCCGACGCTGGTCTGCCAGAATGGTATATAAAAAACATGATGAAGTCCAAAGGGTATGAGAGCCCTTTCGATTATTCCATATATGAGGGTGCCGGCATAGCCTGACCTCAAAACAAGGCCTCCCACGGCCAGTATGCCCCTCTGGATAATGGGCCAGATGAAAAATAAGCCTATGCCCACCAGAAGATATACGGCGGCGCATACGATGGGAACGAACCTTGTGCCCCCGAAAAATGAAAATACCTGGGGGAGTTCTATCTTATAGAAACGGTTATGCAGAGCGGCGGTGCCAAGACCGACGATTATTCCGCCAAACACACCGGTCTGAAGGGTGGTTATGCCTAAGTTTACGCCTATGGAGCCGTCGGGCAGGGTGTTTACCGCGTCCGTCAGCTCTATAAGGGCGCTCATGGCTGAGTTCATTATAAAAAATGCGATGACAGCTGAAAGGGCTGCCACGGCCTTTTCATTTTTTGCCATACCTATGGCCACGCCTATGGCAAAAAGCAGGGGAAGATTATCAAATACCACTGATCCGCAGGCGTTCAACACCGTTAAAAGGGAGTGAAGTATCGTGCCTTCTCCCAGTATGGATGTCAGGCCGTAGGTCTCGATCATGGCGGCATTGGTGAAGGAACCGCCGATGCCAAGGAACAGGCCCGCCACAGGAAGTATGGCGATGGGCAGCATAAAGGATCTGCCTACACGCTGCAGTATGCTGAAAATTTTGTTGTCCTTCATATTTTGTCCTCCTTGGACTGTGTATTTCTTTGTTTCTATATTTTTGAAACTGATTTCTTTTATGTCTTAAATATCCGCAGTTTGGAGAAAAAATATACATGGACTGAAATGCTCAAAGAAATTTTAAGGGCAGAAACTGAAGGTGGAATATTTTTTCCAAAGTATGGATTATATTTACGGTCTTTTTCAATGGCTTGAAACGGCGGAGCAAAAATAATATAATCTGCCTTAAATCAAATAGGAAACATAAAAATAAATAATACTTAATAAGATTACCTTAAGACGCAAAGAGGTGCCTGTAAGCACATGCTCTGCGTCTTTATTTTTTAAGGAGGAAAAGATATGAGAAAGGATATAATAACAGTATCTACCGTGACATTTAATGCGGTATGGGGAAATAAGAGCGTAAACCTCAATAGGATAAAGGGATATATAGAGGCAGCCCATAAAAAAGGATCAGACCTGGTGGTATTTCCTGAAATGGCCCTCACAGGCTATGACGATGAGGAGGATAAGGAAAAACCTGAAAAAATGCAGACCGTTGAAGCGGAACTCGTTCCCGGACCTTCCACCCTGGAGGTGGCTGAACTTACAAAAAAACTTGGCATATATGCCGTGTTTGGACTTCCCGAAAGGGACCCCGATGATCCGACGATAATATATAATTCAGTGGCTGTATTTGGACCTGAGGGCCTCATCGGCTCCTATAGGAAGATGCACCTTCCCTATCCTGAGCCCCACTGGGCAGCAAGGGGAGACAAACCATTTATACTTGATACTCCCTGGGGCCCCATAGGCATATCCATATGTTATGACTCCTATAGTTTCCCTGAGCTTATGAGATACGAGGGAGCAAAGGGCTGCCGTATGCACATAAACTGCACAGCTCTTGCCCAGTGCCATGGAAGGGCCTATGGTTCCACGACCCTGGAAGGACACAGCATAGTAAACCAGATGTATATAGTATCCTCTAACCTGGGTGGAAAGGATCTTTATAATGTGTTCTGGGGAGGAAGCAGCATCATAGGACCCAGCAGGAATTTCTGGGAGGCCCATTATTATGCTGGACATAAATTCACCGATGAGGGAGCTGCCGAAAGTGAAATGTATACGGCTACCATCGACCTTACTTTGGCAGGCCGTGATATTTTCGAGCCCAATCCACTCATAGACGGCAAGACAGACTTCCGTCCTGACAAGTATGTGGAGATGTATAAGGAACTTATCCCTAAAAAATAAGGACCAAAGATAAAATTTTAATACACGCCTTAAAACTTCATATTTCATAAAACCTATAACAAATGACTTCCATAATATGCAGTAATATATTTCTGATGACAAAGGGACCGGCTTTAAAAAGCCGGTCCTTTTTGTTTATGTGCCATTCATTTCAAACAGGGTGCAAAGATATATATGGAACGAAAGTATCGCAAGTCCCCATACAGACAGATGAAAATAATTTAAAAATTTTTTTGAAAAAACGGGATATTTTATGCCTGTGATTTGTTATTATCTTTGAAGGTACCTTACAGAGGAAAGAAGGGAAACATATGTATGACAGATCAGGAATATGTGAGGCTTTTTAAGCTTTATGGAAATGATATATACCGTTTTGTGCTGAGCAGCTGCAGAAATATCAGCGATGCGGAGGACATAACCCAGAATGTGTTCATCAAGCTTTTGGACCGGGAGGAGCCATTTACTGATGATAACCATGTAAAACGATGGCTCTTTACCGTGGCGGCCAATGAATGCCGAAACATATTCCGTTCGTTCTGGCGCAGCCGGGTATCCTATATGGAGGATGGCTGCCTGGAGGAAAAAGCTTTTTCGCAGAAGGAACATTCCGAATTATATGAGGCGGTGAGACAGCTGCCGCAGAAATACAGGACGCTGGTCCACCTGTATTATTATGAAGGATATTCCATAAAGGAAATATCAGATATCCTCGGTTTTAAGGAGTCCACGGTCCAGACCAGGCTCATGCGCGGACGCATACGCCTTAAAAACGCACTGGAGAGGTGAAAAAATGAGTATAGATAAATTTAGTAATGGATTTGATGATAAATTAAATAAAAAATATCGTGAAACATTTGATGAAATAAGGCTTCCGGAAAAAACCGAGAGGTTTATACTGGGCCTGCCGCAAAGGAGAGAAAATATCATGTATAAAAAAAGAACTTTAAATGTACTTGTATGCGCCATCGTATTGGCCTTAGGAGTAACGGCCTATGCCGCCGTTATGGCTTCAAGAACGGATTCCGAGCCTGTGCCCGCATCCCTCAGCCACAGCTACAGCGACTTAAGGGACTATCAGAAAAAAATCGGTCTGGAATTTCCCTGCCCCCAGGAAGCTGCCCTTGGCTACAAATTTTTCAATATGAATATAAATGATGATGCCGACTATGATGAGGAAGGAAATGTCATAGGTGAATATGGCAGTTTTTATGCCTCATATTTTAAGGACAACTACGCCCTTACATATAAGGTCTGCCCCTCAAAGGAATATGCCAGTCAGAAACTTATGTCTGAGCTGGAGAATGGTGCTGCTTCCCAGATCCACAAAACTGATTCTATGACCTACTACTATACCGTATCTGAAACTGACCCCGGTGCCGGGGACTCCATGAAAGAGGAGACAGTTACTTGGTGGAGCGGAGACAACTTTTACCAGATATCCGGTTATGACCTGCCATTAAGTGTTGATGACTGGTTCACTTTAGCGGATTCATTCACCGATTAAAATTTATAAAACCTATAAAGCCGGCCCAGCGGGACCGGCTTTTTTACTCTATATTTGACTGGGCGTGGGCATTTATAGGCTCTTAAGCCGCCCTTATTTACACTAAGAGGCGAAAAACGCCGCTGCAAGAGGGATTTAAATGCCTTAGCGCCTTTATGAGGGAGCTGTACCATTTACCCTTGTTGGTCATGGCTTTGTGTCCCTGCACGCCGTCGGCCCGGCTTTTTTTATGGCCCCTATGGCCTTTAGGGCAGGCGTAAGCCAGGCCGTGAATCCATAAAAAGACGGCCGAAAGGGTCGAAAGGGCGGCCCCTTCGGTCCGGACAGATGAGGGGTGCGGCAAAATGGGTGAAAGATATTGCTGGATGAAGTGAGAGCGGTAAAGGATGGGCGGAAAAGATGGTCAAAGGAGGTGAGAGCAGTAAAAGAGAGAGCGAAAGAGACCAGTAAAGGAGGGCAGGGCGGAAAATAAAATACCAGGAACGGAAAAAATACTAAATGAGCTGTATATGGCATACGGGCATATAAAGGAAACAAAAAGGTGCAAAAAGGCATACAGGCCAGATAAAGGCCGCAAAAGGTACAAAAGCCAAGAAAGGGGACAAAATGGCATAAAAGCCATCTAAAAGCAGAGGACCGGTCCCCCATTGGACCGGTCCTGAGCATAAGGCATATATGTTTTTGAATAGAGATCGAAATTAGATAACGGGTCCAAGACACTGGATATCGATGGATGTAACGTACTGGATAGCCTC
>JAHZAW010000020.1 GCA_019423725.1 Clostridiales bacterium
GTTTTCACAGGAATAGCATATTCTTTTGTCGGTATACTCCAGTCCTTTGAGGAATTTACTATACCGGCAGCATTGAGCATAGTATCAAACGGCATAATAATCATATATTATCTTTTCTTTAATGATTCTCTTGGTATTTACGGCCTTGCTGTGGCATTTCTTATAGGCTGGGCCATGCAGGCTATAATGCAGATACCTTCCCTCGTTAAAAAAGGATACAGATATAGACCTTCATTCAAATTCAGAGAGGACGACAGCATTAAAAAGGTGCTTATCCTCATGCTGCCTGTCATGGTCGGCACATGGGTACAGCCTATAAATATAACGATAAATACAAGGTTCGCCTCGGATCTGTATAACGGTGCCGGAATATCAGCCATTGACTATGCCAATAATCTGTATACAATAATAGTCGGTGTGGTAGTTCTTTCTGTGGCAAATGTTATTTTCCCCAGGCTCTCAAGAATGACTGCCAATGATGACAAAAACTCTGCCTTTGATACGGTCATAATGACAGTAAGGATACTTTCATATCTCATAATACCTATGACAGCTGGTGTTATGGCCCTCAGCAGTCCCATAATATCCCTTGTATACCAGAGGGGAGCCTTTACGGAATTTGATGTTTCCATAACATCAAGCGCATTATTCTTCTTTGCTCTGGGTATGTTCGGATATGGTATGCAGACCATACTTTCAAGGGCCTTTTACGCTGAGCAGAATGGTAAAATACCGTTTATAGCCGGACTTGTATCCATAGTTGTGAATGTGGTTCTCTGCCAGATACTGGTGGATAAGATGAGCGTTGCAGGACTTGCTCTTGCTTCTGCCATATCTTCTACAGTCTATGGCATAGCCCTTTATATACCTCTTAAAAGAAGGTTTAAAGATAGGAGCACCAACGGCTTTGCAGTTTCTATAATCAAGATGATATTCTGTGCTGCCGTTATGTCAGCAGTGGTCGTACTTATGAGGAACTTCCTCTGGAATACGGCATCATCATTTGTATTTAAGATAATAGTTATCGCTCTGATGGTCATAGTTGGAGCTGCGGTATATATAATATTGAGCATGGCAATAAAACTTTATGAGGCTGAGGCCACATTTGATTTTGTAAAAAAGATACTTAAGAAGAAAGAGAACGGAACGGAGGAATAACATTTGGGCGATATATTAAAGAGCAGCATTGTTTATAATCTTTTCGCTTCCATTGCTGCCTGGTTTTCCGGCCAGTTTGTAAACAGCAGGATAATCGGAAGGTTTTTGACGGAAAAAAGCAGTGAAGAAGCTGAAAACAGAAGCATACTTTTAAGGATTTTCAATGCTGTGGTAGCTCTTTTCAGGGTTATTTTTGAGAAACTCAGACTTACGAAACTTCTTGAGGGAAGCATATTCAAAACCCCCATTATATGGTGTTTTATCGCTGTGATATTTGCTCCGGTCCTTCCGACTATGGCGGTTTTAGGTATAGCGGCTGTGGGCTTTCTGTCCCTGGCGGTCAAGCTTTTCTGTGAGAGAGACTTTAAACTGCGCTATTCACCTTTGAATAAACTGGTATTTGTATATGCCTTTGTTTATATAGTTTCTACATTTACATCGGTAAATGTAAGAGGAAGCCTCCTTGGCGGAATGCTTACGACTGTATTTATACTTTTCTATTTCGTTGTAATAAACGCCATAGAGACTAAAAAACAGCTTAAATTAATAACTTTCTGCCTTATATGCCTTGGAGTACTGGTTTCATTTTATGGTTTTTATCAGTACATCAATCCGTCAAAATTCAGCGGCTCTTGGGTAGATGAGGAAATGTTTTCTGATATCGGTTTCCGTGTTTACTCCACACTGGAAAACCCCAATGTACTTGGAGAATATCTCCTTCTGCTCATACCATTTGTTGTTGCCTTTTTCTTTGACGCAAAGGGGATACTTAAAAAAGGATTTTATTTTATCATCGGCTGCATTCTGATGCTCTGCCTCATACTGACATATTCAAGAGGATGCTGGCTTGGAATAATGTTTGCGGCTGTGGTATTTCTCATACTACTTGACAGGAGGTTCATATTCCTCATACTTATCGGTCTGCTCCTTATGCCATTTGTCCTTCCGCAGACAGTCATAAACAGATTTATGAGTATAGGAAATATGTCTGACTCATCCACCAGCTACAGATTCTATATATATATGGGAACTCTGAGCATGCTCAAAGATTACTGGCTTTGCGGTGTAGGCCCTGGAACTGCGGCATTTAATATGGTTTATCCATCCTATGCCTATGATTCCGTTACAGCTCCTCATTCCCATAACCTTTACCTTCAGGTAATGTGCGATTCAGGAATATGTGGCGAGATAGTTTTTCTTGCGGTCATATATAGAGCATTCAAATCCTGCTCCATTGCCCTTAAAAATGTTTCAAAGGAAAATAAAATATTCGTCATAGGTGCCATATCGTCCATAGCTGGATTTCTTGTGCAGAGCCTCTTTGATTATACATTTTATAATTACAGGGTAATGTTCCTGTTCTGGGCTGTTCTGGGACTGGCAATGCTTTACGCTGATATTGATAGACTCAGGGAGGAGTAAGGATATGATAAAAGTTCTGAATATAATAAGTGACAGCAATATCGGCGGAGCCGGAAGATGTGTACTGACATTTCTCAAATACTTTGACAGGGATAAATTTTATACAGAAGTGGTAGTCCCCACGGGAAGCCTTCTCATACCGGAGATCAATAAGCTCGGCATAAAGACCATAGAGACTGACGGCATAGCTGAAAAATCCCTCAGTATTGAAGGTATAAAAAAATTAAAGAAAATAATAAAGAATTCCGGCTGTGACATTGTTCATACCCACGGAAATATGAGCGGAAGGATAGCCGGAAGACAATGCGGCAAAAAGGTAGTATATACAAGACATTCTGTATTTCCCGTAAGTCCTAAAATAAGTAAGGGAATGGGAAAGAAGATCAATGGAGCGGTAAATATGCACTATGCCGATGCCATAATAGCCGTTGCTGAGGCAGCTAAGGAAAATCTGACGGATACCGGCATAAAGGGTTCAGCGGTAAAGGTCATATTAAATGGAGTGGAACAGCAGAAAAGGGCTGACCAGGCCACCATTGATGCATTAAGGAAAAAATATGGCATATCAGAAGGTGATTTCGTTGTGGGCATAATGGCCAGGATAGAGGAAGTAAAGGGCCATATATACCTCATCGAAGCCGCTGAAAAAATGATAAAAAACGGAAAAAATATAAAAGTTCTTATAATAGGCACTGGAAGCCTTGAAAACAGCCTTAAGGAAAAGGTGAAGGAAAAGGGACTTGAAAAAAATATCATATTTACGGGATTTATAAATAACGTAAATGAGATCTTGAGCATACTTGATGTTCAGGCAAACGCTTCTTTTGGCACCGAGGCCACAAGCCTTTCGCTCCTTGAGGGCATGAGCCTTGGAATACCGGCGGTCGTAAGTAATTACGGCGGAAATCCGGGAGTTATCACAAACGGCGAGAACGGATATATATTCAAAGTAAAGGACAGCGGTGATATGGCTGCCTGCCTTACTAAGCTGATGGAAAACAGTGATATTTACGAATATATGAAAAAACGCTGTGTTGAGATATTCAATGAGAAATTTACGGCTGAAATATATGCCAGAAATATAGAAAACGTGTATACTGAACTAATGAAAAAGTAAGAGGTGCGAGATGACTGAAAACAAAAAGAAATTCAAAATAAACTTTTTTGATGTGGTGATCATCCTTATAGTAGTCTGCGTTGGAGCGGGAGTATATTTTTTGACCAACAGGAACCCGGCAGCATCGACAAAGAAGCTGACCTATGTTATCGAGCTCAACAAAACGACACCTGGGCTTGAGGATTATATAAGGGTAGGCGATGACCTGACGGAAAATACAAAGAACTACAATATGGGAAAGGTCGTTGATGTGGAGACTATTCCATATTCAAAGATAAGCCCCGATTATGAGAATAATGTATTTGTTGATTCTGTTGATCCATATTATGAGACCGTTCTCATAACAGTTGAGGCCAATGTTACCGAGACAGCATCTTCCTATGCTGTAGACGGACAGTATGTCGTAAGAGCCGGCACAGAGATATTCGTAAAAGGCGAAGGATATGCCGGTGAAGGATATATCGTTAAGATAAACAGATAAGGAGGACGGGACAATGACCGAGAAAAAAAGAGGAAAGTTTAATATAATAGACGGTATCGTCATTGTGGTGATACTCGTGCTCATAGCCGGAGCTGTATATAAATTCAGAGGACTGGACAAGACCAATAAAAACACAGCTCTCCAGACCATAAACTATGAATTTACCATTGAATCCCTTAGGGATTATGCCTTTGATAATCTTCAGGTAGGGGATACCATATTTGACTATACATCAGGCAATGCCATCGGAACCATAACGAATATCGAATGGAAAGATGCTGTTGAGCCTTTCTATACAATGGATGGCCAGACCATAGAGGCTCCCGTTGAAAACAGATATGACGCTGTCGTAACCGTTGAGGCGCAGGCTTCAGAAACTGACGGAGTTTATTTTGTAGACAGGACCTATGAGGTCTGTGTCAACTCACAGAGAAAAATATATACAAAGTATGTTGACTGTACGGCAGTTATTACCGGGATCAATAAGTAATCGTCTGTCAAAAGGGGTGCGGACAAATGGAAAAAAAGTATAAAATACTTATGACGACCATGGGCCTCAATATCGGCGGAGCCGAGACCCATATAGTTGAGCTTTCAAAGGAACTTAAGAAAAGGGGATATGATGTATTAGTCGCATCAAATGGCGGTGTTTATGTGGACGAGCTGACACAGGCCGGCATAAAACACTTTGATGTTCCTTTGAATACCAGGAACATAGGTAAAATGCTTACGTCGCTCAGACTTCTTAAAAAGATAATAAAAGAGGAACATGTTGATATAGTACATTCCCATGCCAGGATACCGGGCTTTGTGACAGGCATTCTCCACCGCTCCATGGACTTTACATTTGTTACTAGTGCCCACTGGGTATTCAATACTGGAAATGGTTTGAAATATCTTACGAACTGGGGCCAGAAGGTAATAGCGGTAAGTGAGGATATAAAGCAGTACCTTATGGACAACTATAATACCAAGGAAAAGGATATTTATGTTACAATAAATGGTATCGATACTGATAAATTTTCACCTGAGGTATCCGGAGAGGAAATAATCGAGGAGTTCGGTCTTGATGCTGAACATCCCATAGTATCCTATGTAAGCCGTATGGATGAGGACAGAGCCCTTGTGGCTGAACAGCTCATCGATTCAGCTGCTGATATCGATAAGGAGATAGAAGGAGTGCAGTTCCTCATAGCCGGAGGCGGAAATGTATTCGATAAATTAAAGGCAAAGGCTGACGCCGTCAATGAACAGCTGGGAAGACAGTGTATCGTTATGACCGGCGCCAGGACAGATATCAATAAGATCGTTGCCTGCGGAGATATATTTATTGGTGTTTCAAGGGCGGCTCTTGAGGCCATGTCAGCTGAAAAACCGGTCATCGTAGCAGGAAATGAAGGATATATAGGAATTTTTTCTGAGGAGAAACTTCCCGTTGCCCAGGAAAATAACTTTTGCTGCAGGGGCTGTGTCCTTTCAAATAAGGAAATGCTCACCAGTGATGTTATAAAACTCCTTAATGCCAGTCCTGAAGAGAAAAAAGAGCTCGGAGAATATGGCCGAAATGTGATTTTTAAATACTATTCCGTAAGCAAGATGGCCGATGACTGTATTAGAGCCTATGATGATGCCTATAGGGAAAACCACGGCAAGAGGATACTTATGTCCGGATATTATGGATTCAATAACAGCGGTGACGAGGCCATACTTACTACCATATACGAAAACGTATGTAAAATGGACAGCGACATCCATATAACAGTGCTTTCAAGGGACCCGGAGGAAACAACGGAGAAATATGGTTTTAAGGATGTTGTTTCAAGATTCGACTTTTTCAAGGTCCTTTCCGAGATAAAAAAATGCGATATATTGCTGAGCGGAGGCGGTTCACTGCTTCAGGATACTACCAGTACCCGTTCACTTATGTATTATCTTTTCATAATTGAGTGGGCAAAGATAATGCATAAAAAAGTAATGCTCTATGCTAACGGTATCGGACCTGTTTCCAAGAAACAGAATAGAAAAATGGTAAAAAGGGTAGTAAGCAAGGCTGATATAATAACCCTCAGGGAGGAGGACTCCAAGGTAGAACTTCAGGCCATGGGTATACCTGGAGACAGGCTTTTTGTTACGGCTGACCCTGTATTCACCATGACACCGGTCATAGAGGAAACAGCTGAAAAACTCCTTGATGAGGCTGGAATACCGAGGGATAAAGGGCTTATCGGTGTTTCAGTAAGGAACTGGAAAAATGATGATGATTTTATAGATAAGTTTGCTGAGATATGCGATAAAATATATGAGAACTTTGATAAAAATATAGTGTTCATAGTGATGCATAATCCAAACGATACAAATATAAGCACCAGTGTGATGGCAAAGATGAAAAATAAGTCATATATACTGGATAAGAACTATTCACCTAAGGAAATAATGGGAATGATAGGCGAGATGGACCTTATACTCAGTATGAGGCTGCATACCCTTATTTTTGCCACGAAGCAGAGAGTTCCCATCGTGGGATTCGCATATGATCCTAAAATAAACAGTTATCTTCGTCTTTTGGGAATGCCAAACGGCGGCAATGTCAGCAATATAGATGTTGACAGGACCCTTGATGAAGTTGACGAAGTGCTTTCAAATCATGAGAAATATGTGGCAGGGCTGAATATGAAAGCGCTTATGCTTGAAGAAAAGGCAAAACTCAACGAAAAATATCTGGAAAAACTTCTGTAAGAGTTTTGGGGGTAAACAAATGAAAAAGACTAATATACTTGGGGTACCTTTTGATACTTATACACTGGAACAGACCGCACAAAAGGCCGTATCCATGTTTGATGAAAACGGCCAGCACATAATATGCACACCCAATCCGGAAATAGTCATGGAGGCAAGGAAAGACAGAGAGCTGATGGGGATATTAAAGGCAGCTGACCTGGTCACTCCTGATGGTGTCGGCGTTGTATGGGCGTCAAAGTACAGCGAAACACAGCTCAAAGAAAGGGTATCCGGATATGACCTTGTTTTAAAGATATTTGAAAAAATGAATGATACTGACTATACTGTATACTTCTTTGGTGGAGCTCCTGGAGTAGCCCAGAAGGCCGCAGAAATGATGAAATTAAAGTTTCCGGGTCTTAAAGTAGTCGGTGTGCATAATGGATACTTTGACGAAAAAGAAGAAAGAAAAATAATTGCTGATATTAAAAGAGTACAGCCTTCACTGCTCCTTGTGGGTCTTGGTGCGCCTAAACAGGAAAAATGGATCTACAATAATCTGAGACTGACAGGTGCTAAGGTAGCCATAGGAATAGGCGGATGTTTTGACGTAATGAGCGGGAATCTGAAAAGGGCTCCTAAAATATTCTGTAAATTAGGCCTCGAATGGTTCTACAGGCTCATAACCCAGCCAACGAGATTCAAACGTATGATGAAACTTCCTAAGTTTGTACTTGCTGTTTTAAAGGAAATGAAATGATCGCTTTTATAAAACTCCGATTTGGTAATTATGCCATCATCGGAGTTTTTTATGTGATAAAATAAAAACAGAATGATCTGTTAGATATCATTAAACTATTTCAAACACAAATATGAAGCAAACTTCACAAGAAAGTATTGACATAGAAAGTATAATAGGGTAATATGAAGTTGCCTTCACGAGAAGTAAACTTCGTGTTGGAAGGGGATAATATGAAAACGAAGGTTAAAGAATTACGCACAGCTGCAAAAATGACGCAGCAGCAATTAGCTGACTTAGTCCATGTTTCGTCACGCACAATTATTTCAATTGAAAAGGGGCAGTATAGTCCATCTCTTATGCTTGCATATCGTATGGCAGAAGTTTTTGGAGTAAGCGTTGAGGAATTATGTTGTTTAAGAGAAAATCGTGAACTAGAAGATAAACAGTATGAAAAATGATAATTAAAGGGGTTATTTCCGTCATTATGTTAAGCTATATTACAAAAAGTAAGAGCAGGAGGTAAAATGATGAAACAGCCACCAAGA
>JAHZAW010000021.1:0-338 GCA_019423725.1 Clostridiales bacterium
ATGAAAGGGGAACGGCATATCCGTTTACAAACATCTTTTTATCTCCTACCCTCATTTGTATCTCATCGTCTCCGATAAGTATAAGAACTGTTTTTTCAGCACCGTTCCAATATACCTCAGCGCCAAATATTTCTGTCAAGGCCCTTAAGGGCATCTTTACGGTATCATTGCTTATATATGCCGGTACATCTAAGGCGGCCTGTTCATCGCCAATATATATGATGTTTGAGCCTACCGGTATTTTTACAATTGTTTTTTGAGGTTCACGTTCTTTTACTATCTCTTTTTCATCACTGTCTTTATCAACAATGTATTTTATATCACGGTTATCACTCAAT
>JAHZAW010000021.1:409-1359 GCA_019423725.1 Clostridiales bacterium
CCGAATCATCATCCTCAGGAGCAAAACCAAATCCATAGGCTGAACCATCCGCAAGTTTCTGCTCAATGGCTGCTCTGTCGGTCTCGCCCTTCAAATCGGTGATATATATAGGATAATAATTTCCATTGCTGTCTTTAGCAAATTTTCCATTGGATAACGTCAGTTCTATGGTCGCAGTGTTGTTTATAAGACCATATCCCGTGGACGTAAATTCAACATATGTATCAAATGGAGTCTCTGTTCCATAAACCCTTCTGTCACCATAAATATTGACTTTTACAGCGGCAAGAGCATTTACAGGGATCATTGTTGCAGCCAGCGCAATAGATGCTGATGCGATCATTTTTTTCTTAATTTTCATAATATCACCTCTCATTTGAGTATATCAGATTATCGACAAAAATGGAACAATCAGTTAAGTATAATTATTGATGTTTCTTCGTTCCACTGGATATCTTTTATACCAAGGGCATTGGCCAGATCCCTTACAGGGATAAATGTTCGGCCGTTTGATATTTCAGGTGCGGTATTCATTGGAATCGGCGTTCCATTTACATACATGGTCTTTTCGCCTATTTTCATGGATATTATCCTGCTGCCGCTTAATATGGATATGGCCCTGCTTTCATCATTCCAGTTTACTGTTGCTCCAAGGGCTTCTGAAACAGCTCTCAAAGGGAGCATAGTATATCCGCTGTCGTTTATGTAAAAAATAAATCCGGTAAAAGGGCTGATCGCCGCAAAGAATATCTGTGCGCCGCATACGGCTGTGACAATCGTCTGACTCAGCTTTTTCATCCGTCCGGAAAGTTTCAGATATTCTTCCAGATAGCGGGCGAAGAAATAGAGAACGAAAGCAGAGGACACGTAAAATATGACGGAGAAAGCGGTGAGGAGAATTTTCATGGACGGTTCGGCGGTATCCTGAATCAGCCAGTCGGCCAGATCTC
>JAHZAW010000021.1:1369-5794 GCA_019423725.1 Clostridiales bacterium
GGAGTGTCCAGGTCAATGGTATCTTCCCCGGCTTTTATGGATTTTTCGCCAACACCTATATTTATCTGTCGTGTAATGGTGGAATCGTCTTTATCCCTGGGTGATGTAACGACTTTTATATATTCTGAATCCACAACGACGGGTTTATATTCAAAAACACCGTTCTTTTCGGCTTCTTCCTTATTGGTCGTGGTATTTTCCCACATACTGCTGTTGGAGTATACGCTTTCGAGGGCATATCCGCCATAGGGCAGTGTCCTGTCAAGATAAAGTTCCGGAGCTTCAATGGATATTACAGAAGGTTCCGTTGACTCATCTTCAACGGTTATAACTATGTATGATGATGACTTTGACAGATCCTTTGATGAAAAACTTATATCCGGATTAGCCTTCAGAAATTTTTCCAGCTCATAGCTGTCCATTATTTCACCGGAAACCTCTATGTCGCCTTCTGTAACAGTAAGCTTAAGTTCACCCGTAAGCTCTATTTTATCTACGGTCAGTATGATGACCTTTCCTTCTTCCAGCATTCCTGCTGCTGACTCTCTTATAACTATGTTTTGAGCTCTGTTGTCTCTGCTGTCTATGGAAACTTCATTCTCAGCCGCTAAGGCCACCGCTGTATTAGAGAATACAGTTAACGCCGCTAAAAATGTTAACGCAAGTTTATATTTCATAATATCACCTCAAAAAGAGTATAGCATAATTAGTTTCAAATATAAACAGAATATATTTACATAAAAAAAGACCTCCGATTACTCGGAGGTCTTAAGTTTATTCAGTTAGTATATAACCGACTTACTCTTAGTTAAGAGTAACTGTAGCTGAAGCTTCGTTCCAGTCGATCTTTGTGATTCCAAGTGCGTTAGCAAGGTCTCTTACAGGTACGAATGTTCTGTCGTTTGTGATTTCAGGAGCTGTGTTCATAGCTACGGGTGTACCATTGATGTACATTGTCTTTGAACCGATTGTCATTGATACGATTCTCTGGCCCATCATGATTGTTACTGTTCTTGATGCATCATCCCAGCCTACTGTTGCGCCGAATGCTTCTGATACAGCTCTTAAAGGAAGCTCTGTATAGTTCTCAGCATTGATGTATGCGGGTGTGTCAAGTGTAACTGTGTCTGTTCCTACAGCCATTGTTGTAGCACCGATTGTGATGACGATCTTTCTTGTTGTTGTAGAGTCATCCTGGTCACGAGCTGCTGTGATTACATCTACATAGCTGTCGTTTACTGTAACTGCGCTGTATTTGAAGATACCATTTGAGTAAGTATCTGCATCAGGTGTGAAGTCATAAACAGCCTTTGTTTCAGAAGAGTTTTCCCAAAGGATGTTAGCTGCACCGTAAGGTCTGTCATAACTGTTGTCCCAAACACCTACGTTGTCAAGAGCATATCCACCTACAGGGAGAGTTCTGTCAAGGTAGAGCTCAAGGCCGCTGATTGTGATTGTTGATGCCTCTGTTGATTCATCTTTTACTGTTACTTTGAGCTGTGCTCTATCATTAACACCGTCTTCGATTGCAACATCAACTTCGATATCGCCTGATGTTACTTCGTATGTTCCAGCGTCTTCAAAATCCATCTTTTCTACCTGAAGGAAGATTTCATCATCGTCTGCAAGGATACCTTCTTCAGCTTCTGTGATAACGATCTCATTTACGGGTACATATCTGTAGTCGATAAGTACTTCGCTTGTCTTAGCCTCTACTGTGTAGGGAGCTTTTACTGTAGCAAGTTTAAGTTCAACATCATCGAACTCGCCGCCAAGTGTTACTGCAACATCTCCGCTGTATGTGGGAGCTGCGTTAAGGATGAATTTAACTGTCATATCTGTAGCATCTGATTCAGCTCTTTCGCCATAGTTCCAGATAGTTACAACATTTTCATCGATCTCATATTTAAAATCGTCATGACCATTGTCAACACCGTCAAATTCGGCACCTACTACTTCGATTCCTTCAGGGAATGTGAAAGTAGCTTTTCTTGATGTGTTAAGGATATCTCCTGTGTTCTCTTCAATTGCTAATTCAAGAGTATTTGTATCTCCATCTTCAGCATAATCTTTACCAGCCCAGATTGTAGGAAGGTCATCGTCTTCTACTGTATATGTAACTGCTTCTTCTACCATCTTAGCGATTTCAAGTGTTGCTGTTGTATCAAATTCAGCACCAGAAACTTTAAGTTTAGCTACATCGCCAGCATTACAATTCTTTGTAGGTTTGATAGCGATGTTCTGGATTCTCATCATTGTGATCTGGTCAGGGTTGATGTTGTCAACCTGAATTACAAGTTTGTCATCTGTTAATTCAGTTACGCTTCCCTGAAGTCCTTCATAGTTAGGAGTGCCGTTATCATTTAATAATGTAACTACATCTCTTAAGTCAATGTTCTGAAGGTCTCCATTAGCATCTACTGTCTGAAGCCAGCCGTTATCAATTACAAATTCAAAGTTTCCGCTGAGCTTAAGTGTTATAACAGCTTTTCCTGTTGAATCTATCATTGCATTGTTAACAAGACCATCAATAGTGATATCTTTAATGTTTTTAACATTTGATGATGCATCTTCAACAAATGTAACTACGCCTTCAGATTCAATTACTACATCTCCATCATAAGCTGTAGCGATTACTTCTGAAGCTTTTTTAAACTGAGTAACGTTGCTTGAGAATGTAGCAACTACATCACCGGTTTCAACTGCATAAGCTTCTATTTCAAGTACACAAGCCTCAACTGCAGGAGCGTTTCCACCGTTAAATGTGTTAGTGTCTAATGTTACTGTAGCTGTAGTATCACTTTTTACATCTACGCCAATTACACCTGCACCAACATATCCATCTGACTCATAATCTCCATTTGCATCTTTAGCAAACTTACCATTTGTAAGTTTGAGTTCTACATCAAACTGTGTTCCGGGAACAGTTACTTCATCATTGCCCTTTGAAAGTTCAACTGTAGATGTGAATGGATGCTTATCGCCAACGCCTGTTGAAATCTCATCAACAGCTGTTAACTTTGTGGATGCGAACGCTGTCATGGGAACCATAGCAACAGTCATGATCGCAGCCATTAATAAAGCTAATTTCTTCTTCATTTTGTTGTCCTCCTTTTAAAATTTTTGGGGTATCCCCCACTTTTGGTTATTTGTTCTTTGGGGTTTTCCCCTTTACAAAATGAATTGTAGCAATTGTCGGTTTTTAAGTCAACAGAAATGCATACTCTATGATATTACAAGACATCACGTTGAAAAAATGTTGATTTTATCGATAAAAATAAAAATAATGGTTACAAGATAGCTGTGTTTTACACAAAATCTTACACAGTTTTACACAGATTTTTTAAAGCTGCTTCAGACTGAAATTTTTGATGGTTTGTGTAGTTTTTTTACCATTAACAAAGTTAATAATTTAAGAAGTATAAATTTACCTTTTTTGGGAGAAATATATATCTGAAAGGGGAGATAATATGTTTGTTTCCGACAGGCTCAGTATGAATAAAAAAATAATAAATGAGACGTTTAAAAACTGCGGTGATGTGGTCGTAAGGACATTCAAAGCCGGACCTGATAAAGATATAAAAATGATGATCGTTTATGTTGACAATATGATAAATAAAACAGTCACGGAAGATTTAATAATGACTAATCTCATGAGCCGCACCAGGGTCAAGGTGTATACAAATATACTTGATACCCTTAAGAATGAGGCCATAAGTATTGGAGAGATAAAAGAAGAAAAGGACTTCAATAATATATTTACGTCCATACTTTTGGGCGATACCGCTATTTTTGCGGATAACGATGACAAGGCCCTCATAGCCTCAACAAAGGGCTGGCCCACAAGGGGAGTTCCTAAGGTCGAAAATGAAGTCGTTGTCCAGGGGCCAAAGGATGCTTTTGGGGAGGCTATAAACTTCAATATAGTCCTTATGCGAAGAAGGATAAGGGATACAGCCCTTAAGGTAGTCAGATTAAGATGCGGAAGAAGAAGCAAAACAGATATCGCCCTTATGTATATGGAAGGCATAGCAAGAAATGAAATAGTGGAAAGTATAAAGCAGAGCATAGAAAAAATAGATGTGGATGCTGTCATAGACGGCGGATATATCGAACAGCTCACGGAGAAAAAATGGTGGTCGCCATTTCCTCAGATACAGATGACAGAAAGACCGGATAAGGCATCTGCGGCACTTTTGGAAGGAAGGGTGATACTTGCAGTTGATAATTCACCAATGGTGCTGATGCTGCCATCAACACTCAATACATTTTTTCAGGCTGCGGAGGATTATTATGACAGATGGGAAATAATGAGTTTTATAAGGCTCATAAGGTATGCCGCTGCCTTTTTAGCTTTGGCTCTGCCGGGGCTTTATATTGCCATAACTTTATATAATCCTAATCTCCTGCCCGTTGAGGCTGTGC
>JAHZAW010000021.1:5807-6119 GCA_019423725.1 Clostridiales bacterium
AATAGCCGGGACAAGGATAAATGTGCCGTTTTCAGCTGTGACAGAGGTATTCGGTATGGAGATAGCCTTTGAACTTCTGAGAGAGGCCGGCATAAGACTTCCATCGTCCATAGGTTCCACACTGGGTATAGTAGGCGGTATCGTTATTGGACAGGCGGCTGTGGAGGCAGGACTTGTGGGTCCTGTTGTTGTCATTATTTCTGCCATAACAGGAATATGCACCTTTGTTATACCCAATCAGGCCATGGTAAACGGCATAAGGCTGTCAAAATATTTGATACTCATTTTATCGGCACTGCTGGGGCTTTTTGG
>JAHZAW010000022.1:0-2566 GCA_019423725.1 Clostridiales bacterium
TGTTTATATCAACGAGCTCTGCAAAAGGCATATAGAGCGTTGCACCGGGGATCGCAGCTGATACAGCATCGGATGCGATGCCGTCTTCGTTTTCCTGAATGATAAGCTCAGAAGCATAAGCAAGGGTCTTGAAGAATACGCTGCTTCTTTCAAATATGTCTGCTATGCTTCCATCAGCTGTAACAACATAAACAGTTGCCTTTTTGCTGGGAACAACATTCATCTCAGCCCTTATGTTCCTTATGGCTCTTACGGCATTTTTGATAAGGTCGATCTCAGCTTCGTTGTCAGCAAAGTTCCACTCAGCCTTATATTCAGGCCAGGATGAAAGCATGATAGTTTCTTCTTCACTCTGAAGGTGTGTGAATATCTCTTCTGTGATGAATGGCATAAAAGGATGAAGGAGCTTAAGAGCGTTTATAAGAACTGTCTTAAGTGTCCATAAAGCCGCATCCCTTGTGCTGTCCTCTTTGTTGTAGAGACGGGGCTTAACCATTTCGATATACCAGTCGCAGTATTCATCCCAGAGGAAATCTCTTATCTTCTGTGCTGCAAGACCAAGTTCATATGAATTGAGATTGTCAGTAACTTCCTTTGTAAGGGTGTTTACTTTGCTCAATATCCATTTGTCTGCACTTGTAAGATAGAGGAGCTTATCATCATCGCTTTCTCCCTCAAGGTTCATGAGCACGAAACGTGAAGCATTCCAGAGTTTATTATTAAAGTTACGGCAGTCGTCAAGTCTCTCCCAGTAGAAACGCATATCATTTCCGGGAGCGTTTCCTGTAACGAGCATAAGACGCATAGCGTCAGCACCGTATTTATTTATAACATCGATGGGGTCGATACCGTTTCCAAGGCTCTTGGAGAACTTGCGTCCCTGGTCATCACGGATAAGACCATGGATAAGAACATCATGGAAAGGACATTCTCCGACCTGTTCAAGTCCTGAGAATACCATCCTTATTACCCAGAAGAAAATGATATCGTATCCTGTTACCATTGTGCTGGTAGGATAGAAATGTTTGAGTTCCTCTGTGTCATCAGGCCAGCCCAGGGTTGAGAAAGGCCAGAGGGCTGATGAGAACCAGGTATCAAGGGTATCTTCATCCTGTTTGAAGTCAGTGCTTCCGCACTTTGAACATACAAGTCCGCTGGGGTCCTTTGTAACTTCTATATGTCCGCATTTCTGGCAGTAGTACGCAGGTATACGGTGTCCCCACCAGAGCTGACGTGAAATACACCAGTCACGGATGTTTTCAAGCCAGTGCATATAAGTCTTTCCGAAACGGTCGGGGATAAAACGAAGTGTGCCGTTTTTATATACATCGATGGCGGGTTTAGCAAGCTCATCCATCTTTACGAACCACTGAAGTTTTATCATTGGCTCAACTATTTCGTTGCATCTTTCATGAACACCTACTGAATGGGTAATGTCCTCAACACGGACAAGAAGTCCCAGGTCATCAAGTTCTTTAACAATGAGTTTTCTTGCCTCATATCTGTCCATTCCCTGATACTTTCCGCCGTTTTCATTGATTGTTCCGTCATCATTGAATACGTTTATTTTAGGAAGATTGTGTCTTTCACCAACTTCATAGTCGTTAGGGTCATGGGCAGGTGTTATCTTAACTACACCAGTACCAAATTCCATATCAACATAGGAATCGGCAATGATGGGTATTTCCTTATTAACGATGGGGAGGATGGCTGTCTTGCCAATGAGATGTTTATATCTGTCATCATCGGGATGAACTGCCACAGCTGTATCTCCAAGCATTGTCTCAGGACGTGTAGTTGCAAGCTCAAGGAACTGGTCTGTTCCTGCGATGGGGTATTTTATATGCCAGAAATGTCCAGCCATATCAACATGGTTTACTTCTGCATCGGATATGGTAGTCTGGCATTTAGGGCACCAGTTGATGAGCTTTTCTCCTCTGTAAATATATCCCTTGTTGTAAAGACGGATAAATGTCTCAAGAACTGCCTTTGAGCAGCCTTCATCCATGGTGAAGCGTACTCTGTCCCAGTCGCAGCTTGAGCCAAGTTTACGCAGCTGCATAAGGATCTCTGAGCCGTATTCTTCTTTCCAGGCCCAGGCTCTTTCCAAAAACTGTTCACGGGTAATGTCATTTTTAGTGATGCCTTCCTCAGCCATTTTCTGAACGATCTTTACTTCCGTTGATATGGAGGCATGGTCAGTTCCAGGTATCCAGAGGGCATTGTATCCGCTCATCCTTTTCCAGCGGATAAGTATATCCTGAAGGGTATTGTCGAGGGCGTGTCCCATATGAAGTTTGCCTGTGATGTTCGGGGGCGGCATAACTATTGTGTAGGGTTTCTTTGATTTATCCACTTCAGCATGGAAATATTTCTTTTCAAGCCATTTGTTATAGATACGTTCTTCGATACTCGGATCGTATGTTTTTTCAAGTTCGTGTATCATGCTATCTGTCCTTTCTGTGATTTTACTGTATAAAAAAGGACTTTCACCCTAATAAGGGCGAAAGTCCGCGGTACCACCTTAATTTCCGTAAAAATACGGCTTTAATGCCTTAACGCGGCT
>JAHZAW010000022.1:2576-3879 GCA_019423725.1 Clostridiales bacterium
TTACGTTTCCGGCTAATGTATCGTTCTCACCGGAAATGCTGGCGGGCTACCTTCATCTGCAGCCTGTCCTGTTATGTCTTTCAGCCTTTGAACATAACTCTCTTTTGGCTGCCGCAGAGTACTCCTCCCGATCAACGCATTTTAAATATTTCTTGAACATATAGATTTATAATAGTTAAAAGATAACCGTTTGTCAAGGGGTCCTTTACTGAAATTACCGATTGTCGAAAATTGAAAATGCAGGCCGCACATGTTATAATAATGGCGTAACAAAAAATAAATAAGGGCAGGAGGTGTCTGTATGCCTGACATTCCCATGAGTGTGATGTGGCTTATACTGTTTGTTATATTTGTCATAGCTGAGATAGCGACAGCCGGACAGCTGGTCTCCATATGGTTCTGCTTTGGTGCTTTAGCGGCCATGTTCGTATCCATGGCGGGAGCTTCATTTGCCTGGCAGGCAGTGATATTTATTGCTGTTTCTGTTATACTGCTTATTTTGACTAAACCATTGGTTAAAAAACTCCATTGCAGGATAGAGGTTACAAATGCTGGAGCCGTCATAGGCGAACAGGGTGTAGTTATTGAAAAGATAAATAATATTGAAGGAGTCGGAGCCGTTAAAGTTCAGGGGAAGATATGGTCGGCTAGATCGTCAGACGAAAATACTGTAATAAATGAGGGTGCAAAGGTTAAAATATTGGATATTCAGGGTGTTAAAGTCATAGTTGAAAAAATTGGAGAGGAGTAAATACTATGCAGTTTTTCTTTTTAGTAATAATAATTCTCTTGTTAGTTATAGTAATTTCCAATATCAAGATAGTACCTCAGGCACATGCGTACATCGTTGAAAGACTTGGCGCATATAACGCTACTTGGGGCACAGGCCTCCATTTTGCCATACCGGTTATTGACAGGGTGGCAAAGAAAATAAGCCTTAAGGAGATCGTAGCAGATTTCCCTCCCCAGCCTGTTATAACTAAAGATAATGTAACAATGCAGATAGATACAGTAATATATCTGCAGGTAACAGACCCTAAGCTCTATACCTATGGTGTAGATAATCCCATGAGAGCCATAGAAAACCTTACGGCCACCACATTAAGAAATATAATCGGTGATCTTGAACTTGACCAGACACTTACATCCAGGGATATAATCAACTCAAAGATGAGGGTCATCCTTGATGAGGCTACTGATGCCTGGGGAATAAAGATCAACCGTGTGGAACTTAAAAACATCATGCCTCCTAAGGAGATCCAGGATTCCATGGAAAATCAGATGAAGGAAGAGCGTGAAAGAA
>JAHZAW010000023.1 GCA_019423725.1 Clostridiales bacterium
TCCAACATACTTTGAAAGTTTTACGGCATCAGCGAATATCTTCTCTCTTGTCGCAAGGCTGATGGAATCAGCAGGCGCATATTCTACAACTTTCTGATGACGTCTCTGTACTGAACAGTCACGGTCATAGAGATGGATAACGTTTCCGTATTTATCTCCCATTACCTGTACTTCGATATGTTTAGGGCTCTTAAGATATTTTTCGATGAATATTTTATCATCACCAAATGCCTTTTTAGCCTCGTTTTTTGCTTCCTCGAATTCTTTAGGCATATCCTCAGCGCTGTTAACGATCCTCATTCCTCGTCCACCGCCGCCGTTTGAAGCCTTGAGCATAACCGGGTATCCGATCTTATCTGCTATCTGCATTACTTCTTCAAGTGATTTGAGAGCATGGTCAACACCGGGGATAATGGGGACACCACATTTTATTGCGATCTGTTTTGATGATATTTTATCACCCATCGCATTCATAGTCGCCACTGTAGGTCCAATAAAAGTTATTCCGTTTTTCTCACAAGCCTCAACAAATTCAGGATTTTCCGAAAGGAAACCATATCCCGGATGGATGGCATCAACATTTCTTTCCTTAGCGATCTTGATGATCTCATCAATATCCAGATAAGCATCTATAGGGCCCTTATTGGGATTAAGTCTGTAGCTTTCATCAGATTTAGTTCTGAAAGCTGAATATTTATCCTCTTTTGAGAATATACCAATGGACTGAATTCCCAGTTCATTAAGAGCTCTGTAAACTCTTATTGCAATCTCTCCTCGATTGGCAACAAGAACTCTTTTAAATTCCTTAATTTTCTGTTCCTGCATTAAATGCACTCCCCTTTCACAAGAAGAATTAAATTTTTCAACTTAAGTATTAATTTTAATCATTAAAAATAAGTAAATCAATATAATTTTGCAAACTTTACAAAACTTCTATAGATTGTATACATTATTTAATATCAGTAAAAAAATTTTAGCAAAATTTTTTTAAGTTTTTATTCAGAGAAATTTCTGTTGTAAAATTTGTCTGTGTATTTAGTCTCTTTACCACTCTAATATGTTAAAAGGTACAGCATAATAAATACTGTACCTTTTATAATTATTCGCTATGTTCAACTATTCTATTTTAAACTTACTTATAAACTCCGTGCCTTGTCCTACAACACTGTTCACTTCAACACTTGCATTGTGCACCTCAATTATCCATTTGGCTATCGACAATCCAAGGCCGGTTCCTGGTATATTTTTATTTCTTGACTTATCGACACGATAAAACCTGTCGAAAATATGAGGAAGATCCTCATCATTTATACCACAGCCATTATCCTTTACACTTACGCATGCATATCCTCCGTCGGAAAATACCCTGTAAGTTATTATCTTTTCATCTCCACTGTATTTAACGGCGTTTTCGGTATATATCCATAACATCTGCTTAATAAGGTCAGGGTCACCGTTTATCACCAGTTCATCATCACATATATCAGTTATAATATCCACCTTTTCGTCTGTGACGCTCAAGTCTTTGGCTATATCTCTAACTGCATCATTTAAAGACATTGGCTGTTTCTGAATATGTGCCCTGTGCTGGTCACTTCTTGCCAAAAACAAAAGGTTTTTGATCATTACTGACATATGGTCAGTTTCCTCAAGGATATTATTAACAGCCTCCTGGAGGATTTCAGGGTCATCCTTACCCCATCTGTTTATCAGATTGGCATATCCCTTTATTACGGATATGGGCGTTCTGAGCTCATGGGAGGCATCTGAAACGAACCGGCTCTGCTGTTCAAAGGACTGTTCCAGCCTGTCGATCATCAAATTGAAAGTTACCGACAGTTCTTTCAAGTCGTCATCAGGCCCGCTTATCTCTATCCTCCGGCTGAGGTCCTCTACACTTATCCTCTCAGCAGTTTCTCTAATTTTTCTGATAGGCCTCAACATGGTGTGGCTTATATATACACCTATAAGTCCAGCAAAGAGGAAGCCGATTATATCAATATATAAAAGCCTCATGGCAATATATTTTACATAAAAAATGTTGTCAAGAGCTGCCTTGAAGAGTTTTACTTCATATACGTCTCCATTATATGTGAATTCATTTTTAACACATATAAAATCATGTCCATTTTTTGTGTAAATGGTATAATCACTGTTGTCCGGGACCCTCAAATAGCCTTTGTCGGTCTCTTTTTTCTGAAAATCAAATTCTTCCTCTATATTTTCAGGAAGTTCATCCCTGCTGATGGGCATTTCCATATTTTCATCAGTGTATGTCCTTATGTTAAGATAAACCTTTGCATCCGTTTTATTTTCAATTATATAGTCAGCATAACTGCTTCCGATTATTGCTTCTATGGATTCCTCAGTCAGGTTTTTTCCTGACAGCACATAGTTTTCAATGGTCTCGGAACAGTTTTGCAAAGCAGTTATGGTTATCCCTACACCCATTCCCTTTGCAGTTATAAGAAGCACTATGCTTATGGCTACTATGGTGAGTGTAAATAAAGAACCATATAATATAACTATTTTCCTTGCTATAGGTATTTGATTAAGTTTACAGTTAATCCTGTTCATCATCTTTAATATAGTAACCTACCCCTCTTATTGTATGGATAAATTTTTTATTATAAGGTTCATCTATTTTTGAACGAAGGTATCTTACATATACATCTACGACATTCGTCTCACCGATGTAATTGTACCCCCATACCTGGTTGAGTATCTGTTCCCTTGAAAGAACGATATTTTTGCTCTTAAGAAGATAAAGGAGCAGGTCATATTCCTTCTTTGTAAGATCAATAACATCATCACCCACTTTAACAAGATGCTTGTCTGCATCTATCATTAGGTCTCCACAGGTGAATATATTCTTTACGATAGGCTCAGGTCTAACCCTCTTTAAAGCAACTCTCATCCTGGCAAGGAGTTCCTCAATGGCAAATGGCTTTGTAACATAGTCATCTGCTCCTGAGTCAAGCCCAGCCACTTTGTCGATCACCTCATCCTTTGCCGTAAGCATTATAATGGGTATATCACTTGTTTTTCTTATTCTTCTGCATATCTCTATTCCATTGAGTCCCGGGAGCATCAAATCTAGAAGAATAAGGTCATAGGTATTATTCTGAAATTCATCAAAGCCTGCTCTGCCGTCATGGCATACAGTAACTTCATATCCTTCATACTTAAGCTCGAGCTCCACAAATCTGGCAAGTTTTACCTCGTCCTCAATAAGAAGTATTTTTTTATTCATCATATCCCCTTCTTTTTTAGCATATTTCGTATATATATTTTTCCGCAAATAACTCATTTAGTAAATGGTAATAAATCGGTTAATATTTTTCACCTTTAATATACTACTTTATTTACAGAAATTAAGCTCTTTTTATAATAATAAACATATTTTGTCATATTGTACATTTATGTACTATTAGAAATAAATTAATTTTTATAATTCATTAATCATACTCGGAAAATTTGACTCTTTTAAGCAATTTATTAATTTATAAATTGCAAAAAGATACTGTTTATAGTATAATGTTATGGATTGTTTAGGAGGTTACCATAATGAAAATTAAATATGTTGCTCTTATGCTTGCTGCGGTGCTTTCTTTTGGAACTATTTTGACATCCTGTTCATCTGAGGAAGAGTCTCAGCAGGGAGTTCTTACAAGCAGAGAAGTAGATTTTTCAAATATAGGATTAAAATATACTACTCCTGAAAGCTGGATGGAATATACCAAATCCAATAATATTTACCCATTTGCTTATGACGAAGACTACACCATAGCAAACATAAAATATAATTACATTACACCCGATGACTGGAAGACACTTTCTAGTTCAAAGGATGGCACTGTAATTGATGATTATCTCTATCCCATATGTGAGATCGTAGTAATCCAGACCGACCAGGTGTCAAAACTTAAATCATCAGGTCTGTATACCACATTTTCTTCCAGAGACCTCATAAAGGAAAACAATGGCGTGAGCTATTATCTTTTCTACGACTATGTAGGTTCCATAAGAAATATGGGTGATGATAACGTCAAAATATACGATGAGATCTGTGCAGGCGTAAGCGAGCTTGCGGATTCATTTATCGTAACGGATTTCGATGTCGACGCTTATGTTGAATCAAAGTATGCTGAAAAGAATACGATTTCATTCTCCAGCGAAACCCTTGATGGTGAAGCCATTGACAGCAGTATATTCGGTGATTATGATCTTACCCTTTTCTATGTATGGGGAACTTACATCTATCCCGATGTCGATAATCTTGCAGAGGTCCAGAAGGCCTATGAACACGCTAAAGAGCTTGGAAACGTAAATGTCGTTGCCGTATGTATTGATACCCCTACGACAAAGCTTGATAACAGCGATGATGCAAAGAAACTTGTTGAGACAGCTAAAAAGGCTTTTGCCGATGCTGGAGTTGACTTTACAGTAATAAGACTTGATTCAAATCTTGCTTCGTTTATTCAGAACAACTTTGAAAACATCCCTGCCTTTACCATGGTAGATAAAAACGGTATTGCTAGAGGCGGATACTATGAGGGAGTATACAGCGGTGATGACTATATCAAATTTATTGATGCAGCATTAAATGAGTATGTTACTTCAGCTGATACAACAGATACAGCAGCCGCATCATCTTCAGATGCGAAGTAAAAGCACCACTGCTTATATGTGAACTTTACCCCATTTGTTATACAGTACAATATACTGAATAATAAATGGGGTGTTTTTATGCCAAAATTCTATGTTTTATAAAACTGACGTGAATGAACACTAAACACAATTTGGACTTCTATGTCAGTAAAAGGCAGGATTAATATTTAAAATGAGGATAAAAGCAGGTAATTGGAATAGCTATTATGCAGTTAAAGAAAAATAAAGGCAAAACATAAGGGCCTGCCGCCTGATAAAACAGGCAGCAAGCCCACTATATTTGTAATTTATTATCTTATCTAAATATTTTAGGTCATTTTTTTGTATTATCTTAATATCAGAAAGCGTCTGTCCAGTTTTCTTCCCCGTCTATATTTTTATATGTATGTCCGTTTGCCGCTTCAGCCATCTGATAGTAAGCCCAGAAATCTTTATCAAGATCTGTAAAATATTTAACGTCATTTACATTATCCTCAATATAGTATATATCAGCACTGCGTCCAAGCATATTATTGATGACAGTTACAGCTTCGGCTCTTGTTATGCTGTTATAGGGTCGGAATGAACCATCTGGATATCCCTTGATCCATCCGTAATTAATGGAGCTTACTATATCATCATAAAACCATTCATATCCATAAACATCATTGAATATGTTTTCTCCGCCTGTATTTTTTCCGCCAAATCTCATTGCCATGGCTGTAAATTCTGCACGGCTTACAGGTCTTTCAGGCTCAAATTTCCCGTCTCCGACACCGGATATGATATTGAGAGATGCAAGAACATTCACTGCCTTATAGTACCATTTATCCGCTGTCACATCTTTGAATGTAACGGTGTAAGGTATATTTTTCTCAGGAAGCAGATTATAGAATATCTGAGCTGCTTCAGCACGGGTTATGGTATTATCAGGTCTAATAGTCCCATCGGGATATCCGCTCATATATGCGTAATGTGTCTTTTCAGCATCTTTCCATACGGCATATAGATTCACACTGCTGTCAGGCATCCTGAATGTATCACCGGGGATATAATCGACTTTGCCGCCTTCTTCCCTGCTCCATCCAGCAAGTACCATTCCTTCAGGGGCAGTAAACATATTATCCTTTACTGTGACCCTCTCCCCATATGCGTATTTATCATCGACAACTTTATCATCACCATCATAGTATCTGACATAGTGTGCCTCTGAAAGGCTTACTCCGCTGGAGGAGCTGGATGAGGAAGAACCACTGCTCTTTTTCTCAAATTCGGCTCTGATACTGTGATCTGATACTATATTTTCAAACGTATAACTTGTTTTGCTTCCCTGGCTTACTCCATCCACAATTACATCTGAAATAACATACCCCTCATCAGGTGTGATGGTCAGCTGCAAGTCCTCTCCCTGGTTTACTGATATTGTTCCGCTTGGCGATATCGTTCCATTTGATCCAGCGGATACGGTGATCTCATATACTTCTGCCTTTACCATTTCAGTCCGAACCGCATTGGAAGGAACGATAACATTAATTGAGCTGTCAGGTACAGGTACGCTTGCTTCAAATCTGCCCGAAGCCGCTAATACTTTTCCGCTTTCAAATTTGTCATTTGCCATTTCAGCATTTATGGTTATGGACGTATTTGTATCAGATTGAGTTTCCCATCCATCTTTTAACTTAAGATTTATTGTTATTTCATTTCCATTGACAGATATGTCTCCATTTGTCTCAAATATATTACTGTTGACTATTATATCATCTGATTTAACTGATAACCTGCTGTCAAGCTGTATGATCATCCTAGCATAATTTAAATCATTTGTATCATTGATATTGCTTTTTAATATCTCATAAAGATTTGTGGACATGGAGTAGTCCGCATCATAAGTTATTGTATATGTATCTTTGCCCTCATTCAGTTTTTCAGGTCCGCTCAAAGTCATACTGCCATAATCTGCACTTGGCTGCACCAAAGCTATGGCATAACCATTCTCATTGCCGCTGAGGAACGAAATATCAAGGCTTCCATTTCCTTTAGCAACATTATAAAACTCAACATTTGCTCCTGATAACGCATTTCCTGTCACGTCTGTTTCAACCACAGCTGCATATACTGGCAGATCTGGATCAATACCAGCAGGGATGCTCATTATCAGTTCAGTGGCATTTTCATCATTCTGGCACCATAATGAAACCAGTGATTGTCCCCACCTATTTGCCTTCGATGCGTTATTTAAAACATTAACCGCATCATCACTGGCATTTCCAAATTTGATGTTGTTTGAAGGATTTTTGAGCATTACATTATACTTCTGGATATAAACACTGTCATTACCAATGGTCATGTCATTGCTTATATACATATACCTGTCTATTTTACTAAAACTACTTGATATAACTGCAATGTCCACATTTTTGCCACCAGCGGTATTTCCTGAAATGACTCCTTTGTTAAGCTGAACATTCGGCTCCTGGCTTTTATAAAACACAGCTTCAAAGCTAAGTCCGCCATCATTATTTGTTGATGTATTATCTTTTATCTCACCGCCATTCATAATGAATGATCCGCTGTTTCTAACATAAACACCGCCATAGTTTACAGCGCTATTACCTGAAATAGTTCCACCTTCCATTATAAATGTTCCTTCACTTACGATCAGTCCACCATACTTAGAACCTCTATTGTTACATATCTCAGCACCTTTATACATGGTGACTGTACTAAGTTTATGGTTATGCGCCATATAAACGCCGCTTCCTGATGTTTCTCCAGAGTTTATATTATCATTTATTTTACCATATATATCTAATGTTCCATTTACAGTCTGCATATATATGGCACCATTTCTAACTGAGTTATTATGTATATTTCCTTCAGGACCAATAACGCATCTTAGAGGCTCGACATCTGGTACCGTACTGCTCTCAACATTAATGTTTATCGCATTATCATTTTTAATTCCTGTTATCTCTCCGTTCATATAAACATAGCTCTCAATGTTTCCAAATTCCGAAATACCTTTTACTCCGTCTCCGCAGTCTTTGATGGCTGAACTTTCATTCATATAAAATTCTCCGCCAACAACAAACACTGCTGAACTTCCACTTCCTAAAATATTTGATATCTTTCCATTTAAAGTAGCGGATGCACTGTTTCTCACATGTATAGCCACACCAGATTTTCCCTGCCACATATCACCGTCGCCTGTTATTCCAGAAATATTTCCGTCTATCTCTGCAGTTCCGCCATCGATATATACTGCTCGTCCTATAATATTCTCGATTGAAGAGTCCTCTTCCATAACAAGGGTGCTTCCCTGCATCCATATGGCTCCAGCTGGTCCAGTTTCTTCTTTAGGAGCCTTATCACTGCTTTTTTCACGGTCGGTAACATTCTCAGCAGTTATTTTTGAACCGCCTTTCATCACGATATTGGCTCCTCCAGTGGCATATACCGCTGACATACCGCCAAAGTCCTTTAATACTGCTCCTTCACCTAAAATTATATATACCTGGCGGTTTGATTTTCCATGGGCTGTTACCATTCCATCCTGAACAAAGGCACGATTTCCGGCATCATTACCATCTATTTCAGTATTAGTCTGTGCAAAATATGTTCCATCATGTTCCCCATTATCGGTCAAGATAATGTTTTCAAGGGTAACGGATGAAGCATTTTCATTATCTTCATTTTCATTTGTAGTAACTTCTATAATAGCTGAATTATGCCAGCTTTGGTTATCGTCAGAGATAGTTAAATTATCTCCCCTTGTTATCGTTACAGGGTTCTCTGGGTCAATACTTGTGATAACTATATGCTTATCTGTAACACGGGCTGTACCATTTATACCTTCAACAGTTATATCGTCCATTACGACTATGGTGTCTCCATCCTTAGCCACGTCTACTGCCTTAGCTAAAGTTTTATATGGACTCTGTTTAGTAGTCCCATCATTTTCATCGTCGTTTCCAGAAAATGAGACATAAATCTCTTTAGAATCTCTTACATAAGAAAAAAGCATAACCGTATCATTTGTAACACAGTCTCCTTCGTGGTCAGCATCTAGGATGCAGCCTTCCTCATGGATCCTTCCGCTTTCTTCTTCCTTGTCATCAGTTATATTTTCAGTATTATTATTTTCATCATCTATG
>JAHZAW010000024.1:0-422 GCA_019423725.1 Clostridiales bacterium
GGGTTATTTCCGTCATTGTGTTAAGCTATATTACAAAAAGTAAGAGCAGGAGGAAAAATGATGAAACAGCCACCAAGACAAAAGTTTATAATGGACGAGCGGGATGAACAGATAGAGGTATGCTCCAAAGCTCATTCTTTGGAATGTATTTTTACAGCCGTAACGATCTTAACAGTTATGTGCCTGCTTAAAGGAAATCCGGCATGGAAAGGAAGTATCTCTTTGGCGTTTTTCGGGACTGCCTTTGAGCTATTTTATAAATATAAGCAGTACGAGGAAAAGTTATTGCGTATAGCAGGCGTGATTTTTCTGGTTATAGGAATTGTATTTCTAGTATGGTTTGGAATTACAGGATAAATTTCAAAGCCAACTGAGCCCGATCAAAAAATATACATTATTTCTATAAAGTAAACGACAGATAA
>JAHZAW010000024.1:432-8208 GCA_019423725.1 Clostridiales bacterium
ATAATTGCTGAGGTTCATGACCATGTGAAACATCTGTCAGCCAACTGTCAATTCAAATTACAGTTTGATTATCCGCTGGACCGATCAATAAAAACTTAATATCAGATGTACTCTGTAAGCTAGTGAAAGCAGTAAGTCTAAAAGACTTGCTGCTTTTTTGTGACTATTTTTAGCAGAATCAGCAGGATGGCAGGGAATAGTGGAGGGAAAAACTTCCTGCTTGGCAAGGCTGTAATTTTCTCTCCCCAATATAAATAAAAAGATAAAGGAGAACCTTCCCATTATGATTACAGCTTGTGATTACAGCGGATGAAAAAGAATACAGAGAGAAAGATACATATCTTTTGATTTGTATATTTTCACAAAATGAAGTAAGCCAATTTAAAGAAATGGTAAAATCAGTTGATTCCAGCGCATTTATTATTCTTTTTGACGTAAAAGAAGTGTACAGCCGGGGATATAAAAAACTTTAAATGGAAGAAAAATGCCATTTAGTACCATAAAAATATTTAATTTAATTATGAAAATCTGGATTATTTTTTGTTAATTTTATTTATACAAAAATAATGTCATTTTTTTTTAAATTTCTCTTTATTTTTTTGTCATTATGTTATAAAATATATATCAGTCATAGTGATTTTTTAGGGTAGCAGAATACACATCATATGTTTAATAAACTGCCTGATTTATTTATGCAATTTTAATTAAACAATGTGCTGCGGCCCACAGGCACAACAGTACTACATCAAAAGCTGTACAGAATGGGGAAAGTTTTTCTATTAAATATTATATTGGGGTGGACGTATGATTTCTAATCAGATTTTACAAAGTACAATTGACGGGCTCAAAAATATCACACGCAAGGATTTGAGCGTGGTAGAAAAAGAAGGAAAGGTTATTGCCACAACTGAGGAAAACATGATAGGCAGACAGATAGACGCCATCGAAAATTTCGTCGGCTCTCAGGCAGACAGCCAGCTTATCCTTGGATACCAGTATTTTAAGGTTTATGACAATGGTATCCCTGAGTATGTTATCCAGGTCAAGGGCGAAGATGAGGATGGATACAGGATCGGCAAGATAGCTGCATTCCAGATACAGAGCCTCCTCGTTGCCTATAAGGAAAGATATGATAAAGACAACTTTATCAAAAACCTTCTTCTTGATAACCTCCTCCTTGTGGATATTTACAGCAGAGCCAAAAAACTTCACATTGAAAACAACATAAGGAGAATCGTATATCTCATCGAGACAAATATCGATAAGGATATGAATATCGTTGAGATAGTAAGGAGCATTTTCCCTGCCAAGACAAAGGATTTTGTTACGGCAGTAGACGAGCACAGTATCATCCTTGTCAAAGAGCTCAGAGAGAAGGAAACCATGGATGAGATCGAAAAGATCGCAAAGATGATCTCCGATACCCTCAGTACAGAACTTAACATCAAGGTTTATATTTCAATCGGTACTGTTGTCAGTGATCTTAAGGACGTTTCACGTTCTTATAAAGAGGCTAAAATGGCCCTTGAGGTAGGCAAGATATTTGAAAGCGAAAAATACATAGTAAATTATGAAAAACTTGGTATTGGCAGACTTATATACCAGCTTCCGCTTTCACTATGCAAGATGTTCATAAAAGAAGTTCTCCATGGACTTACAATGGACGATTTTGATGAGGAGACCCTTGCCACCGTTAATAAATTCTTTGAAAACAATCTTAATGTTTCTGAGACATCCAGACAGCTTTATATACACAGGAATACCCTTGTATACAGGCTGGACAAGCTTCAGAAAATGACAGGCCTTGACCTGCGTAATTTTGACGATGCCATTATATTCAAAATTACCCTCATGGTAAGCAAGTACATGATGTATATGGACAAGATGGTATACTAATTGCTTGCGCTTTGAATAAAGGCACAGGAAAGGACGATTTAGTTGATAGATATTGATAACGTAACTAAGGTTTACCCTAATGGTACGGTAGGCGTTGAGGATATAAATATCCATATCGAGAAGGGTGAGTTTGTATTCCTTGTCGGCTCCAGCGGTTCGGGTAAATCGACTATGATCAAACTTCTGCTCAAGGAGCTTGATCCAACAGAGGGAACTATTACGATCAACAACGTAAAGACAGGTGAACTTAAAAGGAGCCAGATACCATATCTGAGAAGGAATCTTGGCGTTGTTTTTCAGGATTTCAGACTTCTTCCCAATAAAACAGTTTTTGAGAATGTAGCATTTGCAATGCAGGTAATAGAAGCTCCGACCAAAACGATCAGGAGAAATGTACCAACAGTTTTAAGTCTTGTGGGGCTTAGGGATAAATCTAAGGTATATCCCAGAGAACTTTCCGGTGGAGAACAGCAGAGGACAGCTCTTGCCAGGGCTATCGTTAATAACCCGCCCATACTTATCGCGGACGAGCCCACAGGAAACCTTGACCCTGCCACTGCCTGGGACATTATGACGCTGCTTGAAGAAATAAATAAAAGAGGCACAACAGTAGTAATCGCTACTCACGCCAAGGATATAGTTGACCAGATGCAAAAGAGGGTAATAACCCTTGAAAACGGCCACATAATTCGAGATAAAAGAGGTGGGTACAGCGATGAAATTTAGATCAATAAAATACTTTTTTTCCGAAGCTTTTACTGGAGTTGTCAGAAACAGGCTTATGTCTGTGGCTTCAATAGGAACGGTTGCAGCCTGCATATTTATGATAGCAATATCATACTGTGCGCTCACCAATGTTGACTATATGCTCACTCAGATTGAAGAGTCCATAGGAATTGCTGTTTTCCTTAATGAAGACGTAAATTCCGATAAGGTACTTGAGATCAATGACCAGCTTGTCAATATAGACCATGTTGAAAGCGTCAGCTATATATCTCCGGAGGATGCTCTTCAGGAAATGAAGGAGTCATGGGATGCTGAGGATATTCTTGCAGGATTTGACGAGACCAATAACCCGCTGACCAGTTCATTTGAAGTTACACTTTCAGATATCCAGTATCAGAAAGATGTAGTTTCTAAAATAGAGCAGATAGATGGTGTTAGAAAGATCAGAAGTTCTGACACAGAGACTGAATTCCTTGTTAAAATAAGTAATTTCTTCAGAGTATTTGGAAGTGTGCTTATTTTAGCTCTGGCTGCTATTTCAGTAGTAATAATAACAAATACAGTAAAACTTTCTGTATTTACAAGAAGAACAGAAATAAGCATTATGAAATATGTAGGAGCCACTGACTGGTTCATTCGATGGCCATTTGTCATTGAAGGTATAATCATAGGTATAGTAGGTGCGGCGATCCCCATAATAGTCGCCTGGCCGCTTTATAATAAGCTGATAGACGTTGTATACCAGCAGATACCTATGCTAAAATCAATGGTTACATTCAGATTTGGTATTGATATATTCTCTGTACTTCTTCCGGTATCGCTCGTATTTGGAGCACTGCTTGGAGTTTTAGGAAGTAATATATCCCTCAGAAAGCATCTTAACGTATAAACTTGTAAAAGATATGTATGGAATAAGTTTATGAAGGGGAGATTTTTATGAAGAGATTATTTAGAACATTAATTGGCATTTCCCTTGCGGCTGTAATGACCCTTGGAATGGCTTCTGTTTCATTTGCTGCTGATAATGCTGGAATAACCGTAAACGGAAGAGGAATAATAATGGTCGATCCTGATATGGTAAAAATATATGCCGATATCGAGACAACTGCTAAAACCGCTTCCGAAGCTCAGAATGAAAATAACAAGATCTCCGAGAAAATAAAGGCGGCCATGGCGGCAGCCGGGATTAAAGACGAGGATGTACTTACCGAATCGGCTTATGTATATCCTGAAAACGTCTATGATGAAAATCTTAAGAAGAGCGTAACAACAGGATATACAGCATATACGACATTATCATTTGCGACAAATGATATAGATAATGCTGGTAAATATATGGATACTGCTCTTGCAGCAGGAGCTACAGGATGCAATGTATCATTTTATCTTAAAGATTCATCGGTTTATTATGCAGACGCCCTTAAAGAGGCTGTAAAAAGTGCTAAAAGCTCAGCTGATGCCATAGCAGATGCATGTGGAGTCACACTTAAGGGTATAGTATCCGTGGATGAAACATCTTCTAATTATTCCGTGGCTGAGGCAACGGCTGAAAAGGCTGCCTTTGGAAACATGGCTGTATCAGATTCCACCGCTTCAAATGGAGCCTCTACTCAGATAGGATATGATAAAATAAGCATAACAGCCCGTGTATCCATAACATACGCCATCTGATTATTATATAATCATTGACATTTAAGACCAATGACCTGACCTCTGTCTTTTTATATATATTAAAAGGCATTGTGTCAGGTCTTATTATTATCCGTCGATATGAAATAGTTTTGATAAAAAACCTTACTTGAACAAACCTGAATAAACATATATAATTGTAATGCGCATAAGCTATTTATAAGGTTTATGCGGAGATGATCTTGTGATTAAATTTAATAAGGAAAAGACTCTGAGATTTTTAAAGGGCTTCATATGCGGGATAATAATAGCTGGAGCAGTGGTACATATAAAGGCATCCTGCGAGGTAAAACTTCCTGATTATGATGACTTAACGGTGGAAAGCAAGGCTGCGCTCATAGCGGCAATGCTTGAAAATAACTATATTGAAGACTTTGATGAAAATGATCTGGCTGATAAGATGTATGCTGGAATGGCTGATGCCATGGGAGACCCATACACGGTATATCTCTCAAAGGAACAGATGGACGACTTTATGAGTGAGGCCGGCGGCACCATGACAGGCATCGGTATAGTTATATCTCAGGACGAGGAAAGCGGAAACTGTATCATTTCTGATGTGCTGGAGAATTCACCGGCTGAAAGTGCCGGACTTATGGCTGGAGACGTTATAATAAGCATAGACGGCTCTGACGTTGAAGGAATGTCTGTAATAGACGTTTCGGCCCTGACAAAGGGAAAAAACGATACATATATGGAAATAGGCATTTTACGAAATTCATCTGAAGAGATGATGTTCAATGTTAAACGCTCGACAGTCAATCTCAAGTATGTTGACTATAAAAAAGACGGGGATATCGGATATATAAAAATTACCGAGTTTACAAAAACCGCCTCTGAGCAGTTCAAAGAAGCGCTTGATGACCTGCTGGCCCAGGGAGTTCAGGGACTTATCATAGACTTGAGGGATAATCCGGGAGGAGTTATAGATTCCGCCGCAGAGATCGGGGATATGATGCTTCCGGAATGCACAATAACCTATACAGTTGATAAAAATGGAAACAGGACAGATTTTACATCAGAAGAAAGCTGGTGTGATCTGCCCCTTGCACTGCTGGTCAATGGAGGAAGTGCCAGCGCCTCTGAGCTCTTATCGGGTGCTGTGCAGGATAATGGCCGCGGAGATATAATCGGCACCCAGACCTATGGCAAGGGAATAGTACAGGGGCTTTATGGCTTAAGCGACGGCTCAGGACTTAAAATAACGATACAGAGGTATTATACTCCAAATGGCGTATGTATCCAGGGAGAGGGAATAACGCCGGATTATGAGGTATATACTGACGCTAAGGATACATCTGAAAATGATAAACAGTATGTAACAGCAGTAGAGGTACTTAATGATAAAATAAAGGATTGATAATAATGATAGATGTAGCTCTTTTAGGCACAGGGGGAATGATGCCCATGCCGGAAAGATTCCTTTCGTCTATGCTTTTAAGAATAAACGGAAGATTAATAATGACAGACTGTGGAGAGGGCACCCAGGTCACCCTGAAAATGCTTGGCTGGGGATTTAAGGCCATAGATACCATATGTTTTACCCACTACCATGCGGACCATATATCAGGACTTCCTGGAATGCTCCTGACCATTGGAAATGCTGGAAGGACCGAACCCCTTAAATTGATAGGCCCGGCTGGATTAAAAAAGGTAGTTGACGGTTTAAGGCTCATATGCCCTGAGCTGCCATTTAAACTGGAATTTATAGAAATAACTGACTTTGGTAAAAAATATGATTTTGGTGACTTTATATTATCTGCCAATGAAGGTGACCATAGGGTAAAATGTATATCCTATAGGTTCGATGTGCCAAGAAAGGGCAAATTTTCCGTTGAGAAAGCAAAAGCCCTTGGACTGCCTGTTATATACTGGTCAGTACTTCAAAAGGGCGAGACGGTCGAATATGAAGGAAAAACCTATACCGGAGATATGGTAATGGGAGAGGCCAGGAAGGGACTTAGCGTATCTTTCTGCACAGATACCAGGCCTGTAGATTCCCTGGTGGAGTTTATAAAGGGATCTGACCTTTTCGTATGTGAAGGAATGTACGGCGAAAATGAGAAGCAGATGAAAGCCGTGGAATATAAACATATGACATTTGCTGAAGCCGCCAAACTTGCTAAACTCGGCGGAGTTAAGGAATTATGGCTCACACATCTGAGCCCTTCCATGTCTGAACCGGAACTTTTTATAGACAATGCAAAAAATATATTTGAAAATACAAAAATTGGCTTTGACAGGATGAGCGAGAGGATCAATTTTACAGAGTGATAAGTGATAAGGAGCGTTACCATGAACGAAGGAGAAAAAATGGAAGAAAACAAGGTAGAAAATAAAGATATACTTATACTTGCCATAGAAAGCTCATGTGACGAAACGGCAGCGGCCGTAGTTAAAAACGGCAGATATGTTTTGTCAAATATAATTTCGTCCCAGATAGACCTTCATACCCTTTATGGAGGAGTAGTACCTGAGATAGCATCAAGAAAGCATGTTGAAAACATAGATGCAGTCATAACGGAAGCCCTTAAGCAGGCTGATGTGACCCTCGATGATATAGACGCCATAGGGGTGACCTATGGTCCGGGACTTGTGGGAGCTCTGCTCGTCGGCCTTGCGGAAGCTAAGGCACTGGCCTTTGCCACTGACAAACCTTTAGTAGGTGTCCACCATATTGAAGGACATATTTCGGCAAATTATATAGAAGACGTAAATTTCGAGCCTCCGTATATGGCTTTGGTCGTCTCTGGAGGACATACAAATCTTGTGTATGTTGCTGATTACGGTAAATATGAGATAATGGGTTCCACAAGAGATGATGCCGCAGGAGAAGCATTTGATAAAGTAGCCCGTGTTATAGGAATGGGTTATCCCGGAGGACCTAAGATACAGAAGGCAGCGGAAAAGGGAAATAAGGATGCTGTAGCATTTCCCCATGTTTTCCTTGAGGACGGAAGCTATGATTTCAGCTTCAGCGGACTGAAATCAGCTGTTTTGAACTATGTAAATAAAATGAAGATGACCGGAGGGGAGATCGTTCCTGAGGATATAGCTGCCTCTTTCCAGTACTCTGTGGTGGATGTGCTCGTTACAAAAACCATGAAGGCAGCAAGGGAAAAGGGACTTACGAAGATAGCCATGGCTGGAGGTGTAGCTTCAAATTCAGCCCTTAGGAAGGCAATGAAAGAAGCCTGTGACAAAAACGGATACACTTTGAATATACCTTCTCCGATCCTCTGTACGGATAACGCTGCCATGATAGGCTCAGCTGCCTATTATGAATATATAGCTGGAAGACGTGACGGACTTGATCTTAATGCAGTTCCTTCACTCAAACTAGGAGAAAGAATATAAGAAATAATATAGAATTTTCAACAGCTGGATATATGTCCAGCTGTTTTTTATACAAATAATTATCCACCGGCCTAGCCGGTGGTTTTTCTTATGCGGGCATAGCCCTGC
>JAHZAW010000025.1:0-4557 GCA_019423725.1 Clostridiales bacterium
TCAAGGCCGTTTCCCTTATGATGTCGGAGGCTATCTGTCTTTCCGGCTGGTCCGTTATAATATCCGAAGGGAAATATTGAGGTCCCTCGGGAAGGTATTTCCTTATGACCTTAAGGAGCTCATCGGTATTTGTGCCCTCCAGGGCGCTTATGGGAACTATCTCCGCAAAGTCATAAAGCTTTCTGTAATTGTCTATGACCTTAAATATCCTTTCCTTATCCGTCGTATCCACCTTATTGATGACAAGGATGACGGGAGATTTGACCCTGGCAAATTTTTCGATGATGAGCTTGTCCGCCTCCAGCACCCTGTCCGCAGGCTCGATGAGCATAAGCACAGCATCCACCTCATTGAGGGTGGTCTCGGCGCTCTTTACCATATATTCTCCCAGCTTATGTCTGGGCTTATGGATACCAGGTGTGTCGATGAACACTATCTGGTAATCATCCTTTGTAAGTATGCTCTGGACCCTGTTCCTTGTGGTCTGGGGCTTATTGGATATGATGGCGATCTTCTCGCCTATGAGCCTGTTCATAAGTGTAGATTTTCCAACGTTGGGTCTTCCCACAAGGGATACGAAACCACTGTAAAATTTTTCTGCCAAATCAAATACCTCTCTTATGTTAATTATCGTTTTTCTGGTTTTTATCGTTATTATTCGTTTATTTCTGTTTCTTTGTCATTTTCGCTGTTTTCAAGCTCGTCCAGCTTAGCCCTTATGGCCTTAAAGTCTTCCCAGGCCGGCCTCTTTTTAGTCTCGTCCCTGAGAAGGGCCGAAGGGTGGTAGGTGGCCGTTATCCAAAAGCCCTTCCTCTCATACCAGCTGCCGTGCTCCTTAGTTATTTTAAAATCCTTATCTATTATGGCTGTGGCCGCTATCCTTCCCAGGCATACTATTATCTTCGGCCTTACGAGCATGAGCTGATACCTGAGATAATTCATGCACGCCTGCTGCTCGTCCTCATGGGGATCTCTGTTTCCCGGAGGCCTGCATTTTACGATATTGGCTATGTATACACTGGAGCGGTCCAGCTTTACCGCCGCCAGTATTTTATCCAGAAGCTGTCCGGCAGGGCCTACGAACGGTATGCCCTGCATATCCTCCTGCTGTCCCGGGCCCTCGCCTATGAACATTATATCGGCATTTTTACTGCCGTCACCTATGACTACATTAGTCCTCGTCTCCCAGAGTCTGCATTTTTTACAGCTGTGGCAGGCTCCCTCAAGAACTTCCCAGCTTTTCATAAAAACACCCCTTATTCCCTGGGTATGCCTGCCCTCTCAAGGATCTCCTTCTGTCTGCGGAACATATCCTCTTCCTCGTCCTTTTCCATATGGTCATAGCCCATAAGATGGAGCATGCTGTGTACCGTTAAAAACGCCAGCTCCCTTTTAAGGCTGTGGCCGTATTCCTCAGCCTGCTCCTTAGCCTTTTCCACGGATATGATTATGTCTCCAAGTACTATCTCGCCCTTTTCATTGACGTCAGCCTCTTCCCCCTCCTCAAAGGTCAGCTGGGGAAAACTGAGCACATCCGTAGGACGGTCCACGTTCCTGAACTGCTTATTTATCTCGTGTATCTCATCGTTTGTCACAAATGAAAGGCTTATCTCGCAGTCCTCGTCAAATTCCTCATACTGCAGGCTCTCAAGACATACCTTTTCCAGTATTTTTACCATTTCATCGCTTATTTCAAAGTCAGTTCTGTTATCAATAAGAAGTGTCATCTTATCACCTGTTTTTCCTTCCTGAAGCCTTCTCCTGTCTCCTGTTTTCCGCCTTTTCATAGGCTGTTATTATCTTCTGTACCAGGGGATGACGCACAACGTCCTTATTTGTAAGGGTTATTATGCCCAGATCATCCACATTCTTAAGTATCTGCACCGCATCCATAAGTCCTGAACGTTTTCCCTCTCCCAGGTCTATCTGGGTAAGGTCTCCCGTTACCACTGCCTTGGAGCCGTAGCCTATCCTGGTCAAAAACATCTTCATCTGCTCCGGTGTGGTGTTCTGTGCCTCGTCCAGCACGATGAAGGCATTATCCAAAGTACGTCCCCTCATATATGCCAGGGGAGCTACCTCCAGCAGCCCTCTTTCCATATTTCTGGCATAGGCGTCGGCGCCCATTATCTCAAAAAGCGCATCATAAAGGGGCCTGAGATAGGGGTCTACCTTCTGCTGAAGGTCTCCCGGCAGAAATCCCAGCTTCTCCCCAGCCTCTATGGCCGGACGCGTCATTATTATCCTGTTTACCTCGTTATTTTTAAATGCCGTTATGGCCATGGCCATGGCAAGATATGTCTTTCCTGTACCCGCCGGACCTATACCAAAGGTTATGGTGTTGTTCCTTATCATATCCACATACTTTTTCTGGCCCAGGGTCTTGGGTTTTACCGGACGCCCGTTTATGGTCAGGCATATACAGTCATCGTATATGGCTCCCACTTCCTTAAGTTCATCTCCGTCGGAGTTTACCATATAATTTATGCTCTGGGAAGATATGGTCTCTCCCTTGGACGCTGCCTCCACCAGGGCTTCCACAACAGCCTCAGCCTTAAGGCAGTTATCCTCCTCGCCGACTATCTTTATGCCCTCGCTCCTGTTAACGATCTTGACCGACAGCTCCTTTTCTATCTTGGTTATATTCTCGTCGAACTGACCGAAAATATTTGAGATAGCTCCGTTATCGGCCTTAACAATACGTTCTGTCTGCGGCATCTATTCCGTTACCTCCTCGATCTGTAAATCTGATTCTTTCTGTTCATCTATCCTTATAACGACGGAGGCATATCCCTTTATGGACACGCTCTTTCCATCCTTATAAACCTCTGTTGAAAGCTCCCTCAGTTCCCCGCCGGTCTCCATGACCAGGGCTGATGTCATATCATCCAGCTGCCTGGCGGCAAGGCTTTGGGCTTCTTCCTCTGTTCTCTGTTTCTTTATTGTCTCCACTTCCCCATAGACCGTTTTTTGTATACCTATGGGAATGGTATAGTCACCTATATTAAAGACGATTTTATCATCGGATATGGTCTCATATCCATCCATATCCGAGGGAGTTATAACATTAATGTTATTTTCTCCGATATTTACACTATAATCCGTTTTAGTCTTTCCTGTAAATACTTTTTCATTATAATTCAAAGGCGAGCTTCCTTCAAGCTCATACTCCTTTACAGCCTTTACCTCTCCCGAGGCGCTCACATACTTCTCGCCGGTTATCTCCTCGCCATCCCTGAGGGGCACGGCACAGCTTATGAGTATGTCGCCCTTTTTGACTTCGTCGCCTTCCTTGACAACGGCACTGCCCGATGATACGGCTATGCTCTCTATTATGCCGTCGGAGGAGGCCACCACGTCCATGGGCTTTTCCCTTTCCACATACTGGGTTTTGGGTATGGTCTCCACGATGTTAACCGTGACACCTGTACCCTCGAGATTTAAGGCGATCCATGATATATCGCTGTATTCCAGCATGAGCTTTTCCCCAAGTTCATATAGGTCAAGACCATATTTCAGTTTTCCCGGTGCAAGGCCGTTTTGTCTGCAGCTTTCTATTATTTCATCGGCGTTTATCCTCTCGGCTCCGACGACCCTCACCGTCCATATGAACGATGACATTATGTACATGGCCGCGGCAAGGGCCAAAAATCCAGATACATAGGCTTTCCTTCCCGCACACCGCCGCAAAAACACCGGCAGGCCGTATTCTCCCTCTATCTCAAAACGGCATCCGGTCTTTATGCCGCATTCCCTGAGCTGCTCAATATTTTTTGCCGATGCCTTCATTACGACACGGTTCCTCTGGGGGATGACATCCCAGATGAATATACCTCTGTTTGCCGCCAGGTTTATGAACCTTTCCACCGACAATCCCGTAACGTATATGATAACATATCCCCTGATATAGTTCCACAGTGCCAGAAACATACCGCCATCACCGCCATATCATATAAATTCGGCAGACATTATCTTACCCGTTATTATTATGTTGTCGGCGTCAAGGCATTTTATGAACATGTTCTCACCCATAAGCCTCAGCACCCCGGAAGATGTATTTATCCTTATCCTTTCGGTGCTGTATTCGATTATGCCTTTGTAATTTTCAATGACAGCCTCCTCAAAGCCCCTGAGAGATATGAGAGGAAGATCAGAAACAATTTCCTCCGGCATTTCAAAGGCGGCGGAAAGCTCTTTTTTCAGATTTTTCTTTTCTTTTTTTAAACGGGCCCTCATAAACCGTCCCCCTGATAATAGTTTAAGCCAGTAAGATCATCTGCCTTATACTATTACTATGCTCCGTTCCCTTCAAGAATACATGGGAGAGGAGGCGGACCACTGGCCCTATTTTTATAAAAATAAAAAAGCAGCCATAAGGCTGCTTTAATTATTTACTTAATATTTTTTTCACGTAACCACTCACAACTCTGTTGTCGGCACGCCCTTTAACTTTAGATGAAACCGCACCCATTACTTTACCCATGTCTTTCATGGTGGCTGCGCCTGTTTCGGCGATGGTTTCCTCAACTATTTTTTGAATTTCGTCCTCAGTCAATT
>JAHZAW010000025.1:4567-6052 GCA_019423725.1 Clostridiales bacterium
CTCTGTTAAGATTATCAATCAAATCTTTTCGACCGCTTTTTTCAAATTCGGGAAGTGAGTCACGACGCTTTTTAAGTTCCTTAGCTATTACATCAAGGACGCCGTCATCATCGAGCTCAACGTGGTTGTCTTTCTCAATCTGAAGAACGCCAGCACGGACAAGCTGGATGGTATTCTTGCGAATAGTATCCTTGTCTTTCATAGCTGCTTTTAAATCCTGTAAAAGCGTTTCTTTCAATGACATTTAAATCATCCTCTTTGTATAACAAAATTATTTAAATTTACGTTTTCTTGCGGCTTCGGATTTCTTTTTGCGTTTTACGCTGGGTTTGTCATAGTGTTCTCTTTTACGAACCTCACCCATAATACCGTCTTTTGCACAGCTTCTTTTAAAACGGCGAAGAGCGCTATCCAAGGATTCATTCTCTTTAACTCTTACCTCTGACATGAATTTCCCTCCCTCCAATTGCTGAGATTGCTTTGCAGGCTTAACGAGGCTTTAAAGCCACTTTAATCCATACTCATAGAATTATACACAAAAAACAAACTATAGTCAACAGATATTTTGACCCGAAGGTATATATATATCCTCTTACGCCGCCACAGTCCCCTCTTATCCCTTCTGCATCGGATTTTTAAGACTGCAGCATGGATAGTTTAAAATAAATTTCAAATATTATCCGCTCTTTACCAAATCAATATGAAAATTTTAACCCTAAGCTAAAGGCCTCAAAGGTATTTTATCATTATATATTCCTCTTGAGTTTCCCTGACCGTCTCAAAGCCAAGGTCCCTGTAAAGCCCACAGGCATGATTTTCCTTCTGAACGGACAGAGATGCTTTTTTATATCCCCTTTCCTTTAAAAGGGCAAGCATCCTTTTCATCATTTCCCTGCCAAATCCCCTGTTTCTATATTCCCTATAAAGGGATATGGACAGGGACGGCGTCTCATCATCCACATGTCCGTAATCTTCCATTATCCTGGCCCATACCGCTCCGGCTATATCCCCTTCTGTCTCACATACTAGGGCAAGATCGTCCTTACTGCTTCCAAATCCAGCTATATATACCTGTAATTCAGGCAGTTTTATGACATCCCTTGGCGGAGGAGCTGCTCCCTCGGGTATAAATATGGCTTCATATAAAAAATCTTCCAGCATAGGATATTCCCTTTCTTTCATTTCCCTTATATCGTACATGCCATCCCTCCCATTTATGCCCGCTATACTAAAAACCATACTAAAAATAATGATATGATGCCGTGGTGCCGTGGTTCTGACGGCCGGCATAAAAGCCAGCCAAGGCCCAATGGCAGGACCAGTGTTTTATAAACCTTCCGCAGGCCATAAAACATAGGTACACCTTTGACTGCTGTTTTTTTAATTATAAACCTAGAAAAAGTCTCGATCAACGGCTAGAGTCCAGACGTGCCTGATCCTGATGATAGTCCTTTATAATGGATGTTTTCATTAAGAATCGCAATC
>JAHZAW010000026.1 GCA_019423725.1 Clostridiales bacterium
TATATTTCGAGGTGGGCAGTTCAAATCCCTCCTTCTCCGGTTAAGGAAGATACCAAATGGTATCTTCTTTTTTTATGTATTTGAACCCGAGCGCGGCGCGGGCATAAATGCCAACCGTTGCCAGTGGCAAAAGCAGGGCGGCATTTATGGCGAGAAATAAGGAATTTAAAGCTCCTGCAAGGGAGCGAATAAATGACTATATTTCGAGGTGGGCAGTTCAAATCCCTCCTTCTCCGGTTAAGGAAGATACCAAATGGTATCTTCTTTTTTTATGTATTTGAACCCGAGCGCGGCGCGGGCATAAATGCCAACCGTTGCCAGTGGCAAAAGCAGGGCGGCATTTATGGCGAGAAATAAGGAATTTAAAGCTCCTGCAAGGGAGCGAATAAATGACTATATTTCGAGGTGGGCAGTTCAAATCCCTCCTTCTCCGGTTAAGGAAGATACCAGACGGTATCTTCTTTTTTTATGTCTGTATCTAAATTTTTATATATGGTCTTATCCATTTAGCCTATATCTTTCCGCCCCCTACGGGGGCTTATTTTTTTGCCCACAATTCAATCCTTTAGGAACTTTTATCCGAAAAGTCCTTTTTAGTCCTTGGACGGATAGAAAACCAGAATTCGAAAGCTTACAATTAAATATACAGATATACGCAAATACGCATATATGGATATATGTATGCGGATAAATAGATACTCAAATAAAGCTGTTCTATGGATATTGAGCGATCTAATAAGGGAGGTGGAAGTATGGGCGTATTGAGCGAGATAACGAGGATAACCGATGAGGTAGCAGCACAGAAGGCACTTATCGAAGAAATAACTCAGATAATAGATTCCAAACTGGCCGCCGCAGGTGTAACGGCTGCTGCAAGCGTATCTTCACCGGAGAAAAATAACTGATAACGGTATAAATAAAGAAATGGGGTGATAATATGGCAACACCAATTGAAGACAACACAGCGGCACTGGAGGCTTTAAAGGAGAAGGCGGCCAGTCTGCCGGAGCAGAGTTCAGGCAGTGCGGTAAGTAAAATAACATTCTCATCCATTGCCCTTGATACCATAGGAATGTCCTGCTATCAGAAGGGAAATACCCACAGTTCATTTTATAATCTGGAGTATGGTGATTCCGTTACGGTAGACAATTTAGACTTGAGCGGAAGGATAACCCTTGTTGGAGGCTATGCCGATGCCGGCGGAACTAAGAAGGACGTATATTATTTTTATCTTACGTTTGAGGGAGACACGCTTAAGATCGACGGCATGTATATAATGGACATTTAAGGACAGATAAGAAAGAATAAGGATCAATAAGGATAATAAGGACTGCAAGGATATAGGCTTATTCAAATAAAGCATATGGCTTGATAAAAGTCTGTGCGGCAGTGAGTATCTTGAAATGGCCTGTAAAAATATATGAAGGATAAAAACGGGGAGGGATAGTATGGCCGAAGCGGCTGTTAAGCTGATAAAAGTAAAGACCATAGTCACCCTGGTGCTTACCGGGGTTTTTGCATATTTATGCAGTTTAGGAAAGATAGACCCAAAGGAATTCATAACGGTATTTACGGTAGTCATATCATTTTATTTTGGCACCCAGCATGAGAGATCATCAAAAACAGGAGATGAGGGAAAGTGAGCGTATGCTGCAGGGATATCAATGAGCTTATTCCACTGGCCCAGGAGGCCTGTGAGCTGTTTCTTAAAAAATGCGCTGAAAATGGCATAGACATATTCATAACGGAGACATACCGTTCCCAGGAGAGACAGGATGAGCTGTGGGCCCAGGGCAGGACAAAGCCGGGGAGCATAGTCACCTGGACAAGGAACAGCAGGCACACATCCAGAAGGGCCTGGGACATAGCCTGCGGAGGCGGAGATCTCTATGACATAAATGTACTTAACAGGGCCGGGGCCATTGGAAAAAGTCTCGGCATTATCTGGGGCGGTGGCTGGGAAAGTCCGGACAGGCCGCATTTTGAGATAGAAGAAAGCTGGGAAAGGCCAAAGGAGGAAGATGAATTGACACAAAAAGAGTTCAACAAAATGATGGATGCATATATGGCTGAGAGGAACGGGCTCAGTGCAAGTTCATGGGCGGCGGAGGATATAGAGAAAGCCAAAGAGCTGGGCATAACCGACGGGACATATCCCCAGGCCTTTGCCACCAGGGAGCAGGCGGCATCCATGATAGTGAGGGCGTTGAATAAAATTTTATAAAAATCTGTAAAACCTTAAATATGGGATGGAAATATATGTATATAAGATCCTATAATCATATCAGAAACCGATGGTTTGCGGCAAAAGCCGCGGCGGACGGCGGGAGCGTAAAACTGAATCACAAATCATAAACGAACGATCACCTTAATTACAGCATCCTGAAGTATCCAGCCATTAAATAATGATATTTTCATAATACCCCAAAAAAACGGTTTCAGCCGGCCGCCCATAAAGAAGTATGCGGCACAACATTTTCATATATGGAAGATGGTATCTGTATGATATCATTTTCAAAGGACACGGCATTTAGTCTATATGGTTAAAATGATTAAAAGCCGGTGTTTCAGGTCTGAACCGGCGTTTCCAGGACTTCGGCGGAGAGGACGAAAAAAACGGGAAAGATATATCTTTCCCGTTTTTGTATTATTTGCAGAAATCATTGAGTTCGCTCAGAGAGAGCATCCTGTATACCATACCGCCGTATCTTTCCATAAATTCAGGTATGGAGCTGGCGGGATAATTGGTCACTGCGGAGGCGTTTTTAAGTTCCTCCAGGCCTTCGGTTATGTTGTTTATGAGGCCCTCGTTAAGTATGCTGTAGAACTGGGGTCCAAAATCGGTCTTGAACCTTCTGATGTTTTTGAGGAAAAGTTTTTTATGGTTGTTGAACAGCGAAAAATTGATAAGCTGCTGGGAATAGGGTATTTTTTCCTCGTCGATGACATAGAAGTTCAGATTAGGGTTCTTTTTGCATACTTCCAGTACATGTTCGATGTGGGCTTTTCTTTCGTCCACGGTCATTTTGTGCATAACGTCGGTGAAATAGAGTTCACCGTTTTCTATATATTTGAGCAGGGTCGACTTAAGGATAAAGAAGTCGGCCTTTTCCTTTGAGAAAATATCATCCCATGTAACGATGAGTTTCCTAAAGAATTTTTCCATATATTCGTCAAATCCCTGTTCATAGGAAGATTTTATTATGGAATCTATCATTTCCGGAGGGAGGAAGAACTCGCATCCCCTGGCAAGGAACATCTGGAAATCCCCATAGGCATAAAAATTGCTCCTGTAGCCGGTCTGCATCATTTCCTTGGCTGTGGTGGCCATTATGAGCAGATGGTTTATTTTGAAAAGGCTGTAGGTCTTATCGTAAATGCTCTTGACTTTATCGGGGTCTGTTATGACTACGGCAAGGGTGATCTTGCCGGAAAAGTCAACGGAACAGAGTATAGCCGCCTTATTTTTGACAACTATAAGGTTCTGGTCCCTGAAATTTGAATTATCATAAAAGTCAAAGGATATGTAGTGATATTTGTTTATAAAGCTGTATAGGGGCAGAAAATCGTTTTTGCTCATTTCAGAAGTATTTATGCCTATTCTGACCTTAATCGGGGAACGCATTTCGGGGTCAGGCTCCACATCTATCTGGGTATTTTTGAGCAGGGCGCAAATATCCAGTGTGCATAATACGTCCACAGGCTCCTGGGATGTATACATCATCGAAGGCAGTTCTCTGGTGAGGTAATCCAGTATCTCATATCGTGTAGAGAGGACTCTGGCGTGGTGTATGACATTTTTCTTTATCTGGCTGTCGTTATATGACAGGGAGTTTTTGAAAGCGTCCTTAAGGATCGTATAAATATAAGTTTCCAGCTGTTCGCTTTTGACGCTGACGGAAAATTCGGAACAGAAGTTATCCACATCATTCTGGAAAATTATCTCCTGTGCGAAGGCTTTAGCCAGATTTCTGTTTATGGTGCCGGCCACTCTGGCTGCGGGGAGTTTAGATTTATTGCACCATTTGCTTATATAGGAAATATCATAGCCGGCTATATCTGCAGCGGCTGACATTTTCATATCAGTAAACTTGATAAGTTTTTTCAACAGTTCACCGTAATCACTCATTTTTATCCCTTCCTTTGGTTATGCTAATGCGATAACCTGATTATAGATAAAAAATTCAAAAATGTAAATATAAATATGTCAAGTTGACTCCAAAATAAGTCAAATATTTTTTAAAAAGAAAGTTGAATAAAACAAAGTCTCTTTGATTTCATTCCATATCAACAAAAAGGGTTATATAATACAGTCAACAGCAGTAAAAAAGCAACAAAAAAAGCAACAAAAAAGCAGCAGATAAGCGGCAAAAAAATCAATTGTGTTAAAATCAGCAGACAAAAAAGAGAGCTTATAAGAAAGGAAGAAGAATTATGGGAATGGAAAAGTATCGTATGAGAATGCATCATGTAGGAATCGTGCTTCCTACTATTGAGGCAGCAAAAGAAGTTATGGACACCATCGGAGTAGAGGTCGACTACACAGGATATGTTAAGGCATATACATCAGACCTGATCTTCACAAAATACGGCCCTAACGAAAGCCCCATAGAATTTATTATCCCCAGAGGCGGAGTTTTAGCTGAGTACAACAAAGGAAAAGGCGGAATCGCTCATATCTGTATCGAAGTAAACGATATCAAAGGCGCTACAGAGGAGCTTATCTCAAAGGGATTTGAGATGCTTGAGAAAGAGCCCGTTGAAGGTACAGAGGATATAATCGTAAACTTCCTTCGTCCTAAATACTCACATGGAATTCTCATCGAGCTTGCTCAGACAGTTGCACCCATAAAGAGAGACTGATATTTTAAGTAACCCGGAGGTTTTGTATATGAGAAAAGTTAAAGTTTTATCACCGGCTGAGGCCGCAATGCTTATAAAAGATGGAGATACAGTAGCGACCGGCGGATTTGTTGGAAGCGGAAGCCCGGAGGCTCTTTCCAGCGCCCTTGAAAAACGTTTCCTTGAGACAGGAGAACCCAGAGACCTTACATATATTTACGCAGCAGGACAGGGAAACAGAGACGGCAGAGGTTCAGACCATTTTGCCCATGAAGGACTTGTAAAAAGAGTAATTGCCGGACATTGGAACATGGCTCCCAACCTTGGACAGCTGGCAATGGACAACAAGATCGAGGCTTACAACATACCCCAGGGTGTTTTATGTCATATGTACAGAGACATTGCCGCTCATAGGATAGGAACAGTAACACACGTAGGTCTTCATACATTTGCCGACCCCAGGATAGAGGGCGGAAAGCTCAACAGCAAAACAACAGAAGATCTTGTTGAAGTGATAAATATATTTGGAGAGGAAAGGCTCATATATAAGACCAGACCCATAGACGTAGCTCTCATAAGAGCCACATACGCAGATGAAACAGGAAACATATCCATGCACAAAGAAGTATGCCCCTGCGATGCGACAGCGATGGCACAGGCAGCAAGGAACAGCGGGGGAAAGGTAATCGTGCAGGTAGAGAGAGTAGTCAAGGCCGGAAGCATTGACCCTAAGCTTGTAAAGATACCGGGGATACTTGTAGACGCCGTTGTAGTATCCACACCGGAGGAGCATCAGCAGTGCTTCAACAAGGACTATGATCCTACTCTTACGGGAGAGGCTTTAGCGCCTGATGGAGCATTTGAGCCCCTGCCCCTTACAGCCAAGAAGATCATCGGAAGAAGAGCAGCCATGGAGCTTACAGAAAACACAGTAGTAAACCTTGGAATCGGAGCGCCTGAATATGTATCAGCCGTAGCCAATGAAGAAGGCATTGGAGATTATATGACACTTACTGTAGAGGCTGGCCCCATTGGAGGAATCCCCATGGGCGGCACACAGTTTGGCGGCTCAAGGAATGCAGACTGCTACTTTGACCAGAACGTAATGTTTGACTTCTATGACGGAGGCGGAATCGACCTGGCGTTCTTAGGACTTGCCCAGGCTGACGAGAGCGGAAATGTAAACGTATCAAAATTCGGACCCAGGATCGCAGGCTGCGGCGGATTCATCGACATCACGCAGAACGCGAAGAAAGTATTCTTCTGTGGAACATTCACAGCCGGCGGACTCAAGACGAAGGTAGAGGACGGAAAACTCGTTATAGTAAATGAAGGAAAAGAGCCCAAGTTCTTAAAGCAGGTTGAGCAGATCACATTCAGCGGAAACTATGCTGCAAGCAAAGGCCAGCCTGTAATGTACATAACAGAGAGAGCCGTATTTGAGCTTAGAAAAGACGGCGTTTATCTTATAGAAGCTGCTCCTGGCATCGACATTCAGAAACAGATCATCGATGTAATGGGATTTGAGCCCAAGACAGATGGAGCGGTAAAGACAATGGATTTAAGAATATTTAAAGATGAATTAATGGGACTTAAAAAATAACAAAAATAATAGGGAGGAAAAAGAAATGAATTTTGAATTCAACGAAAACCAGAATGATTTAAGAATGATGGTAAGAGAGCTGGCTGAAAAAGAGATCGGCCCCAGAGCAAAAGAGA
>JAHZAW010000027.1:0-11987 GCA_019423725.1 Clostridiales bacterium
AGCCAGGATCAAACTCTTATGTTTAATTCCTTCGTCAGTATAACTCTGACTTTTTCCATTCATTACTTGGTAGTATATCTTTTAACAAGATTACTCTTTGTTTTTGACTTGGGTTTAATTTTTATCATCAACTGTTCAGTTTTCAAGGATCATTACTGATTCTTTTTTGTTGCCGCTCTCAACAGCAGCTTTGATATTATATCATATCTTTTTGAGCTTGTCAAGAACTTTTTTCATTTTTTAAAAACTTTTTTATTTCTCGCTTTAGCGTTTCCGCATCAGCAAGGAATATATTACTACATTTTATATCTTTTGTCAACACTTTTTTATTTTTTCTTTTTGGTTTTTTCTTAACCTCATTTTAAAAAGCATTTTATATATACAGCAGATACGTTTTATTATTATACTCACTTAGCGAATATTGTCAATATATATTTTGATTATTTTTTATCAAATTTTTATTTCCTTCTGTCATTCATATTCAGAAAAGGCCGGATCATAGATCCGGCCTGTCTGATACTTATCTGCAGTTATTTTCTTTGTTGTTCTTCTTAGCGTTATTTTTGTTCTTTCCTGTTTCGATGCTGTACTCTTCAGCGAATTCAGCTCTGTTGTTTTTTTCTGACTTTTTAGCAGAATTGTTTTTATTGCAGTTCTTATCCATTTCCATTCACCTCTTCACATGATATATGCAGGTTTCGCTGCACATGGATAGTTTGGTTAATAGAACGGATATTATTCATAAAAATCATACATATTCTATGACTGGAACTATTATGCGCTGTCCAGCCTTTAGACTGTCATTTTTGGCTCCATTGAATTCCATAATATATTCAGCATATTCCTTTCTCGTCATTCCGTCGGATCTATATTTACCTGCTATATCCCAGTATGTTTCACCCTTTAAGACCATTACTTGATTATAAGAAACTTTTACATCATCTTTCTCTGCATTACCAAAGGCACTGTCCACCGCAAACACTGTTATCATAAAAACTACTAATATAAAAACAAATTTTCTCATTTTATCGCCCCTTTGCAAATGTATGTTCGTATTTATAGTTATATAATATACGAATTTATGTTCTAAGTCAACAGCGTTTGATAAATTTAGAAACATTTGTTTGATATTTCATAATTAATATGTTATTATATAAAAAACGATCCTGTAAGGAGAATCACATATGGAAAAATTATCTCAGAAACAAATACAGATACTTGAATATATGAAAAAGGAAGTCAGGGAAAAGGGTTATCCGCCTTCGGTAAGAGAGATTTGCGATGCCGTTGGTCTTAAATCCACATCTACCGTTCATGGTCATCTTGAGCGCCTTGAGAAAAAGGGATATATAAGAAGGGACCCCTCAAAACCCAGAGCCATTGAAATATTTACATCGGATGATCCTTCATCCCATAAATCAACGGAAAAGGAACTTGTGGATATCCCCATCGTAGGTACAGTTACAGCCGGAACACCGATACTGGCCGTTGAAAACATCGAGGACACATTTCCTCTTCCAATAGATTATGCCCCTAACGGTGATGTATTTATGCTCAGGGTAAAGGGCGACAGTATGATAAACGCCGGCATATTCAACCGTGACCTTATTCTTGTCAAACAGCAGAGCACTGCTGAAAACGGAGACATAGTAGTCGCTCTTATTGAGGACTTCGCAACGGTCAAAACATTTTATAAGGAAAACGGCTACATAAGGCTTCAGCCTGAAAATCCATCCATGTCTCCTATAATAGTCCGTGATGTAACGATCCTTGGCAAGGTCGTAGGATTATACAGAAAATATTGATAGATGGCAGCATAGTGTTTATGCTGCCTTTTTATATACAAAAAAGAACATATGTATACTTTTTATACACTTCTGTACAAATAGGCAATTGACATGATTATATGTTTCAATATAAAATCAATATATTATTACAATATTCAGCAAAAAGAAAGGCAGTGACATAATAATGAGTTCATATAAAATCATATCAGATACAGCCTCTGATATTTTTCCTTCTATCATAGATACAAATGAAATACCAAGAGTACCCTTTTACGTTTCTTTTGACAAAGAGAATTATCTTAAGGAAGTCGTTGAGCTTTCAATAGATGATTTTTACAGACATATACTTGAGGACAAAGTCTTCCCCAAAACATCCTGCCCCACCATCACGGATTATACAACAGTATTTGAGCCCTACCTTAAGGAAGGCCTTGATATAATCTGCTTCTGTATATCATCACTTTTCAGCGGCTCATACCAGAGTGCTGTAAACGCAGCCGAGATGATGAAGGAAAGCTATCCTGAGCGCAGGATAGAAATAATTGACAGTGTTCAGGCTACTGCTGGAATGGGACTTATAGTATATCAGTCTTATCTTATGATGAAGGACGGATATTCATTTGAGGAAAATGTTTCAGTTGTAAACAAACTCAAGCATGATGTTGCCATATACTTCACCGTAGGCTCCCTTGATTTCCTCCAGAACGGAGGACGTATCGGAAAGGCAACAGCCCTTGCTGGAACAATATTTAACGTAAAACCCATCATATGTATGAGGGAAGGCGAGCTTGCTCCCGTAGAAAACGTACGCGGAAACAAAAAAGCAGTCAAAGCTATCATTGACAGGACCGACAAGGAGATCGAAGGCCACGAAAGTGACTATTACATAACCATGTTTTCAGCCCATGAACGAGTTCCGATTATGGACACCATAGAGGAACACTATAATGATCCAAAATATACTTTCAGCGACAATATGTTTAGGGTAGGCGTCACCGTAGGAGCCCATACAGGCCCTCACGTAATCGCCATAGCCTATTCAAAAAAATATACACTCTATGAAAAATAATTCCTTAGAGACGAATTTATAAGCTGATATCAGCCATCAGTACCCTGAGCCTTGAAAGCACAAAGCTCAGGGTCTTTTTTTGATGAAATGATCTATGATATGTGGTATAATTTTATAAAAGGGAGATGACGAAAATGTTTAAATATATAGATATGGATAAATGGCCCAGGAAAGAACATTTTAACTACTACAGGACAAAGATAGTATGCGGATACAGCTGCACTGTACAGCTGGATGTTACGTCCCTGTTGAAGCAGGTAAAAGAAAAGGGACTTCGATTTTATCCATCCTTTGTATATTGCGTTTCATATATTGTAAACAGCATGAATGAATTTAAAATGGCCGTCGATAAAGATGGGCTTCCCGGTTATTATGATGTGTCCCATCCCAATATGACCATTTTCCATGAAGACGATCATACATTTTCTGATATGTGGACCGAATACTATCCGGAATTCAGCAGATTTTATGAAAACACCGTAAGCAATATGGAAAAATATAAAAATACTAAGGGCATAAAAGTAAGGGATAATCAGCCGCCCAACTTTTTCTGTATATCCTGTGTACCCTGGCTTTCATATACCGCCTATAACACCAGCGTGCCCGGAGGGGTCCCGAATCTTTTCCCCATTATAACCTTTGGAAAATATACAAAAAAGGATGGACATTATGAGATGCCATTTACGATCAACATTTCCCATGCGGCTGCTGACGGCTACCATACAAGCATGTTCATAAACAGCCTTCAAGAACTTATAAATACCATAGACCTTAAATTATGACATCAAAAAAGCCCAGGCTCATAGGCCTGGGCTTTTATTTTAAAGTACCTTTGCAAGGAAGTTTTTAAGTCTTTCTGTTTTGGGATGGTTGAATATCTCATCAGGTGTTCCCTGTTCCATTATAATTCCGTCTTCAAGGAATAATACCCTGTCTCCTACTTCTCTGGCAAATCCCATCTCATGGGTAACAACGACCATGGTCATATTATCCTGGGCAAGCTCTTTCATAACATCAAGCACCTCTCCGACCATTTCAGGGTCAAGGGCAGATGTTGGCTCGTCAAAGAGCATTACATCAGGTTTCATACAAAGGGCTCTTACTATTGCGATACGCTGTTTCTGTCCGCCTGAAAGCTGTGAGGGGTACGCATCAGCTCTGTCAGCAAGGCCTACCCTTTCCAGAAGTTTCATGGCCAGTTCATTTGCTTCCGCTTCACTTTTTCCCTGAAGCTTTATGGGAGCAAGAGTCATGTTTTTAAGCACTGTCATGTGAGGGAACAGATTAAAGTGCTGGAACACCATTCCCATTTTCTGTCTGTGTATATTTATATTTACCTTTTTATCGGTAATATCTACCCCGTTAAAAAGTATAGTTCCGTCGGTGGGGATCTCAAGCAGGTTAAGACATCTTAAAAATGTGCTTTTTCCTGAACCTGAAGGTCCGATCATAACAACGACTTCGCCTTTTCTTATATCAGTACTTACGCTTTTGAGCGCAGTAACGCCGTTAAATTTTTTCTCAAGATTTTTTACGCTGATAAGAACCTCATTATCGTTCACTGTTTCTCAGCCTCCTCTCAAGCAGTCCTACAAAGTATGTAAGGATCATAACCATGGCAAGATAGATGAGCGCTACCGCAAAGAGCGGCATAAAAGCGCTGAAAGTCTTTCCTCGTATTATGTTTCCAGCACGGGTAAGGTCTACAACGGCAACATATCCGGCAACTGATGTTTCCTTCAAAAGGGCAATAAACTCGTTTGCCAGTGCGGGAAGTACATTTTTAAACGCCTGTGGTATGATTATGTATCTCATGGTCTCAATATAGTTGAATCCAAGGCTTCGTCCGGCTTCCATCTGGCCTTTGTCTATGGACATTATACCGCCTCTTATTATCTCAGCTACATAGGCGCCTGAGTTTACTCCAAAGGCTATAACGGCACTCATTACACCATTTGTAGATGAAGCGAATATTACGAAGAAAATAATAAGCAGCTGGATTACAACAGGTGTACCCCTGATAACTGTAAGGTAGATCCTGCAAAGTGTATTGAGAAAAGCCATGACCTTCTTCTTAGGCCCTCTCATTTCCATATTGGTAAGGTCATAGGTAGAACGTATGGTAGCAATTACCACACCTATGATAACACCAAGTATTATGGCCAGGATAGTTATCTGAAGGGTCACTCCCAGGCCGTTTAAAATGAGTTTCCAACGATTTTCTTTAACGAAGTTCAGTATGAACTGAGCCTTTATATCGGCAAACCACTCAGCCAAAAAAACACGTCCTTTCTAAAAATTCCAATATCTGAATATAATTATAACAGGAAATAAATAAAACTGTTCAAAAAAGTCGGATCTTAGAAAAAAATTATACTGTCAAAAAGCCTTATCAAACTAAAACAGCGCCGTTTCCTCAAACGGCTTTATTTATTTTCCGTAGTTATACACAAGAACACCATGCAAAGCAGCCGCCCTGCATGGTGTAAAAAAGTCCTTATAAATTAAGCTTCAGCGAAGTATTTAGCGTCTAACTCAGCTAAGAAGCCGTCTTCTTCCATCTCTTTAAGGGCTGCATTGATCTTGTCAAGAAGTTCTGTGTTATCCTTTGAAACTGCGATTCCGTAGTATTCAGCATCTTCTGCGCTGCCAAAGTTTTCGTCAAGAACAACAAGGTCATTTGCTGCTGCATAAGCGTTTGCAACACCTGTATCAAGGATCATGCAGTCAACTTTACCAGCCATTAAAGCTGCAAGAGCATCGCCGTATTTCTCGAACTGGCTTACTCTTCCGGGCATCTTTTCAGAAGCCATGATGTCGCCTGTTGTACCAAGCTGTACGCTTGCTGTGTAGTCGCCATCGATAAGATCCTGATAGCTTGTTATAGGTGAATCCTTAGGAACAAGGATTGACTGAGCTGCTACAAAGTAAGAATCTGAGAAGTTAACGCTTTCCTTACGTTCATCTGTGATTGTGATGCCTGAAACGCCGACATCAAGTTTACCTGTCTGAACGCCTGTAACGATTGAGTCAAAGTTCATATCCTGAACTTCAAGAGTCATACCGATTCTTTTGCAGATCTCCTGCATCATATCAACGTCGTAACCGATTATTGTAACTGCGTCATCATCATAGTACTCGAAGGGAGGGAAGTCAGCACTGCATCCCATAATAAGTGTACCGCCTTCTGTAGTTTCACCTTCTGCTGTTTCGCCATCTGCTGTTTCCTGAGTTGTACCTTCTTCTGATGTACCTGATGAGCAGGCTGCAACACCAAGAACCATAACAGCGGCCATAGCTACTGCTAAAAATTTCTTCATTTTAATATTCCTCCTTAAATTTATCTCCAAAAAGAGATTCTCTTTAAAAAACAATACACATTATAACTCATAATAAATCACAATACAAGTATTTTATGCAACGTTATAAGGTTTTTTTGTCTATAAATTCAGGTTTATGTTTTGAATATACGATTTTCTGTGCGCTGTATAGTCCATAGTATCCTGAGAGCCTGTAGGATACAGCACATGCAAGTGCATAATAAATCACTCCCTTAACTCCAAAGAGCTCAATGCTCAGTATAAGTGATGTCATAGGGCAGTTAGTCACGCCGCAGAAAAGCGCTGCCATTCCGATGCCTGCCCCCAGAGAAGGTCCAATGCCAAGGAGCCTGCCAGCAACATTTCCGAATGTAGCTCCAACAAACAGCGTCGGCACTATCTCTCCGCCTTTAAATCCGGCTCCAAGGGTAACAGCCGTAAATATCATCTTTAAAATGAAAGCTTCAGGAGCTGCCTCACCTGCAACAGCTCTGTTTATGACATCCATTCCCGCTCCGTTATAATCACGGGTGCCAACGATATATGTAAGTATTATTACCAGGATTCCTCCGACAAAGGCGGCAAGGGTCCTGTTTGGTATTTTATCATACAGGTGATGCACCTTTTTTAATATGAGGCAGAAGAGCATGCTGACCAAAGCGCATAAAAATCCAAGTACAGCTACCTTAGCCATAAACGTTACACTTAGACCCGGTACAGAATCCACGATTGTGAAGGCTGTAGGAGCAACAGAAAAAAGTGATGCTATATATGCTCCGGTCAAGGATGCGATTATACAGGGGACTATGGCTGAATAATACATAACTCCAACGCTCACAACTTCCATGGCAAAAGCAACAGCCGCAAGCGGCGTTCCAAAAAGTGCGGAAAATCCGGCGCTCATACCGCACATGGTTATTATCCTCTGATCCTTTTCATCAAGTTTTATTTTACTTCCGATAAATGAAGCGATGCTTCCTCCTATCTGCAGTGCCGCTCCCTCTCGTCCAGATGAACCTCCGAAAAGATGGGTTATGACTGTACTGACAAATATGAGCGGAGCTGTTTTAATATTCAGCTGGTCATTGGTCCTTACTGCCTCAAGGACATAGTTTGTTCCCTTATCCTTTTCCATCCCGGCTACTTTATATAGCTGGACTATGGCAGCGCCTCCGATTGGCAGGAGCCATAAAAGCCAAGGATATTCCGTTCTCAGTTCCGTAGCCTTTTCCACCGAAAGATGAAAGGCGACTCCGACGACCCCTATCACAGCTCCAGCAGCCACAGCTATTACTATCCATTTCAGGAAGCTCCCGAAAGCTGACCCTGCTGATCTTAATACATCGTTTTCATTATCATTATCCATAAATATCCCCTCGTAAAAATATTTGTTATCAATTTAAAATGATATTATATCTTCCTGTAAAATTCAAGAAAAAAGTCCTTATTATCCCGAGCCTGAACAAATTTCTGCGTCTTCCAGACGCTGCATCAAATATTTCAAGCAGCCCTGAGATAATAAGGACCCATACCTATTATTTTATTTTAAAATATCCATAAAGCTCATCTGTTTTCGACGTATCATAGTCACTGAAAAAAACTTTTTTGATCCTATAGCTTCCGCTGTCAAGCTCACCGTACGTTTCAGCCCAGTATATCCTGAATTCAGCAGGTACTCCGTTTTCTACGATATAGAGCATATCATTCCAGTCGTTGTCATTATATATGGCGGTAATGTTTTTCCAGTTTCCACCATCATATTTTTGGATCGAGTATTCCTCTCCAAAGGATATATCATGTCCTGTATTATTTTCTATGCTCATCGTTGCCCCTCTGGAAGTTATGGTATTTTCCTCTACTTCCACTATGAGTCTGCCATTATTAGGATCTTCCTCCACCGGAGCATACTCATAACCCCAAGTGCTGAACAGGACCGGTTCACCAACAGCCATCCTTTTCATATCCTCTCTGTAGAGCATATACATAATAAAACACAGCGCAGCGGAAAAAGCTATCAAAAATATAGCAGCTTTTTTCATTTAAGCGCCCCCTTTTGTCAATTTTCTACGTACAACGGCATTTTAACAGCTGCCTTGAACACATCTCCATCTGATGTGATCTCCAGTTTTCCACCCTGGATTTCAGAAAGGCTCTGTGTTATGGACAGTCCAAGGCCCGCTCCCTCCGTCGTTCTTGAGGCGTCTCCTCTTACAAACCTTTCCGTAAGGCTCTTAAGGTCAACGCTGTCAATTGGCACAACGGAAACATTTTTGACCACAAGGACACCTTCGTTTTCCGTTTTATAAATATCTATGAATACCCTTGTTTTAGGCATTGCATATTTAAGGGCATTTGAGATCAGGTTTTCCATTATACGCCACATATGCCTTCCGTCAGCATATATGTCCACATCATCTATGGTATTTATCTTAAACTCAAGCTCTGAATCCTCTATCCTTTCCTCAAACTCACCCAGTGACTGTTCCACAAGTCCTCGGAGGTTCAACTTATTTTTAGATACGGCAAGATTTCCGCTGGAGGCCTTGCTGGCTTCCACAAGATCCTCAATGAGCTGTTTAAGACGTTTTGTCTTTTCGTCAAGGATAGCCACATAGTTCTGGGCTTTTTCGTTGTGCAGGTCTTCTCTCTTGAGCAGATCCACATAGGTTATTATAGATGTAAGCGGGGTCTTAAGGTCATGGGACACATCTGTTTTAAGTTCTGTTTTCATCTTTTCGCCTTTGACCGCTCTTCCTACCGCCTGTTTAAGACCATTCTGCATATTGGATACATCGATGGCAAAATTTTTAAGGGATGGAGATATTTCATCAGGGTCTACCTTTTTATCAAAATTACCCTCTGAAGTTTCTTTGACTGCCACCATGATCTTTTTCATGGATTTAAGCGCCCTGGCCGCAAAGAACAGCCCTGAAATATCAAATATGATTATGACCACAACAGGTATGGCCGACTCTGCTTCACATGCTATGAACGTAAGCACACAGTTGATAAATGCATAAAGAACAAGGCATATTACTATCCATATCCTGAATGTGGATTCCTTAAAGAAGGATGCCACCCATCTTATGAACGCTCCAAGTATTGTATTTGAAAACAGTCTCTTTTTCTTTATCTGCCTGGATATACCTGTCACATAGCACATAAATACGACCACATCCACCATGAACAGCAGACATATGAGCCCCTTTATGATGGACACCCATTCCAGATTCACAAAATAAATATTCTTTATCAGATTGGCGGCAATAATATACGAGACCACCGCAACGGCTATGAATATTATGGTCCATATATCGTTGAATATATAGTCTGTGGCAATGAGTGTTACCTCACTGTTTTTGCTTGTTTTTCCAGCAACGGATATGAGATATATCATTCCCGCAACCATGATGAGGAAACATACAGCAGCTGACATGACCGCCCTTGGAGCATTGCTTTTTCTGCTTTCAAAGGCCTGATACTGCTGGGCGAATATTCCGTCTCCAGTTTCCACGTTATCATCTACTCCAGCATAAAGCGAGTATCCGCTGTTGAATAGTATCCTGGATACCGAATCCAGATAGTTGTCATAATAGAAGTAATTCAGCAGTTTTCCGTCATCGGTATAGGTATAATAATACTCCGTGTCGTAGACAGTAGTACCCTTAGTATACTTTCCGTCAAGGAAAGAACTTACATTGAGTTCTGATATGGTCTCCGGAGAACAGTTTGATATCTGTTCTCCTGTGACGTTGTTTACCAGACAGTAATAAAAGTCAGTATATCTTTGCCGCTCCTTTGTGGCGTCATCATATTCACAAAGCTGATCCTGTATGGCCTGATTCCTGTAATTAGGATATCTCTCATCAAAGTAGTTCTGGTCCTCAGGATTTGTAAAGCTTACCTCAAGCGGACCTCCAACGGCGTTATATATAATGTATTCACCAAGATTATTATCCAGGGCAAAATTATATATGACCTTTTCCTCATTAAGGGCATTGCCGTTTTTGATATTATCCTCATTTTTAAATACCAGTTTAGTGTTTACTACATCACGCACCAGCTGGCTGTACTGTGAATAAAATGTCTCAGTATCAAAATAACTGCTGTAGCTGAATCCGGATTCATACCGCATATCAACAATGTATACAAGGCTCATGCTCATAACCAGCGCCGCGGCCAGAACTATAATGACCGTAGCCACCTTGGTCTTAAAAGAATAGAGCTTAGAGCTTTTCAATTTTGTAGCCAATACCCCACACCACCTTTAAATATCTGGGTTCTTTGGGATTAATCTCAATTTTCTCCCTTATCCTTCTTATATGTACAGAAACCGTATTTTCAGGAGCAAATGAAAGCTCATTCCATACCTTTTCATATATCTCATCGATGGAAAATACCTTTCCAGCGTTTTCCATAAGCAGCTGAAGTATTCCATATTCAGTGGCCGTAAGTTTTACGGGTTCCCCGTTTACCCTTACCTCCTTTGAATCCTTATCAAGTTCAAGTTCGCCTATTTTTATGACGCTTCCCTTTTCCGCAATAGAGCCAAAGGATGTATACCTTCTCATATGGGATTTGACCCTGGCTATGAGCTCCAGAGGATTGAAGGGCTTTGTGATGTAATCATCAGCGCCGAAGTTGAGCCCTATTATTTTATCCGTATCCTCGGATTTTGCCGAAAGCATTATAATGGGTATGTTAAGGGTCTCCCTTATTTTAACCACTGCCTTAAGTCCGTCCATCTTTGGCATCATGATATCCATAATAACAAGATGCACATCATTGTTTTCCAGTACCTTAAGGGCCTCTTCACCATCATAGGCCTTCAAAATGTTATAATCTTCCTGTTTAAGATATATTTCAATCGCGTCAACGATAGATTTTTCATCATCACATACAAGAATGTTATATTTTTTATTGTCCATTGTGCTTCCCCCTATCCAAAAGCTGTAAATAAGATGTAGTCGATAATATATCAGTTTAATAATATAATTTCTTTATTAAGAATCCTAAATTTTTTTCTTTCGATATTCTTAATTTTAACACATAAATCCCCATTATGGGAATACATATGTAAATTTTACCATATATATGACCAATAATTGTACTAAAAAGTTTTATAAAAATAAAAAAAGAGGCATTCTGCCTCCTTTTTTACTGTATTTCCACGGGTATGGCCCTTCCGGACTCCACGGAATATATATAACATTCCTTTACTTTTAGGCCTGTGACCTTCTCCAGGGCCTTTGAATAAAGCTCCATCTGTATGTCATATCTTTCATGAAATTCTTCTTCAGAATCCTCATTATATCTGTCGGTCTTGTAGTCTATGAGAACTATCTCACCATTTTCGATAAAATAACAGTCGATACGTCCGTGAAGTATTATATCCCCGTCAATATTCTTATATTTTTCCTGGCTGTATATCTCGCCAGGTCTTACGGCAACGGTAAAGGCCTCCTCCTTAAATACATCATCTGCCTCAAGTATCCTTTTATACAGGTCAGAAGACGCAAATATCTGTATTTTCTTGACACTTACGGAATCTGCCTCAGCCTGGGTAAGTATGCCCCTTTCAAGACATCCGGCTATAAGCTCTATTATATCATCATAGGAGTATTTTTTCCCAAAGTCCATATGCTCAAGGACAGTATGAACGGCCGTTCCCCTTTCAGCGGCAGAAAGGCCTTTTTCACCGGCATAAAAGTCCGGCGCCTTCACCGTATGGGAAAGTTTTATACCCCTTATCCTCTTTACATCGGATACGGACACGGTTCCCGGAATTTCCGTCTCTTCGGAGTAAGGGTA
>JAHZAW010000027.1:11997-24735 GCA_019423725.1 Clostridiales bacterium
TTGCGTCTATCTGCGCTCTCAAAAACGCTGTATCCTCATCGGTAACAGTTTTTTCCTCGTCGCTTATGACACTTTCGCTCTCTATTTTTCCAATGAAGTTTATATCAAATTGTGAGCTGTGGCCAAAAAGACCATTGCCATTATCCTTTGGATCATTCAGGCATATATCTCCCACTGTTTTGCCGTCTCTGTGCCTTGATACGGCTGTCAGTATCCAGTCCATATATGTGTTTTTGGAAGCGATGTCAAATACCGGGAGCCTTACATCCTTCCTGTCGTTATACATGGTCCATTCTTCAGCCCTGGATATATCGGCTGTGGAAACTCCTGTTATTATGAGTTTTTCCTTTGCCCTTGTCATGGCAACATAAAGTATCCTCATTTCCTCGGCCACGGAATCCATTCTCAGCTTCTCGGCTATGACACTTCTTGGCACTGTATTATACCTGACCCTTGAGGCCATATCGGTATATTCGCTGCCAACTCCAAGATCCTTCTGCATAACCACGGGAGCGCTGAGGTCCCTGCGGTTGAATCTTCCGCCGCATCCAGATAAAAATACAACGGGGAATTCAAGGCCCTTGCTCTTATGTATAGTCATTATGCGCACGCCATCGGAGGATGCTCCGCCGCCGCTGTCTATCTCCACATCATTTTTATTTATTTTTTCGATATATCTTATAAAATCGAATAATCCCTTAAAACTTATGCTGTCGTAATCCGATGCCTTCTGTACCAGCTTATAGAGATTTATCTGGCGCATTTTTCCATCGGGAAGCACACCCGCCAGGTCATAAAAACCAGTGTCAGTGTAAACCGCCCATATAACGTCATTTATTTTTTCATCGACAGCCATATCCCTCCATTTTTTCAGCTGTGATAAAAATGTACATACCACCTGTTTTATGCCTTCGTCCCTGCCGTTTTCACCATAGTAAGTGACGCAGTCCCAGTATTCATCCTGCCCGCTTTCCAGCTTGATCGTAAGAAGGTCATCGGCGCTAAGACCATATACCGGGGACCTGAGCACAGAAGCAAGGGGTATATCCTGCCTGGGATTATCTATTACTCTTAGAAAACTCAGGGCTGTCATTATTTCCGGAGTATCCAGAAATCCTGTACCTGATTCCGCCGAGGCTGGTATGCCCCTTGACCTAAGCACATCTACAAAGGCTGCTCCCTTTGTTTTCTTTCTCATGATTATAACTATGTCGCTGAATCTCAGTTCTCTGTAATCTCCCAGAGAAGCGTCATATACCTCCATCCTCTCGCTGCCGTACATAAGGCTGTTTATCCTGTCGGCCACAAAGGTCATCTCACGCTCGTCCGCATCGGTGATCTCTTCATCATCGCCGGATTCGGATTCTTCTTCCTCATCCATATTCCTTTTTATGACGTCTATCTCTATGGCTCCTCCAGCGGAGGCTTCTCCCATATATTCAGGAAATTCGGCCCCGGCATAGAGCATGGCATTTTCATCATAATCTATGCCGCCAAGGTCCTTCTGCATCAGCTGCATGAATATAAAGTTTATACCGTCCAGTATCTCCCTGCGGCTCCTGAAGTTTTTGAACATATCTATCCTCTCGTCAGGAGCTCCTTCCTCAAGTGAATAGGTATTGTATTTTTCCGTAAAAATGTCCGGGTCCGCAAGCCTGAAACTGTAAATGCTCTGTTTTACGTCTCCTACCATAAAACGGTTCTTTCCATTGGATACAAGATCGAGCACCAGCTCCTGCACCGCATTGCTGTCCTGATATTCGTCGGTCATAACATAAATATATTTTTCTGATAATTCCTCTGCCGCCCTTGATTTTACGGGATGCTCAGCACTGCTTCCTTCCTCAAGCAGTACCTTCAGGCAGTAATGTTCCAGGTCACTGTAATCCGCTATCCTTCTCTGCTTCTTTTCCTCTGAAAATCTTTCTCCAAATTCACACACCAGATTCAGGAGCGGACATACGGCATTACTGGCTGCCCTTATATCATTTCTCATCTCGTCTGGCGTCCTTGAAAGGAATTTCGTGGACATTCCGGCAAATATTTTTTTAGTTTTTTCCCTCAGGTTTTTGACCTTTTCCTTTGTTTCAGACTCACATTTTTTAGTCGACAGTCTGGAAAAGTTCATTGATGATACCTTGGAATAAAATGTATCAAAATCGTCTGTGGCTGAAGCCAGTATATCTTCCATCTGCTCTCTATCATTTTCAAGCATGGGTATATAGGTTTCCGGTCCGGTGAGATATGCTGTCTCAAGGGCATATTTTGTAAGTTCCAGAGCTCCGCTCACATAAACGCATATCTGTTTTTTAAGGGTATCAAACCACAGGCCAAAATCATTGTCATAGGCAGCCTTCTGTTTTTTTATGCTTTCATCCGGGTCAGGGTAGCTCCTTGTGAAATCATATATTTTAAGCACCAGTTCCTTTAAACTGTCATCGGAAATTCCGTTGCTGTAGTTTTCCACAAGATATAAAAAGCTCTCCGGATCGTCTGAAGCATACTTTTCCTCAAATAAGTCCTCTATTACCTCATCCTTCAAAAGCAGTATCTCAGTGTCATCAGCTACCCTGAATGCCGGGTCTATGCCAAGTTTATTATAGTTTTCCCTGGCTGCCCTCAGGCAGAAGGAATGGATAGTCATTATATCAGCCCTGTTCAAAAGTACAGCCTGACGTCTGAGATTCACAGACTCAGGATCTTCAGCTAAAGCCTTACCGACGGCCGCTCCGATCCTCTCCTTCATCTCCGAGGCCGCAGCCTTTGTAAATGTGACAACCAGCATCTTGTCTATATCAACAGGATCATCTTCATCTGTTATCAGTTTTATAATACGCTCAACAAGAACGGCAGTCTTTCCTGAGCCTGCCGCCGCTGATACGAGTATATTTCCGTTTTTATCATTAATAGCTCTGAGCTGCTGGGCTGTCCATCCCATAAGATCTCCTCAATTCCTAATTTCTCAATCCATATCAAGCCCCCTGGAGCCTCTGTTCCAGTGACAGATATTTAGTAAATGAACCGAACATTGTTTCATAGGAATTATAACAGAAATTTTCGATAAATGCTATGGTATGCCTTCCGAAGCTGTCCTTCTCAAAAATATATTTCATTACCGCTGATGCAAAAAGCTCAGAAAAACTGCCTGAATACATTACCGCGCATGCATAGAGCAGATCATACATTTTCTGCTCCGACGGGCACATATCAAAGGCTTCAAAGAGCATTTTCCTCATATCCGACGGATTGAGCGGACAGCTTTTGCATCTGAGTATCTTTATGGAATGATGCACAGCCATAAGCTTTAAAAATCTTCTGCCCTTTTCCTTAGTCATGGTATAAACATTTTCACCGAACACATTGCCGTTGACCCTTATTTCAGCGAAATACTCATAGGCATCGGCTACAGTAGAGTTTATACATTCCTCAAAAAATGAAAGGTAGAATCTGTTGGGAAGTGCATATATCCTTTCAAGATACTCTTCTCCCTCATCTTCCACCGTTCTTTTTATAATATCGTGTCTGCCTCTAGGGGCTTTATATAAAAAATCAAACATAGACATAACCTCCATATTTGAATTTTATAATAAATGGTGAGCCCCTTTCAAAGGCTATCCTGCGCATTTTACGACAGTACTCTTCTTAAATCGTCAACGGTTATATCCAGTGAATATCCTCCAAGCTCATCGGCAAGGCTGGCAAGGATAAGATTTTCGTTGTCCTTAAAGTAAAGCAGATGGGTAAGTTCCATTTCGGAGGCGGCATCAAGGGCTTCCTCAAAGCTTGAGAACTCCCTTCTTATGACATCGAAGGCTTCTCTGTATATCTCCGTAAATTCATCGGCAGCGGTCTGTCCGTTTTCATTTCCAGTTATCATGACCCTTACGGAATTATTTCTTTTATTCATATTTTTACCTCCCTTTTGGACAATCATATCATGGGTTTTGAAAAAATCAACTTATTTTATTATTACAAATCGGTTGCAATATCCGCCGCAATAGGATAATATAATACAAAACAATCTAAATTAATCATAATTCATATAAAATAAAACAGGGGGATAAAAATGGAAGCATTAAAGAAAAAAATATTAACAGACGGAATGGCAATGGGTACAGACATCGTAAAAGTTGACAGTTTCCTGAACCATCAGATAGATATAGCCTTTATGAACGAGATAGGAAAGGAATTCGCAAGGATATTCAGCGATGTAGAAATCACAAAAATAGTTACCATTGAATCCTCTGGTATTGCCATTGCTGCCATAGCATCTCAGTATTTCAATTATGTTCCCGTAGTATTCGCTAAAAAGACCGAATCCAGAAATCTTGATCCTGACAAGTACCATGGCGAGGTCTACTCTTTCACAAAACAGAAGGTTTATCCCATAATGATATCCAAAAAATATATTTCACCCGAAGACAAGATCCTTATTATCGACGATTTCCTCGCTAACGGAAAGGCTGCCCTTGCCCTTACAAATCTCTGCGAACAGGCCGGAGCCACAGTACAGGGTATAGGAATCGTTATTGAAAAAGGATTCCAGAACGGAGGAAAACTTTTAAGGGAAGAAAACCATATCCGTGTTGAATCCCTTGCTATAATCGACAATATTGATGATGGAAAAATAACTTTCAGAGATTAAAAAAATCAGCCGCCGGACGATCCGGCGGCTTTATTATTTGTTATTTATTATTTTTGAGTTTACAGCCTTATTCTCAGCCTGGACAACAGTTCAATTAAATTTGAGTTTTTACCAACGGGATCTGAATCAATGCTCAGACAGTCCGCATATCCAATCATTTTAACTCTGTTTTTATTTGCTGTTTTTATATTCCTTATTTCATTTATTTTCTCAGTTTAATGAATCGATCAAATACGATACATATTTTTATGCATATCTGGTCTAATAATATATATGCGCTTGATATAAAATTTATCATCAGTGCCGGCGATATGCTTCTTCCATTATTTTTCTATTTCTCAAAAAGATACATAAGATACTCATAACCTTCATCTTTCATTTTGGCATAGGGTATAAATCTTAACGATGCACTGTTTATGCAGTATCTTACGCCGTTTGGAGACTCAGGGTCTCCTGTAAACACATGCCCAAGGTGGGAGTCTCCGGCCCTGCTCCTTACCTCAGTCCTGCGCATCCCATAGCTGTTATCGGGCAATTCAATGACCGCCGGTGATTCTATGGGCTTTGAAAATGCCGGCCATCCACAGCTGCTCTCAAATTTATCCGTTGATGAAAACAGCGGTTCACCGGTGACTATATCAACATAGATCCCCTTTTCAAACTTATCCCAGTATTCATTTTCAAATGGTTTCTCTGTGTCGTTTTTTTGAGTGACCATATACTGCTCCTTTGTGAGCTTATCACGAATGGCCTCTGCCGCCGGTTTCTGATAATCTCCCGGATCTATATGCAACTGGGAAAACAGCTTAATTTCATCTATGGGGATATGGCAGTATCCAAAAGGATTCTTTTCCAAATAATCCTGGTGATACTCCTCAGCGGGATAAAAGTTTACGAGCGGTCCTATCTCAACAAAAAACTTTTTGCTGCGTCCACGTTCTATTTCAGCTATCCTTTCAACGGTTTCCTTTGCTGTATCATTGGTATAATAAACGCCGGTCTGATACTGTGTGCCGCGGTCATTGCCCTGTCTATTTTCGACCGTAGGGTCGATCACATAAAAGTAGGCCAGCAGCAGAGCATCAAGACTTACCTGCTGTGGATCATACTCCACACGTACCGTTTCTCTGAATCCTGTATTTCCTTTACATACCTTCTCATAATTGGCGTCAGCCTCACAAGTTCCATTGGCATAGCCGCTTTGAGCGTCTATAACTCCTGGTATGGACTGCATGAGGTATTCCATCCCCCAGAAGCAGCCGCCGGCCAGGTATATCACATTTTCTGTTGTATCCATATACATGCCCTCCTTATCTTTCATTTCTATAGTATCTCCAGTTGATTTATTATTACTTTCCATCATTTCTGTTTTCTTCGTTCCATCACCACGGGCCATACAGCTGCTCAGCAGAAGTACTGAAGCGGTGATTATGACCATCAATTTTTTATACACTGCACTAACCTCCTGTTTTCCTGCCGCACAAGGGCATATTTTTCAGGCTTACGTCCATATTCCGTCCACAGGCAGATCAGCTTTCTGCTGGCTGAAATAAAAATATCCCAGCCTATACCCATCGTTTCAGAATATATCACATCAAAAGACTGGTCAATATAAATGGACATCTGCCTTTAAGTTCAGTCAAGTTTTTATGTGCCATCATAATACATCAAAACAGTTAAAATTACTGTTAAGCATAAAAACTTAACAAAAACCTTATGTCCATTTGATATAGTCAAAATAGTAGATACATCATATCTATAAATCGTACAATAAGGAGGAAATCTGTCATGCACCTTTTAGTAATTGAAGATGAACGAGATTTGTGTGAGACCATCGTCCGGAGCCTCCGACGTCTGGCATACAGTGTAGACTATTGTTATGATGGAGAGGCCGCCCTTGAACTTTTGAATACAGAAAAGTATGACCTGGTACTTCTGGACCTGAATCTTCCAGGTCTGGATGGAATGAGCGTGCTCCGCACACTGCGTAAAACAGACCGGGATACCCGTGTCATGATACTTTCCGCACGCAACGAAGTTTCCGATAAAGTCGAAGGTTTAGATGCGGGCGCCAATGACTATTTATCAAAGCCCTTTCATCTGGCGGAATTAGAGGCGCGTATCAGGAGCCTTACTCTGCGTCAATTTATCCAGCCGGATGTTATACTTACATGCGGCTCTCTTACATTTGATACAAAGGCAAGGGCCGCCATTGTCAACGGAAAAGCACTGACTCTCACACGCAAAGAGACCGGCATAATAGAGTATTTGATGCTTCACCAGGGGCGTCCCGTCAGCCAGGAGGAACTGATGGAACATGTATGGGACAACAGTGTCGATAATTTCAGCAATTCCATCAGAGTGCATATATCTGCCCTTCGCAAAAAATTAAGGACTGCTCTTGGCTATGACCCCATACGCAACCGCATCGGAGAAGGTTATATTATGGGAGGAACACGGACATGAGGCATCTATCACTGCAATGGCGGATAACACTCATGACCGCCATACTTATTTGTGTGACCTGTATATCAATGAAACTTCTGCTATGTTCCTCAGGTATCAAATACATGGATTCCATAGGCACTTTTGTAGAGGAGCACATTAAAAACAATGCCTATGATAACTCAGATCCATCCCATCAATACTCATCTGGTCTTGATGAGGATGATATAAACCAAGCCATTCATAAAGCACAAAAGGACTTCTGTATGACGAACTGGCATATAACAGCGGCTGTAACTTTGCTCAGCGGTGTACTCGCCTATTTTGTCAGCGGAAGAGCTCTTAAACCCCTTAAAAATTTTTCATCTAAGGTCGAAAAAGTGCGGATGGATAATCTGGCTGACATAAAACTTGATGAGGATACGCTTCCCGAATTCCGGCATCTGAGCTGCTCTTTTAATCAGATGCTGGAACGTCTGAATCTTGCCTTTGAAACTCAGCGACAGTTTACCGGCAATGCTGCCCATGAGCTTAGAACCCCTCTGGCGCTCATGCAGGCGCAGCTGGAATTGTTTTCTGCCGAGCATCCTGACGTACTTCCAGAAACAGCGGATTTTCTCAGACTGCTTCGTGAACAGACAGAGCGTCTGTCACAGATGTCAAAGACTCTCCTTGAAATGAGCAGCCTTCATTCGGTTCTGCGCACTGATCTTATCCAGCTCGGTCCGATGATAGAAGAAATATTCACTGACCTTGCTCCCTTAGCAGAAGAACGAGGCATATCTCTGGAAAGGTCTGGCGATGCTGAAATGAATGGAAGTGATACTCTCATATACAGGCTATTGTTTAATTTAACGGAAAACGCCATAAAATATAACAGCCCAGGAGGCAGTGTAAAAATTTTTATTTTCCATCAAGCCCAAAATCTTATGATACGCATTATGGATTCAGGATTTGGGATCCCGGAAAAATACCAGCAGAGCATCTTTCATCCATTTTTCCGTGTTGATAAGTCCCGCAGCAGGATATATGGCGGAGCCGGCCTTGGCCTTTCTTTAGTCTGGGAGATAGCCAATGTACATGGAGGGTCTGTCTGGGTCGAAAAAAGTTCAGAGGAAGGGACATCAATCATCGTAAAATTTCCATTAAAATAATTTATAGGAAAACTGATGCCAATACACTATGTCTGCTATATATTGCAGTACCACACAAAAAAATATTTATGCCATTTATTTAAACCAACAGCCAGTAACTTTTTAAATATAATAAGCTGTCATATCATGCTATAACATTTCTCCAGAAATATTTTACCTCTGACCCAATACATCTATTATCTAAAACAGACGAAAGCCACATAAGACATTGTCCTATGTGGCTCGATTATCTTTATGCTATTTGTTTGTCAAGGCATCATCAGTCTTTTACTGATGTGGCAAGTCCGTCATCATCAAACTTAACGGTCACGTTTGATATTCCGCTGCCCTTGTTAACAAGATTCTTAAGACTATTTATATTTATATCATCATAATCTGTTCCGTCAATGCTTATCCTTGTGTCCTCATCGAAATGGAATCTTATCTGATCTACATTTCCAGACATATTTACTCCCATTTCTCCTCTAGGGTATCTGTCATTGCTTACGGTCATAAATGTGAGGTCTCCCTCTATCTCGCTGACATAACCATCTATCCTTGTTACCTGGCTGTTCTTAACGGTTACATCAGCTTTGATCACGATGTCTCCATTATTAACATAGTCTTTAAGGTCACTGATATCATCTATGCTGTCATCTCCGACAACTACATCTACCCTCACGGAACTTGCAAGATCATAGGTCTTGGAACCGACTTTAATTTTTGTACTTGTAAGATCAGAAATTGTTCCGCTGTACTCTTTATCCTTAGCATCAGGATCATATGTACTGCTTTCAGCAACTATCTTAGTTACCTCTTTGCTGCTGTTAAGGGTAAGCTCAACGTCGATATATTTGCTTCCGGTAAGGTCATCAAATATGTCTATGAGACTTTCTAATCCACTTGAGCTTCCATTATATTTTACGGTAACACTGTCAGCCATATCATATGAATAGTTTTTTGAACCTGATTCTATCGATATACTTCTTTTATTGATGTTCTTTATCTTACCTTCGGTATCGCTGGTATACTTCTGCTCAACGGCAGTAACTACATTAGCTTCCTGAGTTGAGGAATTAAGTTCAACGGTAACTTCCACATATGAATCACCCTTTACCCTGTCAGAAAGCTGTCTGAGGGTAGCTGTCTTTCCATCAAGGGTTATCTTAGCATCTCTAGCAACGGTGTAATATACTCTGTCGCCCCTCTTATCGATAAGGCCTATCTTATATTCTCCGGCGCTGATGAGCTCGCCCTTATCCTTGATTGTGCTTGTGTACTGGGGCATGTTTACATTTCCAGGGGTAGTAACTATATCCTTCGTTATGTTTACCTTAGCGATATTGGCCCCGCTGGAATATACTGTAACTGAATCGCCAAGTCCAAGTCCTGAGGGGCCCACATTGCTGCTGGCGTTATTGTATACGGGTGTGGCATCCGTAAGGACGAATCCAGCTACGCCGTCAGCTGTTGTGAGTCTGAGAACATAGGTGCCGTTGCTTTCATAAACGGATACGACTGTACCAGATGTCTGGGTATATCCTGATTCAGGATTTGTCACTATCTTCTGTTTCATAATATCAAAGGTCTTTGATGCGAGCACAGCTGTCTCAGCCCTTGTTATATTTGCCTTAGGATTAAAATTATTATTATCCCCTGAAACTATTCCAAGCTTATTTAAAAGCTCCACATAGGGTTTTGCTGAAGCTGAAATATTCCAAGTATCATTGAAGGCCAGGGATGTTCCCGTTGAAAGAGAATAGCTGAGCGCCAGAGCTTTTCCAAACATTACCGCCATATCTTCCCTGGATATTTTAACATCCTGTCCGTTATCCTTAAATTTTGTAAGGTCATAGGATGATACTATACCCTTTTCCATACAGAATGCCACGGCTTTTTCAGCCCAGTCATCTATACCTTCATTTGCCATTTCCATGGAATACCTGTTTATTCCAAGGTCTGTAACATCTGTGGCAAATCCTGATTTTACCGTCATTGAGTAAACAAGCTGAGCCGCTTCAGAATATGTAATATTTTCACTTCCCCTGAAAACACGGGCTCCTCTGCTGTTATAATCGCCTACCATAAGGCCGCTTTCATAAACGCTGTTTATGTAGCTTTCAGCCCATTTCAGACTGCTTCCTATATCGGAAAATACAGCTCCGTATCCGACAGAGGAAACTGTTAAACAAACTGCTGCTGTAAGTGCAGTCAACACATATTTTTTCATATATAATCTCCCCCTGATGAGTAATAATATCCTGATTATGATTATATAACATAAAATATTATATTGCACTAAAAAAATAGATTTTTTTACTTAAAATATAAAACTTATGATTATAAATATGCACCAAAAACTCCATCAGAACAAAAATATAACGGCGGATATGTCCCGCCGTTATAATGAATACTGTTTATTCTGTTTTCTCAGTTTTATCTGATTCTTCAGCACCATTTTTTACACTGTTGAAAATTTCCATAAATTTTTCACCGCTTATGGTCTCTTCCTCAATAAGGAAAGCGGCTATTTTATGAAGTGCCTCTGTATTTTCCCTTAAAATATCAAGTGCCTTTTTATGGCATGATTTTATTATAGATAAAACCTCAGCGTCTGCCCTGGAACCTGTTTCATCTGAACATGTCATGGATGTCCTTCCGTTAAGATACATATTATTATCCTTCTCAAGGGCCATCATATCAAATGTATCGCTCATACCATATCTCGTTACCATGGCTCTGGCAAGCTCTGTGGCTCGCTCGATATCATTTGAGGCTCCTGTGGTCACGGTGTCGAATATTATCTCCTCCGCTCCCCTTCCGGCAAGAAATGTGGTTATTTCATCCAGCATCTCATCCTTGGTCATAAGATATCTTTCCTCTTCAGGCATCTGCATGGTATATCCCAAAGAACCCATGGTCCTGGGCACGATGGTTATCTTCTGGACAGGCTGGGTATGTTTCTGGCAGGCAATGGCAAGGGCATGGCCGACTTCGTGGTATGCCACGATCTTTCTTTCCTTCTCGGTCATTATCCTGTCCTTTTTCTCTTTTCCGGCAATGACAAGTTCTATGGCCTCCATGAGGTCCTCCTGCATTACCTTTTCCCTGCCTTCACGAACCGCTCTGAGGGCAGCCTCATTTACCATATTGGCAATGTCAGCTCCGGAACATCCTGATGTTCCAAGGGCTATCTGTTTAAGGTCCAAGTCATCGACGGTCTTTACATTCTTAAGATGTACCTTGAGTATATCTTCCCTTCCCTTAAGGTCAGGTCTGTCTACAACTACCCTTCTATCGAATCTTCCTGGTCTAAGAAGCGCCTCATCCAGGACTTCCGGTCTATTGGTGGCTCCAATGACAACTATTCCCTTGGTTACGTCAAAACCGTCCATTTCACTCAGCAGCTGGTTAAGGGTCTGTTCCCTTTCATCATTTCCGCCAAGAACGCTGTCCCTTTTCTTTCCGATGGCGTCTATCTCATCAATGAAAATTATGCATGGTGCATTAGAAAGGGCGTCCTTAAAAAGATCCCTTACCCTTGAAGCTCCTACACCTACGAACATCTCCACAAAACTTGAGCCGCTGAGGGAATAAAAAGGCACTTTAGCCTCTCCGGCAACGGCCTTGGCAAGGAGGGTCTTTCCTGTTCCCGGAGGTCCCACAAGCAGTGCTCCTCTGGGCAGTTTCGCACCTATTTCCGTATATTTTTCAGGCCTGTGGAGGAAATCAACTATTTCCCTCAAGGAATCCTTGGCTTCTTCCTCCCCTGCCACATCTGCAAAGGTAACACCTGTCTCCTTCTCAACATACATCTTGGCATTGCTTTTTCCAAAGCCTCCGCCCATTCTTTTCATGGCGAATCTCATTACCAGCATCACTGCCGCATAGAAAAACAGCAGCGGGAGCACAAACTCCACAAAAAATGTAACAACGGGATTTGTCATATCCGGAGGAGCATCATAAATTACATTCTGCTCATCAAGTTTGCTGAGCAGTTCAGGATTGCTGATATATCCAGTGTAATACTGCTTTTTAGCCTCTCCCTGGCTGTTTTCATCTTCCTTAAGGGTGAAGTTTATTATTGATCCTTCAAACTTGACTTCCTCGATCTTTCCCTCATCGAGCATTTCGATAAATTCACTATATTTTACCTCGGAAATATCAGACATAGAATTTTTTCCAAGGAAATAATTCAGCGCAAGAGTAAACACCAGTGCCGAAACCGCCAGAATAAGCAGCAGTTTCTTATCATTTTTGTTTTTATTCTCACCATTTTTATTCTCTGATGACATATCGACTCCCCTTTCCATAATACGGATATCTCTTTCGTCTATTATAATATAAAATCCGACAATTGAAAGAGGACAAACCTAAAATGTTTATTAAAAAGAAGAAATATTTATTATATTAACTGTTATACCATTCCCTAAAATATTTTTCATCAGCCGTCATCTTCCGCTATTTAATTTTTGCATTTGATATAAAATTATGTGTTTTTATTGATCACAGCCA
>JAHZAW010000027.1:24745-67283 GCA_019423725.1 Clostridiales bacterium
TAAGAATTTCTGCCAGAGGTTCCATGGCATTCATTGCCTCTTCCTTTGTGTTGGTCTGAGCCCCAACTTCCACCAGCAGCGACTTTGGCAGCATATGAAGGCTGTATCTATAGGTTTTTAAATAATTTTTTCTGACAAATCCCGGATAAAGCTTATCTCCTGCGTATTTCATAGCAAAGCTGAACGCCAGGTTGTCTTCCAGATTCGGGTTATCCAGTCCTGCCGTCGGCACAAGATTTCCATTATCATATATACGGCACAAACCGTTAAAAAACATGATCTGCGCCGTTGGCTTTCCGTCAACTTCCGTAACGAGTTTAGTATCATCGGCCACACCATCCCTGTGAAGGTCTATGGCGATCTGTATGGAAGGGTTCTCATCAAGTATTTTCTGTATGACTGGCTCCATCCTTTCATAGGCTCCCGTCGTCGTCATTTTTGAATCTACATAATCAAAACTTTCTGTGCAGTGCATGGTCTCTATACCGTATTCATTTTCAAGTATGTCCTTAAGATGCTCACCAACTCCAACTATACCCTCATCAAGACTTGCGGACATATCACTGTCCGCAAAACCTTCATGGGAGTGGGTATGGAATATCAGTACCTTAGGTCCGTCAACGTTATTGTCTATGGAAAAATCCGTATTAAGAAATTTTTCTCCGTCCAGCTCTCCTTCCAGCACATCCGTGGCTGAATCAACTATGTATATATTCTTTTTGAGATAATTTATGTCTGAATAATCGGCTTTTTCCTGATCTGACATTACAAAGAGCGTTCCATCATCATATTCCATCTTTTCTTTCTCGGACTTTTCGTTTTCCTGGGTCTCTTCAGTTTCTTCCTGTTCTTCTCCCTCTGTCTGTACTATGACCCTATGGTCCTTTTCAGCAGCATATATTTTTGTTATCATCGCAGGTGATACACTGCTTCCCGGTATTATCTCCGAAAGAGCTATGCTTTTCATAAGCAGCCCCCTGTCCCACGATACCGCTGATATCCCAAAAAGAGCCAGTACCAGAAGTCCTGCCATATTTTTTTTGAAAAAAAGCTTATAATTGAAACTCCATCTCTGCAACACTAACTCCTCCTTGGTATGTGAAAACATTCTTTCCCTCAGAGGTAATATATTCATTAATTGGATTTTATATTTCTACTTTATGGCTCTAAAAAACATTATTGAGGCAGCAGCTCCGCCAATGGCTTTTAAACGCTGTGTTTTCCTGCTATTGCCATATTATTTCCTTTTTGATATTATGAAATTATATTAAAAGGGGGAATTTACATGTCGGACATTAATTCAGAACGCCAGGTGCTTTATGGCAGTTTTCTGGTCATTCCACTAAAATATGATGAGTCATCTTTCAAATGGTCATACATAGAAAAAATAGGCACCTATAGACCTGTCACTACCATGGACCTTAACGAAAACATCAAAAGGATGCTTGAGCGGTCCAATTCTTCTTCCGTTGGGACCTGCTATGAGGTAGGCTGTGATGAGCTCACGAACTGCCTGTTTGAGGATCAGTCATCTTCCTGCCGGTCATTTATCGTTTCAAAGGACGGAAATGACTATCCCTTCGAGCTGGCCTCATCATATATTTATGTCTTCCATACACAGGTTGCTTTTCTCTGCCTCAGCATATCCTTTGACGAAATGGATACTTTGAGGTCAGTATGCAATCCAGGTTCGGCATATAATCCCGCGTCTTTTTACTGGGTGGATGAAAAAGAAGATAAACACCTATTTTCCATGGAGGAATGGCTGGACTCCTTTCTCACACCACTGGGGCTGAAAAAGTTTTTTGACGGAGATACATCCTATCTTCTGGATGCATACACATATATATTCGCTGTTGTTCCTGAGCGTTTTGACACCCTGGATAAAATGCAGAAAATAACATTTAACCTCCACAAAATGATGCCCATAGACTCAACTATGGAGGACACAGCAGAGGAGGATATACACTACGTTTATTCGGTAAAAAACCAGGCCTTCAACACCTACCGCTGGGGCTGCTGCATATCTTCCCAGATGATAGCCTATGTAACGGCCGATGAGACAATGGATTTCATCTCCCAGAGAAATGACCAGGCCAATGACGGCCTGCCCGTTGTTATTTTATCTCTTTATGAAAAATATACCTGTCTGCGTTTTACTGAACTTATAGCCAGTGTTAAAAAAGGACAGATCAAAAAACTAAAAAATATGATGCTGGAATTTCAGGCCTTTGGCACAGTCACTCCTGCCAATTTATCCAGATGGCACAATGTCAAACAGATCTATGCCCATCTGCTTCAGGTTAATGATATTTCCACAGCCATAGATGACATCAGTTCAAAGGTAAATATTCTCACATCCCATCAGGATGAGATAGACCATGCCAAGAGTGAGACCGTTGTAAATATCATCACTGCCTTTGGTATCATTTCCATAATGGCGTCTGTACTTACCATCGTTCAGATACTTTCCGGCGGAAGCCCTGTCGTATGGGCATCCACCATATTTACGGCCGCCATGCTAATTCTGATAACATTTATCGCTGTCTGGAAAAACAGGAAATGGTAAAGCTGTACGGACATAGTCTTGTATGCTTGTTGATACATTTTTCAATGGATCCATATATTATGGCTTTTTATATCTGTCAAAATTTATTGTCTTAAAAAGTCCTTGAGAGAAGGAGCCTTATCTGATATAATTGACTGTTGTACCGTTTTATTTTATAAACGGAAGATTCGGAATAACTGTTTTAAAGCAGAGGAAAAAATTAAGGAGATGTAATATATATGAAATTAGGTATCGTAGGTCTTCCCAATGTCGGAAAAAGCACGCTTTTCAACTCCATGACATCAGGAAAGGCTGAAGCCGCAAACTACCCCTTCTGTACGATAGATCCCAATGTCGGAATAGTTGCCGTGCCCGATGAAAGAGTGGACAACCTTGCTAAATTATATAATTCAGCCAAGATAACACCTGCCGTTATCGAATTTGTTGACATTGCAGGTCTTGTTAAGGGCGCCAGCAAGGGAGAGGGTCTTGGAAACAAATTCCTTTCACACATAAGAGAGGTAGATGCCATCGTGCATGTAGTACGCTGTTTTGAAGACGCAAATGTGGTACATGTGGACGGCTCAGTAAATCCTGTAAGGGATATAGAGACCATAAACCTTGAGCTCATATTCTCAGACCTTGAGATACTTGAAAGAAGGATAGCAAAAACAACAAAGGCTGCCCAGGGCGACAAGAGCCTCAGAAAAGAACCCGCCATCCTCGAAAAACTCAGAGATGGCCTGGAAAACGGAAAACCCGCCCGTCTCATCGAGTTTGATGACCCTGATGATAAGGCATTTGTTGAGAGCCTTACTCTTCTTACTGAAAAACCTGTGCTTTATGCAGCCAATGTAACAGAGGACGATCTTGCCGATGACGGCCAGAGCAATGAGTTTGTAAAACAGGTAAGGGAATATGCCCAGAATGAAGGCTCAGAAGTATTCGTACTCTGCGCTAAGATAGAGGAAGAAATTGCTGAGCTCGACGATGATGAGAAAAAAGAATTTTTAGCTGCCCTTGGTGTAAATACCAGCGGTCTTGACAGACTTATCGCTGCCAGCTACAAACTTCTCGGACTTATAAGCTACCTTACAGCCGGTCCTACTGAATCAAGGGCATGGACAATAACAAAGGGTACAAAGGCACCCGGAGCCGCAGGAAAGATCCACAGTGACTTTGAAAGAGGCTTTATCCGTGCTGAGGTAGTAAGCTATGATGACCTTATGCGTCTTGGTTCATATAATGCCGCAAAGGAGCAGGGACTTGTACGTTCCGAGGGCAAAGAGTATGTCGTAAAAGACGGAGATGTTATCCTTTTCAGATTTAATGTATAAGATAAAAGCAGCCCCGCTTCCAAATGGAAGCGGGGCTTTGATTTTAAATAATATCAAATAGTTGAAACGTCACACTGTGCGTTTTCATAGAACGTCACCTGGACCGTTGAAGCTATATCAAAATTATAATACTCTACAGTGCTTGAGTTTCCGTCAACTATACGGATGTCATAGGTTTTTCCGCTTTCTACACCATTTGCGGATACAATTACCTTCTGTCCGTTGGAAATGGAAGATGAAAGAAGATTATTTCCCCATTCTTCTTTACCTGTTTCCGAAATATAAAGTTCCTTTATTTCTCCGCCTGTGGAATTTGCCACATAAAACTGACTGTCAGAAAGAGAGTCTATTTCAGACTGTGATATCTTTGTAAGATCGCTGTTATCCTCCTGTGATACGGAGCTTTCAGATGTTGTCTGAGTATTTTCCTCTGTAGTCGTAGTTGAATCGCTGTTATCCTCGCCAGAACCGCCGCAGCCGGTAAAAGCCAAAGCCATAAGCGCGGCAATAAATACGGCTAATAATCTTTTTTTCATCAGTAGCCTTTCCTCCTATCTTTTTGACTTCGTAATTATACTAAAGGCACCTTTAAAAGTCAATGAATATGCTGTTATTTTAACCGATATCTAAGTATTATAATTGCCCCGTAACCTTACAGTCATACAAAAAACTTCCCGTAAAAATACGGGAAGCCTCAGAATATCCATGTTATTTTTTAACAAGTTTTTTATTATTTCTTGCCAGTTCGTAGTCTGGAAGAAGATTCTTCTTGAACATAGCCTCAAGATTTTTTATAACTTCCACTTCAGGCATACCTATCTCATCGGCAAGCATGGGGACCATAAGTGTTCCTTCATCCTCAACCTCAAATATTATCTTCCTGTAGATATTTGCCTTTTTATATGCCTCATATCCCATTCTGGCAAAAACTACGCCGCACACTCCGTATATAGCACAGAAAGCCATATAGGAATCTCCAAGGATATAGGCGATGGCAATGGCGATCACCATTAGAACTATTCCAAATACTATAGAAATAAGTCCAAGATTCAGACAAGTCTTTCGGCTGTACTGTCCCCTTCTCCAGACAAGCATAGCCCCAAGGGGCCATATCAATGCAGTCACGATGATAATAAATATCCAGCTGCAGTAAAAAGGCACCCTTACCTTTTCGTTTTCAATACTCATATGCAGTTACTCCCTTTCCCCATTGTTTTTAAATGCCGCTGTTATACTCTGCGCCATTTCAAGGCAACTATATCCTGCCCCGTAACGGCACTGTATAACCTCTCCCCAAAGTCGCGGCTCTTTATGTCTTTTCTGTCGAGAACTATTATACCAAACTCTTCAGCTTTTTTAAAGGTCCCCGTATTTTTTATTTTGTCATCGCCTGAAGTTACTATAACTCCCTTGGAAAACCAGCCTCCCAGGCGTTTTTTCTGGATATAAAGCTCGTTTATATCAGGCGTTGATATCCCCCTAAGCTTACATGATATGAAAACCGGTATGGAATTTTCCATGATTATCACATCTATTTCATTACCGGCTGTCCTTATATCATCATAGGCATCCCAGTCTATCATTGCTCCAAGTTTTACATCGGAAAATCTATTAAGTCTTTTGGCACTGATAAAAACATACATTTCCAGCCAAAGTCCATAGGTAGTCATATATGTCTTTGCCTCAGGATAGCTGAATGAAAAATTCACCCGGTTATTTGTGATGCTTAAATTTTTAATAAATCCATGCTTTTCAAACATTTCCAGCATATTTTTATCAGGTCTGTAATGTCTTCCGTCCTTATGCAGGAATGATATATTTGCCGAAAACTGAAGTCCATACTCCATTACTGAGACCGCCGCCTGCAGATATCCGCATGTATAACTCCAGTTTCTCAAATTTCTGAATATGTAATGGCACATATTCAGTATGTCGTCATAATTTTTCTCATCCGGCTCCCTATGGGATTCTCCAACAAATTCAGCACCCTTGGCATCCATAAAGTCATCCAGGGTCAGCTGCTCGGTCTTCATCTCAAAATCAGGATCATCTATATCCATCATTTTTCCGGCAGCTATGTCCGTATAATACATCTTTATTTTTTTATCCAGACCAGCCTTATGCCCGGCTATCATCATAAGCTCACTGCCGCCCGTAAGCTCCATGGCACAGTTTTTATATTTTTCTATGACTCCGCATGTCTTATTATAAATATCCCCGACGTCATTTATATCCACCGGTATCCTCTCAACACATATGTTTGAGATATGCTTTTTAAAACATTTTTTAAGCGCCGTAAAATATTTAGTGTCACTTATGGCAGAATCATATATATATACTACTCTCTCAGGCTTTAGCGTGAGCACGGCAAGTATATTTTTTATGGTATCTTTATCAAAGAATTCTATAAGCGTCATGTTCTTCCCCAGTATTATTCAACTATGGTCTTTTCCTCAAAAACCGTCTCCTCTTTAGCATCATCACTGTTCTTCTTTCCGAAAGCCGAACCAAAGTTGAGCTTTGCGGCGATTCCAGGAGCCATATCTATGAGTTTGCTTACGGCATCCTGATTTTTGATGTTCACAAGCTGTACACTGCCGTTTACTATGGCTATGACGGCACTGGGGGTTATTTTAGCTCCAAGGCCTCCGCCTCCTGCTCCATTTTCAGCTCCGCCGGCTCCAACACCAACCGAAACATCTACCAGCGGTATGAGCGTTACATCTCCCACCTTCAAAGCTTCACCTACAACGGTTTTGGAAGATACGAAATCTTCGATTTTATTCATTAAGATCTCAAGATTATTTACTGTGTTATTTGCCATTTCTATCACCCTTTATCAGTAGTATTATTATTTTTCTAACCGGCTTCACGGCTATAAATCTTATTATATAAAACATCATAAAGGCAGGGACTATATGTCCTTTTATTTTAAATTCACCTTCGATTATCTCCTCATCGAAAACTGCCTTTATCTCTATCCTTTTATTGAGTGCTCCGCCTATGGCCCAGGCCGCTCCAACTATCTGCCCCGTAAGAGCCGGATCAGATAATCCCAGTCTGCCCTTTAAATAAAAGTCCCTGGGCTTCACACTTCTAAACAATGACTTCAAAAGCCTTATGACAGCTTTAAACAGCTTTTTCCTCTCGGAAGAAGGCATATTTTTAAAATACTGAAAATCAAGCCTTTCCGGCTCTTTTTCTTCACTCTCGTCAATGTCTTTTATATCTTTTCCATTATGTTTTTCCCTGCTGTCTTTTTTCTCTCCGCTTCCTGCACTGTCATTTTTCTGCTTATTCTTTTTATCCTTTTTAGGACCATTTTCGCCATCGGTATTTTCATCAGGCATCTTAACATATTTTATCCGGACATTATCAAACTTCTTAGGCTCCTTTGGCGCCTCTGCCTCGGAAAGCTTTATTTTTCTGACTGATATTTCTTTTTCCTCAGCCTCAGCATTTTCCCATTCAGCCGTTACGATGGTTTTTTCCTTCTCGTCCTCAGCTTTCCTATATGCAGCAGAACTCTGCCTGGGTATTACTTCAGCTGACTTCCTTTCAGGGATATTCCTTTTTATATTGTCATTTCCATCATCTTTTTTATCAGTTTCCTTTGGTATGGACCTTATCTCAGGCCTGGGCTTTTTAACTGAGCTTTCCTTTTTGGAGCTTACAGGCTGTGAAGCCTTAGTCTTTTCATTTTCTTCGGCATTTTTCTCAGAAGCCTTTTTCTCCGGTCCCTTACTGTTTTCGGCTTTTTTCTGCTCTTTCTCCGGTTCAGTTCCTTCACCATCATCAAAGGCCTTAAGTTTCTTTCCAAAAATTTTTACAGCCACGGACATACCGTTTTTATCATACCCAAGATCTATTTTCAAAATACCAAAAAGAGCTTTGATCTTGGCCTCTGTCCTGGCCTTATCATATTTTTCTCCCGTTATTTCGTAAAATATGGGACAAAATATGATGACCAGAAGAAGTATGAATAGGACGGCAATTATCCAAAGCAGTGCCTTTCCTACTGTTTTCAGTATAGTCAGCAGCAATGTCATAGATTTCTCCTCTTTTTATCAGACAGTGAAAGCCCAATGCCGGTCACTATTATAACAGCCAGAACTGCCGCACAGTAAAGGGCTGTTTTTAAAGCTATATCGGCAAAAAACGGCTCCACCAGTATATTTATGACCAGATCCTCAGCCGGGTCCAGTATCCATAGGTCGTTATTAAAAAACAGCTTGTGAAACACTATAAAGCATGCGTTAAAGTCAATGGATGCGGCTATGGCTACGATTCCGGCCGCAGCAGCTATTATTATTGAAAAGACCGCAGCATATTTCAAAAGACGTTTCAGTGAAAACTTCTTTTTTATGATTAGCAGCAGAGCCGTCAGTACAAAAATAACTGCAGCCCCTCTCCTTACGGCAAATCCTCCATCAAACAACACCTTACAGTCAGCCATATGGGTCTTTTCCCTGTCGCTGAAAAAGTCCCTTGTTTCTCCGTTTACTTCGGTCACTATTTCGTTAAGGTCAGCCCTGTCACCATGGAGATAGTCCATAAGCTCGTCCATAACATACATTATGTCATCCATTTCCATATCTATGTTTTGGGTCACATCATATTTTTCAAATTCCCTCCGGAAATAATCCATATTTCCAAAAACAGCCTGTGAAACAGCGGTAAGAAGGAGCATTACCACCAGTGCCACAGCGGAAATAAAAGTAATGATCTTTTCAGTACGCATGTGTTTCCTCCACTATTGTCCTTAAAACCTCAAAGGCTTCCCTCTTTCCGGCAGCTATGCCGTAAACGGTGTATTTATCCCTGTTGCGTTCCTTAAGGAGTTCCCTCGTATCCATTATTTCATAGGAAAATTTGCCATTTTCCTTTTTGCATACACAAAATACCCCTGAGGCAGTTTTTCCCTCTTTCATCAGGCTGATGACCGAGGCCGTATCATATATTGTTTTACCAACATAAAGCTCATCAGCAAATTTCATACGATCACTCCAAAAAATATATAAATTTAGTATACCAAATTTTAGACTGTTTGAAAACAAGAGCCCTGATATTTAATACAAAATACATAAATTTATAATTTCAATACAAAACGGGCAGGCCTGCAGCAGACATCATCGATCAAGGTCAAAAAGACTTTTTTCATAGTCCTCCACAAAATATCTTATATTTTTTCTTCCCCTTTTGATTATACGGTGTCCTTCTTCCTCCAGTAATCTCTTCTGTTCTTCCACCCCTCCTGGATATTTAGGATTAAGTTCTCCCCCTGCTTTTAATGTGCGCCAATAGGGAGTTTTATCATTTTCCCTCTGAAATGACGCCCAGGCGGCTATGGATATGAATATTCCCGCGGTCATGGGGTCCGTAAAATCAGCATCATTAAGGCTGGCAAAGTATTTGCGTATTTCTACGGCGGTGGTCAGTTTTCCCTCTGGTATGCGTCTCATCACCTTGTCATAATCCATGGGAGGAGCAAAATACATCCGGTTTCCACCGTATTTTTCAATGGTCTTTTCATCTTCAATTATCTGTATCTTAGGCATGCCCTTACTATCATTAAGCATGGCCTTAAAATCCTTTTTATATTCATCAGCCAAGGCAATCACTCCCTTCTTTTTTAACATAATGTATTTAAGCCGTTCATGCAATGAGGGAAATAAAAATATTCAAAAAAAGAACGGTACCTATGTACCGTTCAATGTTATATCACTTTGCTAAACCAAAATATAAAAGAACTATTATACCAAGCACTATCCTGTACCATCCAAATACTTTGAAGTCATGTTTTTTGATGTAAGCCATCAAAAATCTTATGACGATGACAGATACGATGAATGCTGATATCATTCCCACCAGTAATATGGCTATCTCGTTTCCCTGAAAAGCAAATCCGAATTTCACGAGTTTTAAAAGACTTGCTCCAAACATAACGGGTATGGCCAGGAAAAATGTGAACTCAGCCGCAACTGTCCTTGAAACTCCAATGAGAAGGGCTCCGACTATGGTTGCTCCTGAACGGGATGTTCCAGGGAAAACAGCTGCTATGAGCTGAAACAGTCCGATTATAAGGGCCGTCTGGTATGTAATGTCACTGAGACGTCTGACTCTAGGCCTCATGTGACGATTCCTGTTCTCAATAATGATAAAGGCGATACCAAAGACTATAAGGGCTATACCTACCGTTGTGGAATTATAGAACAGGGCATTTATCTTATCATCGAACAAAAGTCCGACCACCGCCGCCGGTATACAGGCTGCGATTATTTTGAACCACATGTTCATTATTCTCATGTCTGTCCTTATATGGCCTCTTTCTTTTCTGAAGGGGAATATTTTTCTCCAGAAAATAAGTACCACCGCCAGTATGGCTCCAAGCTGTATCACTACCTCAAATACTTCCAAAAATTCAGCTGTTACCTTCAGCGGAAGGAACTCATTAAGAAGTATTAGATGTCCGGTGCTGCTTATGGGAAGCCATTCCGTTATACCTTCTACGATACCAAAAATAAGTGCTTTTAAAATTTCCAGCATAGCAATTCTCTCCATATAATATTAATACTTTTCTGTTCAATTATAGTCTTATATGAATTATATTACAATTATTTTTTTCTTAATTCCATAATGCCCATAAAAACCAGAAAAACAGCAAATATTTTTCTGAGCATATCTGCGTCCAGGCTCACGGCCACAAAGGAGCCCGCCGCTGCCGCCGCAAGGCCGTATAAAACTATGGGTTTTACCACCTTTTTTTCCACGTTTCCGTCTTTTATATGGGAGATTAGAGCTGCTATGGCAGTCGGTATGAAATAAATAAGGTTTATGCCCTGAATGGACTGCTGGTTAAGGTCTGTTATCATAACAAGGGCTGGTATAAGAATAGCTCCTCCGCCTATTCCCATGCCGCTTATGATGCCTGATGCAAGTCCTATGGCAGCAAGTATTATTATCATAAAAACATCCTCACCGCCGCCGCAAGCATTGCCAGGCCAAAAATGATATGAAGTTTTCTGGAGGATAGCTTATTAAGAAGTTTCGCGCCTGCAACACCGCCGATTATGCCTCCGACGGATACGGCAATGGTCTGGGACCAGGGCACATCCGCCTTAAATATATATATCCCCGCTGAGAGGATAGAAAGGGGAAGTATGACAGCTATGGCTGTGGCGTGGGATTTATGGGCGTCCACTCCCAGGTATTTTTCCATACAGGGTACGACGATCGTCCCTCCGCCTGAGCCAAAAAGTCCATTGGCGAAACCTGTTACTATACCGATCAAAGCTGTTTTTAGATTATTTTTCAAAATCGATCACCCACAGCTATTGTCGGCATCAGAGGTCTTTTATATTCATTTTATTTATCTCTTTGTGTTTCTTTTTTCTTTCCTTTACAACAAAATATATGACAAGGAGTATGGCTGTGGGTATATTCATAAGGAGGAGCACCATTATTATGAGCACTGCCACCGAAGAGCCAGACATGGAGCCAAATGCCGCTATGCTGAGAATCCCAACAAGGGAATATATGAATGTCAGCACCGGCAGTATGAGTCCCGGCCATTTTCTCTGGGAACTGGAAAGGAATATTTGAAGAGCCACCGCTCCTGCAATTATCAAAAGTCCGATTATGGTATTAATGGTCCCTGCAAATACAAATTCACTGCTCTCCATTTATGTCATCCTCCTTTAATTTACGGTATTCATTGATGAGAATTTTTGCCGCGTCAAAGTCCACTTTTTCACTGAGGGCCAGTTTTTTAATAAGAGATACATAGGGATCTTCAGCGGTATTTTCGTTCATTTTTATCTTTTCGATGAGTTTATCAAGCCTGAGCCTGACCGTTGGATATGTCACTTCATACTGTTTTGCCATTTCCTTAAGGGAGCCCGATGACAAAACAAATCTTTTTATGAACGCCACATCCTCTTCCTCCAGACCTGCCAGCCACGGAGGCATAAATTCTAAAGCCATATTCATCACTCCTTTAATAAAATTAATATAACATTTAATTTTATTAAAGTCAATATAACAATATTGAATAATCTTTAAATAAAATAAAGGTATATATACCGATATAAGTATATATACCTTTATTATCATATTATTCTGCCAGAACACTGGCTTTTTTAACAAGGGCTTCCCGAAGTTCAGATATATTTTTTACCTTTATATCTGCCCTCTCCAGTTCCCCTGCTCCGCCATAGCCATACAGACAGCCGATGGAGGCTGTATTATGAAAAACAGCCGTTTCAATGTCGGAATATCTGTCTCCAATGATGACAAATGGAGGATCAAAGTGATTTTTTATATCCTCAAATATCACATATTTGGGCTTGAATCCATAGTCTTCAGTACAGTAGAATCCGTCAAAATATTTATCCAGCCCAAAGGCTCTTATATGCGCCTGCATATAGCTCCTTTTGCAACTGCTTAAAAATACCGTTTTTCCATATTTCCTTATGTCAGAAATGACATCCAGGACCGGATCATAAAGCACGGCTTTTCCCTCATTTATAAGGCTCACCATGTTCTCTCCGATAAAATCTCCGTACCTTTTCTTTTTTTCTTCGGAAAGGCCGGGCTGAAAATCGTTCCACATGGACTTTACATCCATACCTATCCATTTTTTTATTTCTTCATCGGAGTAATCCCTGACATTCTCTCCGTCCTGCCTCATAAGCTCACAGCATTTTCTGAAGGACTGGGCGTATATTTTCATACTGTCATGTATCGTTCCGTCATAGTCAAAAACAAAAGTCATTATAATCCCATGCCTTTGATAAGGTTAACCATCTCAATTGCTCCAAGTGCACAGTCATAGCCTTTATTTCCAGCCTTTGTGCCGGCACGCTCAATGGCCTGTTCGATATTGTCTGTTGTAAGTACGCCAAACATTACGGGAACACCGCTCTGAAGTCCTGCCTGGGCAACTCCCTTTGAAACCTCTGCACATACATAGTCATAATGTGATGTCGAGCCTCTTATTACTGCTCCAAGGGCTATAACAGCGTCATATTTTCCTGATGCGGCCATCTTTGATGCGATGATGGGAATCTCAAATGCTCCGGGTACCCAGGCAATGTCAATGTCCTCATCCTTTACATCATGTCTTTTAAGTCCGTCAACGGCTCCTGATACGAGCTTTGATACGATGAACTCATTAAATCTGGCTGCGACGATACCTACCTTTATCCCCTGTGATACTACATTTCCTTCAAAAATTCTCATTTTATTTTCCTCCTGTATTGTTTTATGTCATTCAATTATTCTTTAGTTTGAATTTTATTTTAAATGGAGCATATGACCCATTTTGTTCTGTTTAGTCTTCATATAGAATTCATCATATTTTGTAACTCCCATTTCAATGGGCACCCTCTCAACGATGGAAAGGCCGAAATCTGAAAGTCCTTCGATCTTTTTAGGGTTGTTTGTAAGAAGTCTGAGGGTCTTTATGCCAAGGTCCCTTAATATCTGTGAACCGATGTAATACTCTCTCAGGTCTTCTCCAAAACCAAGGGCAAGGTTTGCCTCTACGGTGTCAAGGCCCTTATCCTGAAGCTCATAGGCTCTGAGTTTATTTATAAGACCTATTCCTCTGCCTTCCTGTCTGAGATAAAGAAGTACTCCTCTGCCTTCCCTTTCTATTTGTCTCATGGCCTGGGCAAGCTGTTCGCCGCAGTCACACTTAAGTGAACCGAAGGCGTCTCCCGTAAGGCACTCTGAATGAACACGGCAGAGCACGTTCTCTCCGTCTCCTATCTCACCTTTGACAAGGGCTACATGGTGCTCTCCATTGAGTTTATTTACATATCCATAAGCTGTAAAGTTGCCGTATTTTGTGGGCATCTTTGTTTTTGCCACACACTCTACAAGCTGGTCATTTACCTTTCTGTACTGCTGGAGAGCTTTGATAGTGATTATTTTCATATTGAATTTTTCAGCAAGGTCAAGGAGCTCTGTTCTTCTCATCATTGTTCCGTCGTCTCTCATGATCTCACAGCAGAGGCCGCATTCCTTAAGACCAGCAAGTCTCATAAGGTCTACAGTCGCTTCCGTATGTCCGTTTCTCTCTAAAACTCCGTTTTTCTTGGCAAGAAGAGGGAACATATGTCCAGGACGGCGGAAATCCTCAGGTCTTGCGTCCTCATCTACACATTTCATTGCTGTTATGGAACGCTCAGCAGCTGAAATACCTGTTGTTGTGCTCACATGGTCGATGGATACTGTAAATGCTGTCTCGTGGTTATCTGTGTTATTTGTGACCATCTGGGGAAGCATGAGCTTCTTTATGTATTTCTCGCTCATGGGCATACATATGAGGCCCTTTCCGTGTACTGCCATAAAGTTTATATTTTCAGTTGTTGCCGCCTCAGCTGAGCAGATGAAGTCTCCTTCGTTTTCCCTGTCCTCATCATCGGTAACAAGTATTATTTTTCCTCTTCTGAGATCTTCCAGTGCCTCTTCGATGGTGTTAAAATTTTTCATTTTATTCTCCTCCTTAAAATCCCGCTCTTAATAAAAAGTCCTTAGTTATACCCGTATTTTTTTCAGGTACGGCTTTATCTTCAAAAGTTAAAAAATGCTCTATATATTTTCCAACGACATCATTTTCCAGATTTACCGTATCCCCCGGCTTCTTAAATCCCAGGACGGTCTCCTTGGCCGTATGGGGTATTATGGACACTGCAAAATCCGTATCCGTTACCCTTGCCACCGTAAGGCTTATGCCGTCTATGGTGACGGAGCCCTTCTCGATTATGTATTTCATGATCTTCTTGTCAGCAGCTATGGTATACCATACCGCGATGTCGTCTTTTTCAGTTTTTACTATCCTTCCGGTACCATCTATATGGCCCGAAACTATATGTCCTCCAAACCTTCCGTCAGCTGCCATGGCCCTTTCCAGGTCTACCCTGCTTCCAGTTTTCAAATCTCCCAGATTGCTCCTTGAAAGGGTCTCATTCATAACATCTGCCGTAAAAGTATTTTTCGTATATTCAGTCACCGTAAGACATACGCCGTTTACCGCCACGCTGTCTCCCAGCTTCAGATCTTCAAATATCTTTTTTCCCTCGATGGTGAGCTTTGATGATTTAGCTCCCTTTTCAACTTTTTTGATGGTTCCTATTTCTTCAACTATTCCGGTAAACAATCATCTCACCTTCCATTCAATAAGGATGTCTTCCCCATAGTGTGTTATTTCCGGCTCTCCCAGCATAAATGCATTTGATGGAAGTTCAACGCCTTCTCCTCCAACCGGTGTCTTGGCTGTCTCTCCTCCGAATATTTTAGGGGCTATATAACATTTAACCCTGTTTACTATGCCAGCCTTAAGGGCACTGAAATTAAGTCCTGCCCCGCCTTCCAGAAGTATGCTGTCTATGTTCATGCTTCCTAGCTTTATCATAAGCTCCCTGAGGTTTACTCTGCCGTTATCAGGGGAAGTTTTTATTATTTTTACGCTCTTTTTCTCGTATTCACTGTATCTGCTTTCGTCTCCGCTCACAGTGGCTATTATGGTCGGTATTTCTCCCGCTGTCTTTACTATGTTGGATTCCAGCGGCGTTCTAAGGGATGAGTCGCATATTATCCTTACGGGGTCGACCCCTCCAGGTATGCGGCAGTTGAGCATTGGATCGTCAGCAAGCACAGTACCTATGCCGGCCATTATGCCCGAGTATCTGTGTCTGTCATAATGTACACTGTTTCTGGCCTCTTCGCCGGTTATCCATTTTGACGCTCCCGTGACCGTGGCTATCTTTCCATCGGCTGTCATGGCGTATTTCATTACCACATAGGGAGTTTTTGTGGTTATGTAGTGGAAGAATACTTCATTCAGGCTGTCACATTCATCCTTCATAACTCCAGTTATGACCTCAATGCCGTGTTTCTCAAGTATTTCCTTGCCCTTTCCAGCTACCAGAGGATTAGGGTCACTGGAACCCATAAATACTCTTTTTATGCCCTTTTCGATGATTATGTCCGTACAGGGAGGAGTTTTTCCCTGATGGCAGCAGGGTTCAAGGGTAACATACAGGTCCGCTCCCGAAGCATCATCACACTTTAAAAGCGCGTTCCTTTCCGCGTGGAATTCTCCGCATTTATGATGATAGTCCTTGGATATTATCTTCCCGTCTTTAACGACGACCGCTCCAACTACCGGGTTTGGAGATGTATATCCAATTCCCTTTTTCGCTTCATCTATGGCTATTTTCATATATTCATTATCCGTCAAGCTCTCATCTCCCAACAAAAAAGCCCTGAAAATATTTTCAGGGCATGCAAAAAACAATCTAACTTACAAAAAGCCCTGAAATGATAAACATTTCAGGGCATATATGCAAACAAAAGAACCATATAAAATATGGTATCTGTCTTCTTCCATCCAGACTATACTGTCGGTTTTGGAATCTCACCAAATCATGCGTTTTCACGCTCGCGGACTTTACCGCCGATCGGGAATTTCACCCTGCCCTGAAGACCAATATTAACTTCACAAGTATATTATCACTGTGACACATTAATGTCAATACAAAAATCCTGAAGGTTTTTTATGCACTTTTTCAACAAACCTTGCATTAAGGGACAAAATACTGTAAAATTTTTAGCACAGATAAAAAAAGGAGGTAGGATTTTTTTGAAAAAATCGATCTTAAAAAATTTTGTTTTATGCCTTAGCGCATGTATGCTTTTTACGGGATGCTCAACTTCTCAAAACGAGCAGACTGAAACACAGCAGGAGGCTGAAGTATCTACTACAGCCGTTACATTCACCGATGACATGGGAAGGGAAGTAACCGTTGACAATCCCCAGAGGGTTGTAACTCTCATCGGCTCATTTACCGACGTATGGCTTTTAGCAGGAGGAAGTGTCGTAGGTGCCTGTGATGACTCATGGTCATCCCTTGACCTGGACCTGCCTGAAGATGTTGTAAACACTGGAAAAGTAACAGAACCCAATCTGGAAAACATTCTCAGTGCTGACCCTGATTTTATAATAGCCAGTGTCAAGACCACAGCAGATGTGGAACTTCTGGATACATTTGATGAACTTGGCATAACAAGTGCATACTTTGATGTATCAAACTTTGAGGACTATCTTAATATGCTCAAGATCTGCACTGACATAACCGGAAGAAGCGACCTTTATGAGAAAAATGGAACATCAGTCCAGGGACAGATCGATGCTGCCATAGCAAGAGCTGATGGAAGCGCGCCTACTGTACTTTATATGAGGACATCTACAAAAAGCATCACAGCCAAAACAAGTGAAGGCAATGTATGTGGAGAAATACTGGCAAACCTTGGATGTGTAAACGTGGCTGACAGTGATGAGTCTCTGCTTGAAAATCTCAGTCTTGAGGCCATAATGCGTGCTGACCCTGACTACATATTCGTAACTCCGCAGGGTTCTGACAAAGAAGCTGCAGTCGCAAACATCGAGGAAACATTTACATCAAATCCTGCCTGGCAGACACTTACTGCCGTAAAGGAAGGAAGGTACTACGTGCTTGATCCTTATCTCTACAACCTTAAACCCAATGAACGCTGGGGCGAAGCATACGAGAAGATGGCTGACATACTCTACCCAGAAAGCTGAGAAAGAGGATAGATAAAATGGGATATTTTCCTTTTTTCATTGATATAGAAAATAAAAAATGCCTTATCGTTGGAGGCGGAAAGGTAGCCTTCAGGAAGATAAAGAAGCTGATGCCCTATGGGCCTGTGATCAATGTGGTGGCAGAGGATATATGTCCTGAGATACTGTCCATTGAATACAGTGCGCTTAATATAGAAAAAAGAAAGTTTGCCTTTTCTGACATTGACGGAGCTTTTTTTGTCATAACAGCCACTAACGATGAGAAGCTGAATTCTGAAATATCTGATTACTGCCAAAAAAGAGGCATACTTATAAATGCCGTGGATTCCAGGGATAACTGTGGATTTATATTCCCTTCTCTCTACAAAAAAGGTGATCTTTCCATAGGCATATCAACGGGAGGGGCAAGTCCCAATCTTGCAGCCCACTGCAGGAACATACTTGAAAAAAATCTTCCATCGGATATGGAAAGCATCGTTGGCTTTTTAAGCAGCATCCGGCCGCTGGCAAAGGAACGCATACCAGACAGCAGAAAAAGGAGCGAGTTTTTCAAGGAATGTATGGAGCTGTGCCTTTCGTTGAATAGTGTACCATCAGAAGAAACAGTGGAGGAGCTGCTTAAGGAATATTCTGGCAGCGGATATGAAAAGAAGGGCTTTGTACATATAGTTGGAGCTGGATGTTCTGACAGCGACCTCATAACCGTAAGGGGGCTTAATCTTGTACAGAACGCCGATGTCATAATATATGATGACCTTATTTCCGATGACATCCTTGACACTGCTAAGGAGTCCTGCGAAAAAATATACGCTGGAAAACGAAGCGGAAGGCATTATATGAAGCAGGACGAAATTAATGCCATTATAGTGAAAAAGGCCGAGGAAGGAAACACTGTAGTACGTCTTAAGGGCGGCGATCCCTTTGTATTTGGCAGGGGCGGAGAAGAAATAACTGCCCTGATGGAAAGAGGGATACCATTTGATGAAGTCCCCGGCATCACATCTGCCATAGCCATACCAGCTGAAGCAGGCATACCCGTTACCCACAGGAAGCTTAGCCGGAGCATACATATAATTACAGGACACACATCCGATACAGCAGACGGAGTATCTGAGAACATAGAAAAACTGGCTGCCCTTGAGGGCACCCTTATATTTCTTATGGGTCTTGCCAATATGGCAAAAATATGTTCAAGGCTTATAGAATGTGGCAAGGACGAAAACACTCCCGCCGCAGTCATTTCTGGAGGAAACTCTGAAAATAAGGTGACTGTCAGGGCTCCTTTAGGCAGGATAGCTGAGGAATGCCGTTTAAGAGAAGTAAAATCACCCGTTACCATAGTCATTGGAGCTGTGGCCGAGCTTGATATGAAATGTTAAAAAGAAAAAGAGCCTGAAAATTCAGGCTCTTTTTTAATATTCGATCGTTTTCAGATATGCTCTTTACATGAAAGCTCCTCAACCTCAAGTCTGAAAACACATACTCTTTTTATCATCTCATCTGCGTATTCCAAGTCTTTTCTATCGGTATAATGGCTCATGACCACGCCAAGTCCATTTATTTTTTCCTCAGGATCTTCAATAAATTCCACCCTGCCGCTTCCAAACACACTTTTATAAAGGGCAGTATACTGGCAGGCTTTATCACCGCTTACTATCCTGCAGGCTGTGTCCATTTCAAAGGATGCCCTGCCAGTTTTCTTCAAAAGGTCTATCTTTCTGCCCTCGCCTGCTCCATGGAAATATAAGAACCTTTTTCCGTCCCTTTCCTCATACCCAAAACTTAAGGGTACTATGTAGGGAACTTCTCCAGCATTAATTCCAAGGCGGACTGTATCACAGGACATTATTATTTCTTTTACTTTATTTCCATCCGTTACTTCTCTGTCTTTTCTCCTCATTTTTCCCGTTCCTTATTTGACTGATATTTCTCCGGCAAGTATACGTTTGTAATCCTCATAGTTTTTCTCAAGGAGTGTTGGAGTATCAAGGCCATAAGGACATTTTTCCTTGCATTTTCCGCAATGGAGACAGTCCTCTATCTTCTTCATTTTAGCCTGCATCTCATCTGTGAGCTGTGCCTCTGAAGGCGCACGTCTTATCATAAGAGACATTCTTGCGCAGTTATTTATTTCTATACCCACAGGGCAGGGCATACAGTAGCCGCAGCCCCTGCAGAATTCCCCGCTGAGTTCCTCCCTGTCATGGTCTATGAGCGCTTTGAACTCATCATTCATTGCAGGAGGGTTATCTATATATGATATGAACTCATCAAGTTCCTTTTCCCTCTGTATCCCCCATATGGGCAGGACACTGTCAAAATCAGCTAAGAATGCATAGGCTGCCGCTGAATTATTTATAAGTCCGCCAGCCAAAGCCTTCATGGCTATGAATCCCATATCAGCTTCTTTGCACATTTTTACCAGTTCAAATTCCTTTTCACCTGAAAGATATGAGAATGGAAACTGTAAAGTTTCATACAGTCCTGACTCTATGGCCTCTTTAGCAACTGAAAGCCTATGGTTGGTTATTCCGATATGACGTATCTTTCCCTGTTTTTTAGCCTCTTCAGCAGCTTCATAAAGTCCGCTTCCATCTCCAGGTTTAGGACAGAAGGCGGGGTTATGGAACTGGTAAAGATCAAGGTAATCACATCTGAGGTTTTTTAATGTTTTATCCAGATCCTTTTTCAGGTCTTCGCCGTTCTGCGCCTGGGTCTTTGATGCTATGTATATTTTATCCCTTATCCCATCAAATGCCTCTCCCAGCTTTTCCTCACTGTCAGTGTATGCCCTGGCAGTATCAAAGAAAGTAAATCCTGCATTATAGGCTTTTCTTACGATATAAACCGCATCAGCCTTGGATATCCTCTGGATGGGCAGAGCTCCAAATCCGTTCTTATTAGTAACTATCTCCGTTTTTCCAAGTCTTACTGTTTTCATTTGTTTTCCTCCCCGCCTTTATTTTTCTGTCTGTAATCACATAGATCAGCAAGGAAACATACCTCACACTGGGGCCTCCTTGCTATGCATACCTTTCTTCCATGGGCGATTATCTGTGTATTATAGGCTATCCAGTTTTTCTCCGGCAAAAGTTTCATAAGCTCAAACTCTATTTTTACCGGGTCCTGGCTGTCCGTAAAGCCTAAAAGATTTGATACCCTTCTAACATGGGTGTCCACAACAATACTTGGTATGCCGTAAATATTTCCCCTTATGACATTAGCTGTCTTTCTTCCGACACCAGGAAGTTTTGTAAGCTTATCTATGTCATCGGGCACCTCTCCGCCGTATTCGCTCAAAAGCATCTGGCAGCAGGCGATTATATTGGCCGCCTTATTCCTGAAAAATCCCGTTGAATGTATGTCCTTTTCAAGCTCAGACTGGCTGGCTTCGGCAAAATCCTTTATGCTCTTATATTTATTAAACAGGTCCTTTGTGACCATATTCACCCTCTCATCAGTACACTGGGCGCTTAATATGGTCGCTATGAGAAGCTGCCAGGCATTTTCGTGATTCAGATAGCACTTGGTTGGGCCATAGTGTTCCTCAAGCCTGTCAAGCACCTTCAATACCCTTTCTTTAAGCTCCATATATCTCACTCCTTCCATACAACAGCTGTATCCGCCTTATTGAGCAGAGCGTCCCTTCCATAGTAGTTAAAGAGCACCGCTGTCTTTCTTTTTTCTTCCGTTTCAGGGTCCATATCAAAAAATTCTATCCTGCACATCCTCAGAAGCTGTTTAGGTGTATGCTCCGAAAGTTCAGGCAGATATTTTCTGACGTTTTCCTCATCTTCGTAAAATTCCCTCTCATATGTCCTTTCTTCCTCTGACATCTCCCTTACCAGGGATGAGGGTATGTTTTTCATATTGTCACCCAGATATATATCATATCTGAGCAGTTCCTTTATCTGTCCTATATATTCTTTAAATTCCGGACATTCCATAAAAAAGTCAAAGAGTCTGCCGTAAAGATCCATTTTACTGTGGGATATTTCATCAAAGCCGTTTTCAGCCCACCATTTTGAAAGCTTTTCAAAAAATACGAATGGTCTGCCGCATTTTTCAACGGCAAATCTGACCGCTGTCTTTGCTTTGCCGGAGTTATAAAATGTCTCCACCATTTCTTCTATCCCCTTGAGTTTAAGTATATCTCCAAAGGACAGCTCATTGGTATAAAGCACCTCATAGGGCGCTTCATCGGTGCATACGATGCCGTATTTTTCGGCATCACGCCTGAGGCCTGATCCCTTCAAAAGCTTCAAAAATCCCAGCTGCAGCTGTTCCGGCTCCAGGGAATACACATCGTCAAAGGATCTGCCAAAGGACTCATAGTCCTCATAGGGAAGGCCAGCTATAAGGTCCAGGTGCTGATGTATGTTTCCGCCTTCAGCTATCTTCTTCACCACATCGGTTATGCCTCCAAAGGCTGTATTTCGCTTGACTGCCTCTATGGTCCTCCTATTTGTGGACTGCACACCTATCTCAAACTGGAACAGCCCCTTTCTCGCCTTTTTAAGCAGTTCTATGGCCTCGTCCCTTAAAATATCTGCAGTTATCTCCATATGGAAATTCGTCACACCGTTATCATGTTCCATTATGTATTTCCATATCATCATGGCATGGTCATGGCTGCAGTTGAATGTCCTGTCCACAAATTTTACCTGTTTTACCCTGTTATCTATGAAAAATTTCAGGTCGCTTTTTACCCTCTCCTCCGAAAGGAACCTGACGCCCTTTTCCACCGATGACAGACAATATTGGCAGTTATAGGGACATCCCCTCTGGGTCTCATAATATATTATTTTATTTTTGAATTCATCGGCATCTTTATATATGAATGGGATGTCATCGAGCCTAAGCGGTTCACCATTGGGGTTTTCATATATCTTTCCGTCTTTCCTGTATGTGATGCCTGAAACGTCAGATATATCCCCATGGCTTGTCCATTTATCCAGAAGGTTTTTATATGTCCTCTCGCCCTCTCCCCTCATTACCAGGTCGGCGAAATCATTTTCCCTTAAAAACTCGGCAGCGTCATAGCTTACCTCAGGGCCTCCAAATACTATCTTTGTATGGGGAAGTATTTTTTTGAGTCTTCTGGCGGCGGTCTTTATCATCTCTATATTCCATATATAGCAGGAAAACCCGATATAATCGGGTTTTTCCTTATAAATATCACTGACGATAAATTCGATTCTGTTATTTATTGTATACTCCTTCAATACCGTATATCTGCCTTCATCATCGGCATAGGCCTTAAGGCTTCTCAGTGCCGGTGACGTATGTATATACTTGGCATTAAGGGCAGCAAGCAGAACTTTCATATCGAAGATCCTCTCAATCAAATGGCAATGGGAACCTTTCCAATGCTCTCTCCGTGTTTATAATCGATCAGTTTAAAATCATCTACAGTAAAGTCATAGAAGTTTTTGATATCCTTATTCATCTCAAACTTGGGAGCAGGAAGGGGCTCTCTTTCAATAAGTTTTTTGATAAGGGGGATATGTCTGTCATATATATGCATATCAGCTATCACATGCACCAGTTCTCCTACCTCAAGTCCGCTTACCTGGGCAAACATATGCACGAGCACTGCATACTGCACCACATTCCAGTTATTGGCAGCCAGTGTATCCTGTGAACGCTGGTTAAGTATGGCATTGAGTTTTCCATCAACTACATTGAATGTCATACTGTAGGCACAGGGATAGAGGTTCATCTCATGAAGATCCTGGAAATTATATATATTTGTCATTATCCTTCTGCTGTAGGGGTTGTTTTTCAGGTCATATAAAACTCTGTCTACCTGGTCGAACATTCCCTCTTTATACTCATGCTTTATGCTGAGCTGATAGCCATAAGCCTTTCCGATGGTTCCGTCCTCGCCCATCCAAGAATCCCATATATGAGAATTAAGATCAGCTACTTTATTTGATTTTTTCTGCCATATCCACAGCATTTCATCAATTGCTGCCTTCCAGTTTGTATATCTGAGGGTAAGTATGGGAAATTCCTTTGAAAGGTCATAACGGTTCACAACACCAAATTTTTTGATCGTATACGCCGGTGTACCGTCTTCCCATACGGGACGTACCTTCTCATTTTCCGTAGAAAATCCATTTTCAAGTATATCTTTGCAATTTTTTATAAATATTTCATCTGCGTAACTCAATTTCTTCCTCCTGAATGTTTATACTTCTCTTCTTCCTTCAAGCGCCTTGGCAAGGGTCACCTGGTCTACATATTCCAGATCTCCGCCAACGGGTACGCCGTTTGCTATCCTTGTTACCTTTATGCCAAGGGGTTTTATGAGCTTGCTTATATACATTGCCGTTGCCTCTCCCTCCACAGTGGGGTTTGTGGCAAGTATTATTTCATTTGGAGTATCATTTTGTATCCTCTGTAGCAGTTCCTTAAGCTTTATATCAGAAGGGGTTATGCCTGACATTGGTGATATGGCTCCGTGAAGCACATGATAAACTCCATTATACTCCTTTGTCCTTTCGTATGCTGCCAGATCCCTCGGATTCTCCACCACCATTATGGTCTTTTTATCCCTCCTGGCACTGGAACATATGGGGCATATATCCCCATCGGTAAGATTACAGCATACAGAACAGTATTTTACATCTCTTTTTGCCGACAGTATGGCATCAGCCAGCTCCTGTACGTCCTTCTCATCCATTCCGATAACGTAAAAAGCCAGTCTCTGAGCTGATTTTCTGCCTATCCCCGGAAGGGATGCGAATTTTTCTATAAGTTTTGTTATCGGGTCACCGTAAAAGTTCATTTTGCGCCTCTTTATCAGAACATTCCGCCAAGATTTCCGCCGGCGATCCTTGACATTGCTCCGTTTGCCACATCATCAGCCTGTCTGAGCGCCTCATTTACTGCTGAAAGTATAAGGTCCTCAAGCATCTCAACATCATCGGGATCAACTACATCAGGATTGATCTTGATCTCCTTTAATTCCTTTTTGCCTGTGATGGCTACTTTAACAGCTCCGCCTCCGGATGTTGTCTCTATTATCTGTTCAGCAAGGGCTGCCTGTGTCTCCTCCATCTGTTTCTGCATTTTCTGTGCCTGCTTCATAAGAGCGTTCATATTCATTCCGCCCATTCCGCCAAATCCTTTTGCCATATTAAAATCCTCCTAAACAAAGTTCATTATTTTCTATTATTATATATAAGCCCATAAATTAATTCTAAGGCTCTATTTCTATCCCAGGCATAAGTCCTGCCCAGTCTTCTTCCTCAAAACCGCCGTCTTCTTCCTCTTCGCTTCCAAAGAGCATGTCATGTCTTTTCTGGTATTCCTCACTTGACAAAACATCCATCTCTATTTCTGCTCCAAGCTCCTTTTCAAAGGCTTCCTTTATCTCTCCAAGCTTTGAGGCTATTATCCTGCTGTTTATGTTATTATCTCCTACTATATAGATCTTATCTCCGTCCAGCTGCTTAAGTTTAGCCTTTTTGATTATTATATCATCCGGCGCCTTGAAGCCTTCCGCGATCTTTCCCCATATATCCAGAGCCTTCTTATAGTCCTCTGTAACTGCCTTTCTCACCTTTTTCTTAGGCTTATCCTCTTTTACAGGTGTTTCTGAGGCACTTACTACTGTTCTGGTATATTTCCCGCTTTTGAGTTCCCTCTCAAGGGCAGACAGCTTTGCAGCCACTGAATCATAATCCGTCTCTGTCACTGGTGTGCACAGCTTTATGAGGCATACTTCAAGAAGCACCCTTTTATTTGAGGCATACTTCATATCCACCGAGAGTTCAGAAAACACATTTATAAGTCTGCTTATCTCGTTTTTGGATATCCTCTTTGTCTGCTCTCTCAGAGCTTCGGCACTTTCTGAAGAAACATTAAGTATCCTTTCGGCGTCCGAAACTGAAGCAGTTATCATAAGGTTTCTCAGATGTCCTATATAATCAGAAACAAACTGTGCTGCATCCCTGCCGTCAGCCATAAGCGAATTTACGATATTCATAAGAGCATCGGCATTTTTCTCTGCTATCCGGTCTGTCATCTCAAAAAGCACCCTGTCATCTACAGAACCTACTATCTCCAGCACCTTATCCTTTGAGAGACGCTCTCCATAGTAAAAGGCCGTACACTGGTCAAGTATGCTCAATGAGTCACGCATCGAACCATCTGCAAGTCTTGCCACTAAATACAGTGCATCATCATCAGCCTGGATATTTTCCTTTTCAGCATATCCCTTAAGGGTCTTTGCTATCTCTTCCGCGCTTATCCTTTTAAAATCAAACCTCTGGCATCTTGAAAGTATTGTCGCAGGTATCTTCTGAGGGTCCGTCGTAGCAAGAATGAATATTACATGCTTTGGCGGCTCCTCGAGGGTCTTTAAAAGCGCGTTATATGCTCCCGGTGAGAGCATATGAACCTCGTCTATGATATATACCTTATATTCACCCTCTGAAGGCGGATATTTTACCTCCTCGCGGATCTCCCTGATGTTGTCAACACCATTGTTGGAAGCCGCATCTATCTCTATGACGTTCACGCTCCTGCCTTCATTGGCCGCCCTGCACAGTTCACATTCATTGCATGGTTCGCCGTCGCGGGGATCTAGACAGTTTATGGCCTTTGCGAATATTTTGGCCGTTGATGTCTTTCCAGTTCCCCTGGTACCGCAGAAAAGGTATGCGTGAGAAACACGTCCGCTTTTTATCTGATTTTTTAAAGTTTTTACTATATGATCCTGGCCTACCACGTATTCAAATGTCTGGGGCCTGAATTTTCTGTAAAGTGCCTGATAAGAGGACATTTTATAAGTCTCCCTTCCGCATATTGATACTATTTTACTATATCAATTTTCCATAAAAAAATCAAGTTCGCTGTTCTGCAGTATAATGGCTTAAACTAAATGATTTATGTGTTTTTACTGTATTTATCAAATTATTTGATATTAAATAAATCCTTAAAATAATTATCTCTTCATATAAAAATAGAAAACCGATGTATAAACATATTAATTTTTAAATCCCTGTCTACATCGGTCCTATCTGTATCATTCTCTATTATTTTATTTTACATCCAACAACGACTATCCTTCCATTACTATTGCTTCTTGTCTCACTGCAGGTCACAAGAGTAACTAGATCAGTCCCAGTTTCAGGTATTACCCCAGTATCATATAATGAAAGTTCTTTGCAGGTTTCTACATAATTCTGGTATTCCTCGTCACTTTTAGCTGTTATGAACTCATAAAACGGGAAATGCCCATTTCCTTCCGTTACATTTACATAAAAAACTGACATTATTTCATAATATCCCGTTTCATAAAGAGTATCAAACTCAATCACTGGGTGTTCTTGCCAAAATTCCATATCACTATATGACAAAAGTGTATTAAACATACTTCCATCACTCATATTATGGCCATAAATTATTATATTGCTGCTTCTTGGCTCAAGGGTACAATCATATCCAATAAATGGAGTCCCTGAAGGTGAATCTTCTTTAGCAAAAGAACGCTTAAGATAATATTCTACATCCTGCGGTGTAAACATAACCGGATAATTCACCACCGTATCTTCGATTTTGATCCATCCCTTCATATCAGTATTTTGTTTGTACAGATCCTGATATTTAGAAAGTATATGCTGGCTCTCATCATCAGTATTATCGTTATAATTTACTGCTGAATCGTCCTCAGCTTGTATATCAGTATTATCACTCTGTTCTGTCAAAAGTGCCAGTTTTTCAAATTCCTGCTGAGCTTTCCTTTTTTTCCACACCGAACTTGTATAACTGAATACCGAAATCAAAAATATGCCAATAAAAACTAAATTTATGACCAGTCTTATCCTTCTTCTCCTTCTGATGCGCCGTCTTTTTTCCCTTATCCTTCTAGCCCTCCGCCTTTCGGCCTGGTTTCTTCCATCCATATGCAGCACCACCTCCTAAAGCATACGGCAGAAACATAATATGCTTCTGCCGTTCATACCTTATCTACGTCTGCGTATAAAGCGCTTCATATTCAAGATTATGAGTGCTGTTCCAGAAATGATGCTGAGCATCAGCCATAATCCAACATGTGTTGAATCCCCTGTCTGAGGTACATATTCTGATTTAGGATTATCTTTTATTTTATCAGGTTCGCCGGTTTCATCGGTATCCACAGGCTCATCCGGTTCTTCCGGCTTATCTGGTTCTTCCGGCTCATCCGGTTCTTCCGGCTTATCTGGCTTATCTGGTTCTTCCGGCTCATCCGGTTCTTCCGGCTTATCTGGCTTATCCGGCTCTTCCGGTTCTTCCGGCTTATCTGGCTTATCCGGTTCATCTGGTTCTTCCGGCTTATCTGGTTCCTCGGGCTCAATAGGTTTGCCAGGTTTACCATTTTTAGTGTTTAAAAACGAAACTTCAGCAGTGATGCCTTCCTCTATCGTTCCGACTTCTCCTTCAGCCTCCGTAACATATCCATTCTTATTTGCCTCTTCTTCTATTACTTTATAAGAAACACCATCTGGCAGTCCTGTGGCAGTTGAGCTTTCCCCATCTTTTAAGGTAAATACGGCCTCACCATTTTTAAACACCATATCTCCATATACGCCAGAGATAGTATGGTCATCTAATATCACGATGAAAGTAAACTCCTTTGTTCTATCACCGCGGCTGCCTTCAACGGTTTTGCTCACCGTCAGATTTCCAGTTTTTTTCTCCTTAGTATTAGTGAGCGCTATCTTTATGGTCCTGTTATCATTATCTATCTCAGGGTTTGAATAGGAAACCTCGAACCCTTCTATAGTCACTTCTTCTATGGATATTTCAGTACCATCTGTAAGAGATGCTGGGTCAGGAAGTCCCTCAAACGTTCCTGTCCATCCATTATCAGCGTTAAGTTTTATGCTGTCCAATACATAGTTTCCTATTTTCAAATTAACTGTTATTTCTATACGTTCATCTTGAGGCGTATCTTCCCAATTTTTAACTACAGTCAGGCCATATTCTTTATCTGGGATACCAATTATAATGCCTCCATTGGAGCCTAGGCCGCCGCCTCTTTCAGAACTATTTCCAATGATCCAAATCTGTGCTTGGGATTCTGCAAGCTTTTTTGCACCTTCTGATGTTATACACTTGACCGCCAGACCTTCCTGGTTTCCTTTTATTTCTGTGACCTGTTCAGATATACCGGCTTCATACCTTGCATACTGGCTAAAATCAGGCAGTCCAAGTACATTTTTAGTTCCATCGCCATTCATCTCAGTTATACCGCCGTCACGGTACCATTCAACCTGTCCTCCGCCAAGCATACGGACAGAAAGATCAGCATAATGGTTATCTCCCTGTGGAACAATTGCTATATCATCTCCAGCACTGCTTTCTTTTGGAGATGAAGTATTGTCGTAAATAGCACTTCCGTTAGTAACCACACTCCTGACATCTCCCGTAGGACAGAACCACAGGCCGCCTCCTAAAATAGAAGCATAATTGTCTTTTATAACTGAGTTCTCCATATGAACGACATAGGGAGTTGACCCAATATAAATTCCTCCACCCTGACGATGGGCAACATTATTTGATATAACACCTTTTATGAGCTCGGAGTTCATAGTAGCTATATATATACCGCCGCCACAGCCATTATCACCTTTTATGACACTTCTATTGGCTGTATTTCCGGTTATCGTTCCTCCGTTTAATATAAATTCACCTAAATTATAAAGTTCTGAATAGGTCTTTATAGTAGCGTCATCACTCAAATAGTCCTTAAGCCCATCATAGGCGCATATCCCTCCGCCTATACCGTTAGATGCTATATTTTCAGAAATTTCTCCTCCGGTCATCTTAAGCGATGAAAATCCATACACAAAGATCCCACCGCCTCCATAAACGGTTTCATTTCCAGAAATGACTCCGCCTTCCATCTTCATAGCATTATATCTTGACCAGCTGTCTTGAAAATCCGCTCCCCAAAGACAGACTCCGCCGCCTGCAGAATAGCTGCTTCCAGATGCTTTATTGTTTAATATATACCCATCATACATATTAAATTCAGCAGTTGAATTTTCAGGTGTACCACTTACATCTGATAATAATATCACCCCGCCGGTAGCTGGTTCTAATGCATATCCGACCTGAGTGCATATATTATTTTGTATGTAACCGCCATACATATTAAATTTAGCTGCATTCCTTATAACTACAGAGCCACATCTAGACATACAGTCTATCACATTGTCCTCTATATATCCGCCGTACATTTCAAACAACGCAGATTCCCCATAAACCGTTATAATTCCTGTATTATGGTCTGTTTCAAGAAAAGCATCTCTGATCCTTCCTGACCGAAGGATAAAAGTGCCTTCACAGTCGATCAATCTGCCGCTCCTATATTCTGTGCCTTCCTGGTCTGGACCTAAATAATTTCCGCTTATAGTAATACCATCAATTGTTAACTCTCCGCCGCTTTCAATTTTTATCAATGGGCTTTCCGTTTGTTCCGCAAGACTTTTTGATGGATATAATACCCCATCACCATTGAATTCGATACTCATTCCATTTCTGATAGTCAGTGTTTCCTCGATCTCTATATTTCCGGAAATAGTCAGTACGGTTTTTTGGGAAGCATTTTCTATGACTGATATAAGCTCATCATATGTTTCTATGGTACCATTGGCCATTGGTTTGATACCACTATATAATGCACATTTAAGAATATCCTCACTGCATACTGCACAATTATTATTTATCTGATCCTCACTGCAGGCAGTTTCACATATACAGGATACTTCCTCATTATTATCAGCGTTATCACATATTTCACATACATACTCGCAGGGATGTCCTTCAACAGCTTCAGAATATCCACAAAATTCATCATGTTCATGCAGACAATTTAAGATCTTTTCAACGCAGCCGCTTTCTACGCTGCACTGATGTATACAGGCATCTGCCTCCTTTTCTTCTTCTGGTCCAGGCAGTATCCCATCGCTGTAACAATCAGCTGTATGTTCATGAATACATTTTGTTACTGAATAATAGCAGCTTTCCGTATGCTCATGATTACAGGGGTGCTCAATACCCCCCCCCCGGGAGATATCCACAATCAGCGGTATGTTCAGGGTGATGCTCACAAAGAGAATCATCTGTGTAAATATCTGTATTATCTGCATAAGCTGTAATTCCAGCCATACAACTTGAAAATGCCATTATAAGCATTAATATCCATGAAAAAACTATATTTGCCCTTTTCTTTTTTCTTTTCATTCTAGTTTCCCCCTTGCTGCCTTAAAATAAATTATCCATACTTTTACTTCAAAGCAATATAATATATTTCAACTCCATTCTGGATTTATTTTTAAAACTGTCCCTATGTTTATTTCTACATAATCTTTTTATATTGCGAGTCATATTCTATATGCTAATTTCATAAAGTTAAAAAACGGCACCATACAAATCTTATCATTAAAAAATATATCATTTTTATATATTTTTGCATCAATGTCGATCTATCTTTTTAAATCATCACAGATTTACCATCAAAATTTATATTTTTGACCATTATTTCACAATAAATATATGTATATTTATATCATAATAAAAATTTAATTTCAATCTCATACTTATACTAAAATGGTAAAATATCCTATATTTTTTTTGTGCAATTAAAAAATTCATTCTGTCCCATATATGAAAATTGATGAATTTTAGTTAATTTGTTCATTTAAATCAACAAAAAAATAGACGGACAATATCCGTCTATTTTTTATATAACAATCAGATGCATTAAGATTTTCTTTTAAAAACAACCCTATATATCTTATAACCTAAGAATGCAAAAATCACTCCGAATACCGCTCCAAACAGCACATCCGTAGGAAAATGCACATACAGATACAGCCTAGAAAAGGCTATTATGACAGCCAGTACGCCAAATACTTTCCAGTATTTGAATTTTGTGAAATACATGGCTGCCACCGAGGCAAATGACGCTGCCGTATGACCCGATGGGAACGAAAAGTCATGGGGAGCTGATATTATAAGTTCCACAGCAGTATTTATCTGGAATGGCCTTAATCTGGCGGCCAGCGGCTTTAATATCATATTGCAGCCGATCAGGTCTATTATAAGGGCTATGGCCATGACTATGCCTGTTGTTCTGTATTTTTTTGATATAAGAAATATGACCGTTAAAATTATCCATAATATCCCTGCGTTTCCAAGGGCAGTTATCTTAGGCATAATAAAATCCAGGAAACCGCATCTAATATTATTCTGGATAAAATCAAGTATAGCAAATTCGGCTCCGCTCAAGCATAACACTCTCCTTTGAGTCGGTAAATTTTTATCACTCTTACAGTTTATACCCATCAGATGCTCAATATGAATTTTATTGAGCTTATGGTGGATATATAAAGAAAAAGCCGCCAAAAGGCGGCCTGAATTCTCAGGATCCATGCATCCGTTTCTTGTATGTGCTCTCGATGCGTTACCCGGTTTGCCGACTCGGACCAAGCGACCTCGTGGCACATAGAAATGACTGTTTAGTGCTGCTTCCTTCCGGATCTGACACGGTTCGCAGGTTCCTATTGCACAAGACTCAATCTTTCAACGCCGTCTCCCCGGGGCAGCCACAAAAAGCGTACATCCGCAAAACGGACATCACCCCCACTATAGCGGATTGTGGGTACAGGGCGCCGCTGCCTCCCCGGCTAGCATGGAAATTTTTAAAACGCAAAAGCGTATTTAACAAATTTGAAATGCTTAAATATTATAATCTATAATCTGCACTATTGTCAAGGACTGCATTTTTGAATATAATAGTAATAATGCATTTATAATAATTCTTTGTCAAAAAGAAAAGAGGGAATACCATTGAATAAACTTACAGTTGCTGTGATTTTCGGCGGCCAGTCCTCGGAGCATGAAGTTTCCAGGGTGTCCGCTTCATCAATAATCTCAAATCTCGATCCGGAAAAATATTATGTCATCCCCGTCGGTATAACAAAAACCGGAAAATGGATGATATATAACGGCCCCGTTGAAAACATTAAAAACGGTGAATGGGAGAAATTCGGAACTCCCGCCATACTCAGCCCAGACGCTTCCCAGCATGGTCTGCTCAAAATAGTTGGCGGAAAGGTAAAACTCATACCCATAGACCTGGCCTTTCCGGTGCTCCATGGAAAATACGGAGAAGATGGAACTATACAGGGACTTTTTGAGCTTGCCCAGATACCCTATGTTGGAAACGGAGTTCTTGCCTCCAGTGTATCCATGGATAAGGCATTTACAAAAATAATAGCTAAAAACGCTAAAATACCCCAGGCAAAATATGTGGAAGTCAGGACCGAAGATATCAAGAGGATAAAATCCACAGCGTCAAAAATAGAAAAGAAACTTGGCTATCCCTGTTTTGTAAAGCCCTGCAACGCTGGCTCATCTGTCGGCATAACAAAGGCCCACAACAAAGAAGAACTCATCGACGGCCTTCGTCTTGCGGCACAGCATGACACAAAGATAGTCGTTGAGGAGGGCATCGTCGGAAGGGAGATAGAATGTGCCGTTCTTGGAAACCGTGAGCATGTTGAGGCTTCCTGCGTAGGAGAGATTTTCGCAGCGGCAGAATTCTATGATTATGACGCTAAATATAACAACTCGGATTCAAAAACAGTCGTTCCTGCTGACATTTCTAAGGAGAAGCAGGATGAGATAAGGAAAATAGCTATAAAAGTATTTAAAGCCGTTGACGGAAGCGGTCTTGCCAGAGTTGACTTCTTTGTGCAGAAGGATACAGAAAAGGTCATCTTCAATGAGCTCAATACTCTTCCCGGATTTACCCCCATAAGTATGTACAGCATGCTCTGGGCAGCCTGCGGAAAACCTTTGAATGTACTTCTTGATGAGCTTATAGATCTGGCTCTTGAGCGTTTTGGCGTAAAATAATCGGAGGTATATTATGGATAACAGACCAATAGGCATATTTGACTCCGGTGTAGGCGGACTTACCGTTGCAAAAGAGATACTTAAAGCGCTTCCCAATGAAAATATAGTATATTTTGGAGATACTGCCAGGGTCCCCTACGGTGATAAGTCCAAGGAAGTCGTAACAAAATATTCTAAACAGATCGTACGTTTCCTTCTTACGAAAAACGTCAAAGCCATAGTTACAGCCTGCAATACTGTTTCATCAAACTCCCTTGACGAGCTGAGAAAGGATTTTGACGTTCCCTTTGTGGGAGTCGTTGAGCCGGGGGTCAAAAGCGTCATAAAGACCACCGTAAATAAAAAAGTTGGTATCATCGGCACAGAGGCCACCATCAGGAGCTCCATGTACAGCCGTCTTATCCATGAGGCTGACAGTTCCATAGAGGTATTTTCAAAGCCCTGCCCTCTTTTCGTTCCACTGGCGGAGGAAGGATGGTATGATAATGATGTTGCCAGGCTCACAGCATCCATATATTTAAATGAGCTGGTAAGATGCGGCATAGACACTCTGCTCCTTGGCTGCACCCATTATCCGCTTTTAAAGCAGTGTATTGGCGAGACCATTGGAGAAGCTGTAAAAATAGTTGACCCGGCAAAAAATACGGCCACTTTCATAAAGGACATACTTCAGAAAAATGATATGCTGAATGACGGCTCACAGAAACCGACAAATGTATTTTATGTCAGTGACATAACGAATAAATTTGAGAAAATATGTCTTAAAACATTGAAAAAGACCTATACTCCGGCTAAAATCGATATCGAAAAGTATTAAAACATAAAACAAGGACACCCTGAAAATTTATGTCCTGCTGTTATAAGCCGGAAGTATGCTTCAGGGTGCCCCTGCGTAACAATAAGGGGAAGAAGTATAAGGATGATATGTCTGTTTGACGATTCATCCTCGATAATAATTATTGCCCATTAAAAGTTTTTTATACATAAAATTTATTCTGCCCAATTATTTAATTTGCGGCGGAATATTATAAAATCCAGGGTCTTGGCAGATAATAAATAGAAGCTGTTTTAATAAGGCCCGCTCAAAAGAGAAAGGAGAATTGCATATGATTAAGGTTATAACACCGGAAACATTTGAAAATGAAGTTATAAATTCAACGGAACCCGTTCTTGTTGATTTCTTTGCCACATGGTGCGGTCCCTGCAAGATGGTAGGCCCTGTACTCGAAAAACTTTCAGAGGATTACGCCGGAAAGGTAAAATTTGCAAAACTTGATATAGATACAGCTGAAGCCCTTGCCGTAAAATACAGCGTATTCAGCGTACCTTCAATGCTCGTCTTTAAAGGCGGACAGGAAAAAGGCAGGATCGTAGGAGCTCTTCCCCCTGCTGAAATATCCAAAAAGATCGACGAATATATAAAATAAATTTAAAGGCATCCATAAGGATGCCTTTTTTATTAATAAACTAAAGGCTCCACATATACGCTCTGTAAAAACCGATGCCCGTCGGCTAAATAACGTAAATGTGAAGCCTTTATATATAAACGCTTTTATTCGGAAGATTACCGACCCTCCGTAATAACAACTCTAACACCCCTAAACTGCATTGCTCAAAACCACATTAAAATCATTATTCTGAAATCTTTAAATTAGCGATCTTAGCCATTTCAAGGATAGACTCTTTGGAAACTTTCTTTCCTTTGTATTCGATAAGGTCGTCCATGCTTCCTGTAAAGATGTCAGCCGGCTCATATTTTTTAAGAATGATCCTTTCGTCATCCACAAAAATTTCGAGAGTATCTCTCTCATTAATGTTAAGGCTTCTTCTGAGCTCTATGGGAAGTACTATACGACCGAGTTCGTCCACCCTTCTTACGATACCTGTTGATTTCATTATATATCTCCTCCCTTATAATTTTACTATTCTAAAATCTTCTCCTGTTCATAATATCAGTAACCGCACATATTGTCAATAATTGTAATAGCTTTTATAATTTTACGATAATATTATTAATTAAACCTTAATTTTTGACATTAAAATCTCCGAATTTATCGACAAATTCTGAATCATAGATTGATGCAGAAAATAAATATTTTCACTTTGTAATTTACATATTTTATATAATTTGTAATTTTTTACATTTCATTAAAAAATACAAAACCCACATTTTATTAATTTTTTATATATTCATATATAATTTATAAATATACGAAAATTTCAGTAAAATTAAAATTTTGTATTCGTCATCAGTCATAAATGACGCGGCCTGCCAATAATATATTTAAACGGAGGTGGACAAATATTATGAATGTTTTATGGGGTTTTATGATAATAACAGGTATAATATATTCATTTTTCAACGGTACGGCACCAAGTCTTACCGATGCTGTCATAAGTTCCGGTAAGGAGACCGTGGAGATCGCCCTTGCCATGTGCGGCATAGTACCCCTATGGTGCGGTATGCTCAAAATTGCTGAAAACTCAGGTGTAACATCTGCCATATCTAAATTCCTGTCACCGGTCATAGACAGGCTTTTTCCGGAAATCCCCAAAGGCCATAAATCTCTGGAATACATATCGTCAAACATAACCGCCAATATGCTCGGCCTTGGCTGGGCTGCCACACCCGCAGGATTAGACGCCATGAAAAGCCTGTCGGAACTTAACCGGGGAAGGAAAACGGCCTCAAAATCGATGTGTATGTTTATGGTCATAAATATGTCATCGGTGCAGCTCATTACGATAAATATAATCGCGTACCGAACAAGCTTTTCCTCTGCAAATCCCTCGGCCGTTATAATACCTGGCATAATCGCCACATCCATATCAACGGCTGCCGGCATACTTGCCGTAAAGATCGCAGAAAGATTTACAAAGGACAGCAAAAACTTACCAGACCACATAAACAAGTAAAATACCAAAGGCAGAAAATCTGAAAGGAGTATTAAAATGCAGCTCGTAAACTATCTGTCCCAGACAATGCTTCCCGTAATTTTTGTGATAATAGTCCTATGCGGCTTCTGCTCTAAAACAGACTTATTTTCATCCTTTACTGAAGGGGCCGCACAGGGTCTTAAAACGGTCATAGGTGTTTTTCCATCCCTGGCAGGGCTTATGTGCGCCGTTGCTGTTTTTCGCGCCTCAGGGGCAATGGATAAGCTTATTTCCCTTATATCTCCCATAAGCAGCCTGGCCGGCTTTCCAGAAGAGCTTGTATCCCTGGGCACGGTCAAAATGTTTTCATCATCCGCTGCCACAGGTGTGCTTTTTGATATATATAAGACCCTTGGTCCTGACTCTCTATGCGGAATGGCCGCATCTATAATGATGTGTTCCACCGAAACGGTGTTTTATACCCTGAGCGTATACTCATCAGCGGCAGGGATCAAAAAGACGCGCTATACGGTAATATGCGCCCTGGCTGCCAATATAGCTGGAATGGCCGCATCCTTTATCATAACTTTGTATATGTTTAGGTAATTGAATTAATTGAATTTATCGCTCCGGTATGTTATCATTAATAGTAATGCATTAACGGGGTGATAATAATGAAGCTCAAAAAAATCGGAATAATAATACTGGCCGGTCTTCTACTTTCTGGATGCACATCATCTTCAAATAGTGATGACGACGGTGTATTTTCTATTTCCGAAGATAAAGAAAACTACTATGACTCAATAATCGAAGAAACTCTAAACTCATTTTACTGGCGTTATGACTCAGACAGTATTTATTATGAGGATGATGTGGTTCCGGAGGATGAGGACATTCTTGCATGTTCTGATTCCAATGGCTACAACATGAACAGCGATAAGGGAAAAGCATGCATAAAAGCTTCAGCTAACCTTCTTTATTTCAACAGGGAATCAGCCGGCACGGTATATTTTTATTTTGTCGGCAGTGATCTTGCAGGTCTATACTATACCCCGTTCAATACCGATATTCCCTGCAGTCTTCATGTACGAAACGCATATCTGGTACCAGGCTCATTCACAAACATAGAGTCATCTGAGCCGGAATCAGAATACACCGTTAAAAATTCACCCTACATAACAGCAGCCGGAATGTTTGACTCAGCCACCATAAACGGAGTTTCATACTCCATGTTTACCGACGGTGAAAAACTTATGATATACCGCAGTGACGCTTCATCATCACTGTCATTATATAAGACCATAGACCTTTCCAGTGAGGATCTCATCCCCATATCAGCTGCCTTCATAAATGGCACCACAGAGAGCGCTGTGCTTTTTGGAACGGAGACATATTCGGACGAAGCGACCTCGTCAGTGGTCGTTCCCCAGAAAATAGTTATATTTGACTCGGATTTCAACGCCACGGAAACCGAACTTTCTGCCGAGGACAGTGATCTTTATTCCGTTGGATATGACAATGGGTATCTTCTTGTGGCAAGGAGCAGATACATGGACTACTACCCCGTGAATGGAACATCCATAGGACTGAAACAGGGAAGCTATTATATAGGCGTATCAGCCTCCGGAATGGATATAACGGATATTGACGGAGACGGACAGACAGAATATATTTTCACCGATGGTCTGGATCTTTTCATATATCATAGGGATGACACTCTTTTTAAATGTATATGGAGCACCCATCTTTCCATAGACAGTTTTGAAAACTTTATTTATACCGGTGATCTGAACAGAGACGGAGTAAAGGAAATTTATGTCTTTGATTCAACTGGAACCACCTCAAAATATGCCATAGGTGAAAACGGACTGTATACGGAAAATGAAAATATCGAATACGGCCAGCGTTATCAGGTGGCTGACTTTAACGGAGACGGTGAATCGGACTGCCTCGTAATAACTGGAGCCGATGTTAATACCTGTGAGCTTCGCATAATAAACGGCTGAAAAGGCTGAAAGGAAGATATATCTTGGAATCAGAAGATAAAACACTGGAAAACTCCGATGGCATACATGAATATTTTATGAGAGAAGCCCTCAATGAAGCCAAAGCTGCCTTTGACAGCGGAGAGGTGCCCATCGGATGTGTTATAGTATATGAAAATAAAATAATCGGCAGAGGGCACAATCTGAGAAACAGCAGAAAAAACCCTCTCTGCCACGCTGAAATATCTGCCATCAATCAGGCGGCATCATATATTGGAGACTGGAGACTGGAAGACTGTACACTATATGTGACCGTTGAGCCCTGTCCCATGTGTGCCGGAGCCATCGTTCAGGCAAGGATACCCTATGTTGTATTTGGCACAAGAAACGTAAAGGCTGGATGTGCCGGCTCCATTCTCAACATACTTAACGAGCCTAGATTCAACCATCAGGTTGAAGTTACTGAGGGCATACTCCGTGAAGAATGTGCCGAACCCATGGGAGAATTTTTTAAGCGCTTCAGAAAAAGCAAAAATACATCTGAACAGTAACCAAAAGCCGGACCATATAAAGTCCGGCTTTTATTGTATGTTTCATTTTTTCGTTTTGTTGTTTTGATTTATATGCATTTGTCTATTGTTTTTGTTTATTTCTTTTGTTTATTGCTTTTATTTATATCCCGATTTATCTGCCTCTATTTCATCAAGCTCATTTATCATTATATATTCAGTCTTATTGGCTCAAAAATATGGTCAGTATGATTTTATCCATGTCATAACAGCCAAAACCAATCTCTGCCTCAGGACCTATTCACTTTTTCAGCCAAATACAAGGCTTCCTATTCTTCTTTTCACGGGTATTCGGTATATGCCTGGATCGTTTTTTCTTGCGAACCACAGTGCCCCGCCTGAAGGATCCCAGCCGTTAAAGGCATCCTTAGAGGCGCTTATGTATATTCTGTCCAAGGATGAAAAGTCATCTGTAATACTGCTTTTTCCGCCGTCAAAATTCTCTATGACATCCTCTACTTTATCAGGGAACCTTTTATCAGATATACGGTTTATTATGACCGCTCCTATGGCCACCTGTCCGGTATAGGGCTCTCCCTCACCCCGGCTTTTGATAAAGGCCGCCAGATCATACAGTTCATTGTCATAAGCGGCAATGGTCTTTATGCCAAGACGGTTAAGGACTATGTTTTCGGCTATGCCGTTTGGCTCAAGCCCCCTGTCCTTCTGAAACGACGTAAGGGCATAGTATGTACAGGCACCAAATATCCCGTCTATCTCCTCTTTATAGTACCCGTACTCCTTAAGTTTCTCCTGGATGGAAGCTACCATCTTTCCGCTGGTGCCCCAGTAATATACAGCCACATTACCACCTTCCCGTTATCAGGTTAATATATTCTCAGCCCCTGGCTGATGAAAACCACTCCACAACTTTAAACTTTATCTTAGGGACGGTCTCTTCGGAGGAAAGGACAACCACATCATAGGCCTCCTCTCCCAGTGTATCCTTTAACAGGCTGGTATCCGTATATTCAACGCTCTGGTCACTTAGACACATGGGAGGATACATAACACACCACCAGTTATGGCCATCACCCTCTCCTATTATGACCCTCAGGGAATGATATACACCCTCGGGAAAAACAGCGTTGGCGTAATACCTTACAGGATAACTCTCCTCGGAAAGTTCCGTTTTTACATCGTATTCGTATCCTTCTTCATTTATTACTTTTCTGGCTGTCTCATTTATGCCGCCTATATGTCCTCTCAGGTACTTTTCCGCATCTTCACGGCTGGTGCAATCCTCCATACCCGGTCTCAAATATTCTATGACCGCATCCCTTACCTTAAGTTTCAGCTGCTGGTCAGCCTCACTGTCACTATTGGCGAGGACATGAAACCTGACAACTGAATCAGTTATCCTTGAGCTTATACTGTCGGCATAGCTGTTCAATGCCGCCCCAATGGCCACTGCTGTCCCGCACAGGATAGATATGACGGCTGTTTTCCATTCATTTTTTAAGATTTTTTTTATTTTATATAAATATTTCATATGTATTCCTCCCTTGTCCATATAAGAGAGGATTTCCATTTTTTATTATTTTATAACTCCCGCGGAAATTATCTGTACATTTGTTTCCACATCGAATTTAAGCCCCTGTATATCCCCGTCAGGGTTAAGCTGCAAAAAGTCCGCATTCAGATATATGGAGCGTTCGATGGTATCTGTAAGGCTTTCATCGATCACCCGTTCAAATTCAGCCTTCACACCATCCTTATCCACGTCATATCCGCTCTCAAGTGCCAGACTGGCATCTATCCTTATATTTAAAATGCCGTCATCCCATGAAATTTCTGTTTTCTGCTCCTTTACCTTGGCCGAGATATTTTCCCATGTGACCAGCTCTCCTTCCGCTGTTCCCTTTATCCATTTGGCGTTTCCTACGTCTACGGTCGTTATATCTCCCTTGAACTCATCCTCACTTATTACTATGCCTCCGTCAAGATATACCTCTCCATCAGCAGTGGATATTTTGGGAATTATAAACGTCCCGTCCTGTCTCATGGATTTTATGAGATATTCAAAGTTCATATATTCATTCAAGTCCGTTTCTCCACCATTATTTTTGTAGTAGTCCCACAGGTACAGTCCGCCCTTAGACCCCTTATCCATTACGGTATTTACCGTGTCATAGGCGGCCTCTGAAGCAAATACGACGATTTTTGTATTGATGTCCTCCATGCGTTCCATGGCATATATTATGTCCGTAAGGCTTTCCTTCTGGGTATATATGTCTGAGCCTATAACTACGGCCTTGAGCTGTCCGAAATACATTTTTTTGCTGGAATACATATCAGCTAGTTTTCTCATTTCCGGAATGGTATCGCCACACACAAGTATGGTCTTCTGCTTTTCTGAGCTTTTATCTATGTCACTTTCCAGTTCAGCCTCTCCGGCAGATAAAATATATTTTCCGTTATCTCCCATCAGATTTATTTCTTCAGGCATATCCTGCTGTTTTTGTGACCCATCAATCCCCATGAGCACCACATATTTTCTGTTTTCAGTCTCTGTACTGTCATAACAGCCGCATAACGACAGCGTCGACAACGCCAAAACAGCAGCCTCAGCAAGCAGCCTTTTCAGTTTTATTCTTATTTCCATCCGCATTTTTACCCTCCACCTTTTTGACAAATATACTTAATACCGGTGCCAAAACGGCAAATAAGGCCAGTGAAACGCCTCCAGTCACATAAAGTGCAGCTATGGCTATATTTATATCATCAAACAAAAAAGACGTTACAAAGGCCGCTGAGGCCCCAATAATGGCCATTGGCTTAAACAGTCTTTCTGCACTTAATGCTCTGCCAAATATAAGGATCTCAAAACCAACCGCGGCAAAAACCGCAAAAAACCACATTCTTAACATCAGCACATCCTGCTTGTCGCCAAAAAGCGCCTCTAGGTTTACTGTATCCATTATGTTAAGAGCCGGGAAAAGCCTTTCAGACGTATCGTTGAGCCCGAATTTTGAAACAGCCGTATACGTGAAGACCACCACCGCGGCAAGGGCTATTATAACGGCGTATACAGCCTTTTTTTCCTTTTTCTCTCCGTCGGTGCTGGGCAGAAGTATGAACAGCGACTGCACCCCTCCAAACATAAAAGAGCATTTTAATCCATTTATGACTACATCCTCACCGGCCTGCTCAAAAGCCGCTGTCAAAAGTCCGCCTTTGGTATCATACAGGCATATACCGGCGGCCAGGACAGCGTTTACAGCAACTATTACAAATATTATCTCTCCTGTTCTTCCTGCCGGCTGTGTCCCAAGACAAGCCATATAAAGCGCCGCAAGGACAAATACAGCAGCCGTTATCCAAAATGGAGTTTTGGGCAGGAGATACATGGATACAGCTGAACAAAGGAGTTTTATATTTATTCCAGCATAGATGATAAGGCTTACTCCTGCCGCGGTATTTATGAGCCATTTTATTTTAGATGAATACTCAAGTCTTTTTGACGCAGCGCAGATTATTATACATTCCGCAGCAGTTATGAGCGCCCCGATTATGACACTGTAGATGTTATACACTGCTGTTGAAGGCAGACCTATGAGAGATGATGAAAATATTATGAGCACAATGGCCGCCTGCATCTGTCTGGCGGAAATCTTATGGTTTGAAAATATCATCTTTTCCCCCTCCTGACTCTGTTTTTAGGAGATGCGAATATGGGACGTTTCCTG
>JAHZAW010000028.1:0-3823 GCA_019423725.1 Clostridiales bacterium
TGTTGTAGTGATTTACAATGTTTTTATAGGATAGGAAAATTCCCATTTATCGGGGAGTTTGACGTCAACTTAAATGACAGAATACATCAACCGAGAGCAGCTATTTTCAATCTGAAAACGGCTGCTCTTTTCTTTTGCTCATGAGTAGAAAGGAGCGACTACCCCCATGACGAAACCGAGAGAGAAAACCCGCAAGGAATCGACCACCGAGATTGAGGAAAACAAGAAGAAAATACAGCAGCATAAGGAGTTTTAATAAGCTGTCGGGATTCCCGTCAAATTGACGGAAATTTTCAATTTCCCTTGAAATCACTACTTATCTTAAAAAGGGAGGCCCTTTATATAACATTGAACACCGGTTTTTTATATGTTATAATAAAGCATTAAGGAGTGTTTAAAATGAGGGGAAAATTTATTACCATAGAGGGAACGGACGGTTCCGGCAAAAGCACACAGATAGAGCTTCTCATGGAATATCTCAAAAAAAAGGGCGCTGATGTTATTTTCACCAGGGAGCCCGGCGGTACACAGATAAGTGAGAAAATAAGGGAAATAATACTTGATGTGAACAATTCCGAGATGACAGGCATAACGGAGGCGCTGCTTTATGCTGCGGCCAGGAGCCAGCATGTGGAAGAAAAAATAATACCAGCCCTTGAGGAGGGTAAAATAATCATATGCGACCGATTTGTGGATTCCAGCATAGCCTATCAGGGGGCAGCCAGGGGCATCGGAGCGGAGAGGATAATGGAGATGAACCGCGAGGCCCTGCATGGCATAATGCCTGATATGACCCTGTTTTTTGACCTTCCCCCGGAAAAGGGCATTTTGAGGAAGAAGAACGAAAGGGAGCTGGACAGGCTGGAGAAGGAGAAAATGGACTTCCATGTCAAGGTATATGAGGGCTATAGGGCTTTATGCAGCCAGTATCCCGAGAGGATATGCCCCATAGACGCTGATAGGAGCATCGAGGATGTCCATACTGAGGTAATAGAGGTAATAGACGGACTGCTTAAGGGAAAATATTATGAGTGATTTCAGAGACATAAGCGGAAATGAACAGATAAAAAGGAGCATGCAGAGTGCCATAAAGAACTCCATGGTATCCCACGCCTATATAATAAGCGGAGCAGAGGGCAGCGGCAAAAAAATGCTGGCTGGGGCCTTTGCCAAGACGCTGTTATGTGAGAAGGGCGGGGAGGACGCCTGTGGCAGCTGTATTTCATGTAAGACCTTTGAGGCGGGGAACAATCCGGATGTGATATATGTTTACCCGAAAAAGACCAAGGCACTTTCCGTTGATGACGTCAGGGAGCAGATAACTTCCGACGTGAATATAAAACCCTATAATCATAAATATAAGATATATATAATACCCAAGGCTGACACCCTCACAAACCAGGCGCAGAATGCGCTTTTAAAGACACTGGAGGAACCGCCGGAATATGCGGTGCTCATACTGCTGGCGGAGAATATGGGAGCATTCCTTGAGACGATACTTTCAAGGTGCGTGGTATTTAAGATAAAGCCGCTGTCTGATGAGCAGGTGAAGACATATCTTCTGACAAATAATGAGGCGGAGGAGAAGGACGCGGGGATATATGCGGAATATTCCGAAGGCAGCATAGGAAAGGCGCTGGTATTTGCCCATTCGGAGGAATTTTCAAAGCTCAGGGACAGCATAAGGGATATACTGAAGAACATATCAAAGATGAGCTGGTTCGACCTTACGGCATCGGCAGCATCCCTGGAGGAATATAAGGACCTGGCGGATATAACCGATATGATATACCTGTGGTATAGGGATGTGCTCGTATATAAGACCACGGAGAATGAAGCCCTTGTGGCGCAGAAGGATATAATCCCCCTTGTAAAGGCTGAGGCTGAGAGGGCATCCTTTGAGGGGCTTTATAAAATACCATCCCTCATAAACGAGACAAAGAAACAGATAAGGCAGAACGTGAATTTTGTTTTTGCCCTTGAGATGCTGTTTATAAATATAAAAGGAGAGTTATCTTAATGGTAGAAGTAATAGGAATAAGATTTAAAAAAGCCGGAAAGCTCTATTACTTTGACCCCGACGGAATGGATATCGAGGAAGGCAGCCATGCCATCGTCGAGACGGTCAGGGGCGTAGAGTACGGAACGGTAATAAAGGGAAACACCATGGTGGACGACAGCGAAGTCATCCAGCCTTTAAAGAAGGTAATAAGGAAGGCTACAGCTGAAGATGATGCCTGCGAGGCTGAAAACAGGAATAAGGAGAAGGAAGCCTTTGGCATATGTGAAGAAAAGATAGCAAAGCATGGTCTGGACATGAAACTTATCGATGTGGAGATAACCTTTGACCATAATAAGCTCATATTTTATTTCACATCAGATGAGAGGGTTGACTTCCGAGAGCTGGTAAAGGAACTGGCATCGGTATTCAGGACAAGGATAGAGCTGAGACAGATAGGTGTCAGGGACGAAGCCAAGATGATGAACGGCATAGGAATATGCGGACGCTCCCTCTGCTGTGCCACATTTTTAGGGGATTTCCAGCCGGTGAGCATAAAGATGGCCAAGGAACAGAGCCTTTCCCTCAACCCCACGAAAATATCGGGAATATGCGGCAGGCTCATGTGCTGCCTTAAGTATGAGGAAGAAAACTATGAAGAACTCAATAAAAATATGCCCAATGTGGGTGATATAATAAGCACCGTTGACGGCACAGGAGAGATACTTTCCACAAACGTGCTCATGCAGGTGGTAAAGGCAGCCGTAAGGAAGAAGGAAAACGATCCCCCTACCATAGATTTTTACTCAGTCAAGGAGATAAAAGTCATAAAGTCAAAGAAACATAAGAAGCACGAAGAGGAAGTACTGGATACAAGTCTGGATGACTGATAAAGGATTTTGATCTTATGAAAGTTGAAATAAAGGATTACGAGCGTGTGGACGACCTGCACCGAAAGGGATATGTCATAATACAGGACCCCAAGAGATTTTGTTTTGGCATAGACGCGGTCATACTCAGCGGATTTGCCGAGGTAAAAAAAGGCGAGAAGGTCATGGACCTGTGCACGGGAACGGGCATAATACCAATACTTTTGGAGGCCAAGACAGAGGGCAGCCTTTTTACGGGGCTGGAGATACAGGCCGAGAGTGCGGAGATGGCTGGACGGTCAGTGCTTTTGAACGATCTGGGAGACAAGGTAAAAATAGACCAGGGGGACGTAAGGAACACCGAGGAGCTCTATAGGGCATCGTCCTTTGATGTGGTGACGGTGAATCCACCCTATATGAATGACGGCGGAGGTCTCAAAAATGAGTTTTCGCCAAAGACCATAGCAAGGCATGAGGTGCTTTGTTCCCTGGATGACGTGGTGAAGGCATCAAGGAGGCTCCTTGTGCCCCAGGGCAGGCTTTACATGGTCCATAGGCCCCACAGGCTCACGGATATAATGGTGGCCCTGAGGAACTACCGCCTGGAGCCAAAGAGGCTCAGGTTCGTACATTCCTATTGGGACAGGGAGCCGGTGATGGTGCTGGTGGAGGCTGTTTCAAACGGAAAGCCCATGGTAAAGGTTATGCCGCCCCTTATAATATACAATAAGGATGGCAGCTACACCGATGAGATAATGAAGATATATTACGAATAGTACGAATAGGATGAGTGTTTTGAGCGGAACATTATATTTATGTGCCACACCCATAGGAAACCTGGGGGATATGACCCTGAGGGCCATAGAGATACTTAAAAATGTGGACCTGATAGCGGCGGAGGACACGAGGAACACCCTTAAGCTGCTGAATCATTTTGACATAAAGACCCCCATGA
>JAHZAW010000028.1:3833-8479 GCA_019423725.1 Clostridiales bacterium
TCAGCAGTATAACCGGGAGACCAAGGGACCGGTGCTCATAGAGAAGCTTAAGGAAGGCAGGGACATAGCCCTGGTAAGCGACGCGGGGATGCCTGGCATATCGGACCCAGGTGAGGACATGGCAAAAAGATGCCGGGAGGAAGGCATACCAGTGACCATAGCTCCTGGGGCATCGGCTGGCATATCGGCACTGGTGCTTTCGGGAATGAACGCCAGAAGGTATGTATTTGAAGGCTTTCTGCCCATGGATAAGAAGGAGAGGCAGATGGTGCTCAAAAATCTGGAGAAGGAGACCAGGACAACGGTGTTTTATGAGGCGCCCCACAGGCTGACTGATACTCTGTCGGTGCTTTTGAAGGCAGCGGGAGACAGGGAAGCGGCAACGGTGAGGGAGATAACCAAAAGATATGAGGAAGTAAGGCATGACACTTTGAGCGGCCTGCTTGAGTATTATAAGGAGAACCCTCCCAGGGGAGAATTTGTCGTTATAGTGGGCGGCATGAGCGAGAGCGCGCTGCGCCAGGAGGAAATAGACAGCTGGTCTGAAATATCCATAGAGGAGCATATGAAAAGGTATATGGATGCGGGCATGAGCCAGAAGGATGCCATGAAGAAGGTATCCAAGGACAGGGGCGTATCCAAGAGGGAGATATACGCATATTTGAATAAGGACTGAATAAAATGGAAGACAGAGAAAAAAGGACCTATGAATTTTTAGACAGCATAGGCGTAAAATATGATAAATATGAGCATGAGGCCATAATGACCATAGATGCGGCCAGGGAGCTGGACGAGAAGATGGGGCTTGAGATATGCAAGAACCTGTTTTTGAGCACCAGGCACAGCACGGAATTTTATCTGCTGCTAATGACGGGCTCGAAGAAATTCAATACAGGGAAGGTATCCAAGCAGATAAACGTACCGAGGATGACCTTTGCCGGTGATGATTATATGCTGGAATTTCTGGACATACACCCAGGCAGTGTAAGTCCTCTTGGGCTTATGAATGATAAGGACAACAGGGTGGGGCTCCTTATAGATGAGGACGTGCTGAATATGGAGAAAATAGCCATACATCCCTGTGTGAACACGGCCACCCTGGTCATAAGGACGGAGGACCTCATCAATAAGATACTTCCGGCCTGCCATCATGATTATACAAAGGTGATTGTATAAATGAATATTTAAAATATTGAATATCCGGCTGTAAGGTGTATAATGGATATCTGAAGGGAGTTGAGAGGATGATAGACAGACTGGCTTCGCTTGATGCCTACAGTTATTTCATAGCGGCTGTGCTGGCGTTCTTTCTGACCTATATCATTATGAGGATAGCCGGCATCAGAAAGATATTGAACGACAGAGACGAGCTGGAGATGGACATAAAAAATGCCGATAAGCGTTCGGTGATGGAACGCTGTGCCAAGATGTTTCCCATAGAGACCATGGTATTTAACGGCAGCGAATTCAAAAAGGGCATGAACGTCAGGATAACGACCATGCAGAGGAAGGTATTTCAGGGTGAATTCGTTGGAAAAAACGAGATGGATATAATATGCATACTGACAAGGGAGCATATAATAGCCCATGAAATAAGGAAAATAACGGATATGGTATCCGTTGATGATATAAAGACAGAATGAGGTGTTTTATGAACAAGGTATATATTCCGGAAGGATACAAATGCCCCCTTACCATCTATGAGATGCAGAGGGCCATTGATTTTATCAAAAAAGTATTTCCCTATCGTTTAAGCAGTGAGCTGAATCTCAAGAGGGTATCGGCTCCGCTTTTTGTTGATGAGGAATCAGGATTAAACGATAACCTTAACGGTTATGAAAGACCCGTAAGTTTTGATGTTCCGGCTGCGGGCAAGAACTGTCAGGTAGTACATTCCCTTGCAAAGTGGAAACGCTATGCCCTGAAGAAATATGATTTTTATGAAGGAAAGGGTCTCTATACTGATATGAACGCCATCAGAAGGGACGAGGAGCTTGACAATATCCACTCCATATATGTGGACCAGTGGGACTGGGAAAAGATAATAAGACGTGAGGACAGGAACCTGGATTATTTAAAGGAAACTGTCCAGAAGATAGTCAATGCCATATGTGACACATGGGGACAGCTTAAAAATGAGTTCCCTGTACTTTCCACAGAAATAGGCAGGGATATAAAATTCATCACATCCCAGGAACTGGAGGATATGTATCCTGACCTTACTCCTGCCGAGAGGGAAAATGCCATCGTAAAGGAATACAGGACAGTATTTATCATGAAAATAGGCGGAAAGCTCAAATCAGGAAAGCCCCACGACGGAAGAGCTCCTGACTATGATGACTGGGAGCTGAACGGAGATATATTCTTCTGGAACGATCTTCTTGGCAGAGCCTTTGAGGTATCGTCCATGGGAATAAGGGTCGATGAAAAATCCCTTGACCGCCAGCTTACCCTTGCGGGCTGTGACGACAGAAGGAACCTTCCCTTCCATAAGGCTCTCCTCAATGGAGAACTTCCCCTTACCATGGGAGGAGGAATCGGACAGTCAAGGCTTTGCATGCTTATGATAGGAACCGCCCACATCGGAGAGGTACATGCCAGCATGTGGGATAAGGAAACTCGTGAAGCCTGTGAAAAAGCGGGCATAATGCTGCTTTAAAAAATATATGCCGGAGCTGGTCTCCGGCTATTTTTATGGGTATAGAGGTGTTTATATGAAAAGATCAGTAATTTTGTCCTTTACCTGCATACTTGCCATGACATCGTTTGCTTTTAGCGGGTGTGCAGCTGCCAATAACGGAGGCGGAAAGCTCACCGATGAGGAGAGGGCTGAAATAGATGAGGCTGTAAATGAGGCTGAAAAGGCCATAAACGAGGCCGGCACGGAGATGAGCAGTGTTCTTGACAAGGTCCAGATGGAGCTGGACGAGGAAATGGATGATGTGGACTGGGCCAAAGAATTTTTTGATGATTTCGATGACAATGATAAAGACATAAAATTCATCAAGGCCAGCATTGAGGACGGCTCGGAGCTTTTGGAAGTGGAAGATGAAAAGGAGTTTATAAAAAATCTGGCTGTGGACAGCTGGGATAAGACCAGCAGCCTTCCCGAAGATGCCCAAAAAGAGGCGGAATATATAATAAAACAGCAGGGAACGGAAACGCTCATGGGAGATAATGAAAATAAATACTATGAGATAGCCCGCCTTGAGATATATGAGACAAAGGATGGCAGCTATGGTGTATTTGAGATGTTATCCAATGAGGCTTTAAGGAAATTTACTGACATCGTGTCCGAGGACTGGCTCACATCAGTATATAAGATACCAGATGAAACAGCGGCATATCTTAAATAAAAAAAACGGCGGAAAAACCGCCGTTTTATTTTTTATTCTCCTTCGCTCATCTCGTCGATAAGTTTGTTTTTGAGGTCTATGAGCTTGTCCGAAAGGTCAACGGGCACCGTATGGGGATTGGCAAGACGTCTGTGCTCATCCCAGAGGGTAGCCAGTTCACCGGCACAGTAGTCCTTTATTTCGTTTACGGAAGGTGATGTGTATACACATTCTCCGTTTTTGAATATGGGCACGAGAAGTTCCCTGATGGTGTATTCACCGGGCTTAAGTATCATCTTTTTCCACTTGGCCATGTGGTCGAAAAGTTTGATCCTTTCGTTTTCGTTGTACTGTTCCTCCTCAAGGCATATGAGGTCGGCCTTTATTTTGCCTGTGGCCTTGTCATAAAAACGAATGACTTTCTTGATGCCGGGGTTCGTTACCTTTGAGGGGTTGTTGCTGAGTTTTATTTTGGGGATGAATCCGCCTTTGCCGTCACTTTCGGCTGCCAGTTTGTATACTCCGCCAAAGGAAGGGCAGTCGTCGGATGTTATGAGCTTTGTTCCAACTCCCCAGTTGTTTATTTTCGCTCCCTGGAGCTTAAGGCTCATGATAAGGTTTTCATCAAGGTCACTGGAAGCGGTTATCTTGGCATCGGTAAATCCGGCCTCATCCAGCATTTTTCTGGCCTTTTTTGAAAGATAGGCCAGGTCGCCGCTGTCAAGACGTATGCCGTAGTTTTTAAGCTCGATGCCTGCCTCCTGCATCTCCTTGAATACCTTTATGGCATTGGGCACTCCTGAACGAAGGGTGTCATAGGTGTCCACAAGGAAGGTGCATGCTTCAGGGAATGTCTTGGCATAATGCCTGAATGCTTCTATCTCCGAAGGGAAACTCATGACCCAGCTGTGGGCATGGGTGCCAAGTACTGGAACACCGAACATTTTTCCAGTAAGTACGTTGCTGGTGCCGGAGCATCCGCCGATTATGGCTGCCCTTGCTCCATATATGCCGGCGTCAGGACCCTGGGCCCTTCTGAGGCCAAATTCCATTACAGCGTCGCCCTCAGCCGCCCATACTACCCTGGAAGCCTTTGTTGCAATAAGGGACTGATGGTTGATTATGTTGAGCATGGCCGCCTCGATTATCTGGGCTTCGATTATGGGAGCCTTTACCCTGACTAATGGTTCCGTGGGGAATACGACTGTACCTTCGGGTATGGCATATATATCCCCTGTAAAGCGGAAGTCCTTGAGGTAATCCAGGAATCCATCGGAGAATGTGTTCCGGGCAGCGCGAGAGTTCCGTGCC
>JAHZAW010000029.1:0-15130 GCA_019423725.1 Clostridiales bacterium
GGCAGGACCAGTGTTTGATAAACCTTCCGCAGGCCATAAAACATAGGTACACCGTTGACTGCTGTGTTTTTAATTATAAACCTATAAAAACTCTCCATCAACGGCTAAAGTCCAGACGTGACTAATCCTGATGTTATTCCTTTATAATGTATATTTTCTTTAAAAATCCCAATCCTTATATAAGGGAAATAAAACTTTTTAAAACCGGCTGATTTTTATGCCGTACTTTGGAAAATCTATGTTGACTTACTGTCTAAGGCGTGCTATAATGTCGGCAGTTGAAAAGGGAGTAGTTCAGAGATATACCGTCAACACCTCGGTTCGCTCGTCGCGCCTGGCGGTATGCACCCAATGTGGTAACAAGACTTTTCGACAACTGTTTTTATGGGCAGTTGGCGGAAGGTCTTTTTTATTTACCATCCGCCCAGCAAAAAAGGAAAGGAACGAATATTTATGACAGAAAATTATTACAACCAGACAGGAAAACAGGTCCTTGAATCCATGGGCTCTTCCACCGACGGACTTTCCGCAGAGGAAGCCGCCTCGAGGGCGCAGAAATACGGCCCCAACAAACTGACTGAAGGAAAAAAGAAAAGCATAGCACAGGTCTTTGCTGAGCAGTTCAAAGACCTGCTCGTCATAATACTTATCATTGCGGCACTTATTTCCGCCGCTTCCGATAATGTGGAAAGCACCATAGTTATATTTGCCGTTTTGATACTGAACGCCATCTTAGGAACGGTACAGTATATAAAGGCGGAAAAATCCCTGGAGAGCCTTAAGGCCATGTCTTCACCCACGGCCAAGGTAGTCAGGGGCGGCACCAAGATGGAGATACCTTCCGTTGAGGTAGTTCCCGGAGACATAGTGCTCCTTGAGGCCGGAGATATGGTAGTTGCTGACGGAAGGATACTGGAAAACTTCTCCCTTAAGGTAAACGAAAGCTCCCTTACCGGCGAGAGTGAGGGCGTTGATAAGACCGACGATGTAATAAACGCCGAAAAGGTAGCCCTGGGAGACCAGAAAAACATGGTATTCTCCGGTTCCCTCGTTACCTACGGCCGTGCCACTGTCCTTGTGACCGGCACCGGAATGAATACCGAACTCGGAAAAATAGCAGCCCTCATGAACCAGACAAAACAGCGTCAGACACCCCTTCAGGAAAGCCTTGACAAGTTCAGCGCAAAGCTGGCTGTAGTAATAATAATCATATGTGCGGCTGTATTTGCCCTGTCCATATTCCGTACGGGAATGGGCATACTTGATTCCCTTATGTTTGCCGTTGCCCTTGCGGTGGCAGCCATACCCGAGGCTCTTTCCTCCATCGTTACCATCGTGCTTGCCATGGGCACCCAGAAGATGGCCCGTCAGAACGCCATAATCAAAGATCTTAAGGCCGTTGAAAGTCTGGGAAGCGTATCTGTCATCTGTTCAGATAAAACAGGAACCCTGACCCAGAACAAAATGACTCCCCAGAAGGTATATGCTGACGGCATGGTACTGGACGGAAAGGACATGGACCTTAACAATAAGGTACAGAGCCTTCTTCTCAAGGCTGCGCTCCTTGCCAGCGATGCCACCAACAACCAGGATACAGGAGCCTCCATCGGTGACCCCACAGAAGTTGCCCTTGTAATGCTCGGTGAACATTTCGGCATAGATGAGGAAAGCTACCGTTCACAGTGTCCCCGTCTTGGAGAGCTGGCCTTTGACTCAGACCGTAAGCTCATGAGCACCCTCCACAATATAAACGGTGTCCCTACACTTTTCACAAAGGGTGCCATAGATGTGCTTTTGGACCGTTCAAAGATGATAATGACCCAGAACGGCCCCGTTCCCCTTACTCCGGAACTTAAGGAGGATGTTTCAAGGGTAAATATGGAAATGTCCATGGAAGGACTCAGGGTCCTTGCCTTTGCCTATAGGGAGCTGGACAGTGTACGTCCCCTTTCCTTTGATGATGAAAACGGATTTACATTCATAGGCCTTGTATCCATGATTGACCCTCCCCGTCCCGAAGCCATACAGGCCGTTGCAGACGCTAAGAGGGGCGGCATAAAGACAGTTATGATAACCGGAGACCACAAGGTCACAGCCTCAGCCATAGCAAGACAGCTTGGAATATTTGAAGACGGAGACGAAGCCGTATCCGGTATGGAGCTCGACCAGATGACCGATGCTGACCTGGATGAGATGCTTCCTAAAATATCCGTATACGCCCGTGTATCTCCCGAGCATAAGATCCGTATAGTTAACGCTTGGCAGCGCAGGGGAAATATCGTATCCATGACCGGTGACGGTGTCAACGATGCCCCCGCCCTTAAAAAAGCCGATATCGGTGTGGCCATGGGCATTACCGGAACGGAGGTTTCAAAGGATGCGGCTTCCATGATACTTGCCGATGATAACTTTGCCACCATAGTCAAAGCCGTAGTAAACGGACGAAGCGTTTATGCCAACATCAAAAACTCCATACAGTTCCTGCTCTCAGGAAACACCGCTGGAATACTGTGCGTGCTTTACGCATCACTGCTGGCCCTTCCCGTTCCCTTTGAGCCCGTGCACCTGCTGTTCATAAACCTTCTTACCGACTCTCTTCCTGCCATTGCCATAGGAATGGAGCCCGCAAGAAAAGGCCTTCTTGACCAGAAACCCAGAGACCCCAAGGAGCCCATACTCAACCGTCCACTGCTTTCAAGGATAGGCGGCCAGGGACTTCTCATAGCCGTAGCTACCATGGCGGCCTTCTATATAGGTTATGAAAGCGGAGACGCAAGGATGGCATCGACCATGGCATTTGCTACACTGACCCTTGCCCGTCTTTTCCACGGTTTCAACTGCAGAGGAGCTGAATCCATATTCGCTCTCAAGTTCTCCACAAATAAATATTCAGTGATGGCATTCTTCGCAGGAGTTATCCTTCTTTTTGCTGTACTGTTCGTACCTGTTCTCAGAACCCTCTTTATGGTATCTCCTGAGTTCAGCGTGGCAAACCTCGGAGAGATCGTGCTTCTTGCATTCCTGCCCACACTGTTCATACAGATATATAAAGTTATCAACGACAGAAAAAATGCCTGATTTTAAAAGCCGCCTGATTTTCAGGCGGCTTTTTTTATGCAGAAAGGGCATCCCCGGTCATTACGGCCAAGGATGCCATTTTATTATATTCATTTATATTTCGTATTTAAAACCTATCCGGTCACTCGGACTTTTCTTCATTCTTTGCAGCTTCTTCTGCCATTTCACTGAACTTCGCCGCTATTTTTGTTTTGCTGGCAGGGGTCAATGTGAACATGGCTGTGGCAAGGGGCGGCAGGTCGATGGTTATGCAGTGTTCACATCTGTTCCAGTGCTCATTCCTGCTCTTTACGGCCTTTTTGTTCACAACTCCGCTTCCGCCGTATTTCACATCATCGCTGTTTATCATTTCCTTATAGCTTCCCTCATAGGGAACGCCCACATTGTAGCCAAGCTCCGTCTTAGGCGTAAAGTTGCATACGACAACGACTATATCCTCCGGCTTTGAACCATGCCTTACAAAGGATACTACGCTGTTTGCCGCGTCATCACATTCTATCCACTCAAATCCTTCGGGGTATGTATCCCTCTCCCAAAGGGCCTCTTCCTTCTTATAGAACTTGAAAAGATCCCTCATATACTCATTGAGCGTCATATTATAATCATTTTCAAGGACATGCCAGTCTATGCTCTTCTTTTCAGCCCACTCGGCATACTGGCCGAGGTCAGTGCCCATAAAAAGCAGTTTTTTGCCGGGATAGCTGTACATAAAGCCATAGCCCGCCCTGAGATTGGCGAATTTCTGCCATACATCACCGGGCATCTTGCCTATCATAGACCCCTTCATATGCACTACCTCATCATGGGAGAGCACAAGCACGAAGTTTTCCGAATAGGCGTATGTTATGCCGAATGTAAGGTTATTATGATGGTATCTTCTATAGATGGGGTCCTTCTTCATATATTCCAAAAAGTCGTTCATCCAGCCCATGTTCCATTTGAATGAGAATCCCAGGCCGTTCCTGTCCACGCCCCTGGTTACTCCTTCCCACTCAGTGGATTCCTCGGCAAAGGTGAGGACTCCCTTAAACATTCCCTTGACCACGGAATTCATATGCTTCAAAAATTCCACAGCCTCGATGTTTTCCCTTCCGCCGTATTCGTTGGGTATCCATTCCCCGTCCTTTCGGCAGTAGTCCAGATAAAGCATGCTGGCAACGGCGTCCACCCTTATGCCGTCGATATGATATTCCTTTATCCAGAAAAGAGCATTGGCAATGAGGAAGTTGCTTACCTCTTTTCGGCCATAGTTGAACACATATGTGCCCCACTCCTTATGTTCGCCCTTTCTCCAGTCCGCATGCTCATAGAGGGCTGTTCCGTCAAATCTGGCAAGGCCGTTGGAATCCTTAGGGAAATGTCCGGGCACCCAGTCCATTATTACTCCTATGCCCTTTCTATGACAGCAGTCGATGAAATATCTGAAATCATCAGGCTCGCCATAACGGCTGGTAGGAGCATAGTATCCAGTCACCTGGTAGCCCCAGCTTCCATCGTAGGGATATTCCGCAACGGGAAGGAGCTCGATATGGGTATATCCCATTTTCTTGACATATTTCACCAGCTTGTCCGCCAGTTCCCTGTATGTTAGGTATCTGTCACCCTCCTCGGGCACCCTCATCCAGCTTCCCAGCTGTACCTCATATATGTTCATGGCCGTTCTGTAGGGGTCGTATTCCTCCCTCTGTTTTATCCACTTTTCGTCCTTCCAGTGGTAAACTCCCAGGTCATATACGATGGAGGCGTTCTGCGGCCTTGTCTCCATATGGAAGCCATAGGGGTCGCTTTTATCCACCACGTTGTTATTATTGTCCTTTATCCTGAATTTGTATCTGTCAAATTCCACTACGCCAGGAACGAATATCTCCCATATACCGGAGTTTCCAAGTATCCTCATCTGGGTGCCTCTGCCGTCCCAGTAGTTGAATGAGCCTATGACGCATACACTTTTCGCGTTTGGAGCCCATACGGCAAAGGATGCTCCCTCCACACCGTTGACCTCACAGAGATTGGCGCCCAGCTTATTGTATATCTCATAATGATTTCCGGCATTGAAAAGATATCTGTCATAGTCTCCCACCGTTGGCTGGAAGGAATATATATCAGGTGTGACCCTTTCATTTCCGTCCCAGTAAACTATATGGAAAAGATACTCGAACCATTTATTCCTGTCATCTATGACAGCCTCAAAAAATCCATCCTCATGTATCCTTTCAGCCTTGTATACCTTCTCCTCATCATTTTTATCTATAACATACAGTTCCTTCGCACCAGGAAGAAATGCCCTTACAGCAACCACTTCCCTGTCGTCATGAAGCACCTCGTGCATTCCCAGTATTGTATGGGGATCCTTGTGCTCACAGTTTATTATGAGATTCATTTCAAATATGCTTACAGTGGAAATCATATTTACCCCTCCCGTTTTATGCCGCATACATTTATATCATCAGGTCTTTTTCTGTGTTTATTCTCATATTGTTTTAAATTTCCAGTCATATTTAAAGCATAGCAAAAACACCCATAAAAGTCAAACAGCCTTATTTACAGGCCGTACTTATTTCCGTCATTTTTTTCAGTTTTCCACACCTTCGGACATTAAAAGGAGCCTGATCTCTCAGGCTCCTTTTTTATTTATTCAGTTCAACCTCTATAAATTCCGGATTGTCGATATCCTTCCACTGGGTATAATCCTTTAAAAACAGTACGCTTTCCACTTCATCGGGGTCTATTATCCTGTCTGCGGCATTCTTTGTGACATATTTGCTGCCGGTGGCTCCGTCATATCCGCCGCCTCCCGGTCCTCCGTACAGATATTTTATGACCGTTCCATCCTTGAGCTTTACTCCTTTAACAGCCGGCGGCTCAGCATATCTTTCAAATGTGCCCATTTCTCCATTCTCTTCTATACATTCCTCTACCACCGTCTGTCTGGGGAAATCGTATTCTGCCACTATGGATATGGGCGATATTTCCAGCTTCTTTATGACTGCTCCCGTATCTTCCAGGGGCTGGTCCATCTCGCATACTCTGGTGGTATCTGCCCCGCCCAGGGTCCAGTCGAAGGCCCATGTTCCATCTGCTGCCGGAGAAAAATCCGCTTTTTCCGAAGTTCCCAGATTTTCCAGCTCCACATGTATCTTCTTTCCGATAAAGTATCCGGGATCACCAGTGCTGTTAGTAAGTATGATCTGGTATTCCAGACTGCCGTCATCCATAATATAGTCCAGAAGGATGTTGCCGTTTTCATCGGTTTTCAGCTTTGAGCCATCGGCATTCATGACATTGCCCTCATTATCCGAAACCGTACCATCCCAGAATGATGCGTCATAGCCAAAATTCTGTTCTCCGTCCAGTGTTATATTTATATTTTCAAAGCACGGACTTTCACCTTCTTTAAGTTCAAATCCCTCTACTTTAAAAGCAATATAAGTATAATAATTATCCGTTATGCTCTGTACCGCCGTTACCGTTACCCCATTTACGGTGCATGGCTGTTCCACGAATGTATTCATTCCGCTGCTTTCCAGCTGTTTCATCTGTTCTTCCGATGCCTGAAGGCCCTCGGAAAGGCTGTGGCTCCATCTTACCACCGCTGCTGCCGCCGTTACCGCACAGAGCGCCACTACGGCTGCCACAAGTACAGTTATCCTCTTTGTATGGTATTTCTTTGGCTTCATATCAATAATGCTGCCTTTTTCTCCGCTCTCACATTCTGCCTTTATCTTGTTAAAGGCTTCATCAGCCTTTTTATTAACTATATCAGGTATTTCCACATCTCTTTTAAGATCATCCATTATATCCCTCATATGGCCTGGCCTCCTTTTTTCCTATTTCTTACTTCTCCCCTGGTGTCCTGGTGCTCATAGGCTTCCGCCAGCTGCTCCCTGCCCCGGGCAAGCCTGCTCCTGACCGTTCCCTCCGGTATATCCAGTATGTCACTTATATCTCCCGTATTAAAACCTTCGATATAATAGAGGACCATGGCCAGACGGTACTTTTCCGATATACAGCTTAAGGTCTCCTTCCATTCGGCATTTTCATAGCCCCTGTCCATATAGGGAGTTTCCGGTATTTCCTCATCCAGGTAATACTGCTTTTTCCGTATCATATCATTGCACTTATTGACCAGTATCCTTGTCATCCATGTCTTGAAAAACCTGTCATCCTTCAGACTTTTCAGATTTTCCCAGCAGGCCAGTATCGTATCGGATATGGCATCGGCTATATCTTCGTCATTGAAAAGAATGGCTCCGGCAGTTTTATACATGCTCTGCATATGGCTTTTCATAAGCTTTGTAAAAGCGTCAGGGTCTCCAAGTCTGGCCCGTTTTATCAATTTTTCCATTACGTTCTTTCCTTTCTTTTCTGTACGTACAGGAGCGTTTTTTACGCTTCTATATATTAGACGAAATAACGGCCGGCTGCGCTCCGTATTTTTTAAGGAAATTTATGGAGCCCAAAAATTATTTTCTCAGACCTTATTCTAAAACAAAAAGAGCCCGTTTGAAACGGACTCTTTATTATTTCATATATTTGGTTTTATCAGATGTTGATTTTTGTTACCCAGCCGTATTTATCAGGGATCTTTCCATACTGTGTCTTTGTGATAGTATCATATATATCCTGGGCAACGGGACCGATCTTTCCATTATTAATGATGTAGTTCTTTCCATTATGAAGTATCTCGCCTACGGGTGAAATAACGGCTGCTGTACCTGTTCCGAATGCTTCGTCAAGTTTTCCTGCCTCAGCTGCTTCGATAAGTTCATCTATGGATATCTTTCTTTCCTCTACCTTATATCCCTTGTCCCTTAAAAGCTCAAGTGCTGATGCCCTTGTTATTCCGGGAAGGATGCTTCCGTTAAGCTCGGGTGTTACTACTGTGCCGTCGATAACGAACATGATGTTCATTGAACCAACTTCCTCGATGTACTTTCTTTCGATGGCGTCAAGCCAGAGAACCTGCGCATATCCGGCTTCCTCAGCCTCTTCCTGGCTCTTAAGGCTCTGTGCGTAGTTGGCAGCTGTCTTTGCAAAACCTGTTCCGCCTTTAACGGCTCTCTTGAAGTCATGCTCAACATATATCTTAACCGGCTCGATACCTGACTGATAGTATGATGCAACGGGGCAGAACATACATACGAACTGGTATGTCTTTGAAGCATGAACTCCCAGGTTTTCATCTGTGGCGATTATCATGGGTCTTATGTAAAGGCTCTTGCCCTCTTCCTTGGGTATCCAGTCCTTTTCGATCTTAAGTGCTTCGATGATGTATTCTGTAAATTCTTTGGGGTCTATCTCAGGGATGCACAGACGTACGTTGGAATTATTCATACGCTCAAAGTTCTTTTCAGGTCTGAAAAGATGTATGGTATGTTCGTCTATGTAATATGCCTTAAGGCCTTCAAATGTGCTCTGTCCATAGTGGAATATCATTGCTCCGGGGTTAAGGTTAAGGGGTCCGTAGGGAACGATCCTCGGGTCGTGCCAGCCCTGCTCAGGATTATAATCCACAAGTATCATATAGTCGGTGAATACTTTACCAAATCCAAGATTAGTCATATCGGGTTTCTGTTTAAGTTCTTTTCTTTCTTCAAATCTGATTTTCATAGTTTTCCCTCCTGAAATATATACAGTAAATTTTCTCTAAGCACTGTCGACCGAGGCGAATTAAAAGCAGTTCAGATATATCAAAAAAGCCTTCCGCTCCTGAATCAACATTCAGAGGCGAAAGGCTTAGACTTCCGTGGTACCACTCCAATTCATCTTAAAAAAGATGCGCTCTGTCAGATACGGCATTATTAGTGCTTATATCCTGCCACTGTAACGGTTGGCTTCCGTTCCCACCTACTTGGTATACACTGTTCAGCGGACCGTTCAAAGGTTACTTCAATCTAAATAACAGCACTGCCTTGCACCAAACGGCAGCTCTCTGAGCTGTATCAGAAGATCTACTTGTCCTCATCACTACGTTTATCATTTATTTTCCTAGAGATTACCACATTAAAATTAATGTGTCAATAGTTTTTTTCAAAAAATTTTATGTAAAAATTTTACTCATAAAGGTTCAGATCGCTAAGGTCGGGAAGGGGTTCTTCCTCAGTTTTCTTAGGCCTCATGCTCTCTGAAGGCTCTGAATATTCCCTGGGTTTGAAGAACTCTGAAAGCACAGAATGCATAACGATGGATACAAGTCCTCCCGCAAAACCATTGTTATAAAGATTGACTCCAGAATATCCGGCGCCTGCGTAAAGCACAGCGCATGAGTGTATAAATCCAGCAACTATACCGGCTATGGGGCCGTATGTTCCCGATACCGGCGCCAGGGTCGTTCCAAAAAGCAGAGCCAGCTGCGCCGACGGAGTGGCAACGGCGCCTTCTCCCCTCAGCAGTCCGCTCAAAATTATTCCCGCCATGACGGGCAGGATGTTCCTGACATGTTTTCCCTTTACGCTGAATCCGGCTATGGTAAGTATTCCTCCGATGGTGGGGCCGTTGATATCCCCTCCTATGAGCAGGAGCACTGTAGTGGACACGATAATGTTCACTCCCATGTTTATAAGCACGGCTCCTTTGCCGTCCAGTTCCAAAAAGTCATCGCTGGGATTTCCCGGACGTTTAAGGAGGTTTTTATAATTTTTTATGGCATTATCATCATTGGCTATGCCCATGACGATAAGAAATATCCCGATTATAATGAGGGCTGATGTAAAAAGCCTGTCATACTGCGTGGCCCATATGGATACAGACTCAAACTCATAGCCAAAGGCCTTGAGTATGGGGGTCAGCATCATGGCCATAAGTCCTGTGGCAAAACCGCCGTTATAAAGGTTGAGGCCATGCTGTATACGCTGGGTGAAGCCCGTAAGTACAGGAGTTACAAAGCCAATTATAAGACCAGTGGTCACGGATACGATAACACTGCTGACGGTTATGTCCCCCTGATAAAAAAACGTGGAACTTATAAGAGGTCCAAGGGATGACGCCCAGAAACTCTGGAGGAGATATTTTGACATATTCTCCTTTCTCAGGGCACAGAAAAGATAGGTTCCAAGGAGTATGAACCACATGTTGAATATATTTTTTCCAAAGAAAGCAAAGCCTGACATAAGTCCTAGAGTAACTATGTTCCCGCTTTTTATGGGCATTTTATTTGCATACATAAGTATGGCGGTTATGACCATAACAAGGCCCACGTTTACAAAGGCCGGTCCTATGCCGGCAAGCTCTATATAATCCGTTATGAGGATATCGCTTGAAAGTACTATGACTTCAAGTCCCTTTAATATTTCAGCCGGCCTCGCAAAGATAAAGCCGATGCCAACAAACATAAAAGCATATAAAAAAAGCCATACATAAGGCTTTTTCCAATTTTTATCCACTGAAACTCTCCCCCGCCTGCCTGCATTATCTAAAGTCACAAAGATAGTTTTACATCTAAGCAATTATAACATCAGAAATTTGATAATTCAACAATTTTCTTTCAAAAAAAGTGCATTTTTAGGTAATAATTATTAAAATACAGTGCCTGGCCATTAATTCATATACAAAAAACAGCCGTCATCTGACGGCTGCTGATCTATCATCTGTTCATTTTTTCCCTTACCAGGTCTGCTATTACCCTTACGGCCCCATCTATGCCGGAAAATGAACTGTTGAGGGTGATGTCATAGTTTTCCATAAGTCCCCATTTCTTTCCCGTATAGAAATTATAATAGCTCTCACGTTTTTTATCTGTTTTTTTGATGACTTCCTCCACCTTGTCGGGAGAAACTCCATATTCTTCAATGGCTCTTTTTATCCTTGTGTCGATATCAGCATGGATGAATACCTTCACACAGTTAGGATTGTATTCCAGTGCATAATCCGCACATCTGCCGATTATTACACATGATTTTTCCTCGGCGAGTTTTTTGATGGTGTCAAACTGCGCAAGGAAAAGCTTATGGTTCAAGGGAAGATTATTTCCTCCCGTATATGTGCCCATAACAAGTGAATAGAGGAAACTTCCGTTATGGTTCTCATCATTTTCCTTCAGTATCTCCTCGGAAAATCCGCTTTCCTTAGCCGCTAAAGTCAAAAGCTCCTTGTCATAAAAATCTATATTGAATTCCTTGGCAAGCCTTCTTCCTATCTCTCGTCCGCCGCTGCCATACTGCCTTCCAATGGAAATAATGATCTTGTCTCCATCCATAAAGATTCCTCCCCTCAAGTGGTTATTATATTAATAATTATACTATGATTGTATATTTTTTTCAACAATAACAGCTGTTTGGAAAAAACATGACGGCGTAAAAATACCCGGCCTGCCCCACCTTTGGCCTGCCGGGTAATGGTCATTATTCTTCTCCCTTGAGATATTTGAGTATCTCCTCAGCATTTGTATCGGGTTTTGCCTTGGGGTATACCTTCTCCACAACGCCGTTTTCGTCTATGACAAAGGTGCTCCTTACTACGCCCATGCTCACCTTGCCATACATTTTCTTTTCCTGCCATACTCCAAAGGCCTGTATAGCCTCCAGCTCAGGGTCTGAAAGAAGGGTGAAGTTGAGCTCGTTTTTAGCTGTGAAATTAGTATGTGATTTCGTGCTGTCCTTGCTTATGCCTATTACCTCCACTCCCAGGGCATCATATAATGCCTTGGCATTCCTGAAGGCGCATGCCTGTCTTGTGCATCCCGGCGTGCTGTCCTTGGGATAAAAATATACAACTACCTTTTTTCCCTTGAAGTCAGAAAGTCTGACCATATTGCCGTCCTTATCCGGAAGATTGAAATCCGGTGCCTTATCTCCTGCCTGTAACATACTTTTTCCTCCTGTTCTTTTCCTAAGTTAAATATTTTTCTATATAAACTTTTAAAGACCTGATATGCTTATATTTTCTATGAATACCGCCGGTGAACCGCTGCCGCCCATATTGAACCTCAGGTCATTACCAACGGCTTTGATGTTTTTCAAAAGCTCAAAGAAGTTAGATGCCGCCGTTATCTGCTCCACGGGAGCTCCCAGCTTTCCATCCTTTATCAAAAATCCCTGGGCCGAAAGGGAAAAATCACCGCTTACCGTATTTGCTCCGGCGTGAAGTCCCTCTATATCCGTTATATAAATACCGTCTTCTGCCTCCTTGAGCACATCCTCAAGGCTCATATCCGATGGAACTATATAAAAATTTGACGGAGCACAGAATACCGGTGAGCTGTATCCGCCCCTGGAACCATTGCCCGTGGACTTTTTACCGCATTTAGCGGCATATTTAAGGTCATAGAGCAGAGTCTTGAGCACTCCGCCCTCGACTACGGCCTTATTCTGGCAGGGCACTCCCTCGCCGTCGAATATGCCGGAGGCCGGACCGTCTTCCAGCAGTCCGTCATCCATGATGTTCACACAGTCTGCTGCTATTTTCTTTCCTTCCATGCCCTCAAGCATGGAAAGTCCCTTATAGGCCTGTTCTCCGGTGAAGGACATGGAAAATGTGCCGCGCAGGTCTGCCATGGCCGTATTTCTGAATACCACCCTGTAGTTTCCGCTCTTTACCGAGGCCGCTCCAAGCATTTTTTCCGCCTCTTCAGCAGCCTTTGTTCCTACGGTCTCAGGCTCGAACTTTGAAATATCCCTGCCGTAAAAATATTCTCCGCCTGTTTTTATGTCTCCCTTATCCTCACAGATCACCGTTATATATGAAAGGAGCATGTTTGCATCAAAGGCACAGTCCAGGCCCTTTGTATTCATTATGGATATTTTTGTACCGCCGTCGGCGTACATGCACCTGTCGGCTGATTTTATTTTATCTGAAAAGCCAAGGGCTGACTTTTCCATTTTTTTGAGTTTATCTATTTTTTCATCAGCTGATATCCCATCCAGCCCCTCATCATAGAGGGATATTTTCGGATACTCTCCGCCTTCATAGAATATACATTCCTCATCTTCGGATATCTCAGCGTTTTCAGCAGCGGCCTTTACCATTATATCCGCCGCTTCCTCATCTATCCTTTCGGTATAGGCTGTTCCTGTCTTTCCATTTATAACTCCTCTGAAGGCCGCTCCTCCCGATGAGCTGGTCTCATAATGTTCCACCCTGCCGCCGTTTACGAGCACCTGGAAATTATCATCAGACCTGTAATATATCTCACAGTCCTCAAATCCGGCTTTTTTTGCCCTTTCGAGCACCAGTTTCTGAAATTCCTTTATATCCATATCACACACCCCTTCCGCCTACGGTCATATTCTGCACTCTGATCATGGGCTGGCCTACATCGGTGTGTATGGAGCCGCTTATGGAACCGCACATTCCCTGGGCCCTGGCAAGGTTGTTTCCCACCATATCTATGTTGAGCAGCACCTCTGAGCCCTTTCCTATGAGGGTGGCTCCCCTTACGGGCTCACATATTTTACCGTTTCTTATTATGTATCCCTCAAGAACGGCAAAATTGAAAACTCCTGTGGCAGGCTCCACTGAGCCGCCTCCCATCTGTTTTGCGTAAAGGCCGAACTCGGTATTTGATATTATCTCCTCCGTTGTGCTCTTTCCCGCCTCTATGAACGTATTTGTCATCCTTGATGTGGGAGCGAACATATAGGACTCTCTCCTGCCGGAACCGGTGGATGGTGAGCCCATCCTCCTGCCGTTGAGCTTATCCACAAGGTAGCCCTTGAGTATGCCGTTTTCAATGAGCACGTTCCTCCTGGTCGGTGTTCCCTCATCGTCTATGTTAAGACTTCCCCAGGCGTTTCTAATCGTTCCATCATCCACAGCCGTAACTATATCCGAGGCTATTTTTTCTCCCAGCCGTCCGGCAAATACCGACGCTCCCCTGGCCACAGCCGTGGCCTCCAGTCCATGTCCGCAGGCTTCATGGAATATAACTCCTCCAAAGCCGTTGTCAATGACCACGGTCATCTTTCCTGAGGGGCACTCAGAAGCCTTGAGCATGGTCACAGCAGTTTCAGCTGCTTTTTTAGAAAGCTCCCTTATGTCTATCCTGTCAAAAAGCTCAAAGCCCTCTGAGCCTCCGGGGCTCATCCTGCCGCTCTGCTTTTCCTTTCCGTCTCCTGCCACGGCTTCGGTTATGAATCTGGTCCTTACCCTTCTGTCCAAGGCTTTGAGACCCTCGCTGTTATATATCATAACGTCCTGCACCCTGTCCAGATAGGAGCATTTTGTCTGGGTTATGAGGCTGTCATAGCTGAATGCCACATCTGAAGCCTCTTTTAACAGGTCTCTTTTTTCCATGGCGCTCCTTTCGGATGGCATTATCTTTATGGGGTTTATGTTAGTATATCCCCTGCTTATAAATTTTCCTTCGTATCCGTATTTTTCAGAGCTGTCCTTTCCTATGCCGTCGGCCGCTCCCTGGGCCGCCTTCATAAGGCCCTTTTCTGTCATATCGTTGGTATACACATAGACGGCGTTATTCCCGTCAAATACCCTTATGCCTGCGCCGTAGTCCAGGCCGCTGACAGCCGCGTCTACCCTGCCGTTTACGGTGGATATGCTGTTTTTTACGGTGTTCTCACAGAATATCTCGGCAAAGTCTCCGCCCTTTGAAAGGGCTTTTTCAATGACCAGCTCCGCTGTTTTGTCATTTATCATTCTTTCATCCCCTTTTCCTGCCTGTAGTTCAGGGCATCTTCTATTATTTCTCCATAGCCTTCAATGAGCTCCTTATTTGAAGTCACACTGTAGTCTGTATATTTGACTTTATCGGAGAGCTTAATGTTTTTATCCATATATATTATCCCCGCCGCATTCATATCCTTTTTTACGGAATCATAGACAAGGGATATGGTCTCCAGGGCTTCCTTAGTGGTATAGACACAGTCTTCGGTGCTGTAGGCCGAGGCACCAAACCTGAATATGGCCTTTTTATCCGTATCAAGATGGGTCCTTATCTCAGAAAGCATCCTCTGGGCGTCATCCTTGGATGAAAAATATCCATTGATACATATATAATCCACGTTTTCATCGGGCATATATGCTCCCACAAGTATTATATCATCCCATTTCACTGACCAGACCGTCTCAGCCAGGTCGTTTTTCTCCTTGATGAGGGAGG
>JAHZAW010000029.1:15142-19965 GCA_019423725.1 Clostridiales bacterium
TATTTTCCCAGGGCTTCGGCAAACTCCTGGGCATAGGTCTTAAGATCATCTGTACCTATGCTGTCCCTGTTTTTTATGATTATATATGGTGTTTTCCCCTGGGAATAGCACTCCAGCATAAAATCCCCGGCCTTATCCGCCTCATCGATATATATCTCATCGGCGTAAATATCATGGGCTGGGAATTTTTCCTCAAAGGCCGCTATGCCGCTTATGTTCCTGTCCTCGGTTATATCCGCTCCCACAAAGAAATCTCTGTTTTCTCCCACACTGGCTCCATAGGTCCTTCCCGTGGACACCTTCATTATGTCCTCTCCTTCTTCCGTCTGGACCCGTACCCTGTCCCTTTCAGAAACCATGGAACACCCGGATACCGCCGCTGCCAGTGCCGTTAATGCTGTTGATGCCGTTAATACTGTTAATAAAAATAAGGCAGTTTTTTTCATATACATCCCTCCGTATATGGATATCATTGCCTTATTTTCAGAATTTAATAATATTAATGATATTTTTAATACCTTTACTGGTCTTTTTCCGCCAGATATTCGTTGACCGCATCAAGATAATTGAGCAGAGCTCCATTTTTCAGGGTTATTTTGTACCTTTCTTCAAAGGCGTCATAGGGTATGGACTTTCTGCCTCCCTTAGCCGCCTTCTCCCAGTAGTCCTTGAGCACCTCCAGGGGAAGGAGATAAAACTCGCCCTCACCGGTGAAGTTCACCAAAAGAAAGCTTATGCCCCCCTGTCTGCTGAAATCCTCCATAAACCTTATCTGATGTTCATGGATGTTCTGCAGGGGCAGTCTTTTCTGGGCCGCCTCCTTGGCATCAAAACATATGGGTATGCCCTGTACGGCCCCAATATAATCCACGGTGCTCTGTTTATCGAAATAAGCCAGGGTGATGGTGCTTTTTGCCTTATCCATCTCCACAGGAGTGATAGGCGTTGGTATCTTCTGTATGACAGCGATCCCATGCTGACGATAATATTCATTTGTAAAGTTTATGCAGTCCTCGAGGACACTTCCCCTCAGACCCCTTGTATGCCAGGCTCCCATACCGACGCCTCCCGTGGTAAATTTTTAAAATCTCTGTTTATTTTAATATTTTTTTTGATTTTTAGCAATGTTTCATCAAAGTTACCTATTGCGTATGGTCTGTCTTTGCTAATATAATAAATATGACTTAAAATGACACACATCATGAAAGCAAATTATTATTCGAGGGGCGGATAAATATGAAGATCATAATTGTCGGAGGAGGAAAGGTCGGTCAGACTACCGCGAAACATCTTTCCGCTGAAGGCCATGATATAGTACTTGTTGATAAAAATTTCGACCGTATCCAGCGCATAAGCGACAGGCTGGATATCATGTGCATAAAAGGAAACTGTCTTAAGGCGGGAGTTCTATTGTCCGCGGGAGTTTCCAGCGCAGACCTTATCATTGCCACCACATCCTCAGACGAGATAAACATGCTCTGCTGCCTTACGGCTAAAAGACTGGGAGCAAAACACACCATAGCCAGGGTAAGGGACCCGGAATACGCCGAAGACCTTACTACCCTTAAAAAGGAACTGGGCCTTGATATGGTAATAAATCCTGAACAGGAGGCTGCCGGAGAAATAGCCAGGGTGCTTCGTTTCCCCACTGCCATCAATGTTGAGACATTCGTAAACGGCAAGGTGGAGATGGTATCCTTCCGTATAAGGAACGACGGTATGCTCGATGGACAGAGCGTTTCGGCCATAATGGCAAAGCTGAAATTATCCCTTATATTCTGCGCAGTGGTGCATGATGGAGACGTCATAATCCCTGACGGAAATTATGTCACCCATGCAGGAGACCTGCTTTACGTCATAGGCCGCCCAGCTGAAATATATAAATTCTTCAAAATGATAAAAAGGGAGACCAGCTCATCAAAATCCACCTTCATAGTGGGCGGAGGAAGGATAGCCTATTATCTGTGCCGTTTCCTCACTAAGATAGGCACAGGAGTTAAACTCATAGAAATGGATAAATCCCGCTGTCTGGAACTCAATGAGCTTTTGGACAACTGCGTCATTATAAACGGCGACGGCAGTGATACTGAACTCCTGGATGAGGAAGACATCGCCTCATTCTCATCGGTGGTAACAATAACCGGCAGGGATGAGGAAAACCTTTTCATTGCCTTATACGCCTCAAAGGTAGGAGTTCCCAAGGTAATAGCCAAGATAAACCGTCTCAGTTACGGCGGAGTCATCGAGTCTCTGGGTGTTGACAGCACCATAAGCCCCAAGGACATAACATCGGCTCAGATAATCAGATTTGCCAGAGCCATAAATGCTTCCCTTGGACACAACAACCTCCAGACCCTCTACCGTATAGTTGACGGAAAGGCTGAAGCCCTTGAATTTATCGTAAATGAAAAAACACTTAATATAGGCATACCCTTTAAGGATATAAACTTCAAGAAAAACTTCATCGTTGCGGCCATTGAGAGGAAGGGCTCTGTCATAATCCCTTCAGGAAATGACTGCCTCTATGACGGCGACAGCGTTATCATCGTATGCAGGAACTCAAAGATCGTTGAGCTCAACAGTGTATTTGAGAATGGAGGACGATGAAATATGAATTTTCTTCTTGTTCTTAAACTGGTGGGCGCTGTGCTCAAGATAGAGGCCATACTTATGATACTGCCTCTCATCATATCATTCGTATATCAGAGCGGAGACGGCATTTATTTCATATATACCGCCATACCGCTTTTCATAGCCGGATACTGCCTTTCAAAAATAAGACCTAAAACCACCGTTTTCCGTTCAAAGGAAGGTTTTGTGACGGTTTCGCTCTCATGGATCACCATGTCACTTTTTGGAGCTATACCATTTTATTTAAGCGGCTACTTTGATACGTTCATTGACTGCTTTTTTGAGACCGTATCAGGCTTTACGACCACCGGCTCAACCATACTCCCCAACGTGGAGATAGTCCCTAAGGGTCTGCTCTTCTGGAGGAGCTTTACCCACTGGATAGGCGGCATGGGCGTCCTTGTATTCGTATTAGCCCTTATGCCCACACTTAACGGCTCAGCGGTACAGCTGCTCAGGGCCGAAAGCCCCGGACCCGTTCCCGGAAAGGTCGTTCCAAAAATAAGGGAAAGCGCAAAAATATTGTATAAAATATATCTCATTATGAGCATAACCCAGGTCATACTGCTTCTGGCATCAGGCCTTCCCCTTTATGATTCGCTGATAACCACCATGGGTTCCGCCGGAACCGGAGGTTTCTCAAATCTCAATCTGAGCGTGGGAGGATACAACAATGTGGCTGCCGAAGTCATAACGACCATATTTATGCTGCTCTTTGGTGTGAACTTCAATATTTATTACTACATGACATCAAAACAGCTGGGACTTATTAAATCCAACGAAGAGCTTAAGCTTTATCTTTTTATAGCCTTTGCTTCCATGCTCCTTATAGCAGGAAACATAATGCCCATGTATGGCGGTTCTTTTATACAGGCATTGAGATACTCCTCGTTCCAGGTATCTTCCATTATGACCACCACCGGTTTTGCCACCACGGATTTCCACCTCTGGCCTATGTTCAGCAAGTCCATACTGCTGCTGCTTATGATAATCGGTGCTTCCGCAGGTTCAACTGGCGGCGGTATAAAGGTATCCAGGCTCCTTATACTCTTTAAGGCCATCCGCAGGGAGATAGGCCTTATTATCCACCCCAGAAGGATCCAGACCGTTAAACTGGAAAATGAAACACTGGATGACAGGGTGCTCACCAACGTCCTCGTGTTCCTGTCCACATACGCTCTCATAGCCCTGGCTGCCACATTCCTTGTGGCCACCGACGGCTACGACTTTGAGACCACCGCCACAGCCGTTCTTTCGGCCCTTGGCAACATCGGACCTGGTTTTTCACTGGTCGGCCCCATGGGCAACTTCAGTGTGTTCACAGGTTTCAGCAAACTTGTTTTATCCTTCTGTATGCTGGCTGGAAGACTTGAGATATTCCCCATGCTCCTTCTTTTCTCACCCAGTGTATGGAGGAAAAAAGCCGTATAAACATATAAAAAGCCGGAAAACTTTAAAAGTTTTCCGGCTTTATTCGTTTTATATGAATGTATATCTATGTATTCCTTCGGAATCTATGTCACATCTTACGGCTCCCCTGGCCATTAAATAATCCAGATGGGCAATGGTCTCACCTACGGCAAACCATCTCTGGCTGACGGGGAATTCTTCCCAGTTTCTTCCCCTCATCTGCCATTTCATATAGGCCGCTATCTCATAGGCTGTGGAACCGGGTATCATCTTGACTACCTTTTCAGTATCCTTTAGCCTTTCCTCATGGTGGACAAGAAGCTGGTCGATCCTGTCATATACGTTTATGCCCTTGGTGCTCCTGTGGGCGGGAAGGGCTGTTACCATTTTGTACTGTCTTATTTTCTTCAGGCTGTTAAGATAGCTGTCCAGGGAATCCTTTACCCCAAACCAGGCCGTTATATTTGGAGTGATGTCAAAAAGCACATGGTCTCCTAAAAACATAAGGGCGTCCTTTTCATAGTAAAGACAGGTATTTCCAGGTGTATGTCCGGGAACATATATGCATTTGAACTCATAGTCCCCTACCTGTATTTTATCCCCATCCTCCAGTTTTACAGCGTCAAAGGGGCCAGCTACCTGGAATGCCCTGGCGGGGTTTTTTGTATGCAGCTCGATTATTTTATCCTCGGGGAATCCGTGGGAAAGGAATGCCTTGTCCGTATCCTCCCAGTGGGTGCCCGTTACCGATGTCATAAGATAATCATAATCCACCCTGCCCA
>JAHZAW010000029.1:19975-55617 GCA_019423725.1 Clostridiales bacterium
CCCATGTATATGGTGGCATCCTTAGGCATTATGGTAGCCGCAAGGCCTACATGGTCACTATGGAGATGGGTAAGATAAAGGTCTGTGTTGTTTATGTCTATTTCCAGCTCTTTGAGTCCTTCTCTTATGGCGTTTTCACATTCGGGCCTGTTGAATCCCGTATCTATTATAAGATTCCTTTTGGGAGTCTTTATGACAAAACAGTTAAGGTTCTGAAGCGGGTTGTCCGGAAGGGGAACAAATATTTTGTAAACGTCCGGATTAGAGTAAACTTTTTCGTACACGGTCATTCCTCCTGATTTTTAAATTCTGTGCAATAATATTATTGTAACTTATTTAACTTTCATCTGCAACAGTGACTTTTGGACGTCCTGTTTCAGTTGCCTGGCTGATGGATGTATAGTAAAATCTCAATTAGAGATATTAAGATATTAATAAAATGACTGCCGCTTCAAAGAGAGGTGTTTTAAATGGCATTAAAGACGATATATCTTGCGGGAGGCTGTTTCTGGGGGCTCCAAAAATACATGGATACCGAAGTAAAGGGTGTTGTCCTTACGGAAACGGGCTATGCCAACGGAAGGGGCGACCGTGTCACCTATGAGGAAGTATGTTTCCTTAAAACCGGATTTGCTGAGGCCGTAAAGGTGGTATATGACCCCTCGGCCACAACACTAAAAAACATACTGAAAGAATACTACTACACCATAGACCCAACATCCATAAACCGTCAGGGAGCCGACAGGGGCAACCAGTACAGGACGGGCATATACTATGTGGACGAAGACGACCTGCCCATCATAGAAAACTCCCTGAAGGAGCTCCAAAGGGGCTATAAAGAGAAAATAGCCATAGAATACGGCCCATTGAAAAAATTCATCCCCGCCGAGGAATACCACCAGAAATATCTTGATAAAAACCCCGGCGGCTACTGTCATATAAATTTCCAGAAAATAAGGGATATCAAGGCCGCCATCGTAGACCCCTCCCTTTATACCAAAAAGTCCAGGGAAGAGCTGGAAAAGCTCCTTGACCCCCTTCAGTACGCTGTGACCCAGGGATATGAGGACGAGGAAGCCTTCAGCGGAAATTTTCTTAATAATACAAGAGACGGCATATATACGGATATAACCACCGGTGAGCCCTTGTTCTGTTCATCGGATATATGCAGCTCTGACAGCGGTTATTTGACATTCAAAAAGCCCGTTGACCCCAATGTCATAAAGGAAATACCCGGTATCCAGGATCCTGGCCTTACACTGGCAATCAGCCGTGCCGGCCTTTCCTATCTGGGGCATATATATGTGGATGAAAAGACCGGAGAAAAGACCTACGCCATAAACAGCGCCGCCCTTTCCTTCATCCCCAAGGAGGAAATGGACGAAATGGGTTACGGTTACTTGAGGGACCATCTGAAATTCTGAGGGCACAGGACATATACAGTCCAGCGGAATTTTATTAGAGGCAGTATGAGGCTTGCTGCGGCATTCTGCCGCAGCGCATTTGTCGTATTTATGGTATTTACAGCTTTCTGGTATATGGCTTTTATGGTGCTTGCGGCTTTTCCGGTTTACGGCTTTTCCAGTTTCAGGCTGTTTTTCCGTCCGTCTGTAGCAGACAATATAAGCTCAGCACCGCCGTTTCTTGTGGTGTGGCTTTCCGTGCACATTCCATCACCTTGGGAGAGATATACCGCTGTCCAGCAAAGACTGGTGATGTTGTCGGAGGTATACCCTCGGCCGCTTTCCAAGACAGCTGATGCCCTGTTTTTAGGAATTTTTCCGTATAATTACATAAAGGGCATTGACATTTTTATATAAAGTTATATAATAAAATAGTTAATTTATTTAACATTAAACAAATAAATGAATATGTAATAATATCCATGTACTTCGGATCAGTTTTGGATTTATGGTCCGGACATAAAAATAAAAATGATTTTCCTCCGCAGGCAGTGATGCGGGAGAAAATTCAGACATATATTCGTTTGGGGCGAAACATTTTGGTATCGTGTTACGGTACCAGGGGAGCTGGTTTACCAGCTCCCTTTTCATTTTCCAAAATATGGCCTGGATGGCTTATCAGTTTTCCAATAAAAAACAGCGTATCTGAATTTCAGATACGCTGTCCTGCCCTTACGGGCATACCCCATTCTTCCGGCGGCTCTTTATTTTCCGCCGCAGGCCTCTTCTGGGCCTGTATCATATCCCCTCGAACAATTCTCGGTTTATCCTTAAGGCTGTCATGTATTTATCAAAATATATTTTTGTTACCACCGAATTTATTCCGTTATGGAGCAGATCCTTGGCTCCCGATTCCGTGATGCCGCATTTTTTTATGTCCTTTGTCACCCCAAAGGCGTATTTGAGCGTGTTTTCAAACTCGTCACAGAAATAATCATAGGCTGTCTTTATATCGTATGTGGCCCTCTGAACATCAAACATAAGCCTTATATCCTCAAGGGCTGCCGTAAGTTTTATGACCGACACAAATATAAGCTGAGCTATCTGGGTATTATAATACTGTTTTTTTAGGGGAGCGTCCACTATCTTCTGTTTGACGTAGTTGCTTATCATAGATACCGTGATTTCTGCCTCCCCTAAGGGACTTAGATAAAAATTTATATACTCCGCCACCTGTTCCAAATACAGTCCTACATTGTTGATCTCGTCATAACGCGGAAGGGAAAACTCCGATATGGATTCTGACATTTTTTCTTTCAGCACTAAATTTTTCATGGTTAAATTTTATCACTAGTTTTTACAACCGTCAATATTTGTTTACAATATTTTAATATAAGTTTTTTAAAAACCGTTGACGTAGTATATATAAAATATTATAATCAGTTTGTATTTCCATTTGTGCCCATTTGGGCAGTAAATATGAAAGGCGGAGATCTATGATAAAAAAAGTTATAGTTGCTGAATCAGGTTCCGACATGCCTAAAGGGTTTGTCAGCGAATATGACATAAAAATAGTGCCCATGCATGTGGCCATGGGCGGAAAAAACCTTAATGATGGTGAGTTTCCCGTGACGGATGTGTTCGATTACTACACTTCCACCAAAAAACTCCCCACCACCAGTGCCACCAGTCCCGATGAATACAGGACCATGTTTGAAAAAATACATTCCGATGACCCCGATGCCCAGATAATACATCTCTGTTATTCGGCCGTCACCACCGCCACCTACCAGAACTCCCTCATAGGCAGCGAAGATATGGACTATGTCACCCATATCGATACCAAGGGCGTTTCCGGCGGACAGTGTGCCATAATTTTAAAAATGGCACAGTTTTTACGCAAAAATCCCGATGCGTCTTTGGATGACATCAAAAAGGAAGCTGATTTCTGGATAACCCATTCCAGATGCGCATTCTTCCCCGGTGACCTGGATTATCTTAGGGCCGGCGGCAGGGTATCCAACGCCGCGTACATCGGCGCCACCATACTTGGCCTGAAACCCCTCATCGAAATACAGGACGGAAAACTTGTGGGCACTAAAAAATACCGCGGCTCAAGGGCTAAGGTATGCAAAAAGTTCTTAGTGGAATATTTAAAGGAAAATGATCTGGAAAAGGAGTCAATATATTTTCTCTTTTCCCAGGGTCTTGAGCCCGATCTTATGAAGGAACTGGAACAGATGGCAGCAGACAGAGGTTATCCCTCCGTTACCTGGGTGGAGACCGGCTGCACCATATCGACCCATGCCGGCCCCGGAGCCTTTGGTATCGGCGGATTCGTCATATAATGCAAAAGTAAAACACCTCCCAGCGGAGGTGTTTTTAATTTGGCTGCCGGAGGAAACCTAATCTTCGCCAGCATCGTCCTTGTTATGTCTCTTTTTCACTTTTTATGTCTTTTTTTATGCCTTTTCTTTCTATGTCCAGCCTCTCTCCGTCCCAGACTATTTTAAGCCCTTCCCTTATGTTAAGCCTTTCCATATATCCGTCTTTATCAATACCCATAAATTTTCTTATTTTTTCATCAGCCTTGGAGCCCTTGAGGTTTTTCACATTACAGCCGGAATTATTCCTTTTATTTTTGCATATATAGTCAAATTCCTTCCCGCCGCTCCTTGCCACCGCATACATCCTTCCGCCGCATCTGCCGCAGATGACAGCCCCGGAAGCCAGTGCCCTGCCCCTCTTAAGGCTCCGTTCCTCAAATATATCCGTTCCTTCAAGTATTTTCTGAGCCCTTACCCAGACACTGCCGCTGACCGCCGGCCTATGCCTGCCCACAGCTGTGACCTCTCCGCCATCTGTCCCCTTATTATAGGATATAAGGCCGTTTTTTGAGGCTTCACCAAATACTTCTATGTTCCTTTCCTCGAAATACTCAATGGCAGTTCCGTCTGCCCGGCAGTATACGGGATTTTTTATAATATCCCTTATGGCTCCAGCCGTAAATGCCTTTCCTCTGGCTGTCCTTAAGCCCAGGCAGTTCATTATTTCAGCGGTGGCCTTGCAGCTATGGCACTTTAGAAAGGTTTCGTATATTTTCTGCACATTTTTCAGTTCCTTGTTTTCCTTGAGATATGCAGCTGTCTTTGTCCTGCCGGAAGCGTCCTGGTACGGCACCTTCACGCTGTCATAGCCAAGGGGAGTATTACCTCCCAGCCATCTTCCGTCCCTGGCCAGCATTATCATATTGTCCCTGACCCTCTCGCCTATGGTCTCCCTCTCCAGCTGGGAAAATACACTGGCCATATACATCATGGCCTTTCCCACCGGCCGGGATGTGTCAAACTCCTCCCTGACACATATGAGCCCTGTCCTGTATTTATTTATCATTTCCACAAAGGCCGAAAAATCACTGACGCTCCTGCTTATCCTGTCCAGTCTGTAGCATACCACATAATCCAGTTTCTGCTTTTTAATATCATCTGTCAGCTGTATGAACATGGGGCGTGATGTATTTTTTCCGGAATATCCCTCATCCTCATATACAAGGATCTCATTTCCCCCGCCAAATCTGGAAAAAATATAGCTCCGGCATATTTCCAGCTGGTTCCCCACGGACTCCCCCTTATCCGTCAGCACGGATTTTCTGCAGTAAATACCAAAAACCATACCGATCCACCCAAATTATGTGTTAATATAATTAATATATTTATATACAAATTTACTGAAGGTGATAACGAAATGCTCATAAACAAAGCCATTGAAACGGCTGCCAAGGCCCATGACGGACAGGTGGACAAGGCCGGACAGCCCTATATATACCACCCATTAAGGGTGATGCTCTATGCCCAGGGAGATGAAAGGGTAAAATGTGCCGCTGTGCTCCATGATGTTATGGAGGACAGTGACATAACGGAAACTGATCTTATAAAAATAGGTTTTGGAGAGGATATAATAACGGCTCTTAAGCTCCTCACCCGAGAGGAGGGGCAGGATTATTTTGACTATGTGAGAGCCCTGAAGAAAAACAGCATAGCAAAGGCCGTAAAGCTGGCGGACCTTAAGGACAACATGGATATGTCCAGGATAAAGGAGCCCACGGAAAGGGACTTTTTAAGACTTGAGAAATACAAAAAGGCAAAGACCCTGCTGGAGGAATAAAACAAAACCACGCGGCGGCCGTGTGGTTTTCTTTACACAAAAGATCAAGGCGGAGGGCTGTTCCCTCCGCCTCTTATTTACTTTACTTATTTTCTGAACTGCCGTCTTTTTTCTCTTTTATTATCTGATAAATGGATACAAGACAGAAGCCGATAAAAGAAAATCCAACGATGGCAAGGCCCACATTCCCATCAACGGCCGAAACAGAAATATTCCCTCCCGAAATAGTATAAAGCAGCATAAGTATAAGCTCAAAAATACTTCTTAAAACCACAGCTATGGGATAGGACAGAAGCAGGAGTATTTTATATACTGATAATTTTTTCATAACGCCCCTCCTTAAACATCTGATAACAGTTCCATAATTTGATTTTATCATATTTAAAGAGAATCTGTATACTGCTTATATATAAAAAAGCCTCCGGTATCTGCCGGAGGCTTTTGGTTTTATATTTTATTTTGATTACTGAGCCTTAACTTTGAGCCAGAGCTGGCTGAGTTTCTGTCTCATTACCTCGTTATCAACGAAAACTTCGTCTTTCTCGTAGTTTTCCCTGGGAAGGTATGCTGAGTTTCCAGCGTATTCGTTTTCAGCAACTTCTTTAAGCACCTGATCGTTTGTTGAAGCATAGCCTACGGTTGTAGTATTGTCGTATGCTGCATCGTATGAAAGCATATAGTTGATGAACTCATGGGCAAGGGCAGGGCTTTCTGCGTTGGCAGGTATGCACATTGCGTCGCACCATACGTTTGTACCCTCTGTGGGCATATAGAAGTCCATATCAGGGTTTTCATCAAGGATAACTGTAGCGTCACCGCTGTATACTACTGCGATGTCCTTTGTGCCGTTCATCATGTTGTCGATAACTTCGTCTGTAACGTATGCAGGGTCCATGGTGTTGTTGAGTTCAAGGAGCCACTGGTATGCTTCTTCGATCTCGCCTTCGTCCTCAGTGTTCATTGAATATCCAAGGGATTTGAGAGCTACCATGAATGAGTCTCTCTCTGAGTCATACATATAGATCTTTCCTGCATAGTCTGTATTTTTAAGGATACTGTATCCCTGTTCTTCGATAAGTTCCTTGGGTACGTTCTTTGTATTATACACAAGGCCTACTGTTCCCCAGAAATAGGGTACTGAGTAATCGTTATTAGGGTCATAAGCAAGATTTTTTACGCCGTCTGTAAGAACATCCATATTGGGGATAAGGCTCTTATCTATGGGCTGGAGCATATCCTCTGAAATAAGTCTCTGGATCATGTAGTCAGAGGGAACGATAACATCATAAGAGTCTCCGCCCTGGAGCTTTGTGAACATCATCTCGTTTGAGTCATAATACTCAACGATAACGTCAACTCCATACTGCTTCTCAAAATTAGCGATAACATTTTCTCCAAGATATTCGCCCCATGTGAATAACTTGAGTGTGTCTGAACCGTATTTTTCTACGGGGTCCTCAACGGCTGATGATGATGAGCCGCAGCCTGCGAGCATAAGGATAGCTCCTAATGCGATGGGTAAAATCTTTTTCATGCTGTTTTCTTCTCCTTTTTCTCTTTAAATATTGGTATTATATTGACTATTATAAGTACAACCGTGATTATAAATATTACCAGTGTGGAAAGCGCATTTATCGAAGGATTTATACGCTTGCTCATGGTATAAACAAGTATTGAGATGTTGCTTACTCCATTGCCCGTTACAAAGTAGGAAATTACGAAGTCGTCAAATGACATTGTAAAGGCAATAAGCGCTCCGGAGATTATTCCGGGCATTACCTGGGGCACGATGACCTTTATGAGTGCCTGCCAGGGTGTAGCTCCCAGATCCATGGCCGCGTCCGCCAGATTGGGGTCCAGGGAACGGAGCTTTGGCGTTACGGAAAGCATAACATAGGGTATGCAGAACATAACGTGGGCCAGAAGCAGTGTGCCGAAGCCTTTTTTAACGCCAAGGGCACTGAAAAACATCAAAAGTCCTATGGCAGTAACTATTTCCGGGTTCATGATGGGGAAATTGTTTATCTGCTCCACGGTCTTTTTCAGTATCGGTCTTGATTTTGAAAGGCCGATGGATGTTATGGTGCCCACCACCGTGGAAATTATGGTGGAGAGCACGGCGATGGCTATGGTATATACCACCGATTCCATCATGGTCTTATCGTTGAACATCTTTTCGTACCATCTCAGTGAAAATCCCTCCAGATGGGTAAGGGATCTGGAACCGTTAAACGAAAAGATTATTATATAAATTATAGGTGCATAGAAAAATATCATCATAAGTATCATAAATATTTTTGAACCTATTTTTTTCTTTTCTTTCATCATCTGCTTCCTCCCTTCGCCTCAGCCGGGTCAGTATCCAGCTTTCTGGTAATGTAGAGTGAAACCATGATTATTATGGCCATTATAAGGGATATGGCACTTCCGAAGCTCCAGTCGCCTGCTGTAAGGAACTGTGTTTCGATGACATTTCCTATGAGCACATACTGTCCTCCGCCAAGAAGCTTGGGTATAAAGAAACTGGATACCGCAGGAAGGAACACAAGTGTTATGCCGCTTATGACTCCCGGAAGGCTCATGGGAAGGGTGACCTTAGTAAAACACTGGACCTTATTGGCTCCCAGGTCACTGGCCGCCTCAATATAGCTTTTATCCATCTTATCCAGGGATGAATATATCTGGAGTATCATAAACGGTATGAAGTTATACACCATTCCCAGTATTACTGCAAAATCCGTATATATCATCTTTATGGGCCCTACCCCAAAAAGCGCCAGGAAGGAATTTATTATGCCGTTATCCTGGAGTATTCCAAGCCAGGCATAGGTCCTTACCAGCATGTTTATCCAAGTGGGGAAGGTTATAAGGAGCACCAGAGCTGCCTTATGTTTGGGCTTTGACATGGCTATTATATATGCCGCGGGATAGCCTATCAAAAGACATATGACCGTGGTCAGCAGTGCCACATAAAGTGAACGGTAAAGCACGTCTGTATAGACGCTGTCACTAAAAAACCTTGTGAAGTTTGACAGTGTGAATCTGAATGTCGTTACGTCGTTGCCCTTCTCTATGAAAGCATACATAACTATCAGGAGCATGGGCGCTACGACCATTATGGATATCCACGCCACATATGGATATGCCATCTTTCTGAAATGATTCATTTTCAGCCGTTGACGGACATAACGTGTATGTCCTCAGGTGTGAAGGTAAGTCCTACCTCGTCACCTACTTCATATTTATCCGTTGTATCCACCTTATACTCATAACCTTCTGTGGCAAAGGTAACATCGTATTCGCCGGCTACGATATTGTCGGCGTCAAAGTCGTACTCGACCTTGGTTATCTCAACGGGTGAGCCATCCTCAAGGCTCCATGCGGAAGCATTGGCCCATGTCTTGAGGTCTGTCTCAAGGGCTATGCTCTCCTTTATCTCGTCCACTGACTTGAATATGTTAACGGCGTATATCTCCTCCTGATACTCGCTGCTGGCTACCTTGTTCTGGTCAAGGACTATCATCTTGGCCGTGAAGCTGGTGCCTGCTGAAGTATAGAATGTAACGGGATATGTGCCCTTTTCAGCCTTTATATCATACTCTATCTTTGTGATGGAAACATATTCGTCCGTGGCAGGGTCCCAGGCCTGGGCCGATGCCCTGGCGATGATGTCTGCGTCGGTGAGCTCCTCCACGTCCTCGGCATCCAGCACGAAGTCATTGGCGCTCATCATCTCTCCGGCCTTTTCATTGACTACGGGCTTTTCATCGAAAACATGCATCTTTACGGTTATGGTAGTTCCCTTTTTAGTCTCTACCACTGTCTCATAATGCACTCCCTTGAAAAGCACCGAACGTACAACGCCTTTGAGTTTTCCCTGGCTCTTTTCCACTATGTCCAGGTCCTCGGGCCTTATGACCACCTGTATAGGCTCGTTTTCCTCAAATCCTGAGTCCACACACTCGAATTTCTTATCCTCAAACATTACCTCGAAATCCTTTATCATGACTCCATCGATAATGTTGCTCTCTCCTATGAAGTTTGCCACATATTCGTTTACGGGCTCATTGTAAATATCAGTTGGAGTTCCTATCTGCTGTATCTCCCCGTCCCTCATTACAACGATCTTATCGGACATGGTGAGGGCCTCTTCCTGGTCGTGGGTAACATATATGAATGTTATGCCCACCTCCTGCTGTATCTTTTTAAGCTCGTGCTGCATTTCCTTTCTGAGCTTAAGGTCCAGAGCTCCCAAAGGCTCGTCCAGAAGGAGCACCTTGGGCTCATTTACTAACGCCCTGGCTATGGCAACTCGCTGCTGCTGGCCGCCGCTCATTTCCGTTACGCTCCTCTTGCCGTAGTCCTCAAGACCCACGAGCTTTAACATTCGGTTTACCTTCTGTTCTATGACGTCCTTGGGCTCCTTCTTTATTTTAAGGCCAAAGGCGATGTTGTCATAAACGTTCATATGGGGGAAAAGGGCGTATTTCTGGAATACCGTGTTCAGCTCCCTCTTATAGGGTGGAACATCGGTTATGTCCTCGTTGTCAAATATGACCTGTCCCTCGTTCTGGCGCAGGAATCCTCCAAGGATCCTTAAAAGAGTAGTTTTTCCGCAGCCCGAAGGACCAAGCAGAGTAACAAACTCATTTTCGTAAATATCAAGATTTATGCCCTTCAGCACTATCTGTCCGTCAAATTCCTTGACTATGTTTTTGAACTGTATAAGTTTATTCATACTGTCCTCCTAAAAAAGCGGGGGTGTGGATACCCAAATGATCTTTGCCGTTGTTTTTTTATCATTGGTGATATAGTGGAAGTCCTTTCCAGTCATATAGAAAGTCTCGCCCTTTTTCACCGTATACCTTTTATCTCCTGCCACCAGTGTTGCCGTTCCCTCGACAACATATCCGAACTCCTCGCCGCCATGGGGATTGACACTGAATGACTTTCCTCCCTGGGGTATCTCGATGAGTATTGGCTCCATATCGTTTTTCTGGGTGTTTGGAACTATCCAGTTTATGGTGCATTCGTCCCTCTCATCCACAAAAAAGTCCTTCTTCTGGAATACAGTCTTTTCGTCCTTTTCCTCTTTGAAAAAGTCTGATAAGGAACTGCCCAGTGCTTCCAGAATGTCCTCCAGGGTCGATATTGACGGAGATGTAAGGTTCCTCTCCAGCTGTGAGAGGAATCCCTTCGTCAGCTCGCTTCTGCTTGCCAGTTCTTCAAGGGTGAGGCCGTTCTGGATACGGAGCTGCTTTATTTTATGTCCGATATCCATATTAACGCTCCTTTATAAATACTAAACAAAACTATTAATAACACTAAACCGAATTACATTATACATTATTTTTCATGGATTGCAAGTATATTAAATAAAAAATTCGATTTATTAAACTTTTTATATGATTAAACAAAAAGTTATGTGACACTGTCACTGAACTTATACAAAATTAAGTATATAATGAGGCCATAAAAGATAAACAAAGTCCAATCGGACATAAACTTAAAGAAAAAGGAGAGATAGCAATGACAGCTTTAAAAATAACAAAAGACAACTTCAAAAAAGAGATCCTTGAATCCGATAGACCCGTACTCCTTGATTTCTGGGCAGCATGGTGCGGACCCTGCAGAATGGTATCACCCGTTGTGGATATGCTGGCAGAGGAAAACCCCGATATCAAAGTCGGAAAGGTAAACGTAGACGAACAGCAGGAACTGGCTTCAGCCTTCGGTGTTATGAGCATCCCCACCCTCGTAGCCGTAAAGGATGGAAAAGAAGTTAACAGGATCGTCGGAGCAGTACCCAAGGACACAATACTTAAAATGTTAGGCAAATGATTTAGAACTTTATTATCCCCCAATATTTAAAGGAACGATCATCCCCCTAAATAATAAAAATCAGCAAAAACCAATAAAAATCATAAAGGAACATAAACAAAACCAAAAAGGCCTGAAACGGCCAGAGAACTATAAACATTTATATTCACGAATAAATCCCCCTTTCAAAAATACGACGGTATGCCCCCACATACCGTCTTTTTTCATTTACTCAGTTTTTGCTCAGTTATATGTTTTATTGTGTCCCACGGCCTTCGGTGGTATAATGGGGCCATCAAATATGAAAAGAAGTGGTTTTATGAAACTCAACGAAGATATCCTCCGTGCAAAGCCAGCTGGATGCGACACTTGCATGGAGTAGTATAGTCGCATATATGCCGGCTCATATCCAGAAACCTTTAAAATAATGATATTTATGGAGGAAGCCGGAATGAAATATATAAACGCCAGGGATGTCCTTCCCGAACATCTTATAAAGACCCTCCAGGACTATATCCAGGGAGGATATATCTATATACCCTCCGACGCCTCAAGGCAGAAAAGCTGGGGAGAGGCTTCGGGATACCGTCTGGAACTGGAAAAGCGCAACAGGGACATCATCCTTGACCGCAGAAATGGCATGTCCGCTGAGGAACTGTCGGAAAAATACCATCTGTCGGTATATGCCATAAGAAAAATAATATACAGAAAATATGATAAATAGATCAACGATTTGGAGCTGTCCTTTGGGCAGCTCCTTTTTTATACACTTTGGTTCTGTACGGTACTTTATATATAAATCCTGTCCTTTAGGGTCTATCATCAAATAAAAACAGGATGTGATAAATATGTGTACAAGATTTATTTACAGGGGAGAGGACATAATAACGGCCTTTAACTTTGATATAGACACCGATGTATGGAAGCACCGGGTCATTACTGACAGGGACAGGTTTTACATCGGAATAATGCGTCCCGACGGGCTTTACCACTCCTACCATGGTGTGAACAAAAACGGAAACGCCGGCACCCTGCTCTATGTCCATGAAAACGAAAAGGGGACATACTTACCAAAATCCCCTGCCATATCTGACCTGACGGAAAAATTCATAAGGGCTGAGCTGTCCTTTGATGATGTACTGGATATATTGAAAAGGGAGCGTATAGTCTATGCTGCCGACGCCTCCATGCAGGCCATGCTGACGGACAAAAACGGCCGTGCCCTCATCATAGAGCCTGGCATAGGATACCGTCTGGAATATTCCAGGTACACCCTTATGACCAATTACTCCCTGCTGGACCCAGGGTCTACCAAAGATTTCATAGTTCCCGGGGATGACAGATATGAAAGGGCCCTTGAGCTTTTAGATGAGGGAAAAGACGATTTTGGCATACCGGATGCCTTTGATATACTCAGGGCCGTGAAACAGGAAGGTCCATGGGCCACAAGGGTGTCCTTTGCATATTCAGTCAGGGAAAACACTGTATACTACACCGAAAACAATGACTTTGAGCATATAAGAAAATACGATCTCTAAAGGAGGCTTTTATATGGACCCGGACAAATTATATCCCAGGACAGGAGATCTTCAGACCATATATCTTAAAAACGCTGTGCATGACCCGTCCATCATAGTCGGTGACTACACCATATACAATGATTTTGAACGTGACCCCAGGGGATTTGAGAAAAACAATGTGTTATACCACTATCCCATAAACAAAGACCGTCTTATCATAGGAAAATTCTGCTCCATTGCCTGCGGGGCAAAATTTTTATTCAACAGCGCCAACCACAGTCTTTTATCCCTGTCCACCTATCCATTTCCCATATTTTATGAGGAATGGGGGCTCGATATAAAAGATGTGGCATCGGCCTGGGACAACAGGGGGAACATAACCATAGGCAATGACGTATGGATAGGTTATGGGGCCATCATACTCTCCGGCGTCACCATAGGAGACGGTGCCATAGTCGGCGCCCATTCCCTTGTGACAAAGGATATACCTCCCTACACCATCGCCGGCGGTGTACCGGCCAGGCCCATAAGGAAACGTTTTTCCGAAGAAAAAATATCGGAGCTTATGAAAATGAAATGGTGGGACTGGAACGAAGATAAGATACTTAAAAATTTAGGATATATAAGGTCGGGAGACCTCCCTCCAAATAAAGGACTGTAATTTTTCCATCGAAAATAAATTTATCCAAAATATCCTATTGACTCTTACGCTGCGTAATGGATTATAGTAAACGTATCAAAGGAGGGCGGCATATGAGGACAGTAAAGGAAGTATCGGATATAACAGGCATCAGCGTGAGGACCCTGCATTACTATGATGAGATAGGTCTTTTAAAGCCAAGCGCAAAAAGTGAAGCGGGATACAGGCTTTATGACGATGAAGCACTGGAGACATTAAAGCAGGTTTTGTTTTTCCGTGAATTCGGCATATCCCTTAAGGACATCAAATCCATGATAGATGATCCAGGCTTTGACAGAGCTTCGGTGATGAAGCTGCACAGAGAAATGCTGCTGGCCGAAAAAGAACGTATCCAGCGGCTGATAACCGGCATCGATGATTTTCTAAAAGGAGAGAACAAAATGGATTTTACAGTTTTTGATAAAACAGAACTGGAAGATATGTTTCAGGCCATGGCGGATAATATGCCGGAAGACATAAGGGCTTTATCAATCAAGGAATTTGGAAGTCTCGAACAGTGGAAAGACCATTATATCAAGGCAGCATCCTCTGAAAATATGCAGAAGGGCTATGCCGAGGTGGTCAAATGGTATGGCGGGAAGGACAGATATATGTCCATTATGAATGACCCATTGGACAGGGAGTATGTGGAAAGCTGCAATGAGCAGATCGATAAAATTTTACGGGAACTGGCCTCAAAACGCGGCTGTGCCGTGGATTCAGATGAAGTCAAGGAGCTTGTGGGACAGTATGCGGCTAAAATGAAGCAGTTCAGCCGTATAGAACAGGAAAAGGGACTGATGCTCTCCATTGCTAAAAGCTATAAAAATGAGCTCATAAGAAAAAGGACCGATGAAAAATACGGTATCGGAGCCTCTGAGTTCTTTTCTTCGGCCATATATGCCTTTTATGGGGATTAAGGCCGTGGATGGAATTTTTATTTTCGCTTTTCATTCAGGCAATATGGTGGAATCTACAGCGGGTTTGTGGTACAATGGTGCGGATTAAATGAAACATAAATTAGGTACGGAGGAAATTTTTATGAAAAAATTTTTACTTATATCCTGCACACTGGCACTTACCATATCATTAACTGCCTGTGGTAAAAAATTTGAAGGCAGCCGAACAGGAAATGACAGTGGATTCACCATGGAATACAGTATGCTGAATACAACGGATTCCCAAAAACTGACCGCTGAATCAGGAGATAAGATCAAAGCAAAGGTCGTTGTGGACAAGGGCAGCTTATCAATAAAGATACAAAAGGATGGAGAAGAACCTATATATGAAGGTGACGGTATCTATGTATCCAATGAGTTTGATGTTGAAATCGATGAAAGCGGAACATATACAGTTGAGGTGACCGGACATAAAGCAGGTGGAAGTGTCAGCTTTATGGTGGAAAAGGATTGATTACCCTTCCATTTTTCATTTTTCCATTTAGCTGCCATATATCTGATGTTGTTAAAGCCCATATATAAATAATTTATACAAAATACAGGACATATAACAACGGGAGCATATAAATATGCTCCCGTTCTTTTTATAAAGCGCACCGCATTAGTCTCCATACCTGCGACTGATTTTATGATGCTTGGCCCAATTTTTATCTTTCCTGGGCTTTATGCGGCCATGGATGAGCATGATTTGAGCATCCCGCAGCTTTATAATTATTTTATGCACATTCGACAATGAACATCTTAAATTTTATATATTTTTCATATGCAACAACAGATAAATCCGGGCATATAAGGAAAAATATTGCAATTATAGTTTATTTACGGTAAAATTTATAATGTAAATTTGACAGACCGTTCTTTGGCCATTTGGCGTTCTGTCCTATTATAACCCGTTGTTATGAAGATGGATAAAGGAAAGAAGTGAAGATCAAGATGAAAAAACGTATTTTATCTCTCGCAGTTGTGTTCTGCCTCGCGCTGTCTCTGGCTGCCTGCGGAAACAGCTCCACTAAAGAAACTGCCACTGAGGAACAGACTGCTCAGGAACCTTCCACAGCAGAAGATACTGACAGTACCTCTATTACTCTGGAGGACTATTTCAACTCAGAAGCTATGCAGACAATGGTAGATGCAGCAAAGGAGCAGTATACCGAACAGGGAATAAACGCTGAAATGTATGCCGAAGGCGATGAACTTAAATATGATTTTACCGTTACCAGCTTAACCGGCCTCAGCGAGGACGAACGCTCTATTTTATCAGATACCCTTAAGACCAGCATGGAGTCTTCATCAGATTCCTTCCAGGATACAGCTGACCAGGCGAAAGCTGTCGTATCAAATGAGACTGTTACAGTTGTTGTAACATATTACGATGGAGACGGAAACGTGCTCTATACCCAGTCATTTGCATCTGGACAATAAAAATAAAGCCCATTCCTAAAGGAATGGGCTTTTCTTTTGTCAGTCCTCTGCTATTTCAGCCAGTTTTTTTCTGTCGGTTATCTCAACGGCTCCCCTGGAGAGTTTAACAGCTCCCTCGTTCTGGAAATACTTGAGCATCCTTGTTACTACCTCTCGTGCGCTTCCAAGGTGGTTGGCTATCCTCTCGTGGGTCATTTCCAGCCTGTCGCTGTTTTCGATATTGCTTTCCTCCAGAAGAAAGGCAGCCAGTCTTTTATCAAAGCTTTTGAACATTATCTGTTCCATAAGCCACATTACTTCCGAAAATCTGGAGGCCATAAGTTCATTTGTATAGTTTGCCACGGCCGTGGACCTTTCCATTAGGTCGCGGTATACATTGGGCGGTATGAGCCAGAATTCCGTATCCTTTTCCACCTCGACGCTCACATCGAACTGTATCCCCGAAAATACACAGGAAGCCGTAAACAGGCAGAAATCCAGTTCAAAAAGCCTGAAGAGTGTTACTTCCCTTCCGCTTTCACTCAGCACAAAGGCCCTGAGCTGTCCCTCTGTCACGATGACCATTCCAAGACATTCATCGGAATTTTTATGGAGTATCCTGCCCTTTTCCACCTTACGTTTCACGGAAGATGATCTCAGCAGTTTCTTTTCACTCTCGGTGAGTTTATCCCATACCGGAAATACATTTTCGATTCCCATTTTTACCGCCTCCCTGTGGTTATGATAACATCAGTAATGCTTTATGGCAATAAAAATATGTGATATAATCACTGTGTATCTTTTATATCTCTGATAAGATATAACAAAAAAGGAGATCATAGATATGAAAAAACTTATCGTCATAAAAGAAAAATGTCCCCAGAACCACAAATGTCCCTCAGTGGCAGTCTGTCCCGTGGGCGCCCTTTCACAGGAAGGATTCAATGCCCCCACAGTTGACCTTGACGTATGCATAAGATGCGGAAAGTGCTCATCATTCTGCCCTAAAAAGGCGCTTGTGCTCACCGACTGAAAACACCATAAAAAGGAGTGTTACCCATGAAAAAATACAATACCATTATCATAGGCGGAGGACCCGCAGGATATACAGCCGCTCTTTATGCAGCAAGGGCAGGACTCAGCGTTATAGTCCTTGAGATGCTTGCACCCGGCGGCCAGATGTCGACCACAACTGAAATAGACAATTATCCAGGTTTCGAGGAGACCGTGGACGGATTTGCCCTGGCCATGAAAATGAAGGCCGGAGCTGACCGTTTCGGCGCTGAAACGGAATTTGCCGAAGTCACAGCCATGGACCTCAAAACAACGCCTAAGATCGTGGATACCACATCAGGCACATATGAAGGCGATACAGTTATCATTGCCACCGGAGCAGCCCCCAGGGAGCTTGGACTGGAACATGAGGGAGAACTCAGAGGCAGGGGAGTATCCTACTGCGCTACCTGTGACGGTATGATGTACAGAAACAAGACTGTCATCGTTGTCGGAGGAGGAAACACCGCTGCTGAAGATGCCCTCTATCTCTCAAAGCTCTGTGCCAAGGTATACATGGTACACAGAAGGGACCGTCTGAGAGCCTCTGCCGCATACCAGAAACAGCTGGAGCAGGCAGAAAATGTGGAATTTATATGGAACAGCGAAGTTACCAAGTTTTTATATGACAACATAATCACCGGAGCTGAGATAACCAACCGCGAGACCGGAGAAAAGACCGAAATAGCAGCAAACGGCATATTCATCGCCGTAGGCAGGATACCAAACAACGAACTTTTCAAAGACCAGGTAGCTCTGGACAAGGACGGCTATATCATTGCCGGCGAAGACACGAAGTCCAGCCTGCCCGGTGTATTTGCCGCCGGTGATATCAGACAGAAACCCTTAAGACAGATAGTTACAGCAGCTTCCGATGGAGCTGTTGCCAGCAAATCCGTTGAGGAATATCTGGGACTTCTGCCCTGATAAAAGGCCCTAAGCCCTAAGCCATCAGTTATATATCAATGTGGATGATAAAAAGGCTCTGTATCCCCGTTTACTGGGAACAGATGATATAAAACAGCGTACCTAAGAAAATACCATCAAACAGGAAATATAACTGGACCACAATAAAAATTTAACGCGCAGCATAGGGCTGCGCGTTTTTTACTGCCTTTGAAATCCTTATTTAAATAAAAGCCGGCTCCAATGCCTATTCATTTTTAAGCCACCGGAGCCGGCATATTCTTTTATAACAGTCTCTCCGCCGCAAAGGCCAGCATAAGCTTCAGCTTATCGCTCTGGGTCAGTTCACAGCCGAGTATCTCCTTTATTTTCTTTATCTTATAGTTGACGGTGTTCCTGTGGACAAAGGCTGCCGCCGCTACAGCCGTTATGCTGGAATCATTTTCAAGATACAGCCTCAGGGTATCCAGATAGTCGGTATTATTTTTTGCGTCATATTCCCTTATGGGGCCGAGGAACTCATCACAGTAGCTTTTCAGGCATCCTTTATCATCGGCGGCCATAAGTATCTTATACACACCCATGTCCTCATATCTGTTGAAAACTTCTCCCTTTTCCAGGGATATTTTAACTATGTCACAGGCGCATCTGTAGGATTTGTATATCCTTGAGCCATTAGTCTCACTGGCAGCTGTGCCCGCGGCAGCCTTTCCTTTGCATGGCCCCTTCAGGCTCTCCACCAGCTCCCTTATCTCCTTTTCAAAATCCGAATGTTCTATGCCCTGGCATATTATCATTATGACCGGCTCCAGAGTAAATACCGAATGTCTTTCCGTATACCTGTTGAGCCTCCTTATGGCGTTATATTTTGCCATACGTTCTATGGTCTCCAGCCTGTCCTTCTCTATGTCCAGCCTCAGGGCCGCCACCTCGTAGGGCTCTCCGTCCACAAAGCCTATTTTCTCCAGCTCAGGCTTATATTTCTCCTCCCTCAGGGGGTTGTTTATGGCATATATGAAGGTGTCCGCCACATTCCTGCTCTGTTTTTCATCGGTCACTATGTGGTGGCACATTTCGTAAGTTATATCTATTATCCTTGTTTCCCACGGTATGGTGTAAAGTGGAAGATTCACCCTGTTGCAGTAGTCTATGACCTCCGAGGGCACATCCTTTACATAGGGCCCCAGGTTTATGACAAATCCACAAGCCCTGTATTCATGGAGCTTTTCAGCGAATTTTATGAGCCAGTCCATTTTATCTCACTTCTTCCTATAAAAACAGCGGCAGCCTTAGGGCCGCCGCGCGCAATTCTTTTTTGTGAGCAAGTCTATGAGCCGGGTTCTGTCTTAAACAGTCATCTATCTTGGTACATTGTCGCCAATGTCATCATGCGGCCGCGTCAAAACGGGACGGGCTATCCCATGGTTTTTATCGGGCCTTGCTTCAGGTGGGGTTTACAGAGCCTGTCTCGTTGCCGAAACAGCGGTAAGCTCTTACCTTACCTTTCCACCCTTACCTGCATAAACAGGCGGTTTATTTCTGTTGCACTATCCCTGGAGTCGCCTCCGCCGGCCGTTAACCGGCACCCTGCCCTATGAAGCCCGGACTTTCCTCACTTGAAATATCAAGCGCGACTGTTCGGCTTACTCACCGGATAATCTTAACACAAAAAGCCGCCCTGTGCAAGGGCGGCCTTATAAAATATGCCGTTAACGGCTTATATTGAGCCTGTTATACTTTTTATTCTTGTTATACGTGGAACACACTTCCGCCCACGAACTCCCTTATGAGCGAGTTATTGGGTATGGGGTCAGCAGGAGCACTGAGGAAATACGCCAGGAACTTTATGAGCCTCTTGGCCGTGAGATATTCAGGCATGGACTCATCTATCTTATAAAGCAGCGGCTCAGCGTACTGCTTGAGCACGGCTATCTCATAGATGGTGGCCGAATTGAACATAACATCGGCATTTTCCTGGAAGGGGAATATATTCCTTTCCTCTCCCCTGGTCACATAGGGCCAGGCGGATATGGTGGCTGCCGCGTCATTGCCCCTGGAAAGATTATCCCTTACCATCCTCCTGAGCAGCCTGCTGTCGGAGGTGGATATGAATTTATGGTTATCCAGGTTGAGCTGGGTCAGGGCGCTTATGAATATCTTGAACTTATTTTCCTTCTTTATGGACGGTGTAAGTTCATCATTAAGGCCATGTATGCCCTCGATTATCATTATTTCGTCTTCCTTGAGCCTTGTATATTTTCCATTATACTCCCTCATGCCAGTCACAAAGTTATAGCTTGGAAGTTCTACGGTCTTTCCGGCTATGAGGTCATTTATATCCTTATTGAAAAGCTCGATGTCTATACAGTTTATATTTTCATAATCCCTGTTTCCAAACTCATCCACAGGCGTATCATCACGGTTGATGAAGTAATCATCCATGGATATGACATGGGGTTTTATGCCCAGTACCCTCAGCTGTACGCCAAGTCTATTGGCAAAGGATGTTTTTCCCGACGATGAAGGTCCCGCTATGAGCACCAGTTTCACATCGTCCTTTCTATGGTATATCATATCGGCTATGCAGGCCACTTTTTTCTCATGGAGAGCCTCATTTATCCTTACCAGGTCCCCGAACTGTCCATTTACTATGACATCATTCAGGTCAGCCACATTTTTAACGTCCATGAGCCTGCTCCAGTCCATCTGCTCCATGAACACTTCCGTTATTTTCTCGTATCTCTCGATCTTCGGGAGCACCTCTATGTTTTTGACCGAGGGCACCACAAAAAGGAATCCCCTCTCATAGGGTATTATGTCATAGAGATATACACATCCCGTGGAAGGAGCCATATATCCGTAAAGATAGTCATAATAATCATCTATCCTGTAAAGATTGATTATGGTGTCCTTCCTATACCTGTAAAGGCGAACCTTCTCAAACTGTCCCATGGCAGCCAGTATTTTTATAGCCTCATCATGGGAGAGCCTTTCCCTGATTATGGGCTTATCCTCGGCTATGATCTCATTCATCCTCGCCTTTATCCTTTTGATGAGCTCATCATCTACCTTTGTTTCTCCCTTGTGTATCTCACAGTAAAAGTTTTTATTTATGGAATTTTCGATTATGGTTTCCGTGCCATGGCCCAGGACATCATCTATGGCCTTGAGCATTATCAGGCAGGCTGTCCTCATATATATGCTCATGCCTTCGGGGTTAGTCATGTCGATAAACTCAATATTATCCCCGTCGGAAACCGTGGATGTGAGCTCCTTAAGCACATTTCCGGTCTTTGCCGCCATGACCGGCTTTCCTGTGCCTCCTGCAAGTTTTGAAACTTCCAGATATGTCGTCTCCGGGGCGACCTTCATGGTCTTTCCCCCTGCAGTTATCTCAACCAAATGCCTCAATCCTTTCTCAAATATGAACAAAGGGCTGGCCGTCAACGGAGGATTCCAGCACCTCCACATCCTTTATGCCTCTGTTTTCAAGCTTTTTACGCAGATAGTCCGCCAGAACGGGTACTATTATATTTTCCGTGGCATAGTGGGTAGCGTCTATGAGCGCTATGTTTTTATCAATGGCATCCATGGCCTCATGATACCTTATGTCGGAAGTTATGAATACATCACAGCCGGCTTCTATGGCATCATCCATAAATTCCCCTCCGGCACCGGTGCAGAGGGCTGCCTTCTTTACCCTGGAACTGAGATTTCCTATGACCCTTACGGCGTCAAGGCCCAGTGCTTCCTTTATTTTTACCGAGAGCGTGCCAAGGGTCATATCTCCCTCCAGCTCTCCTATCTTTCCTATGCCTATGCCTTCCTCACAGCCCTTTGTCAGAAGCGTAAGATCCTTTAATCCTATCATCTTTGCCAGCACATCATTGGTGCCGCCTTCTGCCGCATCAAGGTTAGTATGCGCCGCAAACATATTTATATCATTTTTTATGAGCTTTATTATTTTTCTTCCATCGGGCCTGTCATAATTTATTTTCTTTATGGCATGGAAAAGCAGCGGATGATGGGTAACTATCATATCCGCTCCCTTTTCCACAGCCTCATCTATGACCTTTTCCGTGGCGTCCAGGGCAACGAGTATCTTCTTTACCTCAGCGTCAGGGTCTCCTATGTTGAGCCCCGGATTATCCCATTCCTCAGCGTATCTGGCAGGAGCCAGGTCCTCCATCAGCCACATTATATCCCTGCATCTTACAGACATTCATATACCCCCTCGCATATTTTTTCGTATTTCTCAAGCTCCCTTATCCTTTTTTGGGAATTGTCCGTTCCCGCTTCTTTGAGCTTCTCCATTATCTTCTTATTTTTTGCCATTTCCTTTTCGATGAATTCCTTAAGTATGGCGTTTTTCCTATCTATGTTTATCTTTCCGAAAATATAATCGGCTTCATTATCATATTTTTCCCTGCCATGCACTGCCCTTATGACATTATAGTATATTCCGTCTTCATATATCATTTCTTCATCGTCGATCTTAAATCCGATCTTATGTAAGTACTTCCTTACCTTATCCACATCGGTCTGGGGCTGGAGCACCAGCTCATTTAATGTACCGGTCTTTTCCAGACATTCATCAAGTATCTCTATTATGAGCATGCCGCCCATGCCGGCTATGACCGCTCCTTCCACCTCTCCTGCCCTCAGAGGCTTGAGCCCGTCTCCAAGCCTGGTCTCTATCATATTCCCAAGATGGTACATATTTATGTTGCATTCAGCCCTCCTTACGGGCTCTCTGTTCACATCGCAGGCTATGGCCCTGTCTATGGCCTCCTCCAGACAAAGGTATATGGGTATGTAGCCATGGTCCGTTCCTATGTCCGCTATGGTCCTGCTTGTTCTTACAAATGAAGCTACGGTTTTGAGTCTCTCTGATATTTCCATAAGGCACCTCTCTAAAAAAAGCCGCCCTTGTTTTAAAGGACGGCAGCTTGTTTTTTACTCCAGATAATCTTTGAGCTTTTTGCTTCTGCTTGGATGTCTAAGTTTTCTGAGCGCTTTCGCCTCTATCTGTCTTATTCTCTCTCTGGTAACGTTGAATTCCTTGCCGACCTCCTCAAGGGTCCTGGCACGTCCGTCCTCCAGTCCGAATCTGAGGGTAAGAACTTTTTTCTCCCTGTCAGTAAGAGTGTCCAGCACTTCCATGAGCTGCTCCTTGAGCAGTGTGAATGCAGCCGCATCCGCCGGAGCAGGTATATCGTCATCGGGTATGAAATCTCCCAGGTGGCTGTCCTCCTCCTCACCGATTGGTGTCTCAAGGGATACGGGTTCCTGGGCTATCTTCATGATCTCCCTTACCTTATCAACGGGCATTTCCATTTCCTTAGCCAGCTCCTCGGCTGAAGGCTCCCTGCCCAGTTCCTGTACCAGCTGTCTGGATACCCTGATGAGCTTATTTATGGTCTCCACCATATGCACGGGTATACGGATGGTCCTTGCCTGGTCCGCTATGGACCTGGTTATGGCCTGGCGTATCCAAAATGTGGCATAGGTTGAGAATTTATATTCCTTACGGTAATCAAATTTTTCCACGGCCTTTATAAGTCCCAGGTTTCCTTCCTGTATAAGGTCAAGGAAAAGCATTCCTCTGCCCACATATCTCTTGGCTATGCTGACAACGAGCCTAAGGTTGGCTTCAGCCAGTTTTTTCTTGGCTGCCTCGTCGCCCTCCTCCATCCTCTTTGCCAGTTCCGTTTCTTCCTCGGCGCTCAAAAGGGGCACTTTTCCGATCTCTTTAAGATACATACGGACAGGGTCATCAATATTTATACCCTCGGGAAGAGAGAGGTCTATATCCTTTTCTACCTCCTCTTCGGCGTCGATATTTCCAATCATATCTATGCCCTGGCTTTCAAGGAACTCATATACCTTATCCATCTGATCGGTATCGAGCTCAATATCGCCGAGATAATCCATTATTTCTTTATATTCGAGCACACCCTTATGGCTTTTGCCCATGGCGACAAGCTCTTTCAGTCTGGTCATTAATACGTTTTCTTCGCCGGATTTCAATTTCAATCCTTCCCTTCTTAACTACTCAATATTGTTAACTGTCCGAAATGGTTATATTCAATTCGTCAAGTTTTCTTTTTTCATCGATAAGTCTTTTTACTTCCTCAGCTGTGGAAGCTTTGGCCAAAAGGCCGTCAGCATAATTTTTCTTTATCAGCCTGACATTCTCTGTCACAGCCTTTTCAAGTTTTCCCACGTCATCTATATCATTTTTTACGGCAAATACCGCTGCCGCCATATTCTGGTCCTCCAATGTCTCAAAACAGCTGACCAGATCCGCGGCCTCGCTCTTTCTGCCCTTCAGGCTGTCATCATATATCCTTTCGGCCAGGGTCTTATATACCCTGTTTTCAAATTCCTCAGGCTTCAAGACTGCAAATACGGCCTTGAGCACCCCTTCATTTTCCGCAGCCAGTGACAGTATCGTTTTCTGTGCCTCAGTTATGCCCTTTGGTCTTATATCTCTGCTTTCCCCATCGCTGTAGACACGCTTTCTTTTCTTCTCCGCTTCCCTAAGGAACTCGCCCTCCGACGCATCCATTATCTTCTTTATCCTGCTTCTGAGCGCAGCCTCATCTATACCGCATACGGCGGCAGTCTCCTTGGTGTAAACGTCTCTTTCTATGTCATTGGCGACATCGGCAAGTATCTTTGCGGCTTCCTCCGCAAACCTTACCCTGTGGTCCGCATTTTCCAGATTATATTTTTTTCCTGCACAGTCGATCCTGAAAGTTATATGGCTGACCGCGTCAACTATTATTTTTCCAAAGGCCTCTGCGCCATACTTCTTTATGAACTCATCGGCATCCTTTGCCCCGGTGACCCGGGTAACTTTAACATCAAATCCGTTGTTCACAAGCACCGGTATGGCCCTTAAAGCCGCCCTGGTGCCGGCCTCATCACTGTCATACAAAAGTATGACACTGTCCGCCAGCTTCCTGAGGGTCCTGGCATGGTCATTATTAAAGGCCGTTCCAAGCCCAGCCACAACATTGGGAAATCCTGCCTGGTAAATGCTTATCATATCCATATAGCCTTCAACAAGTATTATTTCCTTTTTTCTTGCGGCCTTTGCAAAGTTCATTCCATAGAGGGTCCTGCTTTTATTGAAAACCACCGTTTCCGGCGAGTTCAGATACTTTGGCTCCCCCTTGTCTATGACCCTGCCTCCAAAGGCGATGGGACGTCCCTGCATATCGAATATGGGGAACATCAGTCTATTGAAAAACCTGTCATACAGTCCCCGTCCATCCTTGGAGTTCATCACCAGTCCGCTTTTTATCATGGCGTCGGTGGAAAAACCTTTTTCTTTCAAATATCTGCAAAGGTGGTCTCTGCCCGAAGGAGCATATCCTATACCGAACCTTTTTTGTATCTCCTCTTTAACGCCTCTGTCATTGAGGTATTTCAGCGCCCTTTCACCGTTTTTGCTGTGGAGGGCTGCATAATAGTACCTTCCCGCTGCCCTGTGCATCTCATATATCTGCTGTTTGAGCCTTTCGTTCCTGGCGGCTTCCGCCGAATATTCAGGCTCCGGCAGGGCTATATGGGCTCTGTCAGCCAGTCTTTTGACCGCCTCGGGGAAATCACAGTTTTCCATACGCATTATGAAGCTGTATACGTTTCCGCTCTCCCCGCATCCGAAACAATAATAAAACTGCTTGTCCGCACTGACCGAAAATGACGGCGTGGATTCATTATGAAACGGACACAGGCCAAAATAAGAGCTTCCCCTGGGTTTCAGCGCTATGTATTCGGAGATCACGCTCACTATATCGTTTTGTGTTCTTATCTCGTCAATAAGCTCCTGAGGATAAAGCATTTTTCATTACCACCTGTTCTGCCTTTTATAAATTCGACACCTGCACCTAAAATCCTTCCGTTTTCTCAATGTTTGTATACTTTCCCAAAAGGAACGCCTCTATTTCGCAAGTTGTTATTAAATATCCCCTCAGTTATCAGTAAATATTCCATGAACTTGGTATAAAAAGCTTTTTAAATGTGGCTATTGAAAATCTGTCAGTCATACAGGCTATATAATCGCATACCACCGTATCCTTATGCTCCCCGTTTTTTATAAGATGCATAAATTCATCATCCATCATCTCCGGGTGCTCTATGTAATAAAAATATAAGTGCTTTATCATGGTCTTTACTTTTTCTTTTTCCTTAAGGGCATTCTCGCTCAAATATACAGTCTTGAACATGAACTGTCTGAGCCCTGAGAGGGTGTCCCTCATGCCATCGCTCATTTTTATGTCCCTTATGCCTTCGCTGTTTGATATGGTGTCCCTTATCATGGCATTTATCCTGGAGCTGGACGTGTTTCCTATGACTTCCTTGAATTCCTCCGGTATGTCCTCTATGACCCCGGCCCTTATGGCGTCATCTATATCGTGGTTTGTATAGGCGATCTTGTCCGAAAGCCTTACCACCATTCCTTCCATGGTCGATGGCTTACAGCTGGTCCTATGGTTCAATATGCCGTCCCTGACCTCCCATGTCAGGTTCAGGCCATGGCCGTCCTTCTCTATCATATCCACAACCCTAAGGCTCTGTTTATTATGCTCGAAGCCGTCCCTGTGGAGCTCGTCCAGGGTCTCCTCCCCGGCATGTCCAAAGGGTGTATGTCCCAGGTCATGTCCCAGGGCTATGGCCTCCGTCAGGTCCTCATTGAGGGAGAGCGCCCTGGCGATTGTCCTGGCTATCTGAGCCACCTCAAGGGTATGGGTCAGCCTTGTACGGTAGTGGTCGCCCTCGGGGGATATGAATACCTGGGTCTTATGCTTCATCCTCCTGAAAGCCTTACAGTGGATTATCCTGTCCCTGTCCCTCTGAAAGTCTGTCCTTATGTCGCATTTTGCCTCCTGGCGCATACGTCCCTTAGTATCCACGCTCTTTGTGGCAAAGGGCCCAAGTATTTTTTCTTCTATCTCTTCCTGTTTCTCTCTCAGTACCATGTCGACCACCTCCCAGCTCTTTCTTATATATATTAAATACTGCAAATTAAGCCGATTTCCTGCCCAAAACGGCAAAAAATATACATTCAGCCTCATTTTTAATCATTATCCACGTTAAAAACAAAAGCCCGGAAAACGTCTTTTATTCATACTAAATGACATTCCCCGGACTTCCTTAATATCCAGTCCTTATGTTTATTCAAACCTTGGCCCGGCAGCCAGCACAATGCTGCTCCAATCCTTTCCCGGCTGGCCTCCATCTGATTTTTATCTGATTTTATCTGGTTTCTATCCGTTTACTCTCTGTTTTAGGATCTCCCCCAGACCTTTCCAGCTGTTTTAAAGCCAGTTTCCAGACATCATCTCATCATCCAGCCTCAGCCTTTCCTCTTATTCCTCATCATCGTCGTTAAAATCAGCGAACTCGTTGAGCACTGGTATTATGTTTCCGCAGGCAGGGCAGGTGAGCTCCTCCTCGTTATTGAGTATCTCCTCATCCACTTCCAGTTCCTGTCCGCAGTTAGGGCAGATGAAAGCATAGCTGTATTCTTCCTCGTCGTCATCGGCATCATCGCAGCCGGCACGAATGCTGATCTCGTCTATGGCGTCCGCCATGTCATCCAGCACATCCAGTATGCCTAAGAGCACCGTTCCTTCCTTTGTGTTCCTGTCAAATCCGTATCCGTTGCATAATCCCCTTAAGTACGATATTCTTTTTATAACCTCTCTCATAAATTCATCTCCTTGCCGTACCTTTTCCCCATTTCCAACAAAAAAGGGAATACATAATGTACTCCCTTAATTTCATAAAACAGTTATCAGCCGTTTGCTCTTCCGAGATATTCACCTGTTCTTGTGTCGATCTTGATGACCTCACCCTGGTTGATGAATAAGGGTACAAGAACCTGAGCGCCTGTCTCAACGATAGCGGGTTTTGTAGCGCCTGTAGCTGTGTTTCCAGCAAATCCTGGCTCTGTCTCTGTGATCTCAAGCTCTACGAATAAAGGAGGCTCGATACCGAATACTTCACCTTCGTATGAAAGGATCTTAACCATCTCGTTTTCCTTAACGAACTTAAGTGTGTCTCCGACATCAGCTGCGTTTACAGCGATCTGCTCGAAGTTCTCTGTATTCATAAAGTAGTAAAGATCTCCGTCTGAGTAGAGATACTGCATCTCAAGTCTGTCGATATGTGCCTTAGGCATTTTTTCTGTGGGTCTGAATGTTTTTTCAACTACCGCACCTGTCTTAAGGTTTTTGATCTTTGTACGAACGAAAGCAGCGCCCTTTCCGGGTTTAACATGCTGGAACTCAAGGATTATATAAATATCTCCTTCGTATTCGATCGTAACGCCGTTTCTGAAATCACCTGCAGAAATCATGTATAATTTTCCTCCTCATAATAAAGCCGTTTATTACGGCCGCAGAATTTTAATTTTCAATATACCTGAATTAGTATATAGGTCTCCTATAAGTTTAAATTATTTTTCGTTATTTTTCAATATATTTTTTAATAATCTATCCATTTTTATTCAAATATGTTCTTTACGGCCTCCAGCGCCAGGAGATATCCCTTCCAGCCAAAGCCGCATATCTGGCCAGTACATACGGGCACAGTCACCGATGTATGCCTGAATTCCTCTCTTTTATGGATATTTGACATGTGTATCTCAACTATGGGAAGATCCACCGAAGCAAGGGCATCCCTTATGGCATAGCTGTAGTGGGTATATGCTCCGGGATTTATTATTATGGCGTCCTTATTTCCATAACACTGCTGTATCTTATCGATTATGGCTCCCTCATGGTTGGACTGGAATATTTCCACATCAAATCCCAGCTCCTTGGCCTTTTTCATTATCTCAGCGTTTATCTCATCATAGGAAAGGCTTCCATATACGCCCTTTTCCCTTATGCCCGTAAAATTTATATTCGGTCCGTGTATAAGACATATCTTTTTCATTTTATCATTCCCTTCCAGCATATCCCTTATGAGCCCCGCAGCCTCATAGGCCCTCATGCCGGTTATATCCACCGTCACATCGCTTCTTTCCTCGTACATGGGCCTTCTCTCTTCCATAAGGGTCTTTATCCTCTCCAGCTTGTCCTCACATTCCAGGAGGGGTCTTGTTCTGTCATTTTTTATGTTTTTATAAATATGTTCAGGGGATGCCTTAATATAAAGCACATCTCCATTTTTCCTCAAAAGGCGCATATTTTCCGGATTTTTTATTACTCCTCCTCCGGTGGCTATGACACAGCCCTTCCTTTTGGAAAGCTCCTTACACAGAATGGTCTCCCTCCTTCTGAACTCGTCCTCTCCATAATTTTTAAAAATATCCGTTATCTTCATGCCGCTGCTTTCTTCTATGACCACGTCCATATCTATGAACTCATAGCCATATATTTTAGCCAGCCTCTTTCCGATGGTCGTCTTTCCACAGCCCATAAATCCCACAAGGATCAGATTTCTGCCTTCCATAACTTACCTCCCGCGGTAAAGCGCCGTGAGCTTATCCTTCAGCTCCACAGCCTTCTTTATGTCCACTTTGATGTCGTTCCATATCTCAAAGGAGGCCAGTCCCTGGTAAAAGAGCATATCAAATCCATTGACTGCCACGGCTCCCATTTCAGCGGCTTCCTTCATGAGCCTCGTCTCCCATGGTGTATATATTATATCCACCACCATTTTTACATTTTTGAAAAACTCGGCATTTTTAACGGGTGTCTCCCAGACTCCTTCTCCCATGCCCACCGATGTGGTCTGAATGAATATCTCCGGGTCCTCTATATCCATCATATCATCATATCCACAGCTTTCCACCTGGATATCATAATATTTTTTTACCCTCTGGGCCAGGTCCTTTGCCTTATCCAGAGTACGGTTCACGATTATGAGCTTTTTGGCCCTTTCCTCTCCCGCCAGCATGGCAGCCGAATTTGCCGCTCCTCCGGCTCCTGCCATCACAACGGTCTTTCCCTCAAGGCCGCAGTTCCTTTCCTCAAAACATTTCCTCAGGCCGATTATATCGGTGTTATAGCCCACATAGCCATCTTCCGTAAGTTTAAGGGTGTTCACAGCACCTATCCTTTCGGCTACGGGGTCTATGCCGCAGAGGGCTTCCATGACCTCTATTTTATGGGGCACGGTAACATTAAAACCCTTTATGCCCATGGCCCTTCCTCCGTCCACGGCCGTCTTTACCTGGCCCCTTTCCACATTGAAGGGAACATATATCATATTTACGCCCAGTTCCTTTCCAAAGGTATTCTGAAGGATGGGTGAAAACGACTTTGCCACCTGATTTCCGATTATGCCATATACCGAAGTTTTTCCGCTCACCAGATCAACGCACATTTTTCCTCTTCCTCCTGAAATACATCATCATGACCACCTTTTCCAGCGGTCTTTTTATCTTTGTCACAAACTGGTCCCTATTACATATGGGGGCTGTCATTATGGAAAGCATGCCGGCGTTATGTCCGCACCACATATCCGTAAATACCTGGTCCCCTACCATGGCCGCCTCATCCCTTTGGCAGCCCATGTCCTCCAGAGCCTTCATAAGCCCCTTTGTTCCTGGTTTTCCCGCCTTCCAGTAGGCATAGGCCCCTATTTTGCGGTTGAATATCTTAATTCGTTTCTCATTGTTATTTGAAAGCAGGCATATTTTAAAGCCCTCTTTTTTTATATTGTCAAGCACGCCCATGGCCCAGTCGTCGGGCTCGGCCACATCATAGGGGGCGATGGTGTTGTCTATGTCGAATACCAGCGCCTTTATGCCCCTTCTTTTCAGCTCCTTAAGGGGCAGATGCTCTATGGAGCGCACATATATATCAGGATATAACTTCTTAAACATAAATTACCTCAATTACCTTAGTTTTCTCTTTCGGAAATTTTATCGGCCACATAAAGACCATTGGCCGCAGCCTGGGAAAGGGAACGGGTGAATCCAGCGCCGTCTCCTATGGCATATATATCTTTGCAGCCCTTTATCTCAAAGTCATCGGTCTGGGGCCTTGCGGAATAATATTTACACTCTATTCCATAAAGGAGGGTGTCATAGTTGGCCGTTCCAGGTGCTATCTTATCCAGGGCATGGAGGGTCTCTATGATATTATCCAGCTGTCGTTTAGGCATACAGAGGCTCAAATCTCCGGGCACCGCCTGCATGGTGGGCCTTGTGGTGGACTGGGCCAGTCTCTTATATTCTGTCCTTCTTCCGTTTTCCAGGTCTCCCAGTCTCTGTACCAGTACTCCGCCGCCAGCTATGAGGTTGGCAAGGCTGGCCACGTTCCTGGCATAGCTTATGGGGTCATTGAAGGGCTGTGTGAACCTGATGGTTGAAAGCAGGGCAAAGTTGGAATTTTCCGTCTTTCTTGCGGCGTCCCTATAGGAATGGCCGTTTACGGTAAGCACTCCATCGGTGTTTTCCGTTACGACTCCGCCCCTCTCATTGAAACAGAACATCCTTGTGGTGTCCCCGTATCTCTTGCTCCTGTACCATATTTTAGGCTCATATATCTTCTTGGAGAAATTATCCCAGATTATGGCCGGAAGCTCAACACGAACACCTATATCCACCTGGTTGTTCTTAAGCTCTATATCATGCTCATGGCACCATCTTGAGAAAAATCTGCTGCCGAACCTTCCCACGGCAAATATTATATATTTGGCCTCGGTATGGTATTCCTTTCCGTTATTGACCATGGTCACTATCCTTGTGTCCTTGTCAACTCCGGTAACTTCCGTATCCGCTATTATGTCACAGCGGGTCTTAAGGTCGTTTATGAGCTTTCTCATGGTGTCAAAGTTGCTGTCTGTTCCCAGATGTTTCAGCTGGGCCTGGGCCATATGCAGGTCATGTTTGAGACATTCCAGCTTCAGCTCGTTATTGGGCATGAACCTCTCTGTGGTGGCGCCGAATTTCACAAGTATTTTATCCGCCTGCTCTATATAGTCGATGACCGTTTCAGGCTCAAGAAATTCCGTGAGCCATCCGCCGTATTCCGTGGAGATCACATATTTACCGTCTGAAAAGGCTCCCGCTCCTGCCATGCCTTCCATGATGGCGCAGGTGGGGCATTTTATGCAGTGGTCCGTCTTTTTGGTGAGCATAGGACAGATCCTTTTTTCTATCTCATGTCCTCTCTCTATGATCATTACTTTAAGTTCGGGGTGTTTCTCTAAAAGCCTGTAGGCAGTCATTATGCCGCCGATGCCGCCGCCGATTATGGCTACGTCAACCTTTTCCTTTAAATCCATAAAAAGACCTCCGATCAAAATTTTTCATTTAACGCAAGAAATCCGCACGAGTTACCTCCTGCGGAAAACTTTTATATTTTCATATCTTTGTCGCCGCGCACCACACTATTATCAAATGCAGTATTATGCCCAGCGCAAATATCACATAAAAATACCACTTTTTTGTTTTATGGTGAAAAAGCTTCATTCCCGCAAAGCCGCCGATGCCGCCGCCCAAAAGCGCGACCGCCGCCAGCGTAGCTTCCCTTATTCGCCATTCATCTCTTTTTGCCCTGACCTTATCTATCCCCATCATCACAAAAAGAACTATATTGACAATTATATAATAAACAGCCATCACCTTTAAAAGAAGGCTCATTTAAATCATATTCCTCCAGTCAAGGTCTCCTCTGTCAAGGGCCAGCAGAAGTATCTCAGCCGTGGCAAGGTTGCTGGCAAGAGGTATGTTGTGTACGTCGCACAGACGCAGAATGCTGTTGATATCAGGCTCATAACTCTTGGGAGATACAGGGTCCCTCAAAAAGATCACCAGGTCGATATCATTATTTGCCACCTGGGCTCCCAGCTGCTGCTCGCCGCCAAGATGTCCTGCCAGGTATTTATGCACGGAAAGATTGGCCGTTTCCTCAACGAGCCTTCCTGTTCCGCCGGTGGCAAAAAGATTATGTTTGATAAGTATGTTTCTATATGCAATGCAAAGATTTTCCATTAGCTTTTTCTTATTATCGTGAGCGATAAGTGCTATATTCATTTTAATATTCCCCCTCAAAAAGCGTCCTTGAGCGACGCAGATCGATATTCAACACCAGTCCCACAGCCGCCATATTTGTCCAAAGCGAACTGCCTCCTGAACTGACAAAGGGCAGAGACATACCTGTATTAGGCATTATCCCCGTAGCTACTCCCACATTAACAAATGTCTGGAATACGAGCATTCCAGCGACTCCTGCAGCAATGAGCCGCTCCTTCATATCCCTTGACTCCATAGCCACGAAAATACATTTGACTATGATGAAAAACAACAGTCCCAATACGGCAACGCATCCTATAAAACCGAATTCCTCGCCAATTACGGAGAAAATGAAGTCATTCTGGGGCTCAGGGAGATATGAAAGCTGATTCAGTGTTCCCTGGTAAAGACCTTTTCCCGTAAGCTGTCCGCTGGAGATGGCACTTATTGATTTCATTGTCTGATAATATGTTGTAGAGCTGGGGTCCTGTATAACGAGGTCCTTTATTCGGGTTATCATATAGTCCTTGAATATCAGATCCACAAAAATAGGGTCCTCTCGGATAGAGTCCAATACTATGACCGCTACAACCGGAACTATTACTATAAGTATCTTGCCTATGAACCTGTAATCGATCTCCGCCACGAACATCTGGACGCAGAAAATAAAAAGTATTACCAGACTGGCCGAAAGAGCCGGCTGGACAAATACCAGTATAACAGGAACTATGACAAGAGCGCATAACCGCGCCAATATACTTATATTATTAATCGAATCCTTTTTTTTGTCAATAAAATTCGCCATACAAAAGATCATAATGACCTTAGCAAATTCCGAAGGCTGGAGGGTAATGGGTCCTATTTTTATCCATCTTACGGCATTGTTGGAGCTTGAGCCAACCAGTATGACCGCTATAAGAAGAAGGATATTGACCACATAGAGCACCATATCGAATCTTGAGAGATAATCTATGTCAAAAAGCGCTACGGCAAACATTATGACCAGTCCCGTGGCGAAAAAGAGCATCTGGGAATAGTAGCCTGAAGGATCATCGCCCAGGTTGACATGGAGGGCGCTTCCGATACATATTATTCCAAATACGCACAGGGCGCATACGGCCGCTATGAGCCATTTATCCATATTCTGAAATTTTGCTTTATTAATACTTATCATATTTTTACACTCCTGTAATAAAAAAGGACGCATCGATACATCATGCGTCCTTTTTCAAGTCCAAGCAGTATACTTAAACCGTTTTTGCCATCCTCAGGCTTTTTACGGGGATATTTGCATAGAGTACGGGAACTTCCCCCTGATCCTCCTTAATATGAGTAAGCCTTATGTCCAGCTCGTCCTCATCGATCTCCATATAACCCGATATGACGTTAAGTATATCTGTCTTCAGCATTTCAAGCACTGTATAGGAACAGCCGACCCTGTCGTGGACAAGCACAAGTTTGAGCCTGTCCTTGGCAACGCCGCCGCTCCTGGCCGCATTATTTTTTAATAAACCGAGAATATCCATAACATCCACATCCTTAACAGAACAGTCAATCAACGGGCAAACATTTTTTTGATCCTGCCGAAAAAGCCTTCACCAGCATCCAGATCCATGAGGGGAACATCCTCTCCCATTATCCTCGCGGTGATGTTTCTATAGGCTTTGCCGGCCTTTGAGAAGTCATCGGCCACAGCGGGTTCTCCCCTGTTTGTGGTAACGACTATGGCCTCATCATCAGGGACCACTCCAAGCACATTTACAGAAAGTATCTCCTTAACATCATCCACGCTCATCATATCCCCGCGCTTTACCATATCGGTCTTTATACGGTTTACGATAAGCCCCGGATCATTAAGGCCGTTGGCCTCAAGCAGTCCTATTATCCTGTCGGCATCCCTTACGGCGCTGACCTCCGGTGTGGTGACCACCACAGCTCTGTCCGCTCCCGCAATGGCGTTTTTAAAGCCCTGCTCTATGCCCGCGGGACAATCTATTATTATGTAGTCAAAACCCATATCCCTTATGTTCTGGCACAGCTTTTTCATCTGCTCCGGAGATACGGCGTTTTTATCCCTTGTCTGGGCCGCCGGGAGCAGGAAAAGTCCCGGATAGCGCTTGTCCTTTATGAGCGCCTGCTTAAGTCGGCAGGAGCCTTCGATGACATCTACCAGGTCATATACTATCCTGTTTTCCAGTCCCATGACCACATCCAGATTTCTTAAGCCAATGTCTGAGTCCACCATAACTACTTTTTTACCCGCAAGAGCAAGTCCGCATCCGATATTGGCAGAGGTAGTCGTTTTTCCGACGCCTCCCTTTCCGCTTGTTACAACTATTACTTCACTCATGTGTTATCCTCCTAGCAAAAGAACATTTCCGCACTTACTTTGTGCAAAACAATTAGCTTATTTATATTCTAGCAAAAATATACATGAGCGCGAGATGGTTTCGTCAGCAAATATTGACATATATTTACAAATAGTTTCCTTAAGGGTTTCGGATATTATGTTTTCAAGGAACGATCTTAAATTTTACTCAGTCAGATAATTTTCCATATATCCGCTGCTGGACTCATAATTAAGTCCCATATATTCGCCTATTACATTCTTAGCCACCACAGCCGCAGGCGAACCGGTAACATCACCAAAGGGTATCATTACCGTAACGGCTATCTGTGGATCTTCATAGGGCGCAAAACCTACGAACCATACATGGGAGCTCAGGTTCTTATTCTCCTCGGCTGTACCGG
>JAHZAW010000029.1:55627-64045 GCA_019423725.1 Clostridiales bacterium
GAATACATTCCTCAGTGTACCCTTGCTTCCCTGGGTTACAAGGAGCATGCCCTCGTATACCGCCTCAAGATTTTCAGGGGCTATCTCAAGCACGTTCTCAACGGTCTCCTCAACTTCCTCGGTTACCGTTCCATCGGCGCTTTTTACCTTGTCCAGCAGGTGCATCTTATATCTGGTGCCGCCGTTGGCAAGGGTAGCCACATATTTATTCATGCTGGCCGCCGAAAAACTGTTTACTGACTGTCCGATGGCCGCACGGATGGTATCTCCCGATGTCCACGCTATCTGGCTGGATGTTGCCTCGGGATTCTGCCATTTGATCACTTCTTCCTTATATGAGGGAGATGCCATGGAAGGCGCGCTCTCGCCTATCTCCACTCCCGTGGGAGAGTTAAGGCCGAAGGCGTCATAATACTCATCAAGGATGGTTATTCCTTTAAGGCTCCTGGGATTGTCCGTCTCTCCGCCCAGCATATATCCCACATCATAGAAGAAATAGTTGCAGGATACCTCCAGAGCATGGGATACGTTCACATATCCATGGGTCGAACCGTTCAAAGAGTATATGAGACAGTTGGCATAGGGTGTTCCCGCATCCTTGAATACACCCATATCCCTTATCTGGGTATCGGGCGTTATGACTCCTGTCTCAAGGCCTGCTATGGCAGTGACCATCTTAAGGGTGGAACCAGGTGCCTTCTTCTGCATAAGGGGCCTGTTTACCAAAGGTGTGGCAGGGTCCTCCAGAAGTTTATTATAATACTCGTTATTAAATGTATTTACAAGCTCATTATTGTCATAGGAGGGATATGTCACCAGGGCGAGCACCTCTCCTGAGTTTACGTCAGAAACTACCACTGAACCTGTGCAGGGCTCAAGTCCTGTCTCCGCCGGCTCCAGGTCTCCTGACTGGAGTTTTTCTATTATCACATTGAACGGCGTCAGCTCTCCTGAGGCTATCCTTGCCTTATAATTGTCATCGGCCGTTATTACGCCCTGCTCAATCATTACATATATAAGGGTCGTATAAGATATGCTTCCGCTGTCAACGGCATTGGTGAGCACCTGTTTTGCCGCTGTCTTATCCTCTGTGTCAGTTACGTCTATGTCTGCATCATAGGCGAGTATCATATCCTTGAGGGTCTTCTGATATCCGTCCTCTGACTTCATTATATCCGTGACTGATATGTTATTGCTGTCTATCATGGAGACAAACAGCTGTTTCAAAGTTACAGGCACGTCCTTTTCCAGCTCAGATGTGAGCCTTGTTATTATGGCGTTGGCCAGCTCCTGTTTCAGATAGTTATAAGCCGATATCTGAAGCTCCTTGTCTATGGTAAGGAACACGTCCTGTCCGGACTCAGGCGCCTCCGTCTCCAGAGTGCTTATCTTTCGTCCCAGGTTGTCGACCTCAACGAGCATCTTTCCGTCTTTTCCATTGAGCTGAAGCTCCATTACCTTCTCTATTCCGGTCTTTCCGATTATGTCGCCGGATGAATATCCGTATTCACTGTATTCCTGAAGCTCCGCATCGGATATCTGTCTTATATATCCGATTATATTTGAGAATATCTCTCCATTGTCATATACCCTCATGGACTCGGTCTCTATGGAAACTCCAGGGAATTTATCCAGATTTTCCTCCACCGCCGCTATGACATTGTCGTTTATCTCCCTTGATACCGTTACCGGCTGGTACTTCTTATATCTCTGCAGATAAAGGGAATATCTTACCGCCGCCAGTTTTCTCTGCATGGAAGGCGCCAGGTTTTGAGGTATGCCAAAGAGATCTATAAGATAATCCATGGACTCCTCAGCATTGTAATCCAGCTCCTCTTTTTCCATGGATACATCCTTTTTCCAGGAAAGTATCTCGTCCTCATCCTCTATGATGAAATAATAGGGCTGTTCCTCGGATATGGGCAGTTCGTCCACTATCTCTCCTCCGTTAGCCTCTATGGTAAGGATAAGGTTAGTTATCATTATGTTTTTATCGTCTATATTTATGCCCAGGGAAACCAATGCCCTCTTTTCATCTTCGCTCATATCCGAATCCGTTATGCCGAATCTGTCATAGAGATACGCCAGGGTCTCCTCAGCCGTGTAATTCATCTGTTTCCTGCTGAGACCTATATTTGTCTTCCACTGTTCCAGGTCATCTGAGGATATGGTAAATTCCGGACTGCTGCCCTTGGTTATGGGAAGGTCATCCCCGACCACATATCCATTTTTGATAAGTTTATTATACAGACTTACAGCCTCGGCATCGGGATCTTCATAATCCACAGTGATACTGTCATCTATCTCCACGGAAAAGGCCGCTTCATTGACTGCCAGCGGTCTGCCGTATCTGTCATATATGTTTCCTCTGGCCGCCGGTATGGTCACCTCTCGGGTGACACTGGATGTAAGACTGGCGTCAGCCTCCTCACCGTTGACTATCTGCATATAAAACAAACGTCCCACAAGGATAATAAAAATAACAGCCACCGCCGCAAGCATTACAAACAGCCTGTTTCTCAGCAGTTCACCGAGACGTTCTTTAAATGTATCCAAATCGCTTCATTCCTTTGCAGGGAAAATCAGAAAAGTCTTCTTGTTTCCCTTTCCTTTTTCTCAACCTTATTGTTTATGCTGTAAAGGACCCTGTAGACCACAATAGAGGCAATGCCCGTATATACGCACTGCGGTATTATGACCGACAGAAGATAATAAAACACATTATAATTGTTCTGAAGAAGGAATCCCGTCACATAAATAATAAGTCCCACTATAAAATTCGATATTACCGAAAGCGTCACCGGAAGTATGTAGTTCTCCCTGTAAAAATTCCTATGGCATATTCCGCAGAAATGCCCCACAAGAAGCCCCATAAGGGCATAAAATCCCAGTGAGCTGCCAAACATTATGTCATACATAAGCCCGGCCGCAAATCCCGTGGCCGCTCCCGCTGTCTGCCCCCTCAAAAGAGCATAGGACACCACTATTATTATCATGGTATCCGGTATGACGCCCCTTATCTCGATAAGCTGATATACAGTGGACTGCAGTATGAAATTGACGATGAGCACCACCGCCGTTACTATAGCGTTCAACATATCAGTTTACCTCCGAAGGCTTCTCAAAAACTTCCTGTATAACAAGAAGCGTATCCAGATGCTTAAGATCAGCCGTGGGCTCTATGACAGCATATTTTGTAAGGCCGTTTTCATCCTTGTGTATCTCCCTGACATAGCCTATGCTTATGCCGGCAGGATAATAATCACTGAGCCCTGATGTGACTATCTCGTCACCTTCCATTATCTCAGCGTCGGAATCTATGTATTCCATCTTGCAAAGCCCCTGCTCCATAAGCTCATGGTCGCCTGTGACTACTCCCAGGTCTCCTGTCCTCAGGCTCTTGGCCGATACCGATGAACGGCTGTCCAGAATGCTGTATACATTTGAATATGCCGCGCTGGATTTTACTATCCTGCCCACCAGTCCCCCGGCGCTTATGACGGGCATATCCGTCTGCACATCGTCCATGGTGCCTTTGTCAATGAGAAAACTGTCATACCATACTCCTGTGTCCTTGGCTATGACATTGGCTCCCGTAGTATCGTAATCCTTATACTTCTGAGCCACCTCAAGGAGGGAAGAAAGTTTCTCGTTTTCATCCTCATAGAGGGAGAGCCTCTTGTTCTCCGTCTCCAGCTCCTCTATCTTCGCCTTAAGCTCACGGTTTTCGTCAGCCAGCTCGTTTCTGTGCACAACATCGCTCACGGATTCGTTTACCCAGTTGGTCACCGACGCAACAGCCCCCTGGAAGGGTGTTACGACAAAACCAAAGGCGTCATCTAAAAATCCGGCACCCACCTTGCTTCCTGCTGTTAAAAACGATATCACAGCCAGCGCGATCACCGCAAGGATGATCAGCTGCCTCTTATATTCATTAAAAAACTTCACTTAAAACGCTCCCTGTTAAAATTTTGGTTTCCTGGTGGAAATAAGCACGCCTTTAAGCTTGTCTATTTTCTCAAGAACGATACCCGTACCCTTTACGACACAGTTAAGCGGCTCATCAGCCACATTTACCGGCATTCCAGTTTCCTCCGCTATGAGCCTGTCAAGACCTGAAAGCAGAGCTCCGCCGCCGGTGAGCATTATACCCGTTTCCATTACATCCGCCGCGAGTTCAGGCGGTGTTGACTCAAGGGTCTGTTTGATGGTATCGATTATTTCGTGTATAGGGTCATGGATGGCCTTCAACATCTCATCACTGGTTATGGTTATGGTCTTGGGAAGGCCCGTTACCAGATCCCTGCCCCTGATATCCATTTCCTCCAGCACATCCTTGGGATATGCCGAACCTATGGTGAGTTTTATCTCCTCGGCTGTCCTGTCACCTATGGCCAGGTTGTATTCCTTCTTTATATAGGCTCCTATATAGGCATCAAGCTCGTCTCCTGCCACCCTCAGGGATGTGCTGGTAACGATGCCGCCTAAGGATATTACAGCCACCTCACTGGTGCCGCCTCCGATATCGACTATCATGCTTCCTGTGGGTTCCTCCACCGGAAGTCCAGCGCCTATGGAAGCCGCCATGGGCTCCTCTATGAGATAGGCTTCCCTGTCCCTGGCTCCTGCCGCTATGGCCGCCTCGACCACCGCTCTTTTTTCAACCTCGGTCACTCCCGAAGGCACGCATATTATGACCCTGGGTTTAGGGCCAAAAAGCGACCTGGTGTATGCCTTATCGATGAAATATCTGAGCATGGCCTGGGTAATGGCAAAGTCTGCTATTACACCATCTTTCACCGGCCTTATGGCTACGATGTTGCCCGGTGTCCTTCCTATCATTTCCTTTGCCTCGTTTCCAACGGCCAAAACCTCATTGGTGTTGGTATTTACCGCCACCACCGACGGTTCATTTACTACTATTCCTTTTCCTCTCACATAAACAAGGGTATTAGCTGTACCTAAATCAATTCCCATATCCCTTCCGAACATATAGCCTGCCCCTTCCTAAATCAGTATTATCAAGTCCATTCCTGTCTTATATAAAGACGCTTTTTTACGGCGTCCGAGCTTCTAAAATCTTTAACTGAGTATAATAAACCCAGTATATTTTATATTAACCTTTTTCAAAATTTTTTTCAATATAAGAATGAAGGACTTATGTAAATTTAATAAAGTTGAAAGAACATCGGCCTTCTTCAGCCAATATTTCAAACATATTCCAAACATATCACATAATAGTCTGCCCATTAAGACCTAAAATCAGTCAGATTTTTGAAAAGTGCACAATTGCTGTCAATATTTTAAATTTAATTTTTAAGTGCAAAATATCAGTTGAAAAAAAAATAAATCAGTGTTATACTTTGTCTAAGTACTTAGACAAACCGGAGGCATAAAAATGAACATAAGAGAAACCGAGATGAAAATACTTGAATTGTTATGGGAAAATGGTCCACTTCCGGCTAACAGGATATACAAGACCCTTGAAGAAAGCATTGGCTGGAAAAGAAGCACCACATACACAGTACTTCAAAAATGCATCGAAAAGAAGTTTGTGGAAAGAAATGACCCGGGATTTATATGCCGTCCTTTGGTAAAAAGGTCTGATGTTCAGTCGGCAAAGATATCTGATCTGCTTTCAGAGTTCTTTAATAACTCTAAAAAAAGTTTTTTAAACACTTTTTTAAAAAGCGAAAGCCTAACCGATGAGGAAATCCAGGAACTTAAAGACCTTGTGGATAGCCTGAAACAGACAGACATAAAAAGCAACGATGGTAGGTGATATCATGAATGTGCTGGCCCTTAATATATCTGCCGCAGTTATGATAGCTATAACGCTTCTGGTTCGCAGAATATTTAAAAACCGCATACCCCATGGTGTTTTCTGCCTTATGTGGGTCGTAATAGCCATAAGGCTTTTTATACCTACGGACATAACCTCAAAGTACAGTTTCTGGAACCTTTTGATACGGATGGAATTTGCAGCCGCAGATCGTGCTGGGATAAAATACATGCCTGAATATAATCCCATATCCGACATAATCCAGAACGCTCCGGGGCCCTCCTCTCCAGCCTATAAAATACTTTGGGCTGCTGTGGCTCTGGCATTGGGGCTGTATTTCCTGTATCAGTACATAAGCCTTGTAAGGATGACAAAAAATGCCTATGATGCAGATGATATAAGTCTGCTCCGGCTTTTGGGAGAAAAAGCTCCAAGACGCGGCATAAGGATAAAGGTCCTGCCTTCTCTTGCTTCTCCTGCGGCCCTTGGTATCATAAGGCCGACGATATTTTTCCCTGAAGGCTTTGATTTTGATAACACAGAGCTTGTCAAATGCGTCCTTCTGCACGAAGCAGGCCACATAAAATATTTTCATACTCTTATCAAAATAATATCCTCAATCATGGTCTGCCTTTACTGGTATAATCCATTGGTTTGGGTAATGTATGTTTATCTAGACAGAGACATGGAAATAAGTGCCGACAGATACGTGATTAAAAATATAGGTGCTGAAAAACGTGCCCTCTATGCCAACGCTCTTATTAATTCGGCAGAAAGCATAAATAAACATAGAATTTTTTATTTTCACTTTAAGAGCACTAAACTAAAGGAACGAATTGAGGCCGTTATGAGATACAAAAAATTATCCATTGGTGCACTTATTGTCACATTTATTGTGCCGTCTACTCTTTTTACTGTATTTGCCACCACTGATACTGTATTAACCGGCATTGAGCTTGATCAGATGGAAACTGTAGTTACAAGCGTTGAATACGGAGACACTCCAGAAACAATGGACGATATATATATGGAAGTATCTTGGAACGATATTGAACCTTATATTTCTCAGCAAAGCACAAATGCATCAATCGAAAGCTATTTTGTAGAGATGTATGAATACATTACCTATGGTATAATCCCGCCAAACAATATAAATCTAACAACACATAACGATGGTAACAAATACGGAGGAGTTCTAACACTTTCATCCTACAATTATGATGCATCTAAGGACAGATATAACGGGCTTTATTCAGGAAGTCTTCATCTTATATTATCTTAAACCAGCCTGTAAATATGAATAAATCAAGAGATATTACTATGAAATGTCTGATTTGAAATATAATAATAAGTGTTATATTAATCCACTGCCCAATAAAAATGAGCACTAATAAGAATAATGTATAGTCGTCTGGAGAACTTAATAAAAACATTATTACTTCAGACAAGCCCTTCGCTTTTGTGGATCTATTGGCAAATTTCTACAATAGTAAGTTCTATAAAAATATCTCTTGCTACAGATCTCCAGAAAATAAAAAACTATAAAGGAGGGGTCCCCATGAGAAGGCTGCGCCACTTTTTAAACGGAGAACGGGAGGTTTTCACCACCTTCAATGTAAGCCTGTTTTCCACGGTAATAGAAATATTGAAAGACAACAACATCCCCTACAGCACCTATACGAAATATACCGGCTCGGCTAACCGAAGGAAGGGCTCGATGCATACCTTCTTTGAGGATACGGAATGTCAGACCCAGTACTATCTTTATGTGTCTAAAAATGACTTTGAAATGGCCGAACATCTAATAAAGGAAAACTACAAGGGAGAATAACCCCAGGTCCAGCCGTCAAAAGACAGCTGTTTAAACATTTAGGCTGCTGGGCTGTGCCGACGGCACATTTTCAAGGAGGTATTATTATGTTTTCCTACAGAGAAGTTTACAGCACATACGATACGGAAGAATTTTTTGGCCTCAAGGCATTTCTCGAAAACGAGGGCCTGGATATGAAAACAAAGGTGCGTGACCCCAGGGGAGACCGTACCCTTATTTCCTCCCTTTTGGGAAACGGCCGGGTATCTGCCATGGATTTCGGCAATGACCGCCACAATTTGAGAGAATATGTTATACTTGCAAAAAAGGACAGTGTGGATACGGCATACTACCTTATCGGCAAATTTAAGAATAACAGATAAACTAGAATAGAAAAAGCACGGCTCACGCCGTGCTTTTATTTATCTTGTTTTTTCTTATTTCCAGAAATCCATTATGTTTATTCCGTTTTCCTTAAACTCCTTGTAAAGCTGTACAAGGGGAAGGCCAACAACATTGAAATAGTCTCCGTCGATATGGTCGATGAGAAGGGAGCCCTTGCCCTGTATGCCGTATCCGCCGGCCTTGTCATAGGGTTCCTTTGTTTCAACATAGCTTTCTATTTCCTCATCGGAAAGCTCTCTCATATATACGTCCGTGGCCGTTACCGATGAATGGAGCCTATAGTTTCCGTCAGCCTCTTTGTACATTACCGCAAGGCCTGTATATACAGTGTGTTTATGTCCTGAAAGGAGCCTGAGCATTTCAGACGCCTGTTCCTTTTCAAAGGGTCTGTGTACGATCTTTCCCATGTATGTCACGATGG
>JAHZAW010000029.1:64055-90246 GCA_019423725.1 Clostridiales bacterium
GTCTGCGGCGATTATTATTTTCTCTCCGCTCACCTTTCTGCCCACGGTCTCAGCCTTTATGGCAGCTATGGCCTTTACCCATTCATAGGGTGTATGCTCCACGCCCTGCTGCATATAGTTGGCTTCCTCAACACGCTCATCAACTCCGCTTTCCATAACCGTAAAGGGAACATTGAGCATTGTAAGCAGATTTTTTCTTCTTGATGAATTTGATGCTAAAATAATATCCATGTCATTATCTCCTCTTTTTACAGTCTTCTGTATATGATGAATGCCAGTATTATTCCTATGATACCCGCCAGATTGAACTTAACGGTAAAGCCAAATGTCAGCACCAGCACATTCAGGTCAAGCACCATGGGCTGTGTCAGCCCAAATGTCTTTCCGTAATTAAGAAAAGAAAAAGTCGGATTATCTCCCAGCCATTCGCCTATGAAACCTCCTATGACAAGCCCTGCCAGCAGAAGCAGTATAAGTGTCAGTCTGTCTCTTCTCATTATCATTCCTCCAGCCGTTTATCTACCGATAAATTGTACCAAATCATATGTTTCATTTCAACATTATTTATAAATAACATATTTAAGATATGTCATCCGCCTATCTCGGACATGTCCCTTTCTTCGGTTATGCCCTTTCTCTGGGAAAAGCAGTGGGCAGCAGGTTTATTTTTGACCGCCTCTTCCATAAGCCTCTTTACTTCATCCAGTCTTTTAGCCCTGACAGCCTCCCTTAGGGAAACACCATCGTCATAACAGAGGCATGTCTTTAAAAATCCTGTGGATGTGAGCCTTATCCTGTTGCACTGGGAACAGAACTGTCCATGGACAGCATTTATAAATCCTATCTTTCCCTTAAAGCCCCTTATGCCATAATAAACCGCCGGGCCGTTTCCCATATTTTCCTCAGCGGGATATACCTTTTTATATTTTTCCTTAAGCTCCTCAAGTATGGCCTCTCCACTGACAGACCTGTACTTTCCGCCCTCTCCAATGGGCATCATCTCTATGAACCGCACATCTATGGGAAGCCCCTCGGCTAAAGACGCCAGTTTTATGAAATCATCCTTATTTTCATCCAGTATGACCGTGTTTATTTTGACCTTTATGCCGCTTTTTACAGCCGCGTCCAGGCTCATAAGCACATCCTCCAGCTTGTCAAAGCCGGTTATGTCCCTGAATTTTTTCCTGTCCAGTGTGTCCAGGCTTATATTCACACCATCTATGCCGGCGGATAAAAGAAGGGGGAGTTTTTCCTTCAAAAGTACGCCGTTGGTAGTAAGGGTAAGGCGTTCTATGCCATTTATCTCCTTTATCATGGCCGCCAGTTTCTCCACACCCAGTCTCACAAGGGGTTCACCGCCCGTGAGCCTTATGTACTTTATGCCAAGCTCAGCGGCAGCGGAACATATATCCCTTATCTCCTCAAAGGTCAGTATCTCAGGCATGGGTATGTTTTTTATGCCGTCGGGCATACAGTACTTGCAGCGCAGATTGCACCTGTCCGTGACCGATACACGCATATATTCTATTTTTCTGCCATATGAATCCGTCATAAAAACACCTCGGAAATATTATACCGCCCCCGCTTTATATAGGCAAGGAAAAGGGTATTATTAAGTTTATGTAATTTTTTTGTATAAAACTCTTGATTTTATATCTGACTTGTGATACTATAACTAAGTACCTTTTTTGGAAGGTGCTTTATATGTGTGCGTAGCTCAGCTGGATAGAGCGTCTGACTACGGATCAGAAGGCCGCGTGTTCGAATCATGTCGCACACATCTTCAAACCGTATTCCTAAAAATACGGTTTTTGTTTTATATGCGGAGGTGGCGGAATTGGCAGACGCGCTAGATTCAGGTTCTAGTGAACGTTAGTTCATGTGGGTTCAAGTCCCATCCCCCGCAGACGTCGGAATGGACGGCGCTCCATTCAAAAAGCCCGGCTTATCAGCCGGGCTTTTCTTTTACCGCTTTGTCCTTCCTCCTTTTAACATCAAATCCCCGGGGATTTGATGTTATTTTTTTGTTCATTCAGCAAGCTTTAGATCACTTGCTCCGATTTTTTTATTAAAAAATCTGAGTTCGTTCCTGCCGCTGCTCCTCCTTTTAGCCCCAAGGCGACGAAGTTTTGGGGCTGTTTTGAATGGACAAGGCCCCGGCCATTCTCTCTAAACGGCTTTATTAAAAAAGCCATACCCTTTGGTATGGCTCAATTTCTATGTTTTTCTTTCCTTACTGTGCGTCCTTATAGGCTCTTTTCATTATCTCAAGGGCTCTGGCTCCTTCGGTCTCGAGCTTGCTTACATCGGACTCATTACTTATGGATGTGTCATATCCAAGAAGTCTGAGCTTTGTAAATATAGCCTTGAGCTCATCATAATCCTTTTCAGTCAGCTGAGGTCTGGAATAGTTCTCTCCCATGCCGCTGGTATGGGTATGTATGGTCTGTTTCATATACTTATCTATATCCAGCATGTCCTTCATCATGGGCTTGATATTATAAAAATCCAATACCAGCTTAACTTCCGGCCTATTTATCTCCTCAACCATATCCAGTGCCTCATCGGGTGTATTGATGAAATTGCAGAGATGGTCATGGAGGGATTCAAGAAGCACGGTCATGCCATATTCACTGGCCGCCTCCGCTGTTATCTCAAGGAATTCCTTTCCCTGCTGCCATGCTTTCTGTCTATCGTAGTCCTCGGGGAGCTTCCTTATGCCGGGAGAACCGATGCCAATGGTCTTTACACCAAGTCTGGCTGCCCTGAGCATGAGTTTTTCAGCATACGCCTTCACCGTCTTCGGGTCAAAGCCCTCTCCAGCCATTTTAGGCTCAGTCTTGGCATATCCGCTTATGGCAAGACAAGGTATGCTTCCCTCCGATACCTTTTTCACAGCTTCCTCAAACTCATCATCAGTAAGCTCGTAAAGGTCAGCCCCGTTGACGTCTATATAGTCATATCCAGCCTTAACGACCTCATCATAAAGTCTGATAGGTGCACAGCATCCAAATTTCATCTAAATTCCCCCTTATCTATGTTCCGCGCGGTGCATTATGAGCTCAGCGGCAACGCTCACAGCTATTTCAGCCGGTGTGGCTGCCTTTATGGCAAGACCTATGGGCGTATGAAGGCTCTCTACCATATCCCTGTCAACTCCGGCATCCAGGAGCCTCTGTTTCGTATAGGCCGCCTTATTTTTACTGCCTATTACTCCCGCGTATGACGGCCTCTTCCTAAGGGCCTGTTCCAGCACCTCATAATCCGCTGAATGGCCGCTGGTCATTACCACCACATAATCATTTTCTGTTATTGTAACATATTTTTCGAGGTCCGTAAAAGTACATTTTACCAGGTCTATATTCCCGCTGAAGGCACCTTCGGGCACCTCCCTTTCCTCAAATACAGTTACGGAAAAATCCAGCCGCTTAAGCAGCGGAGCCAGCTCCCTGGACACATGGCCCGCTCCGAAAATGTATACCTTTCCCCTTTCTGCCAGCGGCTCCATAAATACGGTCATATCCCCGTTTTTAAAGGAGTGTTTATCATTCATATGCTCCCTGGCAGTATCATCTGTGAGCCCGTCAATAAATTTTACGCCATTTTCAGGATCATACAGCCCTATGTCCACCCCATTTCCGCTGGCAGCAGTCACAAGACGTGCCTCCGGGTCCTTCTGGGCCTCGAGTATGGCTTCAAGGAGGGCTTTATCTCCCTTGGCAAAAAGCCTGAAACATACTTCCACATTTCCTCCGCATATCATTCCAACGTCGGCGGTATCCTTTACTCCCAGGTCATAGGCCGCTGAACACCAGCCCTTGTCCCTGGCGGCTTCCAAAGCCTTCTGGATACAAAGATACTCCACCCTTCCGCCGCCGATGGTGCCCTTTATGGTGCCGTCATCAAATACCAGCATCCTGGCTCCCTCTCCCCTGGGGGTGGAACCCGATGAGGCTATTATGGATACGAGCACCGCTTCCTTTCCGCTGTTTATGGTATCATACAGTTCCTTAAATATATTTTCCATAGTCTTTCTCCCCATAAACTTACAGCCTCTGACCTGTCAGAGGCTGTTCAAAACCATTTGTAATTAATATTTGTGTCCTACTACCTGTACTTTTATCATGTTTGTTGTTCCAGGTATTCCAAGGGGAAGTCCCGCTGTTATGACGGTTATGTCTCCCTTGTCCAGAAGTCCCAAATCCATGGCCTTATCCACACATTTATCAAAAAGCGCAAATGTATCAAATTCATCTTCCACAAGCACAGGAGCAACTCCCCATACAAGGCTCAGTCTCCTGCACAGGCCTTCATCGGTGGCACAGGCTATTATGTCGCATCCGGGTCTGTATTTCGCAATGTTTTTAGCCGTCGTTCCTGATTTCGTTACCGTAAGGATCGCCCTTGCGTTCAGGTCATGGGCTGTGGTGCATGTGGCATGGCTTATGGCATCCGTAACATTGGGATTTGATTTTCTCTCGCCATTGAAAAATCTCTTTTTATAGTCTATGGCTTCCTCTGCCCTGATGGCTACCCTTGCCATGGTCTTTACAGCCTCAACAGGATATTTGCCTACGGCTGTTTCGCCTGAAAGCATTATGGCTCCTGTGCCGTCAAATACAGCGTTTGCCACGTCCGCTGTCTCAGCCCTGGTGGGTCTGGGATTATTGATCATGGAGTCCAGCATCTGTGTGGCTGTTATGGTCATCTTTCCTGCCTTGGCAGCTTTCTTTATTATCATTTTCTGTATAACGGGTACTTCCTCATAGGGTATCTCTACTCCCATGTCTCCTCTGGCTATCATTACTCCATCGGATACCTGAAGTATCTCATCGATATTTTCAACGCCCTGCTTATTCTCTATCTTCGCGATGATGGCAATTGATGAACAGTTCCTCTCATCAAGTATCCTTCTTATTTTAAGGACGTCTCCCGCTGTCCTTACAAAGGACGCCGCTATAAAGTCAAAGTCATTGTCAACGGCAAAATTGATGTCGCTTATGTCTTTTTCGCTCATATAGGGCATGGATACTACGGTTCCCGGAAGGTTGACTCCCTTGTTATTGGATACGGGGCCGGGATTTACAACTACACATTTTACATCGGTATCATTTTTTTCAACGACCTTAAGTTCAATAAGTCCATCGTCTATGAGCACCCTCGTTCCTACACTCACATCTTCAGGGAAATCCTTATAGGTAACGGATACGATGTCCTGGTCTCCTTCCACTTCCCTGGTGGTGAGGGTGAAATATTCCCCTTCCTTAAGTTCGATCTTTCCATCTTTGAATTTTCCGACACGGATCTCCGGACCCTTTGTGTCAAGAAGAGCAGCCACATATCTGCTCTTGTCTATTCTCGCCTGTTTAAGCTCATCAAGTCTTCTTAAATGTTCCTCATAATTTGAATGTGAAAAGTTGAATCTTGCCACATTCATTCCTTCGTCTATCATCTGTTCAAGGACCTGCAGATCATCGGTAGCAGGACCAAGTGTGCAAACTATTTTTGTTTTTCTCATATATGTCTTCCTCCGCCATAAATCTGTCATAGGATCAAGTGTCTGTCGGACAGTTCATTTATCCTGAACAATCCAATTAAATTATATAGTCACTGCAGACATTTGTAAATCAACATATTTGAAAAATATATTAATATTCCTTAAAGAAATTCCCTCAATTTTAATACAAGATCCGTTTCCAGGTCTATGAGACGGTTGGTTATATCTGATATTTCCTTCTCCACATCATCATACTCATTTCTATATTTGCAAAGAGAACGTATGCCCATGGAACAGCCCTCACTCATCAGCTCCGCAATGGTATTATCCGATTTATCCGCCATCATCTTTACGTTTATTTTTGTCCAGGACATGGCCACCGCCACAGGTGAAGGGTCCTTCCCATCGGTGGCGCTCTTTGAAAGGAGCTCCTTTAACTCACTTTTGAGCCTGTCATGCTCTTCCTTGCTGTCCGTAAGTATTTTCTTGAGTTTGGGGCTCTCCACCTCATCTAGCACCTCATCTATGGACTTTACAGCCATTTTTGCTCCGGCGTCACATTCTCTTAACAGCTTTATGGTATCTTCCCTGACTTTTTCCGCGATCATATCTATGCCTCCTATAATTATTTTTTCATTTTTCATATTAATCTTTTGTATATTTGACCGATATTATTCTTTCACTTATAATATTTTATAAAAAACAGGGAGGTAAAGTATGCACGACGATTTTAAAGCAGCAAGGGATTTTTTTGACGGCATGGCCTCACACTGGGACAGGGATTTTGCCGCCGATCCCCGCAAAACAGAACTTATATTTTCCCTCTGCCCCGTGGATAAGGGCTCAAGAATACTGGATATAGCCTGCGGCACAGGCGCTTTGTTCCCCCATATCCTCGCCTCTGGCCCAAGCCAGCTCTGGGGCATAGACATATCTGAAAAAATGCTCGAAGAAGCTTCAAAAAAATTTCATGACCCCTGCATGCATCTTTTATGCGCAAATTTCCTTGACCTTAAGGAAGATGATTTCCGCTTGCCTGGCAGTCCTGCCAGCAGTGATGGTCCTGACGGTTTCGACGATTTTGACGGCTTTGACAGGGCATTCATATACAGGGCATACCCCCATTTCCACGACAAGGAGGCATTTATCAAAAAACTCCACAGCCTTCTTAAAAAAGGCGGCAGGTTCATCATAGCCCACAACGAAAGCAGACACCAGATAAATGACCGCCATAACAGGACCGCCTCCGAAGTATCGGATATACTCTCCGATGTAGACACAGAGTCCGTCCTTTTCAAAGAGCTTTTCCACATCGACATAAAGGCTGATACCGATTACCTCTATGTCATCTCAGGAGTTAAAAAATAATTTGCCCCATCCTTCATCACCCTTATGCCCCCGGCCAGCACTAAGACCAGCAGCCATCCCCTGTCTGTCCTTATTTTTAAGGGCTTCGATGGTTTTATTTGACGGTTTTCGCGTTTTTGCTGGTTTCCTGAGGGTCTTTTGCCGGTTTTGAGATGTTTTTCTCTATTTGTCTTATCAAGAGCCATCCTGTGGGAGGGCTCTCCATTCTCTGCCCAAGGGATGCGGCCATTGACACCGGGGATATGGTGGAGTAAAATAAGTAAAAAGCAGGGGTGCTGCGGGCATTATGCCATGCGGCTGAGAGAATTTCTTCAACCCTCTGGCGTTTGACGCCGTACCTGATTTGGATAATGCCAACGTAGGAAGCTAAACGGATTTTCACAGGAAACGGCCTTGGGACGTTTCCTTTTTTATTGCTTTATGAATTTATTGTTTAAGGAGAAATTTTATGTTAGGAAAATATTTGGATAACGTAAGACAAAGTTCTCCGCTCATCCACAACATAACCAACTATGTCACAGCCAATGATGTGGCCAACATACTTCTGGCCTGTGGAGGCTCAGCCGTCATGGCCGATGCTCCGGAGGAAGCCGAGGAGATAACCTCCCTTTGTTCGGGATTATGCATAAACCTTGGCACCCTCAACAAAGACAAGCTGAAGGCCATGCTCCTGGCGGGAAAGAAGTCGAACGAACTGTGCCACCCGGTCATAATGGACCCGGTCGGCGCCGGTTCATCCCTCTTTAGGACGGACTCAGCTAAAAAGCTGCTCTCAGAGGTAAAATTTGCGGCCATAAGGGGAAACATATCTGAAATAAAGACCCTTTCCGGGGACAAGTCCTCCACAAAAGGAGTTGATGCCGACTTGAGCGATATGCACACCAGTCTTAAAACAGCTGCCCTTGAGGCGGCTTATCTCTCAAAGGCGACCGGTGCCATAGTCATAATATCCGGCCAGACCGATATAATATCCGACGGTAAAAGGACAGGCCTTGTAAAAAACGGCTGTCCCATCATGTCCAGGATAACCGGCAGCGGCTGTATGCTCACTGCTCTTACTGCGGCGTTTGCAGCTGCGAACCAGGAAAATAAATTTGAGGCTGCCCTTAGTGCCGTATCCCTCATGGGGGTATGCGGAGAGGCTGCCTTTGAAAAACTCAAAACATGCGGAGGAGGAAACTCCTCATTCAGGAACTATCTCATAGACGCCGTTTTCAACATGGACGGCAATACACTTGAAAGAAGGGCTGATTATGAAATCTATTAAGGAAAATATGCTGCTTTATGCTGTCACCGACAGGAGCTGGCTCAACGGAAGGACTGTGGCTGACCAGGTAAAGGACGCTCTTGAAGGAGGCGCCACATTCATCCAGCTGCGTGAAAAGGAACTGGATTATGATTCCTTCCTGGCTGAGGCCATTGAGATAAAAAAATTATGTGACAGCTACCATGTACCCTTTGTCATAAATGATAATGTGGACATAGCCTTAGCCTGCGGAGCAGACGGCGTACATGTGGGCCAGAGCGATATGGAAGCAGGAGACGTAAGGGCAAAGCTTGGGGATGACAAGATAATAGGTGTTTCAGTACACAATGTGGAAGAAGCCCTCAAAGCCCAGGAAAGGGGCGCTGACTATCTCGGCGCAGGAGCCGTATTCAGCACCAGCACAAAACTTGATGCCGAGACCACATCCTTCGGAGTTTTAAGGGACATCTGTGACGCGGTCCACATACCCGTAGTTGCCATCGGCGGCATAAATGAGAAAAACATCAAAAAACTCAGCGGCACAGGCATATCTGGCATGGCCATCGTTTCAGCCATTTTTGCAAAGCCCGATATAAAGGCCGCCTGCCAGGAACTGCATGAACTTGCCAAGGAGACCGTGGAGGCAAAGCCCGAGATAAAGAAGGTCCTCACCATTGCCGGCTCAGACTGCAGCGGCGGAGCGGGCATACAGGCGGACATCAAGACCATAACAGCCCACAAGCTCTATGCCATGAGCGCTATAACAGCCCTTACGGCCCAGAACACCACCGGAGTATATGACATCCTCGAGGCAACACCTAAATTCGTGGCTGAACAGCTGGACTGCATATTCACGGATATAAGGCCCGATGCCGTTAAAATAGGAATGGTATCCAACAGTGAGATAATCGAGACCATAGTCGAGAAACTTAAGGAATATAAAGCCGAAAACATAGTCGTTGACCCCGTTATGGTGGCCACCAGCGGAAGCAAGCTTTTAAGCGATGAGGCCTGTGACGCCCTTATAACAAAACTTCTCCCCATGGGAACAGTCATAACGCCCAACATACCTGAAGCTGAAGTTTTATGCGGATTTGAAATAAAAAATACCGATGATATGATAAAGGCCGCTGAAAAAATATCCACCATGGTTGACGGCGGCATACTCATAAAGGGCGGACATCTTGTATCCACAGCCACTGACCTGCTCTATGAAAATGGAACAGTCACATGGTTCTCATCGGAGAGGGTAAATAACCCCAACACCCATGGAACGGGCTGCACCCTTTCATCTGCCATAGCCAGCAATCTTGCCAAGGGCTATTCCCTTAAGGAAAGCATTGCCAACGCCAAGAAGTATCTTACGGGAGCGCTTAAAGCCCAGCTTGATCTCGGCAAGGGAAGCGGCCCCCTGGAGCACACCTATATAATCAAATATTAAGGCATCAGAACGAACACATCAGACCGGTATTTAAGCCTAGCCTTGAGCCTGGCCTGGATCAAACGTCCTAAAGCCCTAAGCTAGACATCTTAGGAAACCGGCTGCTTCCAGACAGTCTCTCACCTGTTCAAGGAGGACAGCCATAAGCATAAGTAAATGTAAAGCCTTTGACTTTAAGTATTGGTCAAATATATTTAAAATACTGTCGATGTCTGACAATAGCATAATGTATAACCCTCAAATGTCCTCTTTTAGAGGACATTTGTTCTTGACAAAAGAAAACTATATGATAAAATAGCTGTATCACTACTGAAAAAAGGAGAAGAATGGAGAAGAATGATGAAGGAAAAAATCAGAGCAGCCATACTCGGTCTGGGTACGGTGGGAACAGGAGTTTATAAAATAATACAGAAACAGCACGACGAATTCCCCCACAAAATAGGAGCGGAACTGGAGATAGCAAAAATACTTGTCAGAAACGCTAAAAAGACCCGTGAAGGCATTGATATGACCCTCGTTACAGACAAATGGGAAGACATAATAAAGGATGACAGCATCGACCTTGTAATAGAAGTCATGGGAGGAATCGAGCCCGCAAGGACATATATATCCGAGGCTCTTTCCGCTGGAAAGCATGTAGTTACGGCCAATAAGGATCTTATGGCAGAACATGGACATGAGCTTCTTGAGACAGCTGCCGCAAATAAATGTGATCTTCTCTTTGAGGCTGCCGTAGCCGGAGGAATACCCATCATAAGGCCCCTCAAGCAGTGTCTTGCGGCCAACACCATCACAGAGATCATGGGTATAATAAACGGCACGACGAACTTCATCCTCACCAAGATGACCGACGAAAACATGGAATTTGGCGACGCTCTGGCCCTGGCCCAGAAGCTGGGATATGCCGAGGCCGACCCCACAGCCGATGTGGAAGGTCTGGATGCCGGAAGAAAGATAGCAATCCTTGCCTCCGTTGCCTTCAATTCAAGGGTGACCTTCTCCGATGTATATACAGAAGGAATATCAAAAATAACAGCAAAGGACATCAAATACGCCAAGGAGCTGGACTGTGTAGTAAAACTTATCGCCACTGCGAAAAACACTCCCGACGGTGTGGAAGTAAGGGTAACACCCATGTTCATTCCCAAGAGCCATCCCCTTGCGTCAGTAAATGATTCCTTTAACGCCGTATTCGTCCATGGTGACTCCCTTGGAGATGCCATGTTCTATGGAAGGGGTGCGGGAGAACTTCCCACAGCCAGCGCCATAATGGGAGACGTTATCGACGTATGCAGAAACATCGGCTACAACTGCTGCGGCAGGATAGGCTGCACCTGCTATAAGGAACTTCCCCTTAAATCCATGGAAGACATCGAAAGCAAATATTTTGTCAGCACCATCCTTGAGGACAAGCCCGGCACCCTTGCTGCCGTTGCCAGCACATTCTCAGGCAACAACGCCAGCATCGACCAGATGGTACAGAAGACAAAAATACCTGGATACGCTGAAGTCGTGTTCATAATCGACAACGTAAAGGAAAAACTTTTCATGAGAGCCATTCAGGAACTTTCAGCCATGCATTATGTGAAGGAGATATCTTCCATAATCCGTGTGCATAACGATATACAGCAGTAAAATATCCCTGGGATGTGGATATTTAATAGAAAAGCCGCCCAAAATGGGCGGCTTTTATTATTTCTTGAATATTTCCTTGAATTTATCACATACTGCCTTCCCTACCTCCTGGGTGGAAGCGTCTCCGCCAAGGTCATAGGGAACACATTTCTTTTCATCCAGAACTGCCTTTATGGCGTCGATTATGGCCTTTCCTATATCCTCACGGCCAAAATGGTCCATCATCTGGCTGACTGACCACATGGCTGCCATGGGGTCCGCCTTTGACTGTCCGGCTATATCAGGAGCTGAACCATGGATAGGCTCGAACATGGAAGGATATTTTTTCTCAGGATTTATATTTGCTCCCGCTGCCAGTCCCATTCCTCCGGAAATGGCTGCTCCAAGGTCTGTTATTATGTCGCCAAAAAGGTTAGATGTAACGATTATCTGGAATCTGGCGGGGTCCTTTACAAAGAACATGGATGCCGCATCCACAAGACAGCTGTATGTCTTTACATCGGGATATTCTTTGGCTATCCTCTCAAAGGTCTCGTCCCAGTATACCATGGAGTAGTTGAGGGCATTTCCTTTGCTTATGCTGGTGAGGGTCTTCTTTTCCTTCCTTGCCAGCTCAAAGGCATATCTTATTATCCTTTCTGTGCCCTTTTTAGAAAATACACCGGTCTGAAGCACTGTCTCATCGTCCCTGCCTTCATTTAATCTTGCACCGACTCCGGCATATTCGCCTTCGCTGTTTTCCCTTATTACGGTCATGTTTATCTCGTCTGTTGAACTGATGTTTTTAAGGGGGCAGATATCCGTATTGAGAAGTTTTACGGGCCTCAGGTTAACATATTCGTCAAAGCCCCTTCTAATCTTTAAAAGCAGCTCCCTTAAGGAAATATGGTCCTTTACGTCAGGCGCTCCGATGGCTCCAAGATATATGGCGTCGTAGTTCTTCAGTATGTCCATAAATCCTTCCTCTGCCATCCTGCCTGTTTTCTTGTAATATTCGCATCCCCAGGGGAAATCCGTCAGTTTAAAGGATATGCCTCCATCCAGCTCCTCTATCAGCTTCAGGAGTTTTTCTCCCTCGGATATGACCTCTGTTCCGATTCCATCACCGGGTATGACTGCTATTTTATATTCGCTCATATTCACAACTCCTTTTCTTCTTTTATCGTCAATTTGATTATATATCTCGATTTTATATTTGTAAAATAACTAAATTGTATAATACTATAGAAAATTCCTATGGATACATAAGAAATAAATATTTTACATATACAGATATATTTTATATAATTAATGTATCACGATCACGAAGTATGAAAGGAGTGTTTTTAATGAGTGAAAAAGCAAAAACAGTAAGAGTAGCGGTGGTTCAGGCAGCTCCCGTGGTGTTCGACCTGGAGAAAACATTGGAGAAAGCCCTCGGCCTTATCAAAGAAGCCGCTCAAAAAGGAGCAAATATAGTTGTGTTCCCTGAAACATTCATCCCCGGATACCCCAGAGGACTTACCTTCGGCTTTAACATCGGTGCCAGGACCATGGAAGGAAGAAAGGATTTCCAGCGCTTCCATGACAACTGTGTGGCAGTTCCCGGCCCTGAGGTAGATATACTTGCTAAGGCAGCCGCTGAAAACAACGTATACCTGGCCATGGGAATCACCGAAAAGGACGGTAAAAATATCGATGGCACCCTTCACTGCTGTATGCTGTTTTTCGGCCCTGACGCCATAGAAAACTCAAACCCACTGGCGCAGAAAGATATATCTGGGGCCAGGACGATGGCAGCACCCTCACAGTCGTAGATACACCCTATGGCCAGATGGGCGCCCTCATCTGCTGGGAAAACTACATGCCCCTTGCCAGAGCAGCCATGTATCAGAAAGGCATCAAACTCTATCTTGCTCCCACAGCTGACCAGAGAGATACTTTCCAGTGCACCCTCAGACATATCGCCATTGAAGGACGCTGCTTCGTTATATGCTGCAACCAGTACATGGAAAAGAGCATGTACCCCACAGACCTTTACGGCTATGCTGAGATCGAGGCTCAGCCTGAGGTCATGTGCCGCGGAGGCAGCTGCGTCATAAATCCCTTTGGTGAATATGTGGCAGGACCCGCCTTTGGTGGAGAGGAAATACTCATCGCTGACCTGGATCTTGACCAGATCACCCAGGGCAAGGCTGACTTTGACTGTATCGGACACTATGCAAGACCTGATATATTTGAGCTCATCGTTCATGAAAAGAAACCTGATGGTGAATGATCATGAAGCTTTATCAGCTTAAATATTTTACAGCCGTATGTAATTATGGATATGTCACAAAGGCCGCTGAGGAGCTCCATGTCACCCAGCCTTCTGTTTCCAGTGCCATAAAGGAACTGGAAGATGAATTTTCGGTCAATCTTTTTCACAGGATAAACAACCGACTTTCACCGACCAAGGAAGGTCTGTATTTTCTGGACCAGGCCGCAAAGATACTTGAGCTTGTGGAAAATACCCAAAACACCATGACAGAGCTGGGAAACAAAAAGAAACAGATAAAAATAGGGATACCTCCCATGATAGGAACATTCCTGTTCCCTAAGATGTTCTGCGCATTTAAGGAAAAATACCCCAATATCCAGCTGGAGCTCATAGAGGGAGGCTCCCCGGAGATGCTCCTTGCCGTTGAAAACGATACTCTGGATCTGGCCGTTATCATAACCAACGGCATCAAGAAACCGGATATCCACATCGAACCCATGTGCAGCACGGAATTTGTATTCTGTGTTGGGAAACACCATCCCCTGGCCGGCAGAGAAAGCGTGACCTTTGAAGACCTAAAAAACGAAAACATAATATTATTCAAAAATGGATATTTTCAAAATAAATTCGTACGCAGCAGGTTTGCTGAAATGAACGCTGAACCAAATATCATCCTTTATTCCAACCAGATAGTGACCATGAAAAACCTGGTCAAGGAAGGGGCCGTATGCGCCTTTCTCATGGAGGAGGTAGTAAAGGACGATGAGGAACTGAGCGCCATACCAATAAATCCGCCTGTCCCCATAGAAATAGGAGTAATATGGCGTAAAAACAAGCGTCATAACAGCGACACAATACAATTTATGAAATTTGCCCATACTATGTAAACCGACCCGCCGTTAAATAACGGCGGGCTTTTTGTGATATACTCATATAAAAACCGTACTTTATATATGAACGGAGCCTATGCTCCCATCAGAACAGGAGGTGCCAAGGTTTGAACGACAATGAAATAATCGGTCTTTACTGGAAAAGGGACCAGGATGCCATAAACCAGACATCCATAAAGTACGGCTCCCTCATAAGGAGCATAAGCATGAGGATACTTGCCATGATCTCTGACGCTGAGGAAAATATCAATGATACATATTTTTGTCTATGGAACATCATACCGCCAAACAAGCCCCTGAAGTTTCCCCCATTCATATGTAAAACCGCCAGAAACCTGGCTTTAAAAAAATATGAATACTTATCAGCGGCAAAGCGTGCTCCTAGTGCGGTCATATCCCTGTCTGAACTGGAGGAGTGTGTATCTGGCGGTGAGCAGGTGATGGATGAGGCAGAGAAAAATGAACTTGCCCATGCCATAAGCCGTTTTCTCCTCTCATGTAAAAGGGATGCTGAAAGGGTATTCATAAAGCGGTATTTCTTTTTTATGACCATAGAGGAAATATCCCGCGAGACGGGTATGAGCCAGACCAAAATAACCACTCTGCTATACAGGACCAGAAAGGAACTCAGGCAGTATCTCATAAAGGAGGGGTATGATATATGACAGCGATGGAATTGACCCGGATAATAGGGATGGTGGGTGATGACATCATAGAGGACTGCATGGCTGTTAAAAGCCGCAGGCCCTTAAAAATATTCATCATAGCTGCGGTGATATGTGCCATGGCCTTTACAACGGCCTTTGCCCTGAGCCCTGGCTTCAGGCATATGCTCATATCGGTATTTTCCCCAGTCTATGATGAGGAGGCCTTTACAGCCATAGATGAAGGCCATAGGACAGGAAACTTTGATGAGGACGATGTCATAATGACATTTCTCAGCCATCTGGAACAGGAGGAAAACATAACCATAAAAACTGAAAATGGATATGACTACGATATAAATGAAATATCTGAAAATATCCATGAAGTCCTGGTACACTGCCCGGACGACGTAACAGAAGTCATACTCAGGGTAGAAAATATCCCATATAAGGAGACCACCGGTCTATGGCAGGTGACCGGATATAACATGATCACGGAATAAGTGGACCACGCGGCTGCCGCATGGTTTTCTTTATACAAAAAAGCCCCGCTCTGCCGCGGGGCTTATGTTTTATCTTGTTCTTTTTACAAGAGTATTCTTGGGGTCAGGGTCATTTTTGAGGCAGGCCTCGAAGTTATTGAGGGTGGTCTCAGCTATGGCTTTCATGGCCTCTGTGGTGAAGAATGCCTGATGGCTTGTGATAAGCACATTGGGGAAGGTGAGAAGTCTTGAAAGTTCATCATCACTTATGATCTCGTTCGATCTGTCCTCAAAGAAGTAATCATCTTCCTCCTCGTATACGTCCAGTGCCACACCGGCGAATTTTCCGGCCTTGAGGGCTTCAACGAGGGCTGTTGTATCAACGATGGCTCCCCTTGATGTATTTACTATGATGGAGCCCTGTTTCATAAGGCCTATGGTCTTTGCGTTTACCATATGTCTTGTTTCATCCGTAAGGGGGCAGTGGAATGATATAACGTCTGAGCGTTTGAATATTTCTTCTTCGCTGACGTATTCCGCCTTAAGTCCTTCTACGGGGTAGGGATCGTACGCTAATATCTTCATGCCAAAGCCCTGCATAACATCTATCATTGCCTGGCCTATCTTACCTGTACCTACGATACCGATGGTCTTTCCCTTAAGGGTCATGCCCATAAGTCCGTTTATGCTGAAGTTGAAATCCCTTGTCCTCTGGTATGCTCTGTGGACATTTCTGTTCACCGCAAGAAGGAGAGTAAGGGCAAATTCAGCAACGGCTGCCGGTGAATAGCTGGGAACTCTCATTACGTCGAATCTTCCTTCAGCTGCCTTGAGATCCACGTTATCATATCCCGCACATCTGAGAAGTATAGTTTTTACACCTGCTTCCTCGAGGATATCAAGGGTCTCTTTATCGGCTTCATCGTTAACAAATATACAAACTGCATCGTTGCCTGTAGCAAGGATAGCTGTGTCTTTACTAAGTTTTGTCTCAAAGAAGGTTATGTCGAAATTATGCTCTTTTGCCAAGGGTTTGAACCATGTTTTGTCGTAAGGCTTTGTGTCGTAAAATGCTATTTTCATAATTTGCCTCCTGTTTAAAATTGGATATTTAACGGTTATCTTTGTTATATTTTTAACATATTTTTTCACCTATGTCAATGGTATTTTCAAAAATTTAATCCGTAAAATATCAATTAGTATATTATGCCGTGTTTTAAGTTGTGTCTCATATCATTATATAGTAAAATTATACTATATCTGAATATGCCCCATCATCAGGGAAATATTCTTATTTTAGTATTTTAAACGGAAAGCGTGGTAATTATGGCAGGAAAATATATCATTTCCCTTGATCAGGGCACAACAAGTTCAAGGACGATAATTTTTGATAAAAATCAAAATATAATTTCAAAATTTCAGCAGGAATATCCCCAGATATACCCTAAGCCCGGCTGGGTGGAACATAACCCCCAGGATATATACAATACCCAGTACAGCACCACCATCGACGCCCTCATACAGGCCGAGATACAGCCCTCGGAAATAGCCGCCGTGGGCATCACCAACCAGAGGGAAACTACCATCGTATGGGATAAGGATACCGGAATACCCGTATATAACGCCATCGTATGGCAGTGCCGAAGGACAGCCGATATGTGCGAGGAACTTAAAAAAGACAAGGAATTTGCCGAATATGTCAGGTCAGCCACCGGCCTTCTCATAGACGCCTACTTCTCAGCCACAAAGATCAAATGGATACTTGATAACGTGGAAGGCGCCAGGGAAAAGGCCGAAGAAGGCAGGCTCCTTTTTGGCACCGTGGATACTTGGCTCGTATGGAAGCTCACCGACGGAAAGGTACATATAACCGACTGCACCAACGCCTCCAGGACCATGCTCTTTAACATAAACACCCTCAAATGGGACAAGCGCATTTTAGAAAAACTGGACATTCCCGAATGTATGCTCCCGGAGGTAAAAAACAGCTCGGAAATATACGGCTATACGGACAAGTTCGGCTCTAAAATACCCATTGCCGGCATAGCCGGAGACCAGCAGGCCGCCCTTTTTGGACAGCTCTGCTTTGAAAAGGGAGATGTCAAAAACACCTACGGTACCGGAAACTTCATACTTATGAACACCGGGGACAAGCCCTCCATAAGCAGCAACGGCCTTATAACCACCATTGCCTCATCCATAGACGGCAAGGTGAATTATGCCCTTGAAGGCAGTGTATTTGTGGGCGGGGCCGTGATACAGTGGCTCAGGGATGAAATGAGATTTTTCAGCAGTGCCTGTGATGCCGATTACCTGGCCTCAAAGCTCATGTCATCGGATGGAGTATACTTTGTACCCTCCTTCACTGGAATGGGCGCTCCCCACTGGGATATGTACGCCAGGGGCTCCATATTCGGTCTTACACGCGGCACCACCAGGGAACACATAATAAGGGCCGCCCTGGAGGGCATAGCTTTCCAGTCCATGGATGTAATAAATGCCATGGCCGCTGATACAGACAGCGACATAAACACCATAAAAGTTGACGGAGGAGCCAGTGTCAGTGCTCCCATAATGCAGTTCCAGTCGGATATAACCGGCAAAAAACTGCTGAAGCCCGTCATCGCCGAAACCACCGCCCTGGGAGCTGCCTTCCTGGCAGGCCTTGCCGTTGGTTTCTGGAAAAGTAAAGAGGAACTTCAAAAGAGCTGGGTGCTGGACAAGGTATATGAGCCTAAGATGCCCAGGGAAGAAGCTCAAAAGCTCATAAAAGGCTGGAAAAAGGCCGTTAAATGTACAAAAATATTTGCTGAGGACTAAAAGGCTTTTGGATGAACGGCTTTGGATGAAAAATCAGACGGATAGCGGACAGGGCATTAGACTTAGATGCTCACGGAAAAGCTGAAAAAACATACAGCAGGGAACGATGGTCAACTTCGCAAAACTTTTGCTGAGGAATAAAGGCAGATATTGGGCGGAATCGATACGGCGGACAGACAGCCCCCCTCTTTCATATTTCATGCATTTTCATAAAGCAGATTTTCTGCTCCCGGCTTGTTCTTGATCTATTACGCCCTGTGAAGCGGCTCACTGCCGGTGCGCTGTTTGGTTATTAAAAAGCCGGTAATGGCAGACCGCATAAACACCTTGGCTTACCAAATGACGGCGGGTAAAAGGATGTCCCAAAAGGAACTATCAGCGGAAAAACTGAAAATTAAAGACCATGTAAAAACACACAAAAAAGGACCGGTATGCCGGTCCTTTTATTTTTATCTGTAGTATGTTTTAAGTTTTTCGATAATAGGCTTTTTCTTTTCCTCGGGCATAAATGCTGCCTCTGCGGAATAGATATTCATTTTAATGAGGTCGTTATACTCAAAGCCCATATCATTGAGGCAGTGGTCATATTCCTTATCCAGGTCAATGTCTGAAAGTATCATATTATCAGTGTTTATGGTCACCCTTACTCCGGCATCGAACATCTTCTTTGCGGGATGTTCAGCATAGCTGGGCTGTGACTGGCACTGGATATTGCTGGTGGGGCATATCTCAAGGGTAACATTATCCTCGATGACCTTTTTCATAAGCTCCTTATCATCATATACCCTGTGGCCATGGCCTATCCTCTTTGTGCCAAATTCCAGGGCATCCCAAGCTGTCTGGGGGCCGTCGCTGTCTCCGGCATGGCAGGTGAAGGGCATCCCTATCTCCCTTGCCAGATCAAATATATAATGGAAATCGCTCAAGGGTACTATTCCTTCGGCTCCCGCCAGGTCTGCGGCAACTACGCCCTTTCCAAGGTATTCCCTTGCCACCCTTACGGTCTCCAGGTTTTCCTCTTTATTCACATCGGCTGTGCCTATGCTCATGGCGCAGCATATAACGCCTATATCTATGGGCCTGCCTGCCTCTGCGGCTTCCTTCATACCCTCGTTCACTCCCTCAAGCACAGCGTCTATGGAGTCTGCCTGGGTAAGTCCCTTCCTTGTGTGGAGCTGGGGCGCAAAACGTATTTCAGCATATACCAGACCCTGGGATGAAAGAAGGAGAACCAGCTCTTTGGCAGTACGCTTGATGGCCTCCTTATCCTGCATTATCTGAAGGGGAAGCTCAAACTTCTCCAGATATTCGTTTACACTGGTACAGTCAGCTGTCACAACTATAAATTTCTTAAAATCCTCCAGATTGTCGGCGGGCATTTTTACTCCTCTTTCCTTTGCCATCTCCCATGCGGATTCAGGCAGCATCGAACCGTCCAGATGAAGATGGAGGTCGATCTTAGGAAAATCATATTTCATACAAACATCTCCTTCCAAAATCAAATATCATATAAATAAAACCGGTCTTCCCTGAAGAAAACCGGTTCGTTTCATTAATCAAAAAGTTTAGAAATGGAAATTCCCTCGTGAATACGATTGATAGCGTCAGCAAATATGGGCGCAACGGAAAGTTCCTTGATCTTAGGTATTTTCTTTTCAGGCGGAAGCTCAATGGTGTTGAGCACTACAAGCTCGTTTATGGGTGAATCCTGGATCCTTTCGATGGCAGGGCCTGAAAGTACAGGATGTGTACAGCATGCGTCTACCTCGATGGCTCCTCTTTCAACAAGGGCCTTAGCAGCATTGCATATTGTTCCCGCTGTATCGATCATGTCGTCAACAAGGATTACTCTCTTGCCGTCTACATTACCGATGATGTTCATGATCTCACTCACATTTGCCTTGGGACGTCTCTTATCTATGATAGCGATAGGGATATCTACTCTTGTCGCAAAGCTCCTTGTTCTTCCAACGCTTCCAAGGTCGGGTGAAACCGCTACGAACTCATCAAGCTGGTCTGCGTATTTCTCGCGGTAATAGCTTGTAAGTATAGGATTTCCCTGAAGATGGTCAACGGGAATATCAAAGAATCCCTGTATCTGAGCACAGTGCAGGTCCATTGTAAGGATTCTGTCAGCGCCTGCTGTTGTAAGAAGATTAGCTACAAGCTTCGCACTGATGGGATCTCTCGCTCTTGCCTTTCTGTCCTGTCTTGCGTATCCGTAGTAAGGTATAACCGCTGTTATCCTTCCGGCGGATGCTCTGCGCATCGCATCGATCATTATGAGAAGTTCCATAAGGTTATCATTTACGGGAAGTGATGTTGACTGGATAATGTAAACATCAGCTCCTCTTATGGTCTCGTTGATCTTTACGGAAATCTCTCCGTCGCTGAACTTTGAAACCTCAGCCTCTCCGAGAGAAAGGAAAAGATTCTTAGCTATTGCCTTGGCAAGTTCAGGGTTAGAATTGCAGGAAAAAACTTTTATATTGCTTCTGCCTGTGTACATCATTTTGTAATTATCCCCCTATTCGGTAGTATATCATTATATAATAGGCCATCAAAAGCCACTCCAGTATATATGGTACAACACTATATATCAAAATTCAACATTAAAACTACTCAAAATTTTACATTAATCACCGCTAAATTTTTACTTTTTAACCCAACCTGTCTTATTTATCTGCCTTTCTCTGGCAATGGCAAGGCAGTTTTCAGGTATATCGTCGGTTATGGTAGATCCTGCCGCTATATATGAGCCCTTTCCAACTTTTACCGGCGCTACCAGGTTGGTATTGCATCCGATGAATACATCATCACCTATGACTGTCCTGAACTTCTTATGTCCGTCATAGTTTACTGTGACCGTTCCACAGCCGAAGTTTATCCTCTCTCCCACGTCGGAATCTCCGATATATGTCAGATGGGATACCTTTGTTCCATCTCCTACGGTGGAGTTCTTTACCTCCACAAAGTCGCCGATCTTTACATTCTTTCCTATGCTGCAGTCGGGTCTGATATATGCATAGGGTCCTACTGTGGTATTATCGTCCACGGATGAATCTATGGCCGTTGAATACTGGAACTTGACATTGTTTCCAAGCTTTACGTTAGTCAGCCTTGAATCCGGTCCTACGACACAGTCCTCACCGATGACTGTATCTCCCTCAAGCACAACTCCCGGAAGGAGCACTGTGTCACAGCCTATCTTTACTCCTGCCTCGATATATGTCCTCTCGGGGTCTATCATGGTGACTCCGTTTTCCATATGAAAGCGGTTTATTTTCTTTCTCATGTAGCCTTCAGCCTCCGCAAGCTGCATCCTTGAGTTCACTCCTGCGAATTCTCCGGCGTCTTCAGCTATCATGGCGTTTACCCTGCCGCCTTCCTTAAGTATTATCTCCAAAGTATCGGGAAGATAGTATTCTCCCTGGGCATTATCGTTTTTAAGAAGTGAAAGTCCCTTTTTGAGAGCCTCTCCCGTAAAACAGTAAATGCCTGTGTTTATCTCCTTTACGAGTTTCTCCTCGTCACTGGCATCCTTATGCTCCACATTTTTGAGGAACTCTCCCTTTTCGTTCCTAATGATGTGTCCATATCCCGCCGGGTCATCCACCATGGCTGATATTATGGAAATACTGTTTCCCTCTTTTTCGTGGAAATCCAGAAGTTTTCCTATGGTCTCAGCAGTTATGAGGGGAGTGTCTCCATAAAGGACCAGTATATCCGCTCCCTCCTCTATGAAATCTCCGGCCTGCATGACCGCATGTCCTGTTCCCAGCTGTTTTTCCTGAAGGGCAAACTTTACATTCCTGTCCTTAAGGGCCTCCTTGACCTCCTGGGCTCCGTGTCCGACTACTACACATATATCCCCGGCTCCTGCCCTTTCGGCCGCGTCTATGACATGGTCTACCATGGTCCTGCCCTGTACCTTATGAAGGACCTTGGGAAGCTTTGATTTCATCCTCTTTCCTTCTCCGGCTGCCAGGATTATAACTTTTAACTTATTCATAAATCATTCTCCTTAAAATGTCCGGCTTTAAACGGAAACCACCGGTTAAAGCTGATTAGCTACTATATATAATGGCACGTTATCGTATTTTTTTCAACCTTATTTTATTTTTTGCCCCCTGCTTTAAGCCGGCTTCAGCTTATTTAAGCCTATATCAGCATTGATAATACCATTTTCTCCCCTGTTTATCCCTTTGTTTCTTTATGGTTTCTTTATTTTTTACTCATTCTTTCTTTACATTTTCTTAAAATTTCCTTTTATGCCCGTTTTTATGTTGAAGCGTCCTATTTATCTGGCTAGAATAAAAATATACCGGCAAATACCAGCATATACCAAAATATACTACTGGAGGGCATGACCATGAAGAAAACTGGCAGTATATCTAAAACAGGAAACATAATAAAGATACTCATTATTATAATATTCATCTCCCTTGCGGCTCAGATATTTTTTATCCCCCGCATGTCAAGGGAATACACCGCCGAGGACCTGGGCATAAACGAGCTGTCATCTCCCCTGGATGCCGACGGCGACGGCATCGACGACTGGCATGACATAATGCTTGGAGCCAGGGCCTATATAGGGACAGGACCAAAATACAAAAGCAGCTATTATGAGGGCGGATACCCCACCGACGGATACGGAGTATGCACCGACGTAATATGGAATGGTTTCAAGGCCGCAGGCTATGACCTGAAATCCCTGGTGGACAGCCACATATCCCAATACCCGGAGCTTTACGATATGGACTCCCCTGACCCGAACATAGACTTCAGGAGGGTCAAAAACCTGAGGGTATTTTTTGAGAACAACGCCCAGAGCCTTACCACAGACCTCTCCGACCCGGAGCAGTGGCAGCCTGGGGACATAGTCGTTTTTGAAAACCACATCGCCATATGCTCGGACATAAGAAATTCCAGCGGCATACCATTTATCATCCATCATGACCCCCTGGGAGCCAGGGAGGCCAACGACCTTATAAAATATGACATACTCGGCCATTACAGGTGGCTGCCGGAGGACGAAAATTGAGCCGTATCTTAGGGGCTGGCAGGAGCCTGCATCCTGGGATCGGTCGGCTTTTGGGGTTTTACTGACCTTAGTTTATCTGGGCTGTACCGCTGCAGGGGCTGTCTGGGCTGTCTCAATTGTATGGGCTGACCCGGCTGTCTGGCGGTCTGAACTGTCCTGGCTATGGGCAGCATGAGCGGCCGTGATCCAGCTGTCCCCTGGCTTTGGCTACTTCCGCACTGACCAGTCTGGCAGCTTTAATTCCGGCTTTTTAATCTGTTTTCCGCCCTCCTATATAAACATAAAAACGGAGCCTGAGCATATATGCCCAGGCTCCGTTTTTAACCGCCTCAAACTGTTTTTAAAACTGTATATGGATATTATTCCATGCAGTGCTCTTTTTCAAATTCTTCCTCTTCAAGGAGTGCGGCCTCATACTTTTCAAGCACAAGTTTCTGGATCTTATTTCTTGTTTCCGCATTGATGGGATGAGCCACGTCTCTGAATTCGCCGTCAGCAGTCCTTCTGCTGGGCATGGCGATAAAAAGGCCTTCATCTCTTTCGATGACCTTTATATCATGGATAACGATCTCGTTATCAAATGTGACTGATACAACAGCCTTCATTTTTCCTTCTTTATTGACTTTCCTTACTCTTATATCTGTGATTTCCATACTATGCGCTTCCCTTCTGATAACACCTGGTGTTTTCCTGATGATTAAACCCCTTATTTAATCATATATCATTCAAATACTGCGAAACTGCATATTTAAAATCCCAAAATATGCAGTCCCACATTTATATATTATCACAAAAAGCCTTTATAATTATAAAGTTTTTCTTAAAACTCAGATAACTGAGTCTTTTTTTACAACATATGGTTCTTCTTCAGCACCGGATATGTGTTTTCCAGCCGTGACAACTACATTTTTATCAAGTATGGCATTTTCTATGACACAGTCGTCACCGATGTAGCAGCCTTCCATAAGTATCGAATTTTTTATGACTGCCCTGTCTCCGATAAATACCCTTCTGAATACTACGGAATGTTCCACCTTTCCATTTACGATGGCGCCGCTTCCCAGTACGCTGTCAGATACATCAGCATTCATATTGTATTTGACAGGAGGCTCGTCCTTCGGTTTAGTATCGATATAGGGCTCCTGTTTTGTAAATACATCCCTGATCTCCTTATTAAGAAAATCCATATTCGTCCTGTAATAATCCAGTGTGCTGGCTCCAACACTGCTCCAGTAGCCGTCAAACTCACAGCCGTATATTTTAAGACGTTTTCTCAGCCTTATTATTATATCCCTTACAAAGTCATATCTTCCTTCGGCAACAGCCTGCTCCAGAAGGTCTATGAGCAGTTCCCTGCCGATAACATATATTCCAAGGGACGCACAGTCAGACTGCGGCTCAAGAGGCTTTTCCTCAAAGTCAGTTACCCTGCCTTCTCCGTCCATCTGCATTATTCCAAACTTGGAAAGACTGTCCTTATCCATCCTCTTATAAACGATGGTAATATCAGCTTCCTTCTGTTTATGGAACTCTATGACCTCCTTGAAATTCATCTTATATACTGCGTCTCCTGAGGATATGGCCACATAGGGCTCATTGCTCCTCTTAAGGAAGGATATGTTCTGATAGATCGAATCCGCCGTGCCGCGGAACCATGATGAATTATCCTTGCTCGTATAGGGCGAGAGCACAAAAAGTCCGCCTTTTTTCCTTCCCAGATCCCACCACTTGGATGATACCAGGTGGTCATGGAGCGATCTTGAGTTATACTGGGTAATGACCGCTATTTTTCCTATTCCTGAGGCTGTCATGCTCGTAAGGGGAAAGTCTATGGCCCTGTAGCTTCCGCCAACGGGCATTGCCGCTGCGGCACGGTAAGCCGTGAGCTCTCCCATACGTCTTTCACTGTTTCCTCCGGCAAGTATTATACCGATAGCTTTCATATCAACACACCCTCCCGCATAACAGTTTTTCCGCTGGCGATCTCTCCGTCAGGATAATCCTCCGGCACGGTCTTTCCATAAATAACACAGTTCTTTCCGATCCTTACTCCCGGCGGAACTACGGTGTTTTCTCCCGCTACGGTTATACCGGTGTTATAAATATTGGGTTTTTCCTCGTTGGGGATGTTGTCTCCCTGTCCAAGGACAGCTCCCTCTCCTATGATGGTGTTCCTGTCGATTATGCACCTGTCAAGCACAGCGCCTTTCTTTACTACCACGTTTTCCATTATTATGGTATCCCTTATGACTGCGCCTTCCTCAACTATGACATCCGGTCCGATGACTGATGAATATACTTCTCCGTATATCTCACAGCCCTCTGATACGATGGATTTGCTCAGCCTTGCTCCCGGTGCCACATACTGGGGCGGCTGGTTCTCCATATTCGTGTATATCTTCCAGAAGTTATCATAGAAATTGAACTCCGGAACCGTCTTTATAAGCTCCATATTAGCCTGCCAGTAGGATTCGATGGTTCCTACGTCTTTCCAGTAGTCGTTGAACCTGTAGGCGTAAAGGGTCTCGCCGTCGGCAAGCATCTTGGGGATTATATGCATTCCAAAGTCACTGTTGGCATGTACCTTATTGTCATCTATAAGGGACTGGCGAAGCTTCTTCCATGTAAAAATATAAATTCCCATGGAAGCCAGATTGCTCTTGGGATTAGCGGGTTTTTCCTCAAATTCATATATCTTGTCGTCCTCAAGGGTATTCATTATTCCAAATCTGCTTGCCTCCTCCATGGGCACTTCCAGTACAGCTATGGTCGCTGTGCAGTTATTTGCCTTGTGGAACTCAAGCATCTTTGAATAATCCATTTTATAAATATGGTCTCCGGAAAGTATGAGCACATATTCCGGGTCATATCTGTCGATGTACTCA
>JAHZAW010000029.1:90256-100539 GCA_019423725.1 Clostridiales bacterium
ATGTACTCAAGGTTATGGTAAATGGCATGCGCCGTTCCCATGAACCAGTCGCCCATGTCTTCCCCGCCTTTGACGTGGGGAGCAAGTATAGTCACACCGCCGTTTTTCCTGTCCAGATCCCAGGGTATGCCTATACCTATGTGCTGGTTGAGCATAAGCGGCTGATACTGTGTAAGTACGCCTACTGTATCGATGCCCGAGTTGATACAGTTGCTCAGAGGAAAGTCAATTATCCTGTATTTGCCGCCGAATCTTACAGCAGGCTTCGCAGTATTTTTTGTAAGTATGCCAAGCCTGCTTCCCTGACCTCCCGCAAGGAGTAAAGCCATAATTTCCTTACGTTCCATAAAATCGCCTCCCATTTCAGCAGATTTATAATTTTTTTAAACATGATCCCCTTAAATCATGTGTATATCTATAAATATATAATGATATTACCATATTTTGATTAAATAAAAAATAGTATTATTTCACCAAAAAACTGTATAAAATTTTATCAGTGGTTTTTATCCTTCTTATTCCATAATTCAGTAGATTTTATCAAAACAATGTAGTATACTCTTATCAGTATGTTACAGTTATATTACAGTAATTAATGACTTTAACCAAAAACAATACAGAATAGAGGAAGTAATAAAAAATGAATATAAACCTAGATAACAGTTCCCAGCATATACATTTCATAGGAATAGGCGGAATAAGCATGTCCGGTCTGGCTGAAATTCTTAATTATGAAGGCTTCATAATTTCAGGCTCAGATATTAAGGATACAGCCATCACTGACAGCCTGAAAAGCCAGGGTATAAAGGTGGTCATCGGCCAGAAGGCGGAAAACATCACACCCGATACGGATATCGTCGTTTACACCGCCGCCGTAAAACATGACAACCCCGAAATACTTGAGGCAGAAAAGCTGGGCATACCCGTCATCGAAAGGGCTACCCTCCTTGGTGCCATCATGGCAAGATACAAAAACAGCATAGCCGTATCAGGCACCCATGGAAAAACTACGACCACTTCCATGATATCCGAGATAGTTATGGCAGCTGACCTGGACCCCACCATCACCGTTGGCGGCATCCTCAGGTCCATAGGCGGAAACATCCGTGTGGGCTCATCGGATTTCTTTGTGGCTGAAGCCTGTGAGTATTTTGACAGTTTCCTTCATTTTAAACCCTATGTGGGAGTAGTCCTCACCATCGATGCCGATCATCTGGATTACTTCAAAAATATAGAAAACATAAGACATTCATTCCATAAGTTCGCCGAAAACATTGCCGACGGCGGAGCCCTTGTCATAAATACGGAAATACCCAATTACACAGAAATAATAAAGGGACTTAAACCCAGGGTCATAACCTATGGAAGCCGTGACCGTTCAGCCGATGTAAGGGCTGAGGCCATATCTATCTCATCCACAGGCACATACAGCTTTGACATCTACTATCATGACAAACTGGACTGCCGAGTTTCATTAAAGGTGCCCGGAAGGCACAATGTGGACAATGCCCTTGCAGCCTTCGCAGCGGCCAAGGTATTTGAGATCGACAGCAGATATATAATCCAGGGTCTTGAAAACTACACCGGAACGGACAGACGTTTCCAGTACAAAGGAAAATTCAACGGTGTCACAGTTATAGATGACTATGCCCACCATCCCACAGAGGTTAAGGCTACCCTTGCGGCTGCCAAGAACATGGAAAAGAACAGGCTCTGGTGCGTATTCCAGCCCCATACCTATTCCAGGACTTATAACCTGCTCAAGGAATTTGCCGAAGCCTTTGATGATGCTGACAAGATAATCGTTGCTGACATTTATGCAGCCAGGGAAAAGGATACGGGCCTTATAAATTCGTCAGTTCTTGTGGACGAGATCAAGCGCCATGGAAAAGACGCCGTATATGTGGGAGATTTCCCGGCGATAAAGAAGTATATACAGCAAAACTGTACAGAGGGAGACCTGTTGATAACTATGGGTGCCGGAGATGTCTATTTAATAGGCGAAGACCTGGTAAAGGAATAAGTTATCCACAATGTCCACAGAGTTATAAACAGATGTAATCAACATTTTTGTTTTGTCAACGCTTTTTCGTAAAAAAAATATTTTCGTCATAAAGTAGAAAATACCGCCTTTGACACCCGTCAAAAGCGGTATTTTTATTTAATCTGACAAAACAATTTTTACGATTTCCACGGAATAAACAGATATTTGGCGGTAATTTTGTTTTTGCCGGTCCTAACCCCATTTATGGTGGTTTTCGCTGTCCACAAGGTTTTCAACACCCACTTTTATGCATTTTCCGACGTTTTATGCAGTCGTACGCTCCCCAGAGCACAAATGCTCCTCCGTAGCAGAACACCAGTCTCATAAGGAGCAATACCCCCTGGGAGCCTATGCCGTACATACCCGCCGCATAGTCTATATAATAGATAAAAAGGCAGTGGGAAAGGTAAATATTATAGCTCTGGCGGTTGATAAGGGCAAAAACAGGGTTATCCACAATTTTGCCGGTTTTCCACATGGAAAGTGTGAAAATAAACAATATGGCCAGTGAACAATAAAGTATGTGGATATTTTCAAGGCCCCTCACCTGCATAACTCCCCTGGAATTCATGAGGGACAGTCCAGCATCCAAAATGGCTGTGGCCGCAAAAAGCACAGTTATCTTAAGGGCGTTACCCTTTATGAAATCCACAAAGGCTCTGTAATGCTTTCCTGCATAACATCCGCATATCCAGTAAAATATGTATTTTAAAAATATCCTGTCGTTATAGGCATATCCAGCCGCCAGATACTGGCCGAAAATTATCATCACCACGAGGGATATGGGGATAAGTATGACGGCCCTTATATTTTTTACCATCACCATCCACAGGGGCATAAGCACATAAAACTGTATTATGACCACCACAAAATAAAAATGGCTTATCATATCTCCCCTAAACAAATACCCCGCCATCTCCGGCACGAAGGATGCCGGATCAAAAATAAAGTATCCCAGGGGTATAAGGGCAAAGTAATATATCAGATTCCATAAAATATAGGGCAGTATGACTGTCTTTATCCTGGAGAGCAGAAACTGGCCGTAATCCAGTTTTTTATTTTCATATTTCATGAAATACTTTAATGCGCTCAAAAAAATAAAGCCCTGAACTACAAAAGACGCCAGTCTCCACGGTATGAACACCGCAGCATACTGGAGGCTTTCTCTGTTCAAAGCTCCTACTGCCTTTGAAAGTATATGAATGAGCATAACAAGGAGACATAAACCCACATTAGCAAAATTTATTTCCCTTCGTTTCTCCATTTGTATCCCCTCATTTATGGTATGGCTCGTTTTTCATTATTTTAACGGCACGGTAAAACTGTTCCAGAAGTATGACCCTCATCATCTGATGGGGGAATGTCATTTTTGAAAAGCTCAGCTTATAGTCGGCCCTGTCCAGCACCTCTTTTGAAAGCCCCAAAGAACCGCCTATGACAAATACTATATGGCCCGCTCCCCTGACCATACGCTCATTCAAAAACTCCGAAAGCTCCTCGGACCCCAGCATCTTTCCATTGATGGCAAGGGCTATGACATAGTCTCCGTCCTTTATGTTTTTGAGTATCCTTGCGCCTTCGTTCCTCTTGACTATATCTTCCTCAGCCGCGCTCAAGGTCTCCGGCGCCTTCTCATCGGCCACCTCTATTATATCCAGCTTTACATATTTGCTCAGCCTCTTGGAATATTCCTCAATGGCTGCCTGCCAGTATTTTTCCTTGAGCCTTCCGACTCCTATGACCGTTACCTTCATCAAATTTCTCCTGCCTTAAGCTCTAAAGCCCTTTAAACATCTCCTCTGCCCTGACCCTCTGCCTTGACGGCCATCTGACACAGCACCCAAGCCCCTGGCAAAGTCCCGCGCATCATGCCGGCGGTCACGCCAGTCCATCGTCTTTGATACCCCATAAGTCTGGCCAAGGTGCTGCCAAGACTCAATTTGATCCTGTCCCGCAGTCCACGGGCGGCACATAAACGTCCTAAGCCAGGCAGATATCATCAAAGCTCTATCATCCTGCTGTTGGAATATCTTGAGGCCATATCCAGGTCAAGATGTTTTCCGACCTTTATATTATTGTCTTCCAGTATCCTGTCCACGGTCTCATAGGCAAGATGGGGCTCATTGTTTTCATTGCTCAAATGTCCAAGAAAAACATATTTCAGTCTTCCGCTCATTATCTCTCCAAGGGCCTCTCCGGCACTGACATTGGAAAGATGTCCCCTGTCTCCCATTATCCTCTGTTTAAGGGGCCAGGGATAACTTCCGTGCTTGAGCATGTCCAGGTCGTGGTTGGACTCCAGCAAAAGCACGTCCGAATCATATATGTTCTCCTTTACCTTGGGGGTTGCCCAGCCTATATCCGTGGCGACCGTCAGCTTCCTGCTCTCCGTAAATACGCAGTAGGCCACCGGCTCTATGGTGTCATGGGGTATGGCAAAGGGCTTTACGCACAGATCGCCTAAAACCATCATACTGTCCGGGTATACATACCTTACGTTCTCAGGAGCGAAATCACCCACCTGTTTACCTATGCCCTGCCATGTTCCCGGTGTGGCATATACCGGTATGTTATACTTCCTTGAAAGCACTCCCGCTCCCTTTATATGGTCTATGTGCTCATGGGTTATGAAAACTGCGTCTATATCCTCAGGCTCAACGCCTATCTGTCTTATGTGCTCTACTATCTGTTTGCAGCTTACGCCCGCATCAATCAAAATGTGGGTGTTTCCGTTACATATGTAAGTACTGTTCCCACTGCTTCCGCTCACAAGCGGACAAAACTTTACATTCATAACTTAAACACCCACCATCATTTTAAAATTCAACTCTTTTTATATCTGCTCCCAGGGCCGAAAGTTTTGCCTCTATATCTTCATAGCCTCTGTCAATGTATTTTATGTTATCTATTATGGTCGTTCCTTCCGCAAAAAGACCGGCAACGACCATGGCAGCTCCTGCCCTCAGGTCTGTGGCAGCTACCTTCGCTCCCTTAAGGGTCTTTACGCCCTCAATCATGGCTACCCTTGATTCAACTGTTATTTTTGCGCCCAGCTGTCTGAGCTCGTCAACATACTGATATCTGTTGTCCCATACGTTCTCCGTAACGACGCTTATGCCGTCGCATACGCTCAAAAGCGCTGTCATCTGAGGCTGAAGATCCGTGGGGAATCCAGGATAACTCATGGTCTTTATGTTTGAACACTGGAGCCTTCCATCCGCCATGACCCTTATGCTGTCATCATGCTTTTCGATCTTGGCGCCCATTTCAGCCAGTTTAGCCGTAAGTGAATCCATATGTTTGGGGATTATGTTCCTTACGGTAACATCTCCTCCCGCTATGGCAGCGGCTATCATATATGTTCCAGCCTCTATCTGGTCGGGGATTATGGTATATTCGGCACTGTGGAGTTTTTCCACGCCCTTTATCCTTATGATATCCGTTCCCGCGCCCTTGATATTGGCTCCCATCATATTGAGGAAGTTGGCCGTATCAACGACATGGGGCTCCTTTGCAGCGTTTTCGATTATGGTAGTGCCCTCTGCCATGCTGGCAGCAAGCATTATGTTTATGGTCGCTCCGACACTTACCTGGTCCATGTATATCTGGGCTCCTGTAAGCCTCTCAGCGCTCACCTTTACTATACCGTTTGACACTTCCACATCGGCTCCGAGAAGTTTGAAGCCCTTAAGATGAAGGTCAATGGGTCTTGTACCGAAATTACATCCTCCGGGAAGGGCCACCTCAGCCTTTTTATATCTTCCCAAAAGCGCTCCCAGAAGATAGTATGACGCGCGTATTTTCTTAACTTCTTCAAAAGCCGCGCAGTTCGTTATGTCGCCTGTGCTGTCAACTCTTAATGTATGTTTGTCAATATACTCGCAAACAGCTCCCATTTTATTCAGTGTCGTACGAAGACTTTCCACGTCCTCGATACTGGGCAGATTTTCGATTATGCATATCCCGTCCGCCATGATGGCCGCGGGTATTATCGCAACCGCCGCATTTTTGGCACCGCTGATAAAAACTTCTCCATTGAGCCGTTTACCGCCGGTAATAACTAACTTTTCCATATAAGCTGAAAGCCTCCCAATATATCTCATAAAAGCAGTTCGCCCCAAAAAGCAGAACTGCCCATAATTAATCTATTTTATAATATGGTATTATAACACCAAAATTTTAACTAGAAAAGCATTTTTTCTTTATATTCCAACATTTATAATAAAAATATGTAAACCTGGCATATATTTTCCTTCGGGACGGGTATGTTTGATAGTTTTTTAGTTAAATACCTTTGATTTATAACACCTTTTTAGTACATGTCTTTTTTAATTATAGCGCAGTATGTGAAAAACGTATATAATAAAACTCTAAATAATAGTAAACTGATAGTAAAATACGATCCTAAATATCAAAAGAGGGTGACAACATGAAAAAAAATATCGCCGTTACTGTCCAGTACGACGGTACAAGATACAGAGGCTGGCAGAGACAGTCCGCCACAGCTGATACCATACAGGGAAAACTTGAAGCCATACTTTTTAAACTCACCGGCGAAGTCATAGAAGTGGACGGCTCCGGAAGGACCGACGCAGGCGTCCATGCCGCTGCCCAGCAGGCCAATTTCCATATCGATACGGAAATGACCCCCAATGAGCTCATGGACTATATGAACACCTACCTCCCCAGGGACATAGGCATCATCAGCGCCAGGGAGGCTTCCCCCAGGTTCCACAGCCGCCTCAATGCCATCAAAAAGACTTACTGCTACCGTATACATACCGGCAGGATACCATGTATATTCGGCGCCAGATACCGCTGGATAAGGGAAGGCAGCCTGGACACAGCCTCAATGCGTCTTGCAGCCCTTCACCTCCTTGGAAGGCACGATTTCAAAAGCTTTACCGACCTTAAAAAGACCAAAAAATCCACCATCAGGAACATAGAATCCATCGATATACAGGAAAACGGCGACGATATTTCCATAACCTTTACCGGCGACAGCTTCCTTTACCACATGGTCAGGATATTGACCGGCACCCTCTGTGAAGTGGGTGAAGGCAGGCTCTCCCCCAATGATATGCCATCCATCCTGGATGCCCTTGACCGTCAGGCAGCCGGCCCCCTGGCTCCACCGGAAGGCCTTATGCTCATGAAGGTATACTATGACTGATTTTTTATAAAACCACAGCTCCCCCAGACCCTGGGGGAGTTTTATTTTACCTGGGATGTCTGCTGGGGATGGGACGGGCTTAACAGAGGGGATTTATGCTGACACAGGACAAGACCTGGGCTGCGGGCGGGGGCTGTCTTGGACTTGGCTTTGGCCTGACTTTGGGCTTATCTTGCGGTTGCTCAGAGCTTGCAATGTTTCCGACAGTGTTCTTTATCACAGACCGGTCTTGTCTTTTGGCTGGCTTCTCGGCCTTGAAGTTGGCCAAGGCTTGCCTTTGGCTCTGGTTTTGGCTCTGGTCTGCATCAGGTTCGGGCCAGTTTATAGCCCCACCGCGGGACTGGTTTGGTCCAGTGTGGCGGCATTTTCACCGCCTGTCATCGTACTTTTAAACCGTATTTTCTCCCCTTCATGCACGCCTTCCAGCCTCTTTGATGTCATCATTATGTTATTACAAAATCGTTGACATAAGCCATGCCATAAAATATAATTAAATACAGTTCTACATTACAGAAAACATAAAATCTACAACGAAAGGAAGTCAAGCAATGTCATACGAGGAAATCTATAAATCAAAACTTATGTCCGCCGAAGAAGCAGTCAAAGCTCATATCAAAAGCGGCGACAAAATATGTCTGGGCGGTCTTTCCATTGCCGATAAGGTTCTTTCCGCTGTCATAAACGAAGTCAAAGCAGGAAACCTTGAGGATATATCCTTCTACGGAAACCTGACCACCGATTATATCGGTCTTGATGATAAGGATATACCTAAGGATAAATTCAGATATTATTCATTCTTCAACGGAGCCAATGAAAGGGCTGGAGCAGCCAATGGAGTAGTTACCCATGTTCCCCTTCATCTGAGCCGTTTTGAGGATTATCTTACATTTGTGGACCCCGATGTGGCTGTTATCCCCATGACACCTCCTGATGAACACGGATACTGCAACATAGGACCCGCGGGATACGCTCCCTCACCCCTTAACCATTCAAAGAAAATAATCGCCCAGATAAACAAATACATACCCAGGGTATACGGCTCAAGCCATGACTACCATGTCAGCCAGATAGCAGCCTTTGTGGAATATGATAATGACGCCGTAGTTCCTCCTTCAGCTCCTCCCACTCCCCTTGAGGAGAAGATCGCTTCATACATCCTTGAAATGATCCCCGATGGAGCCTGCATACAGCTGGGAATAGGCGGAACAGCCAATGCCGTTGGATACGGACTTAAGGATAAAAAACACCTTGGAGTACACAGCGAGATGTACACCGACTCCCTGGCATATCTCCAGAGCATAGGAGCCGTGGACAACAGCCAGAAATCATTTATGCCCGGCCTTTCCGTTGCGGGCTTTGCCTTCAGCACTGAGGCGACTAATAAATTCATCGCCAACAATCCCAAGGTATATTTCACTCCCTATCATTTTGTAAATGATGTGAGAAATATAGCTGCCAACGACAATATGATGTCCATCAATACATCCCTTTCCATCGACCTTACAGGCCAGCTCTGCTCCGAGAGCATCGGATTCAGACAGTACTCAGGTTCAGGCGGACAGGTGGACTATGTAAGGGGCGCTACCCTCTCCAAGGGCGGTAAATCCTTCATCGCCGTTTCATCGGTGGCTAATACTAAAAACGGCCCCGTATCAAAAATATGCCTTAATCTGGCTCCCGGAAGCACCGTTACCACATTAAGGGCTGAGACCATGTATGTTGTAACAGAATACGGATGTGTAAACCTTCAGTTCTGTGACATACCCACAAGGGCCAAGAGACTCATAAGCATTGCCCATCCTGATTTCAGAGATGAACTCACATTTGAGGCAAAGAAAAACGGTCTTATTTACTAAAATAAAAGACGCCTGATGGCGTCTTTTTTATTTTCTTAATTTCCGGCCCAGCCGCTTATGTATCCGATATGTCATACCGCCTGTCAGGCCGTATTCATGACCTCAGAAGTACCGGCGCTGCAAAAGCCCATCTACAGTTCTCCTTAACCGCCGCAAACATAGCCTCACTGGGCCTTAGTCCTTCTTAAGCCAGTTTTTCATATAGTATTCCTTCCTGGCCTCAAAATCTCCCCTGTCCGGTCTTTTTGCTGTATCAGAGGCAAGGTCACAGATGGTGCCGCACACCACCTTCACCGTATTGATATAGCAGTTTTCCTTGTCAGCTATTTTAAAGGAGTCATTATGGAATATGCCCTCTATGCCGGAAAATCCAAACTGCACCGTGGGCAGCAGATATCCCAGGTCACCTATGTCTCCTGATGCCCCGGATACCACGTTTTCCTCTATCATATCTTCCCCGCATATCAAAAGCATGTTTTCCTTTATGGTCTCGTTGAGCTTCTTTGACTGGGAAAGGGGCATATATCCTATGGTGTTTTCTATCTCCCAGCCCAGTTCCAGAGCCTCCGCCGAATGTTCTATGCACAGGTCCGTTTTTTCCGCCGCCGATGTCAGCGTTTCGATATCATTGGCCCTGACGTATGTTTCAAGCACCGTTCTGTCCGGGATTATGTTCACCGTTCCGCCGGGCTCCGTTATTACGGGATTTATCCTTACACCGGCCTCGGGCGCATATCTGTCCTTTAAAAAGGCTATGGCGTTTTCACATAACACTGCCCCATGAAGGGTGTTTTTCCCAAGCCATGGTGCCGCTCCCGAATGGGCCGCCTGTCCAGTGAACACAGCCTTTTTAGCCGTAAATCCCGCCAGGGTGGAATTTATATCGAACATCTTGTCCTTACTGCCATTGGCATGGGCTGATATGACACAGTCCACATCATCAAATATGCCCTTGGCTATCATATGCTGTTTGCCAGAGCGGTAAAGTATTTTTCCTTCCCTTATGAGGGAATCCCTATAGTCAAAGTCTATGAACTCCTCGGCGGGCGGGAAGATGAAACTCACCCTTACGCCGGCATTTTCAAGCAGTCCGCTTTCCTTGAGCATCTTTGCCGAAGCCAGTCCCATGGCCGTCTGTATGCTGTGTCCGCAGGAATGTATAGTCCCCTCACCGGTCTTTGAGGGCAGTGCGTCTATGTCGCATACCACG
>JAHZAW010000029.1:100549-127845 GCA_019423725.1 Clostridiales bacterium
CCTCCTTCACCCATATGGGCAGCTATGCCCGTTTCGCCTATGCCGCTTTCATATTTTACCCCAATGGCGTCCAGGTTCTCCTTTATTATCTCCGCTGTCTTATATTCCTTGAATCCCAGCTCCGGGCAGTCAAAAAGCCTGTCTCCCAGGGCTGTTATATATCCCCTGTTATCCTCTATGAGCTTAAATAATTCCCCTTTATCTTCTATTTTACCCTTATCCAAAACTTATCCTCCCGAGTTTTCAGCCTTTATTTCAGCTTTTTATTGTCTTTCTTACCATTCCAGCACTAGACCCGCTCCCGTTTCTGAAACATTAAGTTTCCTGTCCATGAGAGCCTTCACCTTAAATGACGTGCAGTGGCAGGGATACAAAGCTCCCGGCGCCTTTTCCTCCAGGTATTTTACAGTCCTTTCGGCCCTTTCGTCCGCATCGAAAAGATGCATGCCTCCTATGACTCCCAGAAGTTTATCCTTTCCTGTGGTCTCCATTGCTCTCTCTATTATATTACATATACCCGAATGGGAACAGCCCGTTACCACATATACGCCCTCATCATTTACACAGGCCAGGGCACTGTCATCGTATATATAGTCGTCCGTTTCACCGCAGGCCCTGTTTATGGTGCCTATGGCATACCTTCTCTCGAATTTTTCCGGTATCTCGCCTAAAAACATTATGTTTTCCGTTATTTCATAGCAGTCCCTCGTAAGGCGCAGGTCGGCAAATCGTCCCACTTCCTCCTCAGTCAAAGGCGAGCCGATATTTAACTTCTTATCATATCTTTTCAGAAATATATTCGGATGGGCAGTAAGCACAGGCCTTTTATAAAAGTCCAGCTCAGAAAGGGCCGAAAGCCCTCCCGTATGGTCGTTATGTCCATGGGAGATGACAATATCCGTGGTCTGCCTCAGGTCTATGCCCATATCCCTGGCATTTTTCATAAAGGCGTCACTATAGCCCGTATCAAAAAGTATCTTTCTGTCCCCGTCCTCGATAAAATAGGATACTGCCGGTTCACCCAGGTAGTACTTATCTATATATGTATTGTTGTCCATAAGCACAGTAAGTTTCATTTTTATCCCTCCCTGGAACATACCTAAACACATAGAAACATATAGAAAAAATATCAGGCAGGCTTATGTACATTTCCCCGTATCCGCCTGCCTGTATCTAATATATTACTATTTTGATTTGATTTCAATTATCTCCGCGTCCACCGCATTTTTTCTTACGCTCTCGATGCCGTTTTTACAGCTGGCCTTGGCCTTATACCCCTCCGAAACGACGATTATCTGTCCATTTTTGGCCTTGAGCGTGAACCTGAACTCTCCCTTTTGGTCCTTATAGATCTCAAACTTTGGATTTATCTCTTTTTTGTAGGATTTCAGCGTCTGATCCTCCACCGCCGCCAGAGGTGCGTTTTTCGCGACACTTGCTATCCCCTTGAGACAGGAAGCCTTTGAATTGTAGAAATCCGATGAAGCTATGGTCTCCCGGTTCACCGCCAGCAGATCGAACTTCATTCCGGCTTCATCCTGCCTTATTATGAATTTCCCCATTTATACTCCCTCCCATATCAAATATCTACAAACTCAATTTAATGATATATTATGTTTTTGTATATGTCAATGATATAAATTTACTCACATATACACATATCACAAACAGTTTATATTTACAGCCGTCATTTTTATGCTGATAATACAAAAACGCCCATTTTTTGTAGCATTGTACAAAAAAATGAGCGTTCTGCAAAAGCCTAAGGCTTATATTTTATTAAAATTCCTGGTACTAACGGTCTTCTCTGAAGTATGACAAGCCAAGGCTCTTAGGCGCCTGATTGTCTTTGCTTCCTCTGATGCTGGAAAGTATGAGGACTATGATCGTAACCACATATGGCAGCATCTTGAATATCTCCTGCACAGCCTCTCCCAGGGGCACATAGGCAAAGAGTATATAAAGTCCTCCAAAAAGTATACATCCCCAGATGGCTCTGGCCGGCTTCCAGAGAGCAAGTATAACAAGGGCAATGGCAAGCCATCCTCTGTCTCCGAATCCGTTGTTCTGCCATGTTCCGCCCAGGTACTCCATAACGAAGTAAAGTCCGCCAAGACCGCTTATGACAGCTCCTGAACAGGTAGCTATATATTTATACCTGATTACGTTTATTCCGGCAGCGTCAGCAGCGGCAGGGTCCTCTCCAACGGCTCTCAGGTTAAGTCCCTTCCTTGTCCTGAAAAGGAACCATGTGAGCAGTACCGCCAGTATTATGGACAGATATGTCAAAAATCCATAGGAGAAAAATATCTCGCTGACGATTCCGAATTTAGTGCTCAAAAACGGTATCTTTGTTCTGAAGGCCTGGCCTGTGGCGTAAACGCTTACCTGTCCGGCAGTTCCGCTTATCCTTGAGAGAGAGCCTCCCAAAAAGTTTCCAAAGCCTACACCAAATGTTGTAAGGGCAAGACCTGTTACGTTCTGGTTTACCCTGAATGTTATGGTGAGCACACTATATATGAGCCCTCCTATAAATGAAAATGCTATGGCTAATAATAGCGCGCATAAAACGCCTATCCAGCCATTGGGCTCAGCTACGCTCTGTTCGTATAAAAACGAGCCCGTAAGACCGCCTACGGCTCCCATATACATGATGCCCGGTATGCCCAGGTTCAGGTTGCCGCTCCTTTCGGTCATTATCTCTCCCGACGCGCCATAAAGTATGGGGATACCCTGAGTAACGGCCTTCTGTATGAACGTAACGGAAAATATTTTTTCAATTATGATAAGTATTATATCCATAGCTTAAGCCTCCTCATGCTTTCCCCTTTTTATGATGCGGTAGTTTATGAAAAATTCGCATCCAATAAGGAAGAATAATATAATTCCAGTCATTACCTCAGCCGCTGACTCATTGAGCCCGAACTGGCTGGCGATCTGTTTGGCTCCATTATCAAGGAATACCAGCAGGAATGATATGAGTATCATTATATAGGGATTGAATTTTGCAAGCCATGATACGATTATGGCCGTAAATCCTCTTCCTCCAGCGGTATTTACCGATATGGTATGGCTTGAGCCGCTTACAAGAAGGAAGCCCGTAAAGCCGCAGAGGGCTCCTGAAAGGGCCATGGTCCTTAATATTACTTTCTTTACGTTTATTCCGGCATATCTGGCCGTATTCTCACTCTCGCCTACTACGGCTATCTCATAGCCATGCTTTGTCTTTTTAAGATATATGGCGATTATTACCGTCAGTGATATAACGACTATCACATTTATGCTGTAGTTGAAGTTTCCGAATATGCCGCTCAAAAATGATGTGGATATCCATCCGGCCTTTGTGCTCTGGTTGATGGTGCCGATGGTTCCGCTGCCCTTTACAGCCTCCCATACGATACAGAAGTATGATGTGAGCTGTATGGCTATGTAGTTCATCATAAGGGTGAACAGTGTCTCATTGGTATTATATTTAGCCTTGAAAAACGCGGGTATTATGCCCCATACAAGGCCCGCCGCCACACTGCATATTATCATTACGATAAATAACAGCGCCGGTGAAAATGATGCACCAAAGTATCTCATGACCGCCGCCGTGGCTATGCCTCCCACCAGTATCTGTCCCTCGGCTCCGATGTTCCAAAAACGCATCTTAAAGGCCGGGGTTATGGCAAGGGCTACCGCAAGAAGTATCATGGTATCCCTCAGGGTGTTCCATATCCTTCGTGCTGTTCCCACGGCTCCGTCTATCATTCCCAGATATACGGAAAATGGATTTTCCTTAGTGAGTATAAATACGAATATACCGCATACTACCAAAGCCAGTATGAAAGCGATGATCCTTACAAGCACTGCCTTTTTTCGGGATATGTCGCTTCGTTTGGCTATTCGGAACATGGGTTCCTTTTTTAAGCTGCCGTCAGCCATTTCACATTCCCTCCTCTGCATGCTTTGTCATCATAAGTCCTATCTGTTCCTTTGTGGCGCTTCTGGCATCCACCAGTCCGCTCACCTTTCCGGCGCATAAAACAAGTATCTTATCCGCCAGCTCCAGAAGTACGTCCAGGTCCTCGCCTACATATACTACGGCTACTCCCTTGGCCTTCTGCTCATTTATCAGATGGTATATGGTGTAGGAGGTGTTTATATCAAGTCCCCTTACGGCATAGGCCGTCATAAGGACCGAAGGAGCATTGGATATCTCTCTGCCTACAAGCACCTTCTGTACGTTTCCTCCCGAAAGCTTCCTAATGGGTGTGGAAAGGCTTGGCGTAACTACATGCAGCCCCTCTACTATCCTTTCAGTCTTTTCCTTAGGCTCCTTCCTATTGAGGAACGAACCCTTTCCATCCATATATGTCCTTAACATTACGTTATCTGTCAGGTCCATATTGCCCACAAGGCCCATTCCAAGCCTGTCTTCAGGTACGAAGGACAGCGCGACGCCTATCTTCCTTATGGCCAGGGGCGTCTTGCCCACCAGGTCTGTCTTATGGCCGCCATCGTCTATGTACTCTATGCTTCCGCCCTCTATTATCTGAAGTCCGGCTATGGCCTCCAAAAGTTCCTTCTGTCCGCTTCCGGCTATGCCCGCTATTCCGAGCACCTCCCCGCCGTATACGTCAAAGGATACATTGTCCAGAGTCTTTACTCTGTTCTTATCCACACATGTGAGATTTTTTATCTCCAGTCTCTTTTTAACGTCCTTGGGTTCTTCCCTGCCAATATCAAGAGTCACTTTGTCGCCTACCATCATTTCCGTAAGTGAAAGCTCCGTGGCCTCGCTGGTATTGACCGTTCCGATATAGCGTCCCTTCCTCAGTACTGCTACCCTGTTTGAAAGGGAAAGCACCTCATGAAGCTTATGGGTTATGATTATGATGGCCTTTCCATCATCTCTCATGTTGCGAAGAACATCAAAAAGCCTGTCTGTCTCCTGCGGCGTCAGTACCGCCGTAGGCTCGTCAAGTATGAGTATGTTGGCGCCCCTGTAGAGCATCTTTACTATCTCGACTGTCTGTTTTTCAGATACAGACATATTATATATTTTCTTGAGCGGGTCAAGCTCAAAGCCGTATCTGTCAACAAGCTCTTTTATCTTGTTCACAACTTCGCCCATCTTTATTACTTCCTCACCGGGAAGTCCGAGAATTATATTCTCAGCCGCGGTAAACGTCTCAATAAGCTTGAAATGCTGATGTATCATTCCTATACCCAGCTCAAAGGCGTCCGCCGGACACGTTATCTTAACTTCTTTTCCGTCTATGAAAATCTCGCCTTCATCAGGGAAATAAATTCCGGCAAGCATATTCATCAAAGTAGTTTTTCCGCTTCCGTTTTCGCCCAAAAGAGAAAGGATCTCTCCCTTTCTTACCTCCAGCGAGATATCTTTGTTAGCGATGACTTCACCGAAGTATTTGCTTATATTCTTAAGCTCGATAGCATTTGCCGTATCCAAAACCTCTCCTCCTTTACTCTTTTTAAAACGGAATAGGGCAGGGCTGCCCTTATAGAGCCACCCTGCCCCGGATAGTTAACTATTAATATACTGTATTAAGTTCTGTGATACCGTCAACTACAAATGAGAATGCGGGAGCTGATGCGAGCTCTGATTCCATGAAGTATCCATCAGGGCTGATGTATTCAACGCCGTTGAATCCTTCAAGATCTGCTGTTGATGTGATTGTTTCTCCGCCTACAGTCCATTTTGATGTATCGAATACCTTAAGTTCGCCGCTGTCGATAGCTGCCCAAGTCTCTTCGACCTTTTCAGCTGTTCCTTCAGCTATGGCTGCTTCGTTGAGTTCTGTAAGGTATACAGCGCCTTCGTCATGTCCCTTGCACCAGTCTACAGGGATCGTCTCGCCGTCGATCATGCATTTAACTGCATATTTGTAGTATGAACCCCAGTCGATGGCTGATGATACAAGTGCATAGTTGGGAGCTGCATCGATCATTGATACGTTGTATCCAACGTCACATACCTTAGCTGCCTCACAAGCTGTTGCAGCACCTGTTGTATCGGCATGCTGGCTGATAAGTACGCATCCGTCAGCTATAAGAGCTTCAGCTGTCTCTTTCTCAAGAGCCTGGTCAGCCCATGATCCTGTGTATTTAACTTCCATTGTAACGTTAGGGCAGATTGATCTTACTCCGAGGAAGTAAGCTGTGTAGCCTGATTTAACCTCAGCGTATGAATATGCTCCTACATAACCGATCTTAGCGTCTGTGTCTGCGCCGTAAAGCTCAGCAAGTTTCATACCTGCAACAACACCTGCAACATAACGTGCTTCATAGATCTTTGCAAAGTAGTTATGTGCGTTTGAAAGTCCGCTTGTTGCTGCCTTATATCCTGTTGCGTGGCAGAACTGTACGTCAGGATATTCCTCTGCTGCCTGAAGAACATAGTCCTCATGGCCAAAGCTGTTTGCAAATATGATGTTGCATCCCTGCTCTGCAAGGTCTACTGCAGCGTCATAGCAGCTTTCGTCTTCGGGTACGTTCCATTTGTAGATGATCTGGTCGTCAGTAAGGCCAAGCTCTTCCTGCATCTCAAGAGCGCCTTCGTAATGAGCGTATGTGTAACCCTCATTCTCGTCGCCGACAAAGATAAAGCCAACCTTGATGTCGCTTGCTGCAACTCCGGATGTTTCGGTGGTTTCTCCGCCTTCTGTTGTCTCCGTGGTCTCATTTGAGGAACTGCATCCAGCGATTCCAAGGACCATTGCAGCAGATAAAAGAACTGCTAAAAATTTTTTCATGTTCAATCCTCCTAAGCCTTCTTTTTTCTCTTGACTTTTACCTATATATCAGCCGTTAAAAACGGTGGTATATCGCGCAGAATTTTACAATTCCATTATAATCTACCCGAATATTCTAGTCAATCGCCTGGGCCGTTCATAATTCCGAACTGATTTAAGCCCAGCAGACCCATTATTAACCATTACTGTCTGCCGCTGGTTCCTATGGACTGCCGTTTTTAAACCTCAAATGTCTCCGCTACTTTTTTAAGTCTTTCAACTATGTTTATATGCTGTGGACAGATCTCCTCGCACTTATGGCAGGCAACACATGCTGAAGCCTTCTGGCCGAACATAGGCACCCACTCATTATATCTCTTTTTCTCCTCCTCGAAGGGGCTTCCCGTCTTATAGTTGTTATATACAACGAAGTTATAGGGTATGCCCACGCCCTTCGGACAGGGAAGACAGTATGAACATCCTGTACAGGGAACCGTATCATAGGACGCAAATACTCCCTGGACTTTTTCGATGACTTCCTCGTCCTCTTTTGTGAACATGCCCGCTGATGAACGTGAAGCATATTCAAGATTCTGGGCTATCTGCTCCTCATTGCTCATGCCGCTCAATACTATGGATACCTCGGGCATGTTCCAGAGATAATCCAGACCCCATTCAACGGGAGTCTTATTTGTTTTATCAAATATATCCTTAACAGCAGCGGGAACATTCGCAAGATATCCTCCCCTTAAGGGCTCCATTATGGATACTCCCATGCCCTTTGAAGCGGCATATTTAAGGCCTTCTATTCCTGCCTGGTATTTTGTATCGATATAGTTGAGCTGTATCTGGCAGAAATCCCAGTTATAGGCGTCACATATATTTTTGAACACGTCGATCTTATCATGGAAAGAAAATCCCACATATTTGATCTTTCCGGCAGCCCTTGCCGCCTCGAGCCTTTCCATTACGCCGTATCTGAGCACCTTTTTCTCAAAGGCGATGGCGTTCATGGCATGAAGGAGATAAAAATCTATATGGTCTGTCTGAAGTCTTTCCAGCTGTTTATCCAGTATGGTGTCAAAATCGTCTCCGCTTTTGAACATCCAGGCGGGAGCCTTCGTTGCAAGGTATACCTTGTCACGGTATCCGTCCAAAAGTGCTTTTCCTGTTATTTTCTCACTGTTTCCGCCATGGTAGTTAAAGGCGGTATCCACATAGTTAAGGCCGTTGTCAATGGCGCTTCTGAGCATCTTTATGGCCCTTTCCTCATCTACGTTACCTTCCGTGTCGGCAGGAAGTCTCATCATTCCAAAGCCTATGGGTGATACCTTTATCCCCGTCTTTCCGAATTCTCTGTACTGCATCAGGCAAGTCCTCCTTTTAAATTAAAAATGAAATAAAAAATGTATATATATAATACCTTAATTTCTCATGGCTGTAAATAAAAACTCCCGCCTTCAGCGGGAGTAAAAATTCATCTTATAAGAGTCACCGTATTCCAAAGTGACGCGTTTTTTACTATGTCAGCTTCATTTTCCCATTTCTCAAATTCCTTTGAAAAATACATCTGCTTCATATAGTCCTCATAGTTGTCTCTGCCGTATTCCTTCACCGCTTCCTCATCGGCAGTCTCTTCATCGGAAATTCCATTGGCCTGTTTATACTGTTCAGTCAGGGTGTCCTTATGCTCCTCATAATAGGTGTCATAATCCTCATCACTGACCACATAATCCTTGACTATATACTTATATACCTCATTATAAAGGGCATTCTCACGCATGACCTTTTTATAAAGCTCCAGGTCAGCCCCTATTTCTTCCTTCTCATTTTCCGTAAGACTGTCATACATCTCCTGGGCCGATTCCTCAGCCTGGGCCGCTGTCTCATCATCCAGCTCTATGCCCGCGTCAGCCGCCGTTTCCTCGGCAAACTTCACAAGGCTTATGGTGGAAAGGGTATTGTCCTTGGCCACCGTCTCCGCTGACCTTCCGTCAAAGTCCGTTTCCCATATGTCAGTACCCCCAAGCTCCTCAAAACTCTTCTGGGTCTCATACATATATATGTTGAACTCTTCCCTTGTTATGCCCTCTCCATTTATCTCAACTATATAACTGTTGTCTTCAGTCTCCGCGGCTGTACTGCATCCGCTCAACATCGCGGCCGTCAGTACGGTGCACACAGCCAGTCCTGCAAAAATCTTTTTCACAATACAGCCCTCCTTTTTTGATTAATTATACTAATTATACATTATTTCTATCAGTTTTCAACCTTTGTCAGATCCTGAATGAAAGTTTTAATATATTCCAGTGGATTTTTTTCATCCCTGGGTGATGTCTTTATGGTTATATAGGGCTCCTGGGCTGCAGTGAACATATAGGGGCTGTCCTTTTCCATGAGCATCTGGGTTATCCTTTCCGTATCCACGCCTGCGTCAGACTTAAAGGTTATGACTATGTTTTTCTGCTTCTCCGCTATGGATACTATGCCAAGCCTGTGGGCGTCAGCCTTGACCAATGCCACATCCAAAAGCATCTGCACGCTCTTTGGCATGGTGCCAAACCTGTCCTCTATCTCCTCCTGGATGTCATAAAACATATCCTGATTGTCAATGAGGGATATTTTCTTATATATCTCCAGCCTCTGTTCCTCATTCTCTATATAATATCCCGGTATATAGGCGTTTACGCTTATATCCACTGAAGTCTCGAAATCATCGCTTTTATCTATGCCCTTGAGCCTGCATACGGCCTCATCCAGCAGCTTGCAGTACATATCATATCCTACAGTCTCCATATGTCCATGCTGCTCCGCTCCTAAAAGTGAGCCGGCTCCCCTTATTTCCAGGTCACGCATGGCTATCTTGAATCCTGAACCGAACTCCGTGAACTCCCTTATGGTCTGCAGCCTCTTTTCGGCCACTTCCTGGAGCACCTTGTCCCTGCGGTACATGAAATAAGCATAGGACGTCCTGTTGCTCCTGCCCACTCGGCCCCTCAGCTGGTAGAGCTGGGAAAGTCCCATTTTATCGGCATCCTGTATTATTATGGTGTTTACGTTTGGTATGTCCAGGCCTGTCTCGATGATGGTGGTGCATACGAGCACGTCTGTCTCACCTTCGATGAAGTCCTCCATTATGCCCTCCAGCTCTCTCTCGCTCATCCTGCCATGGGCATACTGGACACGGGCTTCGGGCACCAGTTTCTGTATTTTAGCTGCGGTCTCATATATATTGTCTATCCTGTTATGGAGATAATATACCTGTCCGCCCCTGGCCAGCTCCCTGTGTATGGCGTCCCTGACGGACTGCTCATTGCTCTCCATAACAAAGGTCTGTACCGGGAGCCTCTCCTCCGGCGGCTCCTCAAGAAGGCTCATATCCCTTATGCCCGAAAGGCTCATATGAAGGGTCCTGGGTATGGGTGTGGCCGTTAATGTCAGTACGTTGACATTTTCCTTTATCCTCTTGAGTTTCTCCTTATGGGCAACGCCAAAACGCTGCTCCTCATCCACTATTATGAGCCCCAGATCCCTGAACTTCACATCATTGGACAAAAGCCTGTGGGTGCCTATGACTATATCTGTCATGCCGGTCTCCAGGTTTTTGATGGTCTTTTTCTGCTCCGACGCCGTCCTGAAACGGTTGAGCAGCTCTATCTGTACGGGATAGGATGCCATCCTCTTGGTAAATGTGGAATAATGCTGCTGGGCAAGGATGGTCGTGGGCACAAGATATGCCACCTGTTTTCCGTCCTGCACCGTCTTAAAGGCCGCCCTTATAGCCACCTCCGTCTTTCCATAGCCCACGTCTCCGCAGACAAGACGGTCCATGACCTTTCCGCTTTCCATATCCTTCTTTATATCTTCCACGGCATTGAGCTGGTCGTCGGTCTCCGTATAATCGAAACTTTCCTCAAACTCCCTCTGCCATGGTGTATCCGGCGAGTACTTGAAACCCTCAGCCGCCTGTCTCTTGGCATATACCTCCACCAGGTCCTCCGCAAGGATGGCAACGGCTGCCCTTACCTTGTTTTTCATCTTTCCCCAGTCGGGGCCGCCAAGTTTGCTGAGTTTTGGCCTTGCTCCGTCACTGCCGATATATTTCTGTACCAGGTCCATCTGGTTTACGGGCACGAAAAGATTGCTTCCGCCCCTGTAGGATATTTTCAGATAGTCCTTATTTATCCCATCCACGCATATATTCTCAAGGCCCCTGTATACACCTATGCCGTGGCTCTCATGTACCACATAGTCCCCGGCCTTAAGGTCTGTGAAGCTTTCGATGGCCTTGCCCTTTTTAACACGTTTTTTCCTTCTTTTAAGTCCCTGCTCGCCCGTTATCTCACTTAATGAAAATACGGCGAACTTTATATCCGAATACTCAAAGCCTCTGGAGAGCCTTCCCCTGCATATATAAACTCCGCCCTTTACCGGAGTGAATTCCTGGTCCTCACCCACAAGGGCCGCATTTATTCCCCTGTCGGACAGTTCCGAGGCTATCCTCTTGCATCTGCTCTCGCCGCCGCCAAATATGACTATTCGGTAGTCCTCATCCTTGAGATATTTCACCTCATCATAGAACATCTCGAACTTACTGTTGAAGGCTGTGGATGACTTAACTTTAAAATTATATATGCCCTTCAGCCTGAAATCCGGCAGGCTCTGGGGCACTGAACAGAGCAGCACTTCCCTGAACTTAGAAGAAAATGAATAAATATCTTCTATGCGGAATATTATATCCGTCTGTTTAGGGAGTATATATCCGCTCTGGAGCCTTTCTTTCATGCTCTCGGCGAATTCATCATATACGCTGTCCACATGGGCCTTCATCTTTTTAGGCTCATCATAAAAAATGATACTGTCCGGCGCAAGATAGTCAAAAAGGCTAACGGTCTTTACGGGCACATAGTTTATAAAAGCTTCTGCCCCTCCAAGGCCGTTTCTCAGCCTTTCCACAGCTTCCATGACCGTTGTCCTTATGTTTTCAGCCGCCTCTGGGCTGTCCTTTTTCTCATAGTTTTTAACGGCCTTTGCCATATCCTTTTCCATGGCAAGGGCTGCTTCTTTGGCCGCCTCTTCTCCAAATACTATCTCCTTTACGGGAAATACCCTCAAAGATTCCAGCCTGGAAAGGGACCTCTGGCTCATCACGTCAAAGGACCTGACGGAATCCACCTCGTCGTCCCAGAACTCTATCCTGACGGCGCTCTCATGCACCGGTGAATATATATCCACTATGCCGCCCCTGACGGCAAACTGTCCCACACCTTCCACGGTGTCGCTTCTTTCATAGCCCATGTATACCAGTTTTTTCTCCAGCTCGTCCAGGGGCATGATGTCCCCTTCCTTGAGCTCAAAAACCAGATCCTGCATATCTTCCTTTGTCATAAGCCTCTCAAGAAGGGCCTCAGCCGTGGTGCATATTACCCTGGCTTCTCCCCTCATGATATCGTCCACTGCCTTAAACCTCTGTCTGGTTATGTCGCTGGAGTGTACGTCGGCACTATAAAATATGAAATCCTTTGAAGGGAAAAATACCGTCTTTTCCTCAAAGGAGGATATATCGTTATATATGGCCCTGGCCGAAGCGTCATCATGGGATATTATAAGGGCAGTTCTCCCAAGCTCGCTCTGGATGGCATATATCATCTGTGTTTTCTGCACGTCAATAACTCCTGTCGCAAGAACAGGAGTCTCTCCATCTTTTATATTTTCAAGCAGATACCTGTAATCAGATATCTCCTTAAGCGGTTCCGTAAACCATTTCACAGAACTTCACCTCTTAAAACACTCATTATTTTATTTATCCCCGGCTGTGCCTGAAGCATTATTTTCCGCTTTTCCAGCGGCTTTGGCATCTGCCCCGCCGGCGTTTCCTGCGTTATCATCGCCCTTTGGGTCCTTTTCATCGGCCTTTTTTACCTTTATTTTCTGTTTGGCGTTGAATTTATTCATGGCATCCTTTATGCCGGTGGAAATAAATATGCCCACTGCCTGGGACGCCTTATCTATGCCCATCTCGATGCCTGCCTCATCGTCCTTTGAAAACTTGGCCAGTACATAATCCGCCAGGTCCCATCCATTGGGTTTTTCTCCTATGCCCACCTTCACACGGTTGAATACATCTGTACCCATATGGCTTATTATGTTTTTTATGCCGTTATGTCCTCCGGCACTGCCCTTTTCCCTTATCCTTATCATACCAAGTTCAAGGCTGGTATCATCATATACAACGATCATATTTTCAATGGGCACCTTATAAAATGACATAACTTCCTTTACGCTCTCGCCGCTCAGGTTCATATATGTCTGGGGCTTTACAAGGAGCACCTTTTTACCGCTTATCATTCCGTCCCCTATGAGGGCCTTATGCTTGAACTTAGACACATCTATATTATACTGGGCCGCCAGCTTATCTATTACCCTGAATCCTACGTTATGCTTTGTCTCAGCATACTCCTTTCCCGGATTTCCCAGTCCGACTATCACATACATATCCTTATCTCCTCTGTTAAATATTCCCGCAAAAAGGCTTTTATAGGCGAATACAGCCAAAAATATTATGACCGCCGCCGACATTATTATTTTAAGCCAGTCCATTTCTTATATAACTCTCCGTTTCCGCAGCCTTTGAATTGAATGACCCCTGCATTATGTCTCCTCTTCCGCCGCCGCGGCCGTTAAGGGCCTTATTGGCTTCCTTTATAAAGGCTGACATATCGTTCTTTGTGCTTCCTATGGCATACTTATAACCGTCCTGGTCATTTCCCGAAAATACCGCCGCCGAAGGCACCTTCTCCAGGAGCATCTCCACAAAAAGCCTCATCTCAAAGGGTTCCATGTTATCCTCAAAAAATACCGCGCATGTTTCTCCTTCTTTTACCGCTGCCCTTTTGAGCTCGAATATCTGTTTCTTAGCAGCCACCAGCTGTTCCTTTATGTCATTTCTTTCCTTCATGAGCCTTTCGACAGCTTCCTTTGTCTCATAGGCCTTGGCTGAAAGAAGGTTAGATATGCCATGTACTATGGTATCCTTTACCTCATAGTCCTCAAGGGCCTGTTTTCCAGCAAGCATGGTCACCCTTGTGCCGCCCTTATAGTGCTGCATACCCGTTATTTTTATGACGCCTATCTCTCCGGTCTTTACCACATGAAGGCCGCAGCATGCACAGGTGTCGCAGTCCTTGAAACTTACTATCCTTACATCGCCTTCAAGGGCTTTTTTGCTCCTGTATTCCAGTCTCTGGAGCTCATCGGGAGTGGGATAAAAAATATCCGTGTCAAAATTCCTGTATACCGCCTCATTGGCTTCCTTTTCTATCATCATAAGGTCTTCTGGCGTAAGGGGACCGTTGAAATCTATGGTTATACAGTCGCTTCCCATATGGAATCCAACGTTATCATAGCCAAAATGCTTATGTATGAGGCCTGATACTATATGTTCTCCCGAATGCTGCTGCATAAGTCTGTGGCGTCTTTCCATATCCACTACAGCTTTTACCTTCTGGCCTATTTCCAGTTCGCCGTCACAGTAGTGTACTACCTCGCCGTCCCTGTCATGTACGTCAAATACATTGACATCTCCTATTTTTCCATGGTCTGCGGGCTGTCCGCCGCCCTCTGGATAAAAATATGTGCCGTCAAGGGTTATCTCATATCTATCCTTATTTTTTACACATCCCGTAACTACGGCCTCAAACTCAGCCTTCCTTACGTCATTATAAAAAAGTTTCTCTGTCATACTGTTCCTTCCTTTGCCCATAAATAGCATACAGCCTGTGTCCTTGCGGAAAAGGTCTCATTTGCCAGGAGATTTTTTACTTCTTCCTTTGTATACAGCCCCGCCTTTATCTCCTCGTCGGGGAATGTACATTCTTCGATATTTCCGTCTATGTCACAGAGCACAAAGGCGCTCTTCTCATCGGTAACGCCTGTACATGAAAATGAGGGCTTCAAAATATCCCTTATATTGGTTATCCTAAGTCCGGTCTCTTCCCTGAGCTCCCTTGCGGCTGCCTCTGCCGGGTCTTCGCCCTCCTCTATGAGCCCCGCCGGAAATGCCCAGACATAGTCATTTACACTCATCCTGAATTCATGTATCAGCAGTATCCTATCACCCTTAAAGCCGGCTATGGCCACTCCCGCGGTCTTTTTTCCAACGGAAAGAGCCGACAGATCATTCTCCCGGCTTACCATTTCATATACTTTATCTTTACCAGCTTTATTCAGATAGGTGAGTTCGTAACTGCTCAAATACTTTCCTTTTTTTGTCTGTACAAATTTCTTTATTTTCATTTTTTCACCTTCGGATTACATTCTGCCACATACGGCTTATATTTTCAAGAACAACCGTTAAAATTCCTCGACAAAAAGGATTCCATCCAGCTTTTTAAGGCCGTTTAACACCGTGTTTTTCTCCCCGCGGCTCCTATTGGTCTCCATGACGAGGATGACGGAGTTTACCCCCTCCATCTTAGTGTCCACCTTCTCAAAGGAACATATCCTGCAGTCATCATTCTTTACTTCCCGTATTATGCGGCTGAAGGGCAGTCTGTTGTCAAACTCCAAATATACGGTAAATTCCCCGGAGGTCTTAATATAGTTTTCGTCAAATCTCTCAAGGGCGGAAAGTATTATGAACAAAATGGCGCACATAACTGCCGCCGCCTCATAAAATCCTATGCCCACAGCCAGGCCCATACAGGCTGAAGCCCAAAGTCCCGCAGCCGATGTAAGTCCCTTTATATGCTGTTTTCCCGTTACCAGTATGGTGCCGGCGCCAAGGAATCCTATGCCGCTCACCACCTGGGCGCCCATCCTTCCGATGTCCGCGCTGTACTCCAGATACTGGCATATATACTGGTTTATCATCATGACCGAGGCCGCTCCCACACATACCAAAAGATGCGTCCTGAATCCAGCCGCATGATGTTTTTTACCACGGCTTACGCCTATTATGCCGCTGCATACGGCAGCCATTATAAATCTTACTATTATGGACTGTACATTTATATCCCTTAAATAATCAGGTATCATACTCACAGGCACTCACTCCCGTTAAATTATTTTATATACTACAGTATACTATAAGGAAGCGAAAAATGTAAACTTGAGTTAAATTCCATCCGTCTGATATAAAAAATCCCCGGGACATGTCCCAGGGTTATTTTTAATTTTCAATGATTTTTTTGCTGTGTGCCGGCAAATCTTTTTAGTGCTTCTGCACTTTTATAAACATATACTATCTTTACTATGCTTACAACTATTATTCCTATGATCGACGCAACAATGCTCAACCCCCCAAGCATTCATAATATGCACATCAACCGCACGCTGGCGCCACCGCCAATGAACATCCCGATATACCATTTCCACAGCTTTTTCCAATTTCCGCTGAGCTCATCATCTATTCCCTCAAGCACAGCCGAGTGTCCGTAATATTCGTTATATTCCCCTAAAATAGTTATAACAAAAGTTACAAGCGCAGTAATGATTATAAGTCCGTTTAAAGACATAAAATAGCTCAGTATGCCGGCTGCGGCTGTTATTATCCTGAATATCCCGGCCTTTTTATAATATTCTTCCTCTCGGGACATTTTAAGGAGAAATATGCCATAAACCAGAAACGTAATTATATTTAACAGGCTTCCTACCTCATAGGCCGTATAGGATATGTTTTTTACAGTGTCCATAGTCAGAACAACGGACACAGCCATGGGTATCACAAGCCAGAAAAGTCTCTTCATCCAAGGACCCAGAAATTCAGCTTTTTTTATCATCATTTCCTTTTTCTGCACTTCCCTGTCTCTCCTGCGGATACGTTCCTCCGCCATGCCGTCTTTCTTAAGGAGCTTTCCACACCTGTTTTTGAATGTACAGTTTTCACACATATCATGTCCCTTTTCCCTGGCGCATGAGGCTATCTCACAGTCATCACTATACCGTCTCCCAGGCCCTTCCATACAGCCGGGACATGTATTTTCTTTTTTATATGCGCACTCATCACAGTTTTTACCGCAGAACGTCATGGCGTTTCCTCCTTTAAGCTGCCGTTGTGTCATTTAAAATTTATTTATATTCGGATTATACCATACAGTTCCCATATATGATATATTCATCCAGCCTGTATTTCTTACATTCTTCTTACATCTGTCCTTATCAGCCCTACTGCCCCGCCTGAACTAAAAACGGAAGGGATCATCCCTTCCGTTTCTCTTTTTATTATTTCTTATTTTGTAAGTATGGGCAGTGTATTTGAGCCATAGGGCATTATATAGGTCTTTATGTCCCTCTTTCCGGCTATCTTATATGCCAGCTCAAGGGCCTCGTCGATGGTCCTTACGAGCTTAAGGTTTGTCTTTGCCACATACTTCTCATCGATGGATGATACGAGTATTATGTCGTACTTATCCGCCATCTCACATGTATAGAAGGCAAGGTTCCTGCCAACATTGTAGTTCTCCCTTAAGTACTTTTCCCTCTCAAGGGTGGTGTCCATCTCAATGAGCATCTTCTCCATGTCCGCATGGCCTACGCCGTCCCTCTCTTCGTGGAGAAGTATCATTATTCCATGGTCCTTAAGACATCCTGCCGCATTTACCATGGGCTTTGTGCTCTGGTAAAGGTTGATGTCCTTGGGGTAGCCGCCGCCGGAAACTATGGCCATCTCTGCCAGTTCCTTTATGGGCACTCCATCCCTCTTTATTACAACATCAACGGCTTCCTTATGGGCCTTGACCATATCTCCCGCAAAGGCGTGGGTTATCTTTCCATCGTCATTTACGACTACATTTATTATAAATTCAGGCTCGGCCATCTTGGCAGCTTCCATCATATCAGCCGCAAAGGGATTGCTCTCATCCATGGCTCCTACCTTAACATAGGGGCTCGTTCCGTCTCCAAGATTGGGGCCAAGGGAATGGATATGGTTGGCTATTATGGTCTTCTGTGAGCACAGGCCGGGAAGTATCATCTTTCTTCCTCCGCCAAATCCTGCAAGGAAATGATATACTACTCCTCCGAGAAGTATGAGGCAGTCAGCATCCTGGGCAATTTTATTTATATATACCGGTGTGCCCATCTTAGTTGTTCCAAGATATGTGAAATAATCATCGTCAGCATAGCTGTTGTGCTCTACTACCCTGACCCTCTTCATCATATCCTTTCCCACAGCCGCCTCTATCTCCTCAGGCGTCTGGCTGGGATGTCCGCCGACACATGATATTATGGTCACATTCTCATCGGGAACGCCTATCTCTCCCAGCTTCTCCATGACCACCTTTATCATAACGCTCTGTTTTGTCCACAGTCTCGTTTTATCGCCTATGGCAAGGACTACCTTGGATGAAGGTGTTACCATCTCTTCAAGTTTAGGTGTTCCTATGGGGTTTTCCATGGCGTTCCTTATGACTTCCTCCGATGAAAGGTCCGTCTCCTCCATCACGTTCGCCTCTATGACACCGATGACGTTTTTCTCGTCATATTCAAATGAGACAGTTCCGTCTCCGTACCTGAGTTCATACTTTGCCATAAAACTTCTCCTTTCCTCTATTCAGCCGTTATCTGTCTTTTATATTATTTATTTTCCAAGCCTTTTGGCCGCCTTCACCACATGCTTTGCCAGCACCGATGTGGTCACCGTTCCAGCTCCGCCGGGCACGGGCGTTATATTTTCCACCAGCGGCTCCACCACATCAAAATCCACGTCTCCGCACATTTTTCCGTCGGGTCCTACATTAATGCCCACATCGACTACGGTCATATTTTCATTGACGTTTTCCTTTCCAATGAGCTTCGGTACTCCCGCAGCCACCACCAGTATGTCCGCGTCCCTGGTCTCCTTGGGCACATCCTTAGTAAACTCATGGCAGAACGTGACCGTGGCATCCCTGGCTAAAAGCAGCAGTCCCAATGGTCTTCCCACCACCAGTGAACAGCCCACCACAGCACATTTTTTGCCCCTGTACTCAGTGCCTATGCTGTCCAGTATCTCTATGACGCCTTCGGCTGTGCATGGAGCATATCCGTCCTTTTCCCCGGCCATGACCTTATAAAGGTTTATGGGGCTTATGGCGTCCACGTCCTTTACGGGGTCTATCTCCAGCTTTATTTTTTCAATACTAAGTCCCTTTGGCAGGGGCTGGAGTATGAGTATGCCATGGACATTTTTATCCCCGTTCAGTTTCCTGAATGCTTCCTCAAAATCATTCTGGGATACATCTGCGCTTAAGGCCGTTGTTTCGCATTTTATGCCGTATTTTTCAAGCCTTTTTCTGGCTCCGTTCTCATAGGCAGTCTGGCTCTTGTCATCTCCTGCCCTGAGTATGGCTAAAAGCGGCTCTATGCCCTGGGCTTTGAGCTCCTCCACCTGTTTTGTTATTTCTGCGCCCATTTTCTCAACTACCTGGGCTCCCTTTATCACTGACATTTAAGTTCCCCCTCTATACGGGCAAATACTGCGTCTGCCCTTTCTGCGGCGGCCTTATTCATATCATCAGCCCTCTGGTTGAGTTCACGGGCCGTTTCCTTATCCTTCATGGATTTCGTATTTATATAAACGTTCATGGAAGCTCCCAGCACCGCCGTACGCACGAACTGCACCGCAACTCCCACATCACTTACAGCCATAACACTGCCCTTTTCAGCCAGTTCTTCGGCTATATCCAGTATTTTGAGGCCCTTTTCCATGGTCTCTAAGGGCACCTCGCACGCCTTCTTAAGTGCCGAAGCCATTATTTTTTCCTTTTCGGCCTTCTCCTCATCGGTGGATGAGGGCAGTGAGTATGCCGCCGCCAGGGGAGCGAATCCCTCAGCGTCCGCCTCTATGAGATGGAGCATATCATCCCTCAGGCCCTCCAGCTCAATGAGGAATTTTTTCATGAGCTCCTCATGCTGGGCGCATTTCTTTTTTCCAACGGTTAGCTTTGCTACCATCATCCCAAGGGCTGCCCCGGCGGCTCCGGCAAGAGCCGCCGCTCCGCCTCCGCCGGGAACGGGTGATGATGATGAAAGCACCTCGAACCATTCCTTATTTATCTTTATATCCATTTGTACACCTGCCATAATCATGATCTAAATGATCAGAATAATCCCTTGATCTTTCCGTTTTCATCCACGTCCACGTTTACCGCAGCCGGCACCTTGGGAAGACCAGGCATGGTCATAACATCGCCGGTGAGCACTACTATAAATCCAGCTCCGGCTGATACCTTCATATTCCTTACGGTTATCCTGAATCCCTCGGGACGTCCCATCTTAAGGGGATCATCTGAAAGGGAGTACTGTGTCTTTGCCATACATACGGGGAGTTTTCCAAATCCCAGTTCCTCAAGTCTTGCCATTTCCTTTCTGGCTGCGGGTGTGAAGTCAGCTCCTTCTCCGCCGTATACCTTTGTAACTATGGCGTTTATCTTCTCCTCAATGGACATATCGTCCTCATAGGCGAAACGGAAGTTGTTTTCTCCTTCCTCAACGAGCCTTACCACTTCCCTGGCCAGGTCTTCTCCGCCGGCTCCGCCTTTGCCCCATACCTCTGAAAGGGCTACGTTTACGCCAAGTTCTTTGCATTTTGTCTCGATGAGCTTAAGTTCTTCCTCATCATCGGTGGGGAACCTGTTTATGGCAACAACGGCAGGAAGTCCGTATACCTTTGTTATGTTCTCTATATGTTTAAGGAGGTTGGGAAGTCCCTTTTCAAGGGCTTCAAGATTTTTAGGTCCCAGTTCGTTCTTGGGAACTCCGCCATGCATCTTGAGCGCCTTTACTGTGGCAACTATTACGACAGCGTCGGGTCTTAAGCCCGCTTTTCTGCATTTGATATCAAGGAATTTTTCAGCTCCCAGGTCTGCACCGAATCCGGCCTCAGTCACCACATAATCTCCCAGCTTAAGGGCAAGTTTTGTGGCGGTTATACTATTGCAGCCATGGGCTATATTGGCAAAGGGTCCGCCGTGGACTATGGCGGGATTATGTTCAAGGGTCTGTACGAGGTTGGGCTTTATGGCGTCCTTAAGAAGGGCCGCCATGGCTCCCTGGGCATTGAGCTGGCCGGCTGTAACGGGTTTATCATCCCTTGTGTAGCCGATGATTATATTTGCCAGTCTTTCCTTAAGGTCAGCGATGTCCTTTGAAAGACAGAGCACTGCCATGATCTCAGATGCAACGGTTATATCAAATCCATCTTCACGAGGCACACCATTCACCCTGCCGCCTATGCCGCAGACGATGTTCCTAAGCTGTCTGTCGTTCATATCCACACAGCGTTTCCATGTTATTTTCCTTACATCTATGTTGAGTTCATTTCCCTGGAAAATATGGTTGTCTATCATGGCCGCCAGAAGGTTATTGGCCGCTCCTATGGCATGGAAGTCTCCCGTAAAATGAAGGTTTATATCCTCCATGGGCACTACCTGGGCATATCCGCCGCCGGCTGCTCCGCCCTTAACTCCAAATACGGGTCCGAGTGAAGGCTCCCTCAGGGCTATGACCGTGTTTTTGCCTATCCTGTTGAGGGCGTCCCCAAGACCTACGACAGTGGTAGTCTTTCCCTCTCCGGCGGGTGTGGGTGTGATGGCTGTGACCAGCACCAGTTTTGCCTTATCTTCTTTATCAGCGAATTTTCCATAGTCTATCTTTGCCTTATAGTTTCCGTAGAGCTCGATGTCCCCTCTTGTGAGCCCCAGTTTTGCCGCAATGTCCTCAATGGGCATAAGTTCTGTTTCCTGTGCTATTTCGATATCACTTTTATACGCTGCCATTCTTCCTGATTCTCCCTTTCTTCTTAACTGTTACGAGACGCTTCGTGCGCCTTTTTTACACATTTACAATGATTTTTAATGATAAATATAATAACAACAGCCCCGAAAACCTTGTTTGCGGGGCATAAAAATCAGACGGTTATCTTTCTGACCTGCCTTACAGCCTTTGTTACAAAGTAAATAAGGGCAGAATTAACCGGATACAATATTACGTTTCTAATTATTCTGGGAAGTGCGATGAGACTTGTCCCGTACATCATATTGAGCCACAGAGGCGTAAGGATAAAGCTGCATATTACCATTACAACCGCTTCCACCAGAAGTATCCTCTTTACACTTACAGGCTTCTTATAGAGGAATATCCCAAAAATAAAGCCCATTATGAATGCACTCAGGGTAAATCCCGGGAAAAAACTTCCATTGGGGCTTACGATGAATCCCAGTGTGTCTCCGACAGCTCCCGCTATCCCACTTACAACGGGTCCGTAAAGCATACCGCAGACCGCAAGGGCAAGATACGCAAATCCGATCTCCCAGGTGGTGCTCAGTTTGATTGTGAATATGGACAGTATTGTGTATAACGCGACAAGCATTGCCGCACCCGTCAATGTTTTGGGGCTGCTAAGTTTTTCACCTTTCAGTTTTTCTTTCAAGCCAATTTCCTTCATGACGTTTCCTTTCCGCAATATGTGTTTTGCATATGTATTTTTTTGTGGCTGTATCAGCCTTTGAATTTCTCCCTGTATTCGCTGAACAGTTTCTCAAACTCCTCAGGGTCGCCGCTTATTTTATACTTATGCTCAGGTCCGGGGAACACACCTTCCTTGACTTCCTTAACATAATCGGCAATGGCATTTGTTGCCACCTCTGCGATGTTTGCGTACTTTTTAGCAAACTTGGGAGTAAATCCCGTAAACATTCCAAGCAGGTCCCCTATTACCAGTACCTGGCCGTCAAGTCCTGCTCCTGCTCCTATACCATAAACAGGTATGGGAAGAAGATCATGGATGAATTTTGCCGTCTCTTCAGGCACACCTTCAATAAGAAGTATCCTTGCGCCTGCCTCATATACGGCAATGGCATCCTCTATGACAGCTCTTGCGCTGTCAGTTGTGCGTCCCTGGGCTTTGAATCCTCCCATGGCCGCTGATGACTGGGGCGTAAGTCCGATATGTCCTATTACTACCATTCCTGACTGGGCAATGGCCTTTATCTGGGGAGCTACTGATACTCCGCCTTCAAGTTTGATGGCGTCTACTCCGCCTTCTTTATAAAACCTTACAGCGTTGTTCACCGCGTCCTCCACACTGGCCTGGTATGAGCCAAAGGGCATATCTCCTATTATGTATGTATTGGGAGCGCCTCGGCGTACTGCCTGACAATGGGATATCTCCATATCCATGGTCACAGGTATCGTATCATCATAGCCATATACGATCATTCCCATGGAGTCTCCCACAAGTATCATATCCATACCTGCTGCCTCAGCATAAGAAGCGAAGGGTGTATCGTAAAGTACCATCCATGAAACGATCTCTCCGTTTTCCTTCATTTTGACAAGATCAGTTATTGTTTTTTTCTTTGCCATTTTTCTTTCCTCCCGTTTACATTTATTTTCCCCAGCCCCCAAAAAGGGCCTCCAGATAAAATTTATCATGATTACTCTCATATGTAAAGTTCATAATTTTGTACGCGGACATACAAAAAGGGCGCTTTTATGCGTCCTTTCTATGTTTTTATCCTCCTAAGAGCAAAGGCCATGGCCCGGCTTAAGCTGCCAAAACCCATAGGCTTACTGATATCTCTCCTCTGTTTTTTACCTTTACCATGACCGTTCATTAAATTTTATCCTAATATATTTAAAGGCTCTATCCCAGGAATACTCATGCCAGGCCCGATGCTCAGTCCGCATCCTCAAGCCTGACATTTCCAAGCATCTCATATAACCTGCTCTCATATTCCTTAAGATAGCCGTAATTTTCTGCGTCCTTTTCCGGGTCGAATATGTCCCTGCCGGCACCGCTGTAGGCCAGCACATATCCTTCGTCATAATCCCTGAAAAGCTCGTCCTCCAGCTGCACTCCCTGCTTTTTGAGACTGTCATATTCCAGGGTGGAGTACATGGCAAAATTGCCGATGCTGACCTCCTCATCACCATTTTCAAACATCACCAGCAGTATGGAACCCTTTCCCTCGGGCAGATCCTCAAAATATATGAACCGGCTCAGCTCCTCAGGTATGGGCATGTAAAGCTCCTTTTTCACATTCTCCACACCTATCTCTCCCTCAAGCTCGGTCATGTCCGGCCCATCATCTTCAATTTCATCATCGCTTTGTGTATTTTTATTGTTTTCCATAACGCTGGCGTTCAGCCTGGTGCATCCCGTAAGGATGAGCACTAGTCCCAGAAGCGCCATAATCAGCTTCTTTTTCATACTGACCCCTCCAAAAGCCTGGCAGACTTCATCTATTTATATGACCTTTGAACCTGGGAAAAAGTTTCAGCCCTTTCAAACCGTAAGATCCATAAGATCCATCAGACCTATCAGACCCATCGGGTCATTCGGCCTTTTGTATTTCGGCTTTTTGTCTTTCGTCCTTTTGTCTTCTGGATTTTGTCCTTTCAGCTCCCTGGCTTTTAAGGCTCTCCGGCCCTCTGGCCATCCAACCCCGGCCTGCTTCCCCGGACGGTATATCCGTAAGACAAAGCCTCTCATACATCTCAGGCCTTGCCGTCGCTGTATCTTTCCCTGTTCAGGTCAATGCCGTATTTGGCTATCTTTTTATAGAGCAGGCTTTTATGTATGCCCAGCTCATCAGCCGCTTTTTTACAGTTCCATGAATGTTTCCTAAGTTCTTCTGTTATTATGTTCTTTTCGTATTCGTCCATGAGCCCCGCCAGCCTCTTTCCTTCATCACAGCTGACCTCGCTCACCTTATGGCTGGCCACCATCTTTGATGGCAGGTCGATGAGCTTTATCCTAAAAGAATCACATGAGGCATAGGCGCTCTTTATGACATTGTCCAGCTCCCTTATGTTTCCCGGCCACATATAGCCCTCAAAACATTCCAGCACTTCCTTTGACAGGGTTATGCTGCTCTTATACTCCCGGTTGAGCCTGTCCAGAAAATGTCTGGCTAACACCGGTATGTCGCTCTTTCTTTTCCTTAAGGGCGGCATCTCTATGTTTATTACGTTAAGCCTGTAATACAGGTCCTCCCTGAACAGGCCTTTTTCTATCATTTCCTCAAGGTTTTTCCTGGTGGCGGCGATTATCCTTATGTCCACGGGTATGGTCCTGTAGCCGCCTATCTTCTCTATCTCCTTTTCCTGGAGCACCCTCAGAAGTTTGGCCTGCATGCTAAGGGGCATATCTCCTATCTCATCCAAAAACAGCGTGCCCTCATTGGCCAGCTCTATCTTGCCCTTTTTGCCGCCCTTCCTTGCCCCCGTGAAGGAGCCTTCCTCATAGCCGAACAGCTCCGACTCCAGCAGTTCCGCCGGTATGGCCGCACAGTTTATGCTTATCATGGGCTTGTCCCTTCTGTCGCTGGCATTATGTATGGCATTGGCAAATACCTCCTTGCCCGTTCCCGTCTCTCCGGTGAGCAGTACTGGAAATGACGTCCTCGCCGCCTTCACTCCCTGCTTCTTTACCTCCATGAACACCTCGCTGCTGCCAAGGGCTTCCTCGAAATATCTTCCGTTATTTTTCATATACTGGTCCCTGTAGTATTCCAGCTCATTATACTTTTCCATGAGCTTCTGGGCCGAATCCATGGTCTGGAGCCTGAATTTTACCTGGGCTATGGCGCCTATCATGCTGCCGTTTTCTCCCCTTATGCCCGCACGGTTGACTATGACCAGGGCATCTTCGGTAAATCCCGTGTCTTCGCCTATTTTTATGACCTGGCCCTTCTCCTTAGCTCCATTTTGCATAAGCTCCGGAAGCTTTGAAGTCTGTATTACATCGGTGACAGGCCTTCCCACCGCTTCTGAGGCCGATGTCTTTAAAAATTCACAGTATTTATCATTTATGTCCGTTATCCTGTTGTTTTTGTCTATTACCACAAATCCATCATCGGTCAGGTTCAAAAATTCCTTGAATATATATTTGTAATCTCTGTCTTCCATAGCCTTGCCACCTATCCTGTCCCTTTGTATATTTCTGTCTTACATATTTTTTCTGTCTGATATGTGCCGATCCATCTTAAAAAGAGCCTCCCCATGCGAAAAAACGGCCGCATTTTAATTCCCGCCCTGCCGCCGTTTTCTCCGTGGGAGACTCAGTGTGTCAGATCATTCCTGTAATGGATATATCACTTTCCATGGAAAATCCATATCCGAAAATAAGTGTATCATCCTTATCTGAACCATAGGGCGTATTGCTGAACGACGTCAGTCCCTGGCCCTTTGTATATGTCCTTTCCTCCGTATATTTTCCGTCCTTGTATCCTTCAGCCTCAGCCTCGGATACCGTCGTGAAACTATCTTCTCCGACCTTTGTTATGGTAGTCTTGAGGGTCGTTTTTACACCGTCTATCTCAACGGGCTGTTCCCATGAGCTGCCTTCCTCGATGGCTCCCGAAAGGATCACCATGTCCTCTATCTTTGAGTAAAGTCTGTCTTCACTCTCTGCCATATAATCCTCATTGTCAACGCTTTCTGTGACCTTTCCGCCGCCGACGGTATATGTTACCTCAAATACCCTCACCTTCTCGTCGATCATTCCTCTTTCATCGTTCATGGCGCCCACATATTTATACTCCATGCCGTCATCGTCATTTTCTATGCCAACAAACTTGGTCTCAAATCCTGCCTCGGCATATCCGTTATAAATATGGTATTTATTGTCCTGGGGGAAGTACTCGCTGACCGCTTCAGCATCAAGCTCTCCCTGGCCCATGGCTGAGCCGTTATTTTCTTTCTGGCCGCTCTGGCCATTATTTTCACTCTGGGTCTGGCTGTTGTTTCCGCCGTTATCCGCGGAATTGGTGCATCCGGCCATGGATACTGCCATAACAGCGCATACAAGTATATAAGCATATTTCTTCATATTGGTTCCTCCTCCCAAAAGCGGTTTATCTTATGTACATTATATACTTTTTGACCCTCCGCCACAACAGCATACACTTTAAGATAATTATACAAATTTCTTAAGTATGAGCAGCCTCTGGCCCGGATATATCATATCCTTATCCTCTATCCTGTCCCCATTTATGGCCATTATGTCATCTACGGTAGTATTATATTTTTTCGCTATCTCCCAAAGAGTATCTCCCTTCTTCACCGTGTATATCACCGCTCCCGATGGATTCTTCCAGCCGTCTTCTTCCTCCGTCTCCTCTATGCCGCATATGAGCGAACATTTCCTTGACTCACATACAACCGTGTCAAAACTGATCACAAGCCGTATCTCCGCCTCCCTCTCAGAAAGCAGCGATACACTTATATCCTCTATCTCAGCCGTAACATCAGCCGTCATTCCTTCCTCCGCTCCCCTTATCTCTATCTCCTGGGTATAGGGTATGGAGGTCTCCGCCATATTCAGCGGCTTTTCATCGTCCTTGGCAATATACATAAGTTTGATGTCCGCCGTTCCTGAGGCTGTTACCTTGTTTTCCCCTGCTTCACTGGCACTGTTCCTCAGATTTCCCCAGGCCTTTACTATCTGCATTATGTCCGGCTGCCCTTCTTCCAGCGCTGCCGTCCCCCTGTATGTGCCCTGGGCCCTGTTCCTGCCGCACAGCTCTATATAGTCCGCCTCGGTCTTATCTATCTTAAGCGGCGATGAAAGGG
>JAHZAW010000029.1:127873-129912 GCA_019423725.1 Clostridiales bacterium
TCCTCAAGTATGGTCTGAGTGCTGCTTCCAAAGGATTTTATGACCGTATCCACGGTTATTTCCATATCTATGGCCCTGGGCTCTCCATTTTCGTCCGATGCCGTCTCAGCCTTTATTTTTACCGGCTCCATCCTGACGATATAATAATTCTCTCCCTCCGACTCCGGAACTTCCACACTTCCGCTGAAGGGCAGCGTGAATTCCGCAGACTCTATGGCAGGCCCATCCCCTGAGGTAAGATATATTACGCATATATCAAAGTCTCCCCTTATCTGCGCCTGGGATGAGCCAAACCTTATCTCCCTATGGCATATATCCGCTGTAGTCTCAAGTATCTGCGCTATGCCCGGCTTTCCAGGAGGGAGCTTCAGCTCATCCCTGACGGTGAATTCCTCCTCGGTACGCTCCGTTACCTTCCCCGGGTTTATCTCTCCTGTCAGGCTCTGGAGAAAACTTCCGCCCTGAACCGATGTCAGCACCTCCTTTTCGTCCTCGTTGGTCCAGGACGCCTTTGCCGATGTCACCGCCTTCATATTAACTTTCCTGTCATTGACCAGCCTGTAGTCAGTATGTATTATCTCCGCCGTAACGTCCGCATCTGTATCCTCCGTCACTCCATCGGCGCTTATGCAGTCGTCTATGGGAAATTCCGCCTTCATATAACTTATGGGCTCCTCCGTCTTCCTTCCGTAATAAAGCACCGAAACTATGAGCCTTCCCGTAAAACATATCCGCCCCTGTTCTGCCCTCACACTGTCGATGACCACATCCTCATCGGTTTTCAGTATCTGGTATATATCGGGATTTATATCCGGTACGATCATATCGCCTTCCGTAAGTATCTGGACCGTCTCTCCGCTTCCCCTGCTGTTGAGTGAAATCTTCTGGGTCACTGCTTCCAATGGCATAAAAATAACCTCCCAAGTGTAATCTATAATAAATATAGTCACCGGAAGGTTTTTTATGACAGCTTATTTAAATATTTCTATCTGGTCCAGGGGAAAAAACCTCATCAGCACCCTGCCGTATATCTCGTCCGTGTCCACCAGACCAAAATATCTGCTGTCTATGCTCTTTTCCCTGTTGTCACCCATGACAAAGACTTCCCCTGAGGGTATGACCATATATATGTCCCCCTCAGTATATCCCGCAGCATAGGGCTCCGAAAGCTCCTCACCGTTTACATATACCTTTCCATCACTTATATGAAGGGTATCTCCGCCAACGGCTATTATCCTCTTTATCATGTTTTCCGTATAATCCTCATCATCAAATACTATGAGATCCCCACGGCCATACATACCCGTATATGCCGCAAACCTGCATATTATGACCCTGTCATCATCATTTATCGAAGGGCTCATGGATACTCCCTCCACCTTGGCGGGCCAAAAAAACACAAACAGGACCGCCAGTATTATGGCCGCCTCTATGATGGATCTGATCCATTCTCCCAATATATGATTTTTTCCCTTAAACATCTGCTTTTTTGACCTCCGCACACAATAAAAAACGGAGCAGAGTTACGGTCTCCCGTAACCGCCGCTCCGTATCAGTTTACTATGAAACAGTGACCGTTACCGCGCCCGTGCTGCCTACCAGCGAAACCCCATCAGGAAGATCAAACTGAACGTCCACGTCATTATAAACGCCGGCTTCGTAACCGTCCAGGTCCACATAGGCCCTGATATCCGATGCCTCTAAGCCTGCAACGTCGCTTCCCGCTCCGCTTACGGTGACAGTTATGTCATCTCCTGTAAGCTCCGCCGTCAGCCCCTCTCCCAGGGTGCCCTCAACGGCTATGCTGTCAACGGGTATGACTATATCCTTCGTTTCTTCTTCCTCAACGCTTACCGTAACGGTTATCCTTTCCGATCCGTCCGCGCCGATTACCCTCAGCCCGTCGGGTAGATAATCCTTAAGCGAAAATTCCCTGATTATATTTGAATCTATTCCGCCAACGTCTATATCCGGAAGCCTGATTATATGTATACCCGCCAGATCGCCAGGATCTCCGGCCACTTCTATGGTAGCGGGCG
>JAHZAW010000003.1:0-30973 GCA_019423725.1 Clostridiales bacterium
GAGCAACGGCCTTCTAAGCCGTGGGTCGGGGGTTCGAATCCCTCCTGGTTCATATAAATTTCGGCAAAGTCCTTGAAAGGCTTTGCCGAATGTTTTATAATAGGATATATCAAGTGAATGTCCAAATTATTTCCGCTATCCGGAATGTTCGAACATTTATGTTATTTGAGCAAGCGAGTAGCTTGCTTTTGTTATTTATATGCGCGGTTATGGCGGAATTGGTAGACGCGCCGGACTTAGAATCCGGTTCGAAAGAGTGCAGGTTCAAGCCCTGTTAACCGCAGTTAAAAAGCCCCGAGTTTTCGTGGCTTTATTTGTTTGTTGCATTTCGTGTTGCATTTTCGTCAAAATTTTTCCCTGAGATAAGCAGTCATATTATTTGTTACTTCCTTGTCCTTTTCATCGATCAAATGCTGGTATACGTTCTTTAAAACTTAGTTAATTGAGAGACTTATTATTTTTTTATTAAATATAAGCTTATTTAAGTACTCAGTTCATTTCTTCAAGTTTTATCTTTAAAATTATTAATTATTAATGCGCTGCTCGACTTCGGGCGGGAGACCAGGAAGTAGATTTTTGTCTTCTGTATCACCATATACATAGTCATGATATACATCATAGTAATAATCCAAGTCTTCTTTTGCTTCAGTTGATAAGTTTTCAAACTGAACGCATTCTATTGCTCGTTCTATTCCATCAAAAAAACCTTTATTATATATGTCTGAATCAAAATATGCATCTGAATCAAAATATATATCTTCACTATCATCTTGGCCATCTACATATCCGTCGTCATACCCGGCACTATATCCGTCATTATACCCATTTTCATATGAAATAGACTCATCTTCAGATGCTGAGCAACCACAGGCCAAAAATAAAATTAAAAATATTGGCTTCAGAGAAGATTTTTTCATTTAATAACCTCTTTTCTTAAAGCATTACTTTATTATGCTTGTATTTTATTTAAATATAATGATATTAGATCTTGTGATGGTGTGCGGTAATTATTTTAATTACAAGTTAGCAGCAAGCTATTTACTTTTATCTTGTTCCAATAGATTTTCATTATAATCGCCTTCATTAGTATCATTTAATGAATTAACAGAATCTTTGATATGATTTAAATTGGAGTTAAGAGTATTATTATTGTATACTTTATTATCTTCTTGCGTGAAACATTCTGGACAAGGTTCATAACCATAGCCTTTTGCAGCTTCGATATTATATATATAATAGCTTTTGCCATAAATATATGAGCAACCATATTTATGATATTTGGTATCATTTACAGGTACAATTACAGCGTTATTTTCATAAAAATATAGACTTTCATTTAGAGATTGTATTTTTTCATCACGTTTTGAAATCATATTATCTTTTGTATTTATATACTTATTAAGATTTCTTTTTTCTTCTAATAAATTCCTGTTTGCTAACCCCAGATATGTGTTTAAAACAAGAGAAATAATAAGTAATATTGGCAGTATAGTAACAGTTTTTTTGCGTTTTTCACGAGAATTATTTTTAATATCTTTAGAATCCAAAACATTTATATCTTTAGAAAGCTTAGTATCTGATAATTCAATTTCAGCAACTTCCACAGCATCAGTAATAACCTTTTTGGTTATAACTTTATCTAGGTTAATTCTGTCAGCTTCATTATTTATATCGGTACTTACTGAAATATTATCAGAAGGTGGCTCTCCATAGCTATTTGCAGTTTTATCTCCATCTTTACAAAGTAGTATAAGCAGTATAATGCAACCGATAAATGGTATAAAGCAAATAAAAATCCAATTACCAGATTTATTTATATCGTGCAGCCTTTTTACCTGCATTGTAAATGATGGTAAAAAAATTATTACAGTATAGATTATAAGTACTGCATATGTAAACATTGACGTGTCAATATTAGCATATACCCCTATAAAAATAGGAACAAGAAAAAGTAAAATATATATGAGACACTGTATGCCAACAAACCGCCAATAGTCACTAGATGATACCCTGCCTTTAAATGATAAATTTTTAAAGGCGTTAATAAAACTTTTCACAATAACATACCTCTCCCCTCGATATCTGTTTTGAATTTTTCTAATACGCTGTACTTAAATAACAGAAACCGGCATTGTAATCATAAATTATTTCAAATTTTGTTTAAGCTGAAAAATTCATTTAACATATACAACTAGTTGTTAAAACCCAATTTTTTGAAATTCTGACTATACTTGCATTATAATGCAGTTTTCTAGCATGTCAAGCAAGGAGGAGTAGACTGATCTATTATTTTTACTGTTTATAAGCCATATATTACTTCTTAAAAAATTCTAATAAAAAACTTCCAAACTAGTAATTCTATCTTACATTAGTTTGGAAGTATACAAATTTTAGGATGCTCTCGCACTCCCACCTACAATTTCTTGCAGTATATTTTTTATTTTATTGTACTAAAAAACGCAACGGCTTTTCCAATTATCCTTACCTTATTCATTTCACTCCCAGAGTAAGCAATGGGGGAGAAATGAGGATTTTCAGCTGCAAGTATTATTTTATCCTCATATATATATACTCTTTTCAATGTGGCTTCACTGACATCAGCCACATCATCTATAAGTACGGCAGCTATCTCACCATTTTCCACATAGGGCTGGGATTTTATAAATACTATATCTCCGTCATATATCCTGGCATTTATCATACTGCTTCCTTTGCATCTGAGGCAGAAATCGGCAGAAATATTTTCCGGTAAAAGTATATTTTTTTCTATATTTTCCGCCGCCATTATTGGTGTGCCGCAGGCTATGGTACCTAAAAGAGGTATTTGTTTTCTGCATTTTTTTGAAAGAGGAATTATGTTTGCGGCATTATAATGGGAGGCGATTTCATTATCTATACCCATAAGATATGCCGATGTGGTTTTAAGAACTTTAGCGAACTCAGCTATTTTAGTCCTGGGAACATCGGTCTTTCCCATTTCTATTTTATTTATGGAAGATCTGGATTTATAATTCATCAAATGTGCCAGTTCTTCCTGTGACATATTCAATTCTTCTCTTCTAAGCCGTATTTTCTGGCCTATATCACTGCTCATAACGATCACCTCATAAAAATAATAACATAAAGTATAAAATTTTTCAACAATTAAATAAAATATGTTGACAAATATTCAACACAGTGCTATCATCTATGTAGAAAATAAATCTACATAAAAATTGATGTATTAATAAAAATCAATAAAATTGATGAAAAATGTTGAAGATTGTCGCATATTTTATACTAAAGATAGTAGAAAATAATTCTACAAGGAGGGGTATATATGTCAAGTGGGAGTTATATTCAAGCAGATGTTTTATGTCCGTTTTATTTAACGGATACCAACAGGCCGGTAAATATAAGGTGTGAGGGGATATCGGATGATAACCGGCTGGTGCTGAATTTCAAGCACAAGGATGAGAAACTGGCTCATATGAAGGTATTTTGTACAAGAGACTATTGTAACTGTGTGCTTTTCAAGGTCATAAAAGTGGGACGAAGCATAGAGGCATTGCATCCGGAATTAAAAAAGAAAATATCAGAGTTAACGGAAAAATGTCTTAGGGCCGGTCTTAAAATAGGCATATCTGAGACCTGTAGAACAGTTGAAGAACAGGACAAGCTTTATGCCCAGGGAAGGACAAAGCCCGGAAATATCGTTACAAATGCCAAGGGCAGCACATATTCATCAATGCACCAATGGTATATAGCCTTTGACTTCTACAGAAATGACGGAAAAGGCGCCTATGACAACGGCGATGGATTTTTCAATAAAGTAGGAGCCATAGGAGAGAGCATTGGCCTTGAGTGGGGCGGAAGATGGACTTCAATAGTTGACCTTCCACATTTTCAGCTGCCTGACTGGGGAAGCACACCTGATAAATTAAAGTCTCTGTATAAAGATCCAGATAATTTCAGAAAGTCCTGGGAGGTAAAAGAAGAAGTGAGCGAAAAAAGATATAATAAAGCTGATGAAGTGCCTGACTGGGCCAAGGATACGATTGAAAAGATAATCGAAAGCGGAGCCATAGCAGATAAAAATAATCTTGACCTGTCAGAGGATATGCTGAGAGTTCTTGTGATAACGGCAAGAATGGCAAAAGCCTAATAAAATAAAGGAGAAAAGAGAACACGGAAGTGTTCTCTTTTTTAGTTGTTATGTTTTACTTGGCTCATAATTTATCCTAGACTGAGCGTCAGTTGCCTCAAGCTTGAATATGACAGGCCTGAGTCTGTCATTACAGCTGCATATGGCTCTACCTGGACTTTTAACCAGTAGCCATAATAAAACATGTATTTTCAGATTAATGGGCAATGGCAAATACATAATGGTAAAAAGCTTTCCAAGCTCATCAGCATAGGCCTTCAGGCTCTTATTAACCGGCATAAAATATCTGGCCGCCTTTAAGCAGGGACAGGAAATGCAGTGGCGCTTTGTGATACAGGATGTTTACCCTAAAAGGCATACGGCAGGGACGTTTTATTATTTTAATATTTTTACTGATTTATTGTGGTAAAATAACAGCATAAATTTAATTTATGATAAAAGCTTAAAGGAAGATAAGTAAGTCAAAATTTTATTGCCTGACGTTGTCAGAAGTTATATAATAATTTGTAATGGTTTTAATAGGGGGAAGTTTTATGGCTTTATCAAACGATCTTACTGAGGGAAGCATCCATAAACATCTGATAGCGTTTGCTTTCCCTCTCATAATCTCAAATATCATGCAGGCACTTTATAATGCGGTAGATATGTATTTCGCTGGAAAATTTATGGGTACTGAGGGCATGACCGGAGTTTCGGTAAGCGGACCGGTAATAAATGTAATGCTTATGTTTGTTTCAGGCTTTGGCGTTGGTGCAAGTGTGGTCATAGCCAAGTATATAGCCCATGGACGTGACAATGTGCTAAAGAGGGCGGCAAATACAGCGGTCACATTGTTTATGTCAGCGGCAGTGGTCATATCCATAATTGGATTTCTTCTGACGCCTACCATACTTACGCTCATAGCTACGCCGGAACAGGCATTTTTCTATGCTGAAAAGTATTTAAAGATAATTTTCTGTGGAATGATATTTACAATTGGTTATAATCTTATATGTGCGCTGCAGAGGGGATTTGGGGACTCTAAGAGTTCAATGTATTTCGTTTTGGTAGCGACAATAGTAAATATAATACTTGACTATGTGTTTATGGGAATATTCAAAATGGATGTATCGGGTGCGGCCTGTGCCACGGTCATTTCCCAGGGGCTTTCATTTTTAATGGGTATAATATATTTCCGAAGAAGAAAACATGTGGTCACATTTTCACCCAGAGACCTTTGTTTTGATGTTTCTCTTGCCAAGGAACTTCTGGCAAACGGTCTGCCAAGTGCCGGTCAGCAGGTCAGCGTGCATTTCAGCAATCTCTGTATGACGGGAATGGCAAACTCTTTCGGACTGGTATCGGCTGCGGCCTATGGAATAGCTGTAAAATTGGACAGCTTTGCCATACTTCCCTGTTCTGCGGTAAATGATGCTGTTGCTTCATTTGCTGCCCAGAACCTTGGAGCGGGCAAGGGAAAGAGAGCTCTTGAGGGAGCTAAGGAAGGAAGAAAACTGGCGGTAGTATATGTATGTGTTATATTTGCCGCGATATTCCTTTTTGCAGGAAATCTTGCTTCGATATTTACCCAGGAAGCTGAGGTAATAGATGTGGCGAGGGGATATTTAAGGATAGCATGCTTTATGTATTTCTTATATGCTCTTGTATATCCCTATCAGGGATTTTTGAAGGGCAGCGGAAGTTCAGGATTTGTGCTTATAAACAGTCTGTGTGTACAGTACGCGTTAAAAATACCGACTGCTTATATACTCAGCCATCTGACTCCCCTTGGACTTAAGGGCATAGCTCTCACTTGGACAATAACACCATCGGTATCGGCTTATACATACGGAAGATATATTAAAAAGGGCAAGTGGAAGAAAAACTGGGGCAAACTGGAGGAATAAAATGTTTTTCAGAACTATAAGTACTTACTTTACAGTTGTTACACAGGCAGTTTTCAGGTTCGGCCATACTGCTGAGGCTGATAAAATAATGGAGGAGAAGGGCGTACTTGCCTCTGAGGAATACACTTGGAGCATAGTATCTGATATATGCACGAAGGTCATGAAAAAAACCGGAGTGAATGTAATAGTCAATGGCCTTGAAAATATACCTCAGGACAGGAACTTTGTGCTCATAGCAAATCATCAGAGCATGGTGGACATATTTGTAATAATGGAGACCATAGGAAGGCCGATAGGATTTATTTCAAAGGCAGAGCTGAAAAAGGTGCCGATATTAAGGAAATGGATGTCATCGGTTGGATGTGTTTTTATGAACAGGAGCGATTTGAGGGAATCCATGCAGGCACTTTTAGATGGCATAAAGAAGGTCAAGGAAGGCTACAGCCTGTGCATATTCCCTGAAGGAACAAGGACAGACGGACAGATGCTTGAGTTTAAGGGCGGTTCTTTCAAACTGGCCACAAAGAGCGGCGCGCCGATTTTGCCGCTGACAATAGACGGTACTCATAGAGTGCTGGAGGACAACAATTTTTGGATCAAAAATGAGACTGTCAGACTGACATATCATCCGATAATTGAGACAAAAGGAATGTCAAAGGAGGAGCAGAATGCGCTTCCTGCGAAGGTACAGTCAATAATCGGAAGTGCCTTAAAGGAGGATGAGAGGTTTGGAAAAGACAAGGATACTGGTTGTTGATGATGAAAAGCACATAGCTGAGCTCATATCACTTTATCTTACTAAGGAGGGGTATGAGACAAGGGAAGTATATGACGGAAGAAAGGCCATGGAAGAATTTTATTCATTTAAGCCTGAATTAGTTATGCTTGATATAATGCTTCCCGGCATGGACGGATACCAGGTATGCACTACCATACGAAAAAACAGTGATGTACCCATAATAATGCTCACAGCAAGAAGTGATACCTTTGATAAGGTGCTTGGGCTTGAGATGGGTGCGGATGATTATATAGTAAAGCCCTTTGAGCCAAAGGAAATGGTGGCCAGAGTAAAGGCTGTACTCAGGAGATATGAAAAGAGCGACGAGAAGGAAAACGATAAGACCGTATCCTTTGAAAATCTTAAAATAAGCCTTAATGACTATACGGTCATATACCATGGAGAGAGCCTTTCATTCCCTCCCAAGGAGCTGGAGCTGCTGTATTTCCTTGCTGAGAACAAGAACCAGGTCTTTACCAGGGAACAGCTTCTGGATAAGATCTGGGGATATGAATATGTAGGAGATTCAAGGACCGTGGACGTTCATATAAAGAGGATAAGGGAAAAACTGAATAAAAACGATGAAAACTGGAGTATAAAGACCGTCCATGGAGTAGGATACAAATTTGAAACGAGATGATCTAAATGTCAAAAAAGAGCTCATTGTTTTTTAAACAGACAGCTGTTTATATACTTATATTTATTACAGCTTTCACCATAATGACAGCCTCCGTATATTATTTCTGTACTGACTATTATTTTGACCAGAAGCAGACACAGCTGAAGGATAACGCCAGATCCATAGCCAGACAGTACGCGAAATCATTTTCCAGCGGCATAATAGACATAAACGGCATAATGGACAAAATAGAAATAATAGAGGACTACACCGGTACCAGCATATTTTTTATAAATAGTTTTGGAAAGGTATCTGCTGTTTCATCATCCATCGACCCTGAATGGGTGGGACAGTCCATTACCAATGAGACCATAAGGAGCGTGCTGGATGGCAATATAGTTACCGTCAGGGGAAAGATAGGCGGAATGTTTTCGGAAAATATGATGACTGTTGGATATCCCATAACATTCAATGGAATTACATACGGCGGCATATTCCTGTGTTCGCCAGTGCCTGAGATACAGAGGACGATACTTGCCACCTTTGAGATAATGTTCCTGTCGGGAGCCTTAGGGCTTCTGCTGGCGGTGGTCATGATATACTTCTTCTCTAAAAAGATGACAAGGCCGCTGCTGGAGATGAATAAGGCGGCGCAGATAATCGCTGATGGAAATCTGGACAGGAGGCTTGATATAACATCAAACGACGAGATAGGCCAGCTGGGCGACAGTTTTAACTATATGGCCGAAAGCCTTGAGAAAAAGGAACAGGAAAGACGTCTGTTCGTAGCCAGTGTTGCCCACGATCTTCGTTCACCGCTGACCAGCATACAGGGATTCATACAGGCCATGAAAGATGGTATAATACCCGATGACAAGTATGAATACTATCTGGATATAATTTTTGATGAGACAAAGAGGCTGGCACTTCTGACCAATAATATAGTTGATATGGGAAAGACCCAGGAAAACGTCCTGGAGCTTGAAATATCAGATTTTGACCTGAATGATCTTATAAGGGAAGTGCTTGATGTATTCGAGCAGAGGTTCAAGAAGAAAAATCTTATATGTAAAGTGGTGCTGGATGATAAGGAGACCATGGTCAAAGCCGACAGGGAGGAGATACATAGGGTGCTGCATAATCTGATAGATAATGCGGTGAAATTTACTCCCGATGGAGGGACCATTGAGATAGAGACCACAATACCTAAAAATGAGCATAAGGTATATGTGGCTGTCAGCGATAACGGCTGTGGAATACCGGAAAACCAAAGAAGAAAAGTATTTGAGGCGTTTTATAAGACTGATGAATCCAGAGGCTGTGACAAAACAGGAAGCGGCCTGGGTCTGTGCGCCGCAAAAGAAATAATAAATGCCCATGGAGAGATAATCGTATGTAAGGAATCTGAAATGGGCGGAGCGAAATTTGAGTTTACTCTTAAGCTGTCAGAAGAATGAGGAGGACAAAATGAAGTATATAAATGAGATAAGAGAAGGAGAACAAATAATAGAGCATTATCTTTGCAAAAGCAGGCAGACTTTCAAGTCAAAGAACGATAAAACCTACCTGTCTCTTAAGCTCGCTGATAAAACGGGAACTGTGGACGCTAAAGTATGGAATCTTGGAAATGACATTCAGTCCTTTGCGGAAAATGACATGATAAAGATAGACGCCACAGCCCAGATATTCAATAATGACATCCAGCTCAATGTAAAAAGAATAAGAAAAAGCCGTGAAGGGGAGTATGATCCTGCTGATTATATTCCTTCCACGGATAAGGATATAAAACAGATGTGGGGAGAATTTACTGGATATATATCCACATTCAAAAATCCCTATATCAAACAACTGCTGGATAAGATAATACTTAAAAACAGTTTTGTTTCAAAGGAATTCCCCATGCATTCCGCTGCTAAAAGCGTACACCACGGATATTTAGGCGGCCTTTTGGAGCATTCCCTGTCTGTGACAAAAATATGTGATTTTATGGCTGACAAATATAAATTTGTAGACAGGGATGTTCTCGTTGCCTCAGCCATGCTTCATGATGTGGGAAAACTGTGGGAACTTTCGGATTTTCCCCTCAATGACTATACCGATGACGGACAGCTCCTTGGACATATATATATTGGAGCTGAACTGGTGGAGAAGACAGCTGCTGCCATTGACGGCTTCCCTGACAGGCTCAAGACCATTATAAAACACTGTATACTTTCCCATCATGGGGAGTATGAATACGGTTCACCTGTGCTTCCCAAAACCATAGAGGCCCATATACTTCACTGTGCCGATGATATGGACGCTAAGAGCAAGGTGTTTGAGGAATTTATAAGTGCTGATTCCACATCAGGCCCCTGGGCGGGATATCAGAAGATGCTAGGAAGGAACATCAGAAAGTCTGAATATTGATAAAGTGGTATTAAATGTATTGTTATCAGCCTTAAAAGCTGTTGAAGTGGTTTTAATATTGTAAATTTATGACCAATAATAGTTTTGAGTGGAGGATAACGGCATTTACCGCCGGAAAATGAATAGAATAAAAATAAAACGGGAGATAGGATCAAGCCTATCTCCCGTTTTTGTGTCTGCCCGGAAGGAAACTTCCGGGCGTGTGCGTATCGCACAGTATTTATTTGAGGGTTGGAACTTACTTTTTATATAGTGCTGCTATCAATATTCCGGCAGCTAAAACAACGGCTGATACTATGATAAGTATAAGGGTGCTGCCGCTGTTCTGGCTTTCGGCAGGAGCTCCGTTTTGAGCCATTCTGTTCATGCCCGGAGCCATGTCCGTATTTTGCATATCTTCTAGAGCGGTGTCATTTAAACCATCGGAAGAGGCGGCACTGTCTTCCTGGGACTGCTCTGAGCCTGTATTAATCTGGCCACTTCCTGCTGTATCTGATGGCGTTTTCGGCAAAGATGTACTTTGCTGATCTGTTCCAGAGACAGTACTCTGGATATTGACTCTTCCTCCTGGCGCCTGTGTATTTTCAGGGCTTTGTGAAGTATCAGCCTGGCTGTTCTCTGTACTTTCTCCCTCTGCATCTGCCGGGGCTGAAGCATCTCCCGGTAAATCAGCGGTGGAGGCATCAGGGAAGGGAATATCAGCTGACATATTGTCTGCAGTGCCTTCTGCGTTGTTTGTGGCATCATCTGTGCCAGCCATATCAGGCAGGTTTTCGCGTCTGCCTCCGCCGCCTCCCATATTTCCTCCCTGGGAGCCCATATCAGTGATAGATATGAATGAAGCGTCTATGAGGGAGGAAGAATCTTCCTGCTGGCCTTCAGAGGTGGATGGTATGGTGCCGTTGAGCTGTCCTGTTATGCTTTCGGCACGGAGAAGACAGAACTCTTTCAAAGTGCTGAAGCCCGTCTCAAATTCCTCATAGGTACAGAACTTTGTGGGGTCCTTCTCCACATAGGGAGAAATAAGTTCATATACATCGTCCATCATCTGCTCAAAATATCCGCTGTCAAAAAAGCTGGAAATAAATTCAGCAAAGTAGGCGTGATAGAGTTCTGTATATTCTTCATCGGCAAAGATCCAGGCCAGCATGGGCCTTTCTTCCACAGAAAGCCCCGAAACAGGCGTATCTATTGGATAATTGACCAGTGAGTCCGCATCAGAGCCTCCCATGAATCCTCCGAATGCAAGGTTATAATCCCAAGGTATCATGGATAACTGCCCGTCTTCTTCATATAAATAGTAGTTATGTATCATGGAGCCGGTGTAGCTGTCAAAGTTACAGACAAAGTTATGGACCACAAAATATCTTATGACTTCATCCACGTTTACTACCTCATCTATGTTTTCTCCTTCATTAAGCTGTTTAAGGGATGATATGAGCCTGTCTTTATCGGCGTCGGTTATGTCAGTCTCTGCATTATCAAAAATATTGCTGTAACTGTCATAGTCGTCATCGGTGTATACAAGCAGGGTGTCATCGCTGCTCATTCCGCCGCCTCCACCGCCAGGTCCTCCACGGCCTCCCTGGGTTCGCTGGATATCCTGCGTATCATCGGCAGGAGAAAATTCAATGTCTGTGGGAGGCTGAAAATCCCCAGCATTTTCGTCCAAGTTTTTGTTGTCTGTAAAATCTCCGATGTCCCCAGGCGCCTGCATTTTTCCGCCCTGGCCGCCCATATTTCCTGTGCTGTCAGGCTTGTAAAGCTCACCGTAATCATTTCCATAATTCCTTTCCAGGAATGAATCCGTGACATCTTCCACAGCCACATATAATCCCCAGTCTTCTCCATTGACCGTAATATAGACGAAGCTGCTTAAAGGCGCGTCCACACCGAAATAATCCATCATCTGATATGTAAGATAGTCCTTCATATAGGTGTTATCCTGGATAATATTGTTCAGACAGAGACGGTCAAGGCCATAGTAGTTGATGCTGTCATCATAATGGTCAAAGTCAACTTTAAAGCTGTAGCGGTCATTTCCATAACTCTGCACCTGGGTGAGGGAAGTGTTTCCCTTGCCGCGGATGGCCACATTGGAGTAAGTCTCTCCATCTATGGTCAGGGAGCATAATGAGTATTCCTCATTTATGCATGTATCCAGAAAACTGTCCCAGTCGTCCATCTGAATGTCTATGGTATGCACCACTGACGTATCAAATAACGTATTTTCATATTCCTTTGACTGAGAGGCGGGCTGTATACCGAACTTTTCGGCATTCATAAATAATATGGACAACACAATTACTATCAGGGTGGCAATGGCGCAGATCCTTTCAATATATTTGTGTGTTGACATATACTACCTCCATTAACCCATATATTCTCCGTTATAGCTTACCAGTACCGCACTGCTCACACCGGGCATTTCTGCCAGGGTATTTACAAAGTCGGTATTATCATCTTTAAGACGTATCTCAACATTGAGTTCGATAAGGCCTTTCTGAGCTGTTTTGCTCTTTATAACTGAGCGCTGCACCTGAGCCTTAAGGAACTCACTGGCTGAAAGTTCGCTCGCATGGTCTTCACAGCGAAGTACCACCATATATGGATTATAATGGGCTTTTTTGTTGGCAAATACAAGAAGTACGAGCCCTATGACAACACTTCCGAAAACTGCCAGGGGGATAAGTCCAGCAGCGAGTACTATGCCGGCGGCTATGGACCAGAAAAGGAAGGCTATGTCCAGAGGCTCCTTAATGGCCGTACGGAAACGTACGATGGATAAGGCGCCGACCATACCCAGTGAAAGAACTATATTTGAAGTTACGGCCAGTATTACCAGCGTCGTCACCATGACCAGGGCAATGAGGGTAACTCCGAAGTTTGATGAGTACATAACTCCGGCAAATGTCTTTTTATAGATAAGAAATATAAAAAGCCCTATGCCAAAGGCCAGAACAAGGGCAAGTACCATATCGAATATGGATACGCTCGTTACATTTTCCAAAAAGCTTGATTTAAAAATATCCTGAAATGTCATAAAATTCTCCTTATATCATTTATTTCAGCCATATATCCTGCAAGCTGCGTATTTTGAGAAGGCGCTTGTGCGTCTTCCTGGTATCTGAACAAGATCCCTTACAAAAGAGGGCAGAAATTCGTCCCATTTTACCTCAAGTATGATGGGAGCGTCACCGGCCGGAACAGTTATGCTCTCGGGTTCAAGAAAATCCCTGCTGATAAGACCGGTCCTTATGTTGTAATCCATGGTCACCCGTGTATTTCCTGCCTCACATATAAATGGCTCCCTCTCGTAATCCACTATAGTTTTTGGCATAAGTCCCTGGGTCTTCATTTTTATGCCAAGTTCCATCAAAAGCGAAGGCCTGTCAGAGGCAGTAAGTGCTTCAATATCACCGTTAAGTATCTGTTCTGCTATCTCATAGCCGATGACCTGCTGCTGTTTACCGCAGAGGCCGTTTATTTTGCTCTTTTTTTCCAGGGTGATGTGTGAAAGATCGTTGTTATAGTAACGCAGACGAAATTTTTCCCTGCGGTTCACTCCGTTGATCTTTTCCATAAGAGCTTTATCCTGAAGATTATCAAAATACAGGCTTCTTACAAAATATCTTCCGTCCTTTGCATTTGGGTCACTTTGCATGACTGACTTAAGACGGCTCCTTAATATAAGCATATCTGAATATCCTATTTCATGTTTCCATTCATGGCGGAATTTCATATTATCCACTCCTTTCCCTGTTTTCATATAAATGATATATCCCGCAGCTTAATTTAACTTTAAAATTACATAGATTTAATAAAATAAAAACACCAGCCTTGATAAAAAGCTGGCGTTTAAATTTTATATAACATTCTGCCGCAGAAAATGGCAGCTTAACTTAAACAGGAAATACTACATTTATGGTAAGAGAGCGTTCATCGGAAGTAGAGGCGCTTATCTTTCCTTTATGTGCCAGGACTATTGCCTGGGCTATGGAAAGGCCAAGACCGTAACCTCCGGTGGATGAGTTCCTGGACTGGTCAGTACGGTAAAAACGGTCAAAAAGATAGGGCGTCTGTTCCTTTGATATGTGTTCAGCTGTATTGTATACAGAAATATTTATTTGATTTTTCTGACGGCTGAGGTCAAAGGATATGTTTCCGCCAGACTGTGAATATTTTATGGCATTGTCCATAAGTATGGAGATAAGCTTTCTTATGGATTTTTCATCTCCGCAGAATGATACCATGGGTTCGATATGAATATCCAATATTCGGCCCTGTGCCTTTGCTACATTCTGAAAGCTCTGCAAAGTTTCTTCGGCTGCGTCAGACAGGGGAAAGTCCATCATCTGGGCGGCTTTTTGTTCCTCCTCCATCCTTGAAAGCAGTATAAGGTCATTGGTGAGCTCTGTCAGACGTTTTGTCTGGGCCTGGATGTCATTCAGCCACTCATTTTCTCCAATATCCATGGCCAGTATCTCGGCATCGGCGTCGATTATCGTAAGAGGCGTCTTAAGTTCATGGCCGGCATCGGTAATGAAACGCTTCTGTTTTTCGTAGTTTTCGGAAAATGGCTTAACTATGCGCCCGGAAAGCAGTATAAGAAGCAGGAGGACAAGGGCCGAACCTGTTATGGATACGGCGATACAGCTTATGAGAAGCGTCCTGAAATTATCCAGGCTCCTTCCGCAGTCAAGAAAAATTATGAGAGATCCACCATCTGAATCTGACATAATATAGCGGTAATTTCCGATAAAACCTTTATTGGAGCCGTCCTCCCATACGCTTTTGGCGTATTCCTCGGCGGTCTCGTTATCTATAGCTGCTATTTTTCCGGTATTTACGGACAGGGTATCACCGTTTTCGTCTAGTCTGGCAAAGAAATATCTTGTTTCAAAGGGCAGCTCAGGAGGTATGGCATCATCCTTTATCCATCGTCCTCTGCCAAAGGGAAAGACATCATCTGGCATTTCTGACGGCTCCTGCTGTGTATTGGGAAAGAAACCATCATTTTCTTCCAGAATGGAGAGGGTCTTGTCGGCATCAGATACTATCTTTATATAGTTGAGACATCCAACTGTACCCATTATCACAAGCAGTACGGCCAGAAGAGATATCATAGCCGCAAAAATCAGCTTTATCCTTAATTTTTTTATCATTTGATCTCCTCCAAAGAATACCCGGCGTTGCGGCTGGCTTTTATCTGGATATCAGCCTTAAGGGCTGAAAGTTTTTTCCTGAGATAGGATATATATACCCATACCACATTTAATTCGGCATCGCTGTCACAGCCCCATATTTTTTCTAAAAAATGCTCCGATGAAATGAGCCTGTGGGGATTGCTCATCAAAAGCTCCAGCATCTGAAATTCCTTATTGGCCAGGTGCACACTTCCGCTGGGCGTTGAAAGCTCAAATTTTGCCTGGTCAAGGGTAACATTGCCCATTTTAAGCAGTGAACTCAGCTGGATAGTGCCGTTTCTTGTCATTGCCCTTATCCTTGCCAGCAGCTCCTTTGACTGAAATGGTTTTGTCAGATAGTCATTTGCTCCTGAGTCCAGACCTTCGACCTTATCGTCAACCTCGGCCTTGGCCGTGAGCATAAGGACGGGTATCTGATTTCCTTTTTCTCTGATGGTTTTAAGTACTGTTATGCCGTCGACCTTTGGCATCATTATATCCAGAATGACACCATCATATTGACCGCACTCCAGATAGTCAAGGGCTTCCTGACCATCGTATACCGCGTCAACGGAATAATTATTCCTTTCCAAAATGGCTGTAAGAGCCCTGGAAAGGGATTTTTCATCTTCTGCCAGCAATAGTCTCATAAATATGTCTCCCTGTCTGTTTTGTCCGTAGTTTACCTATATTATATTTATTATATTACCTGAACCTAAAACCAAGTTAAGAAAACATGAGAATATGATAAAAATTGGATTGTTATCCAGTTATTTTAAAGAAAACATAGGCATTAAAAAAGCCCCACGCTGTCAGCGCAGGGCTTTGAGACACTTCTCAATCTTAATTTTGTCCATAATGCTTTCCATAGCCGTTTCCGTTTCCGCTGCCATGCCCGTTACCATGGCCATGTTCAGAGGAATAGTTATCACAGCTGTAGTTTTGTGATGATGCGTTTTCGCTCTCGGGGTCAAGGTCATAGAGCATCTGGCGGAGTTCTTTCATGGTCATCTCACTTGCTTCTTCTGGAGTTATGTGTGAACCGCATGAATGAAGCTCCTGATATATATTATATTTTCCGTAGGACAGCCCCAGGGAGTGGGCGGATGACGCGTCATCGGAACTTAGTCCATAGCAGTATGCGTTCTTATGTCCTGATGTGCAGTTAGACACATACTGTAAAATATCCTCACTCTGTGTACCGTTTATTTCCACCACAGCCACGGATAAAAACTCGTCCTTAGCCAGACATGTTTTAATGGTATCGCTCTGGAGGACTTCATCAATGGCATCCTCATAGTCATCATATAAAATATCCAAAGAATTGGCAAAATCCACGCCGTCTTCGTTATAGCCTTCTACACTTATGACCTTGTTCAAACGGTTTATGCCTATCTCTATGGAAGGGTTTATATCTATGCTTATTATGGATGTGGGAGTGAAATATATATTATATCCTCCAAAGGCAATGAAGAATATAAAGCACATGGCAAAGGCATAGGCCAATTTGAACATCTTCGGGTGCACGGCCTTTACAGACCTGCGGCTTAATTTTTGGGCTGTTAACTTTTTAGTGTTTTCTTTTAACTGGCTGTCCGCATGTACTTCATTAAATGCGCCTATGATCTTATCATTCATCATAGCCACCTCCCAGCTCCTTTTTAAGCATCTGTCTGGCCCTTGTCAAAAGGGTATATACCGTGTTTGGATTTTTGTTTAATATGGTGCCTATCTGGGGTGCGGTATATCCTTCATAATAGTGAAGATAAATGACCCTTCTGTATTTTTCGGGAAGGCGGAGTATGCTCTCCATTACTTCCCTGTATTCATCATCCGTAATGCCTGAATGTTCCACCGCTTCATTGAGTGAAACCGTATGGCTGCGGAAAAAGCTTTTAAGAAGATCTTTACAGGCATTTATCGTGACACGGATAAACCAGGCCTTTTCATGTTCTGGACTTTTAAATACAACGGAGCTGAGGGCATACTTCAAAAACACGTTTTGAAATATGTCCTCAGTATCCGCCTCATTTTTTAAATGAATAAAACAGATCCTCTTGACAGTATCCGCGTACTGTTCAACTGCTCTGTTAACATCTTCTTCGCTGCGCATGAAAAACATCCCATCTGCTTAATTATCTGTTGTGACAGTTTCCTCTGCCATGATGTGAATACATATTCTGTCCATTACAGCCGTTCTGTGAGTTCTGACCGTTCTGACCATTTTGGCTGTTTCTTCCATAGGCCATGCCAAGGCCTGTGCCATAGTAGTCACATATTCCGTCGCCATCGTTATCAATAAAACATCCAGAAGCACAGCCTGTTCCCTGGCAGTAATATCCTTCTGCACAATCATTATAACACCTTGTGCCGTAATAATCGCATACGCCGTCTCCGTCATTGTCTATAAAACATCTACCGCCATAGCCTGCCGCCTGATTATCACAAATACCGTCATTATTAAGATCGATATATCTCTGGCCACGATGATATTCTGCTGAAAATGCGTTTACAGCTCCTGCCGTAAGAACTAATACTGCCGCTATCATAACCGCCGCTGCTTTTTTCATAATAATACCTCCTAGTTTGCTTTTTAATGATTTCAATAATAATACGATCGACAAAGCCATATCCATTCAAAATATTTAAAAAAATTTATTTTTTTCAAGTATTTGGTATTGAAATATCGATTATTATCATCTTGTCAGGAGGACCACCGTTTCCACATGCCCTGTCTGGCAGAACATATCCACAGTATTTATTTTGTTTGTCCTATATCCTTTTTGGCTGAAAAGCTTTAAGTCTCTGGCAAGGGTAGCCGGGTCACAGGATACATATACTACCTTTTCAGGGTCTATGCCGCATACAGCGTCTATGACTGATGGCTCAAGGCCCTTTCTAGGAGGGTCAAGGAAAATAACATCGGCCTTTACGCCTTCGGAATAAAGCCTTGGAAGTATATCTTCTGCCTTTCCAGCCTCAAAGACAGCATTTTTGATACCGTTTATCTCGGCATTATGTTTAGCGTCCTCAATGGCTCTTTCAACTATCTCTATGCCGTAGACTGATCTTGCTCTGCCGGCGGCAAAAAGTGATATAGTCCCTATGCCGCAGTAAACATCTATTACATTTTCATTTCCCGTAAGTCCGGCGGATTCAACGGCTATGTTATAGAGCTTTTCCGTCTGGACAGGATTTACCTGATAAAAACTTAAGGAGGATATATCAAAATTTATGCCGCCTATCATATCACGGATGGTATCCTTTCCCCATAAAGTGACTGATTCTCCGCCAAGTATGGCATTGGTCTTTTCTCTGTTGATGTTCATAACGATGGATGATACAAAACCAGTATTTTTAAGGGCTTCTATCAGTTCTTCACTGTGGGGCAGCTTTCTGCCGTTTACTACAAATGTCACCATCATTTCTTTGGTGTGGTATGCAGTCCTTGTTATGACATGGCGGAGCAGACCGCTGTGCTTTGACTCATCATAAACGGGTATGTGGAAGTCATCGATATATTTTCTTACTATCTCGATTATTTTTGAGGAGCCGGGCATCTGGAGCATACAGTCATTAATATCCGTTATCCTATGGCTCCTGGGGGCATAAAAACCGATCAATGTTTTTCCGTCTTTATCCTTTCCTATGGGGTACTGGGCTTTGTTTCTGTATCTCCAGGGCTCGTCCATACCGACGGTATCAGGATATACTGCTCCCTGTATCGATCCGATCCTTTCCATACAGTCCCTTACTTTATTCTTTTTAAATTCCAGCTGAGCGCTGTATGACATATGCTGAAGGGAACATCCTCCGCAGGTCCTATAATAGGGACAGGGAGGTTCAGTCCTTTCGGGTGAGGACTGCGAAAGCTCCATAAGTTTTCCATAGCCGTAATTTTTTTTGAGTTTTACGATGAGTATGTCTCCCTTTTCCCCGGGAAGCATACCCGGAACAAATACCGTAAATCCATCTATTTTAACTATGCCTTCTCCTTCCGAACCGGAGGAAACACATTCGGCATTATATGTTTTATTTTTTTCTATATTCATAAAGCACCTCAAAAGATATGTTTTTATAAGTATACCACAGTATGGAAAAAACCAAAAGTTCAGAAAGGCTGAAAAACAGGATAATATAAAAAATCCCAGCAGTTAAGATCTGCCGGGATGTAAATCAATCAGCCTTGTCAAGTTTAGTAATTTTATAGTTGGATAGATCTATCCTGTAATAATCAATGGGGAAGGGGCCTGTGAGGGTGCCGTCTCCGTTATATTCCTGCATTTGCTGTATCTCGCATAATATACTGTTGTCATCCTGCGGAAGGAGCTCTATCCTTGTGCTTCCGTTTAAACTTGAGGTAATGCCGCTGAAATCGCATATCCTTTTATCTTCAGTTCCGTCAAGGAGCATCCTGTGGAATCCTTCTTCACCACCGAAAACAGCATAATATACATAGTTGCCGATTATGCAATAGTCGATGGCATGGAGGTCTTTCATTCTCTGGCCAAGGTCTTCCAACGCTGAGTAAGCAAACTTGTTGTCAGTTATAAATGCATACTGGCATACATTTTCTCCCCAGGCAGCTTTTATTATATATATCCTTGAGCCCCAGGAACTGTCTGAGTCCGGTATGGGCTGGTCAAGGAATTCAAATGTGATTCCGTTCTTAAATACGGGAACGGATTCTTCCGGGTATTCGTTGTTTCGTTCACCATAATAGGTCATACTTACGGATACTTTATCAGGGACCGAGCCGCTGAAGGTAAATTTGAAAAGTTCATTGACCTGGGGCCTGTAAATGTTCGTATCGGCCGTATCACTATGAATAAGTGCGGTATATATGTCCGCATCCCTTGTTATGCCGTTCCAGCTCAAAGGAAGGATAACGAAGTTTGAAGCATGGTTTTCAAGGTTTATGTCAGGGATCGGGGAAGCAGCAGTATCATCACCAGCTGAATCTATTTTTATAAGTCCGGTCTTATCATCATAGTCTGCAGAGCAGCCCATCATCTCATTTAATGCCTCAAGGGGCACAAGGGTGCGGCTGTTGGATATATACGCAGCATTTTTAAGCACATAGGCGTTGTTATTTTTATAGGCGGTGATGCTTCCTGGTATAAATATATATGTATCATCACCCATGGTGAGCACTGCCTTTGAATCTTCCCATTTTATATCGGCTCCTAGTCCTCCGGCTATAAAACTTATGGGAACAAAAACAGTACCGTCCTTTATTTCTGATGATGTATCTGTCTGAATATTTTTATCGTTTACGCTTATTTTTATATTTTGGGCATAAGCAGAAGAGGCAAACATCAAAACAGCTATAAACGTACATAAAATTTTCTTTTTCATAATATAGATCCCTCCTTTGTAATAATTATATTATAGGATAAACTTTTAAACAAAGTATACATAATATGTTAAAAATTATAAAAAAATCATTGCCAATATATTTCCTATAAAATAACTGATTATGAAATTTATTGATTTTATATTAAAGTTAAATTTGTCGGACCTTTTGGTTGAAATAAATACAAATATTCTGTATAATTAAATTAAACATTCTTCGGAAATGGGAAGTGACCCTACCGGCGGTAAAAGCCCGCGAGCGGAATTTTCGCAGAATCCAGTTAAAGTCTGGAGCCGACAGTAAGTCTGGATGGGAGAAGATGGCTGAAACAGCTGTTCTCCGGACCCTTTTTGAAACCAAGAGCATCTGTTTCAGATGCTTTTTTTATTTCGGAAAGGGGAATGGTTATGAAAGAGAATGAGAGAAACCCGCTGGCTTATGAACCAATATCTAAACTGCTGCTTAAGTTTTCGGTACCGACAGCACTGACACTTATCGTCAACTACCTTTATAACATAGTTGACCAGATATTTGTCGGGCAGAAGGCTGGAGTCGTTGGCATTGCCGCCACAAATGTAGCCTTTCCCATGACTACCATATGTATGGCTGCGGCCCTTCTGATAGGAGACGGATGCGCGGCCAATGTCAGCCTGCACCTGGGAAGAAAGGAACAGGAAAAGGCAGACCATGCCTTTGGAAACGCCTTTTTCCTTCTTATATGCTTTGACATACTGGTTTTAGTTTTTGGAAATATTTTTTTGAGTGATCTTGTTTTGCTATTTGGTGCTACTGACACGGTATATGCCTCAGCAATGAGCTATTCAAGGATAATCCTTGCCGGCCTTCCCTTTATGATATTCTGCGTTTCATTCACAGCCATAATAAGGGCGGACGGAAACCCTAAATATACCATGAAATGTATGATGATAGGAGCGGTAATAAATGTGGTGCTGGACGCTCTTTTCATAATGAGGTTCAATATGGGAGTAGTTGGAGCTGCGGCTGCAACCATTATAGGACAGATAGTATCGGGCATTATGTGCCTTGCCTACATACCCAGACTTAAAAACATTAATTTCAGCCGCAGAATATTTATGCCAAGGGCCGCAGTATGTAAAGAAATATTTTCCCTTGGCATACCAAGCTTTTTCACCCAGATAAGTGCCGCCATAACCCAGATAGTTATGAATAACCTCATGAGAAAATACGGAGCGGCGACCATCTATGGCAGTGACATAGCCCTGTCCTGTTATGGAATGGTAATGAAAATATATCAGCTGGCCCATTCCATGTTCGTTGGCGTATCCTCGGGAACACAGCCCATAAATGGATATAATTATGGCGCCAAACAGTACAGCAGGGTAAAGGAGACTTATAAGCTGGCCATAATGACCGCATTTTCCATATCGATTTTATGGTTTGCCCTTTATATGATTTTTGCGGGAAAGGTCGGAGCGCTGTTCGTTGATAATAATGAGCTTTATAATGAATTCACTGAGCACTTTATAAGGATATATATGATGGCCTTTTTCATATATGGTCCGCCCATGGCAACGGCATCATTTTTCCAGGCAATCGGAAAGCCGGTAAAGGCCCTTGTTATATCCCTTTCAAGGCAGATGTTTTTCCTGATACCTCTTGCTGTCATACTGTCGGGCATAATGGGACTGGACGGGGCATTGTTTGCTGCTCCATCGGCTGACACCCTTACATTCATACTTGCCCTGACACTCATAGTACGGGAATTCAGGAGCTGGAAAGTTAAAAATATGATATGATGATTTTTATTTTAAGGCGGGACAGCTATATGCCCCGCCTTATCTTTTGAAGGAAACTTGGCTAACTAATAATTTTATTGGTATTGACATAAAAGACAGCCTCATGTAGAATAAATCCCAAAAAAGACAACGTAAAGACTACGGAGGACTCGCAATGAACGATAATAAACTTGATAGATCAAAATTTGAAGGAAGTACGGATTATGTAGCTTCAGAAGAGCTCATGAGAGCCGTTAACATAGCCATGGCCCTTGAAAAACCCCTGCTCATAAAGGGTGAACCTGGAACAGGAAAGACCATGCTTGCCCAGTCGGTGGCAAATGCCCTTGGCAAAAGACTTATTATATGGAACATAAAATCAACTACAAAGGCCCAGGATGGACTTTATGTATATGACGTAGTACAGAGGCTTTATGACAGCCAGTTTGGCGGAGAAGGCGTAGATGACATCAAAAAGTATGTACATCTTGGAAAGGTCGGAGAGGCCTTCAGCAGTGATGAACAGGTCATACTCCTCATAGATGAGATCGATAAGGCAGACCTGGAATTCCCCAATGACCTTTTATGGGAGCTGGATAAAATGGAGTTTTATATCCCTGAGACAGGCGAGACCATAAAGGCAAAGAAACGCCCCGTGGTAATAATCACATCCAATGCTGAGAAGGAACTTCCCGACGCATTTTTAAGAAGATGCATATTCCATTATATCGAGTTCCCCAATGAGGAGCTTATGAAAGAGATCATAAAAGTACATTATCCTGATCTGGATAAAAATATAATCGATCAGACCATAGCTGCCTTTTATTATGTAAGGAGCCTTAAGGACATTCAGAAAAAACCGAGCACATCTGAAATAATAGACTGGATACAGGCCCTCACCATAAGCGGCATACCAGTTGAGAGAATAACTAAGGAGATACCATTTGCGGGAGTAATCCTCAAGAAGAACGAGGATATAGACGCCCTTGAGATGGCTAAAAAAAGGACTACATTCCCCTTTAAATAAATTGAGAATAACAGAGAATGATAGAGAATGACAGGAACAGGAGTGAACAGCAGTGTTTGATTCATTTTTATATCTTCTGAGGGGAAAGGGCCTGGATGTATCTCTTAATGAATGGCTGTCCTTTAATGAAGCCCTGGATAAAGGCCTGGCTTACTCAAGCTTTACTAATTTTTATTATCTGTGCAGGTCTGTGCTTGTGAAAAGCGAGACTGACTTTGATAAATTTGACGGAGCCTTCCTTGAGTTTTTCAAGGATATAGATTTTCTTAACGACATACCAAAGGAGCTCCTTGACTGGCTGAATAATCCCAAGGATACGCCGGGAAATTACGACGAGGAAGTCGCCCTCCATAACATGGGGCTTGAGTATAAGAGGATAGAGGAGATGCTCAAGGAACGTCTTGAGGAGCAGGACAGTGAGCATAACGGCGGAAAATACTGGGTCGGCACCGGAGGAATGTCCGTATTCGGAAATAACGGCAACAGTCCAAAGGGCATAAGGGTCGGCGGAGAAAGCGTGCATAAGAGGGCATTCAGGGTAGCCGGCGAGAGAAGATTCAAAGATTTCACGGAAGACAAGATAATAGACAGCAGGCAGTTTCAGATGGCCTTTAGAAAACTCAGGCAGTTTTCTTCAAAGACAGACGCGCCCAAAACTGAACTTGACCTGGATGAGAGCATAGATGAGACATGCAACAATGCAGGAAAACTCAAACTCGTATATGACAGGCCCAGGAGAAATACGGTAAAGGTGCTCATGCTCATAGACAGCGGCGGTTCCATGGATTATTACAGGGACCTCTGCGGCAAGCTGTTTATGGCTGTAAGAAAGTCAAATCATTTTAAGGACCTTAAAATATATTATTTCCATAACAGCATATATGAGAGGCTCTATACCGATGCCGAATGTATGCCTGGAAGATGGATAGACACGGAAATGGTATTAAGGACGCTGGGAAGCGACTATAAAGTAATAATACTTGGAGACGCGGCCATGGCTCCTTATGAGCTTTTGGGCACCAGCTCCTATTATTACAGCTATAGTATGATGGGAGAAGAAAGCGGCCTGGACTGGTTCAGGAAAGTTAAGGCCAGGTTCAAGCATATTGTATGGCTGAATCCGGGAAGTATGAACTATATGCCCGGAAACTACTGGAAGGAGACTCTGGGCATACTTATGGATGAATTTGATATGTATCCCCTCAGTGTAAATGGATTGGAATCAGCCCTTAAAAAACTTATATCAGCTAAATAATACAAAAAAACCTCTCCGAAATTTTCGGAGAGGTTTTGCTGTTTATATCATTCAGCATTTTCAACTGTAGTTTCTTTTATCTCATCGTTTTTAGTTTCTTTTATCTCATCGTTTTTGCTTTCTTTTATCTCATCGTTTTTAGTTTCTTTTATCTCATCATTTTTGCTTTCTTTTTCCTTTTTGATAGTCGCATAAACTTCTTCTCCATGGGGAATGTGGTTAGCGATCTTTTTATATATAAGGAATGTTACGAATGAGTTTACACCGGCCTTTATGACGTTGAAAGGTATGATTATAGGCACGATCATTTTCAGAACGGCTTCTCTGGGTGTGCCCATAAAAAGAGGGGTAAATACGATATTCCAAATGCACATCATGATGACCATAACTATCGAGCCAATTACAAGGGATAAAACAGCTGTTTTTTTGCTTCTGTTTCTCTTATAAATGTTTCCGGCAACGATGGTGAAAAATCCTGTGGCGAAAATATGCATCATAACACCGATTATGCCGCTCTGTGAGCTTACGGTAAATCCCTGAATGAATGCGACGATGACAGTAAGTACAAAACCGCTCAAAGGGCCGTAAAGGAAGGTGCATATGAATATGGGGATATCCGCCGGGTCATATTCAAGGAATGACGCTGCCGGGAAAATAGGGAAGTGTATAAGATACACAAGGATTATAGAAACAGCAGCCATCATACCCATTGTTGTAAGTTTTCTTAATTGAGATGAACGTTCCATTTTTAATTCCTCCTGAAATTATGCTGTAAAATTATGTTTAGGACATTAAAAAACGTGCCCAGAGGTTTTAGGACACGCAAAAAAGACAGAACATATATCATAGTTCCTTTATCCGGACTATACCGTCGGTTCGGGGATCTGACCCAAATCAGCTAAGAAAGCTCTCGGACTCAAGCATCGTTTATTGACCTGCTTATTACCGCCGGTGAGGAATTTCGCCTCGCCCTAAAACTGATAACAGTATAATGCCGATAATGTCGAAAGTCAATAGCTTATGCTTGTATTGAACAATTCGATGTGCTATATTGAATAATATCGTAGTTTTGGGGGGATAGATTTTGGAACTGTTTTTTACAATAATGAGCAAACTCGTTATTCTTACTATATATATAGCCATAGGTTATGCTGCTAGAAAACTGAAAATACTGAGTGACGAATTTTCAGACGGCATAGTAAAACTTTTGCTTTTCATATCACTGCCGGCACTGATATTAAATATTTTCCTGACATCATTTGACAGAAATATGATATCCCAGGGAATTGCCATGCTGTTGATTAGCTTTGCCATATATATCTTATCTACTCCCGTTGGATACCTGACAGCAAAACTCATGAGATTAAAGAGGGAAGAAACAGGAGTTACAGCCTTTGCCGTAACATTTCCCAATTATACATTCATAGGAATACCGGTCCTAACATCCATCCTTGGAGACCAGGTGCTTATGAACGCATCCTTTGGAAACCTTGCCTGCAGTATTTCCGTATACACCATAGGAATGCTAACCATATCGAAATTCGGGACTCAGACACCTGGAAAGGGCGGCTTCAGGCTTATGGCTGAAAAGATGTCAAAAATGCCTGTAAACTATGCTCTTCTTGGAGGTCTTATCCTGGCTCTTTTAAATGTCCACCCGCCTCAGCCCATAACTGATACCCTCACCGGACTTGCCAATCTTACGACACCCATGGCCATGATATACATAGGCGCCACATTGACAAAAAACAATCCTAAAGAGATACTTGCGGACTGGAGAGTATATGTGACAGCCGTTATGAGACTTATAGTCATACCCCTTGCCATATATTACATAGGAAGGATATTCATATATGACCAGATGTTCCTCAATACTCTTGTTGTGGGAGCTGCCATACCTACGGCAAGTTTCTGCGCGCTGTTTGCCAAGGAATTTGGAGGAGACGATGTTCTGGCGTCGAAGTATATATTTATATCTACACTGCTTTGTCTTGTGACCATACCATTTGTATATATAATTATAATTTAAATATGGGGAGGAATAAATTATGATTGAAAAGGTGATGGAGGGGATCAAAAATATCTCCGGAGAAGAGAGGGATTCAATAGCGTTCCTTTATATGAACAGGGAAAAGGCACTTAATGCCCTTAATGTGGAGACACTTGGGGAGATCGTCACGGTCATGGAGAGGATAGCCGCTGATGAGAGCATAAAGGGAGTAATAATTTCATCAAAGGGCAGGGCATTCATTGCCGGAGCTGACATAAGCGAATTCAGTGATTTTACAGCTGCCAATGGACGACTGGCCTCAAAAAGGGGACAGGCTGCCTGTGATGCCATAGAAAACCTTGAAAAGCCGGTAATAGCTGCAGTAAATGGCTATGCCCTGGGCGGAGGATGTGAAGTAGCCCTTGCCTGCGACATAAGGATAGCATCAGAAAAGGCTGTATTTGGCCAGCCCGAGGTGAACCTTGGACTTATACCATGCTTTGGAGGCACCCAGAGGCTCACAAGGACTGTGGGAAGCGGCATAGCAAAGGAGCTCATATTTACCGGAAGACAGGTAAAGGCTGATGAAGCCTTAAGGATAGGCCTTGTAAATAAGGTAACAGAGGCGGATAAGCTCATGGATGAGGCGGAAAATATGATGAAGCTCATACTTTCAAAATCTGCATCTGCCGTAGCCTGCGCAAAGGCTGCCATAAACAGGGGATGCGATACGGATATGACAAACGGCCTTGAGATAGAAAAGGATATGTTTGCGGCAGCATTCACACAGCCGGACGCCGTTGAAGGCACAAAGGCGTTTATGGAAAAGAGAGAACCTAATTTCAGATAATTTTGATAATAAAAAAAGGATATACTTTGTATATCCTTTTTTCAGTCCTCATCTGACCAGCTCTTATCATATTCAAGGGCGGCCTGGACTTCAAACATTTTCTGGAAAGTATGGCATCCGAAGATGATTCCTACTATGGCTATGGATGTGAGACAGACATATTTTACGATTCTGGTTATATCAAGATTATAGGGATTCATATTCAATTCTCCTTTCGGCCTTTTTATATATTATAACCTCAAATCAAATATATCACAATGAAAATTTGATATTATAAAATGAGCAGATTATTGACATTTTATGTATATAGTGATACTATTCTCAAGAAATTATAGAATCGGAGATAATATTTATGGAAAAGGAAAAAGTACTTGTAGTTGTTGATATGCAGAATGATTTTATCGATGGAGCCCTTGGTACGAAGGAAGCAGAGGGCATAGTTGATAATGTCATCAAAAAAATAAAGGAGTATGATCCCAAAAACATCTATGCCACAAGGGATACCCATTATGAAAATTATCTTGAGACCAGCGAAGGCAAAAATCTGCCTGTGGTCCACTGTGTAAAGGATACCCATGGCTGGATGCTAGAAAGCAGGGTGGCTGAGGCGCTCTCAGAGGCCAAAATCATCGACAAACCCACATTCGGCAGTACTGACCTTGCTGATATGCTTTTTGCAAGGAATGATAAAAATCCAATAGAGATAGAAGTTATCGGATTATGTACTGATATATGCGTCGTATCAAACGCCATACTCTTTAAGGCAAAAATGCCTGAAGTTGAGATATCAGTTGATTCTTCCTGCTGTGCCGGAGTTACGCCCAAGACCCATGAGGCTGCTTTGGAGACAATGAAAATGTGCCAGATCAAGATTAAATAAAATTAGCCTGACATAAAATATAAGAGCGGTCCAGCCGCTCTTTTTCATTGTGGGATCCTGCATTAAAAATAACCATACGGCTGGTTTTGTAAGAATTTGTAAACAGATAAATTTTTATTCCGAAATTTATTTTTAGAGGCTTTATTTTCTTGAATAATCAGGAAAAATGTATTAATATTTATTTATAGGTATTTCGCGGATTAATACCGTCAGGAGGGTATAATATGAAAAATTTTGGAAAGTTATTTATCACCACAGGAGCTGCGGCTCTTATGTCGGTTTCAGTATATGCGGGCGAAGCAGTTGATTCAGATTCAAGGATATTTGTAAACGGCGAGGAGATTTATGATGCATCAGCCATAACAACTGATGGGTATACTATGATACCTCTTAGGTTCATTGTGGAAAAACTGGGCTGCCAGGTTTACTGGGACAGCGACACAAGGACTGCCACTATAAAAGATGGAGCTGATACCATCAAATTTACCGAAGGCGTAAGATCCATGATAGTAAATGACAAAATAAAAGATATACAGGTGGCACCAATGATAGTTGATGACTATGCATATGTGCCCTTGAGAGCGCTTTCAGACGGCCTTGATATCGATGTTACATGGAATGAGATGACAAAGACTGTTTCGGTATATTCTGCCACAGCCGCAAAGGCAAACTATAACAATGATTATTCTGAGGCGCCTGAGGCTGAGCTCAAGACAGTATATATGAAGCCTGATGAGGATATAGTTATCCCCATAAACTGTGATCCAAATCTTGAAATAGTAGTTGATATGGATGAGGATAAGGAAAATGTATGCGAGTATACAAAGGGATATTATGAGGGAAAGAAGGCTCTTTTCATACATTCAAATGAAAGGGGAACAGCCGGAATAACCCTGTATTATAAAGGATTTTCTTCAACAGGATATCATAGGACATATATAAATGTGCGTGTTGTTGACTCAAAGGAAAAGGCACTTACAACATTTAATGATATGCTCAAGGAAAAAGGACTCTATTATAAAGATATATTAAAAGAGATCGAAGAAAACCAGAGGAGCATCGAGACTGATAATGGACTTTTTGTATTTGACAGGACAAACGATGAATATGAGAAGCTCTTTGTTGGTGACGATGGAATGCTCATAATACCAGTTGATTACAGTGATGATGCCAGTGGAGTATTTGACATAGCCTATGACCACAGCAAACCGATCGAATGTAAATGGGGAGTATATGGCGGAAAACAGGCTGTTATGATAACAGCAACTGATTACACATATGTGCCCGTAAGAATATCATTCAAGGAAGATAACAGCGGAAAGGTATCATTTACCGTAACGGATAAGGACATGTCCGTAAAGGAAACACCTGTTGTATATGCATACGGTGAGAATGACACAGATACAACCTGGTGGGATACTTCCATACGTTCAATAGCTGAGGGCGCCCAGGAACTTCAGATAAAGAACTCACTTGTAAAAGACAGGATCGTTTATATCAAATAAACAGGAAAAAGAGAAATTTGAGACGGTATGGATGTATTCCATACCGTTTTTGCGTGTATAAAGTCTTTTGGATCAAATACGGGTGTTGTTTTCAATAGATGATAATTATGGTACAATGACAGATATAAAAGAATAAGGGGAGAACATAATGTATAAAGATGAAGATTTTATGAAAATAGCCATAGAGCTTTCAGCGAAGGCTGTGGAGCATGGCAATGAACCGTTTGGAGCTGTACTTGTAAAGGACGGAGAAATAGTATATACCAATGAAAACCAGATATATTCAGCAACGGACCCCACATTTCACGCAGAAGCGGGACTTATAAGACGTTTCTGCGCAGAGACACATATAACCGATCTGAGCGAATATACACTTTATTCCAGCTGTGAACCATGCTTTATGTGCTCTGGAGCGCTGGTATGGGTAAAACTTGGCAGACTTGTTTATGGAGCCAGCAATACAGATCTAAGTGAGATATTACATGAGGATGGATGCGAATGCAGCAGGATGGTATTTGATAACTCTCCATTTAAGCCGGAAGTGACTTCAGGAGTAATGAGAGAGGAGAGCCTTGAAATCCTTGAAAAGTATTTTGCAAATCATATCAAGGGATAAAATACGGATAAAAAAAGACGGACTTTTAAGTCCGTCTTTTTTATTATTTATTTGAAAATTCTCTGCATATTTTTACTACTACACCGCTGAGGGCAAGGAGTGCCAGGGCATTGGGTATTACCATAAGTCCATTAAAGAAGTCCGAAAGCTGCCATACAAGATCAAGCTTAAGGGTAGAACCGATCACGATAAATATTACCACGATAAGAGAATATAACTTTTCAAATTTTTTTCCAAAAAGATAATCAACATTTATCTTGCCGAAGAAATGCCAACCAAGTATTGTTGAAAAGGCAAAGAAGAAAAGACATATAGCTATAAATATATCTCCAAAACTTCCAAAGCCCTGTATAAACGCATACTGTGTAAGGGCGATGCCGTCTTTTCCGCTTGACATAGCTCCCGTTGTAAGAACAGAGAAAACAGTGAGGTTAAGTATGATGAATGTGTCGATGAACACGCCCATCATAGCTGTAAGACCCTGTTCGTGGGGATTTTTGACAACGGCCCTTGCGTGTGCGTGAGGTGTGGAACCCATACCGGCTTCATTGGAGAAAAGACCTCTGGCAACACCATATCTTATGGCCTCTTTTACGGTGATACCAGCTGCTGCTCCAAGTACAGCTTTGGGCTCAAAAGCCGCTTTTATTATCATAGCAAAGGCTGCAGGTATCCGTCCGTCGTGCATGAATATGAGTACAAGGCGTCCTACGCT
>JAHZAW010000003.1:30983-47203 GCA_019423725.1 Clostridiales bacterium
AAGTTCCGCCGATGAATATGAAGGCTGCTATGACAGCGATAAAAATACCTACTGCAACGGGAGGAATATTTATGTTCCTTGATTCAAATACAGATGAGAATGCAGCACCGATTGAATTTGACTGTACCATATTTCCCATAAAACCGAGTGCAAGCACGATAAATATGGCAAAAAGCACAGCGAGGAATCTTCCAAACTTTCCTTTAAACGCCTGTCTTATGTAATAAACAGGACCACCATTGGTCTCACCGTTTTTAACGACTTTATATTCCTGGGCGAGGGTGGCCTCAGCGTATATTGTAGCCATTCCGAAGAAGGCGCTCAGCCACATCCAGAATATGGCTCCAGGGCCGCCTCCGATAAGGGCTGTTGCTGCACCGGTAAGGTTTCCTGTTCCGACCTGGGCAGCTATGGCCGTTGCCAGTGCTTGAAAAGAGCTCATTTCTCCATTTTTGCTCTTAGCACCCTTAAGCTTTATGTTGCTGAATACGAGCTTAAAGGCTTCGCCGAATTTTCTTACCTGAATGAATCTGAGCCTGAACGTATAGTAGATTCCTGTACCGCACAAAATTATGAGCAGCAGTGAATTCCACATGATATCATTGGCCGACTTAACAAACTGTAAAATACTTTCCATTTTCTTTACCCCTTTTATTTATTCCTTTTTTTAAAGTATAAAAATAAGAGCTTCCGCGTTTGCGTAAGCTCTCCAAAGAGTAGAACATTTGCAGCATATTGCGCCCCTGTCCTTTTGCCTGAGAGATAAGCGTAAAAAACGCTGTACACCTTCGGCGCTCCATTAAGGAGACTCTCCAGAGTGTCTATATTGCAAAGACAAAGGATACTATATCATAAAGGTGGTAAAAAGACAAGTGTTTTTGGTGAAAATACACTTTAAGGACTCAATAATGTCAGATTATACAAAATTAAATATAAATTTTATACATCATAAGTATTATTGCGGCCAAATTTATATGCTGTTTTTATTATGGCTTTTTCCTCTGGTGTAAGTTCGCGTTCCAGAGACTGGGTAAAATATTTGAAAAGAAGTTTAGTATTTATTCTGCTCTGTTTAGATTTTGTTTTTCCGGATTTTATATCAGAAGCCTTAAAACGCTCAGTGACAAGGACGTCAGGCTTGACTATTTTGAACACTTCGGCTGTATATACGGCATCATTAAGCGCATTATGAAAGTCAGATGTCACTTTTATGTTGAGAAGTTCCACAGCGTTTTTAAGGCCTATGGACCTTCCGGGCTCATATTTAAGATATGATGTGGCAAAGCTTTGGATATTCATATATCTGTCTGGTATCTTAGAAGCTTTGAGTTTATGATATCTTATATTTCTGTAAAGCGATTTGATATCATCACTGCCCCAGGAACAGAAAATGTCCTCAGCAGGGTGGGCAAATTCACATAGAGCGTCATAAACTTCAGCGAAAGAATGTCCGCTGTTCAAGGTCTCCTGGGATATGCCGGTTATTTTTTCTACATAGGGATGTATTCTTTTATATATGACCGGCTTGACATAATAATTAAAATATCCAGCGGTCTCAAGATTTGAATTTAATTTAACGGCTCCGATCTGGATTATCTCAAAGGGACATTCCGGATTACTGGCTGTAGAGGAACCTGTTTTGAAGTCAAAGGACTGATTAAATTCGAGATCAAAAACAATATAGTTCATTAAAAGTCCTCCAAAGAAATGATTAAGCCTGAATTATGACAGGTACTAAATAAGTATATCATTTTTTTTGATAAGTACAATATATTTAATTTGGATAAGCTTATAATTTTTGATATTGTATAAATCCATGGCAGATGGTAAAATTTAATTAATGGAGGTGCTTATATGAGATTTGATTTTACAGATGAAGACATTGAGCGTGAATACAATAAGATAGAGCTTGAGGGCGAAGATGTGATGCTCATAGGCAAATACATAGAAACCGTTGAAAATGAGGAAAATACTTATACGATAACTGGGGATGCCGTTATCGAGGGAGAACTCTACCATGATTTTGTGACCATATTTGGACTTTTGGAGCCGCCGGCGGAAATGACTGCCAGGGATATTGCCGCTGCTGAATGGGACTGGTTTGATTATGTATGTGATTAATAGTAAAAATTGCTGAATAAAACAAATGTATAGATATATGTTCAACAAAATTTACTGCGAAAATATGTAAATTATTTTAGACACCATGAAGAAGGATTTACGGATTTTTTAAAGAATTATAAGAGTATAGAAAAATTAATATAATACCACAACAAATAAAGGGGGAATTACCATGATTCAGATTCTTGCAGGTGAAAAAGGACAGGGTAAAACTAAAAGACTCATTGAAATGGCAAATGAGGCTTCCAAAACCATTGACGGTAATGTTGTATTTATTGATGATGACAACAGACACATATACGATTTGCACTATGGTATAAGATTTGTCGAGACATCGATGTTTAAAATTTGTGACTATGAAGTTTTCATAGGATTCATTTATGGAATTCTCTCCCAGAATGGAGATATTCAGAAAATATTTGTTGACGGTTTGAATAATATAATCAAATCACTTAATTCAGAGGATGTTGAGAACTTATGTGAGATCCTCGAAAGAATTTCAAATGACTATAATGTTGACTTTACTTTAATTTACAGCGCTCCTTTATCAGCTGTTCCCGATCAGGTAAGAAAATTTGTCATTTGACATAAAATCGAATAAATGACACAGCAGAACGAAAAGCTGTGTTTGTGATTACGACCCGGTTGTTTAAATATGTTAAGCAGCCGGGTCGTTTGGTTTAACAAATTATTTTATTATTTTCTGGCAGCTCCGCTTTTTCTTGCGGCCTCCATTACAGCTGTTGAAACTGCTTCCCTTACCCTCGGATCAAAGGGCTTAGGGATGATATATTCCGCTGAAAGCTCATCATCGGAAATAAGTCCTGCCAGGGCATAGGCTGCTGCTGTTTTCATATCATCGTTTATATCAGAGGCACGCACATCAAGAGCCCCTCTGAATATGGCGGGAAAGGCAAGAACATTATTTATCTGGTTGGGGAAATCGCTCCTTCCAGTTCCTACGACAGCCGCTCCGGCCTTTAAGGCAAGATCAGGCATTATTTCGGGAACAGGATTAGCCATGGGGAAGAGTATAGGCTTTTCAGCCATGGTCTTTACCATATCTTCCGTTACGATGCCTGGAGCTGAAGCTCCGATAAATACATCGGCACCCTTTAAGGCATCGGCAAGAGTTCCTTTAACAAGCTCAGTGTTGGTGATCTCAGCCATCTGGGTAGTTATTTCATTGAGCCTGTCTCTGCCTTTATATATTATTCCTTTGCTGTCACACATAATGACATTTTTAAGGCCTACGGACATGAGCAGCTTGATTATGGCAACTCCGGCAGCTCGCGCACCGCTTATGACGACCTTGATATCTTTTATATCTTTGCCCACTATTTTAAGGGCATTTATGAGGGCAGCCAGGGTAACTACAGCAGTGCCATGCTGGTCATCATGGAAAATCGGGATGTCACAGCATTCCTTGAGACGCCTTTCTATCTCAAAACACCTGGGGGATGATATATCCTCAAGGTTGACCCCTCCAAAGCTTCCTGCCAGGAGAGATACTGTCTCAACTATTTTGTCTACTTCCTTTGAACGTATGCAAAGGGGGATGGCATCTACTCCTCCGAACTCTTTAAAAAGCACGCACTTACCTTCCATAACAGGCATACCGGCTTCAGGTCCAATGTCACCAAGGCCAAGTACAGCAGTTCCATCGGTTATTACGGCAACGGTATTCCAGCGGCCTGTGAGCTCATAGCTCATTTCAGGGTCCTTTTGTATTTCAAGACAGGGCTGGGCAACACCGGGAGTATAGGCGATAGATAGATCATCTTTGGTTTTGATGCTCGTTTTGGGAACAATGTCGAGTTTCCCCTTCCACTCTTTGTGCATCCTAAGGGCTTCTTTAGCGTAATCCATAAAAATCCTCCTTTGTTATTTATTCATTTATTTATATGATAATTTAAAATTGAGGATTTGTAAAATAAATATTGCCTATGATATAATAAACTAAAAATATCATTTGAAAGGGCGGGTTTGAATGGAAAATACGGTTTTAAGCAAAATTCTTAAGGAAACTGAAGCTGAAGGTTTGCATATCCTTTATGCGCAGATGAGACAGGGCGGAGAAATTAAAGACGAGTTCAAAAGGGCTGTAAATAAGACAAGGCTCAATATGTTTTCCGTAAGCAAGAGCTTTGTTTCGTCGGCAGCGGGCATTGCAATAGAGGAAGGTATCCTTGATAAAAACGAGAGGATCTGTGATGCTTTCAGTGAATATGTCCCTGAAAACGCTTCTGAAAACCTTTTAGGCACCACCGTTGAAAACCTGCTCACTATGACGACCGGACTGGCTGAGCCGCTGTTTTTTGCCGACAATGCGGAAAGATATATAGTCAAAGACTGGATAAAATATTTCTTTGACGCTAAATTTGACCATAAGCCCGGAGAAAGATTTTTATACAGCAATTTCAATACATATATACTCAGCTGCCTTATTGAGAAAAGGGCCGGGGTCAATCTTCTGGAATATTTGAGAGACCGTCTTTTTGAGCCCCTTGGCATAGGAAACCCTGACTGGACGCTCTGTCCTAAAGGGCATGTGCATGCTGCTAACGGACTGTATCTCAATATAGATGAATTTGGGCGTTTTGGGGAAATGCTCCTTAGATATGGTGAATATGATGGAAAGAGGCTCGTCCCTGAAAAATACCTCAGGGAAGCAGCGGTAAAACATACGGAAAGCCCTGGAGAATTTGGTTCACCCTGTCTTAACTGCGGATATGGCTATCAGTTCTGGATGACACCCATACCGGACACGTTTTTATGTTATGGAAATTATGGACAGTACTGCCTTGTTATGCCCAAGAAAGATACTGTGATCAATGTTATATCATTTGAGGGATTCAAATACCAGAAAATACTTGATATCATAGTAAAATATGCTTCTGAGCTCTGATGGTGGGAATAATGAAGAACTATAGGAGGATACATACAAAATTTTCTCTCTGCGGGCTGAACTGCATATTATGTCCCATGCACAATATGGATAATGGATGTCCAGGCTGTGGAGGAGGAGAGGGGCATCAGTCCTGTTCAAAAATAAAATGCGCCATTGAAAAAAATATAGGTGAATTTTGCTTTGAGTGCGGCCAATATCCCTGTGATAAATATACTGGTGCTTCTGAAAAAGACAGCTTTATTACCTACCGGAATATATTTGAAGATACTGAGTATGCAAAGGAAAATGGCATAGACAAATATGAGATGATACTGGATGAAAAGGCAGATATTCTTAGAAAACTTCTGGAAGACTATAATGACGGAAGGAAAAAGACTTTATTTTGTACAGCGGTAAATCTTATGGACATAAATGACATTAAAGATGCTTTTAAATATATATCATCCGTGTCTAGCTCTCAAATGACCCAGAAGGAAAAATCTGCATATGCTGCTGACACCATCAAGAAAAAGGCGTCAGAAAGAGGAATATCATTGAAATTAAGGAAATAATAATAAAGAGATAATTGAAGTGCAGGAATTTTATTTCTGCACTTTTTATATATTGGAAATTATAATAAAGAGTTATTGACATATGCCAGTAATGGTGATATACTCCCTATAGTAAATGGCATATGCCAGTAAAGAAAGGAGGATATATATGCCAAGACCCTGTAAAAGGCGAAGGATATGTTCAATGCCTGAAAATTACAGTTTTGCTCCCGTTGGGGGTAAAAATGTAACAGATACGCTGCTAATGAGTATTGACGAATATGAGGCTGTAAGGCTCATCGACCTGGAGAATCTCAGCCAGGAAGAGTGCGCTGAAAGCATGAATGTCTCAAGAACGACGGCACAGTCCATATACAACAGCGCAAGGACAAAGCTTGCGGAATGCCTTGTCAAGGGAAAAGCTTTGAGAGTTGAAGGCGGAGATTATATCCTCTGTGAAGAAAGCACAGGAAAATGCGGCTTCTGCCATAAAAAGAAAACACAGGATTTATATAAGGAGGACAACTGTGAGAGAATTTAAGCTTCCATATGGAAAAGAAAAACTTACATTAAATATTGAAGAGGAACATCTTGGAGGTGTACTTGTTTCAAAGATCCATGATTATAATCCCGGAAAAAGTGGAAAAGAGCTTGTGAGGGAAGCTTTGGAAAATCCCATAGGAACACCAAGGCTCAAGGATATGGCCGAGGGAAAGAAGAAAATAGTAGTTATTTCTTCCGACCATACAAGACCAGTTCCAAGCCATATAATAATGCCTGAAATACTTGAGGAAATAAGAAAGGGAAATCCTGAAGCTGATATAACAATCCTTGTATCAACAGGACTTCACAGAGCAACTACAAAGGAAGAGCTCATTGGAAAATATGGAGAGAAGATATGCAGCAGGGAAAAGATAGTCGTACATGACTGTGACGATGGAAACAACCTTGTATATATCGGCAAACTCCCTTCAGGAGGAAATCTTATTATAAACAGACTGGTTGCTGAAGCTGACCTTGTCGTAGCCGAAGGATTTATCGAGCCCCATTTCTTTGCAGGATTTTCAGGAGGAAGAAAGAGCATACTTCCCGGAATCGCCAGCAGAGAAACTGTAATGTATAACCATAATTCAGCCTTTATAGCAAGCCCCTATGCAAGAACAGGAATAATCGAAGGAAATCCTATCCATAACGATATGCTTTATGCTGCAAGGGCTGCAAGACTTGACTTTATTGTGAATGTTGTAATTGACGCTGAGCATGAACCCATTTATGCCGTTGCGGGAGACTGTGACCTTGCCCATAGGGCCGGAAGAGATTTCCTCCGTTCAAAATGCGAAGTAAATGCTGTTCCTGCGGACATAGCCATATCCACAAACGGAGGCTATCCCCTTGACCAGAACATATATCAGTCAGTTAAGGGAATGACCGCTGCTGAGGCCACTGTAAAAGAGGGCGGAGTAATAATAATGCTTTCAAAGGCCGATGACGGACACGGCGGAGAATCATTCCACTCCACATTTAAAAATGAGAAAGATATTAAGAAACTTATGCAGTCTTTCCTGGATAGAAAGCCCGAAGACACCATCGTTGACCAGTGGCAGTCACAGATACTTGCCAGAGTTATGCTCAAGGCAAAGGTAATATTTGTATCCAGTGCACCAGATGAACTTGTAGAAGATATGAGCATGATGCCTGCCCATTCCCTTGATGAAGCCATGGAGAAGGCAAAGGCCATTGTTAATAAGGAAGATTACAAAGTGACTGTTATACCCGATGGAGTTTCAGTCATTGTAAAGGAATAAAAGGTCAAAAGTGATAAAATGGAGGTAATATCATGAAAATAGCAGTAACCTATGAAAACGGAAATATATTTCAGCATTTTGGACACACAGAACAGTTCAAAATATATGAGACAGAAGGAAATGAAATAAAGAATACAGAAGTAGTAAATACCAATGGAAGCGGCCATGGCGCCCTTGCCCAGTTCCTTCAGGAAAGAGGAGTAAATACACTTATCTGCGGTGGAATAGGCGGAGGAGCAAAAAATGCCCTTGCTGAGGCTGGAATCACACTTCTTGGCGGTGTAAACGGAGCTGCTGACGAAGCAGTAAAGGCATATATCGCTGGAAATCTTGTATATAATCCTGATATTGAATGCGCCCATCATGAACATGAGCATGGACATGGGGAAAACTGTGGAAGCCACGGCTGTGGAGAGCATCACTGCGGCGGACATCAGTGCTGATAAAAGGGCGGTAAAATGAAACAGATAAAATCAAGCTGCGAAATGTGCGAATATTATCTGTATGATGAGGAATATGACTATTATTACTGCGATATGGAACTGGACGAAGATGAGATGTATGACTTTGTAACGGGAAGTATTGGAGACTGTCATTATTTCAGATACAGAAATGAGTACAGATATGTAAATAAGCAGATATAAAAATATAAACATTAAAATAAAGGAGCCTCCGTGTATTACGGAGGCTTTTTTAGTACGCATATGCCGGCAGCAGATCACTTTATATGTCACTTTAGAGGTATGCAGAATTCGCAGAGACCTTTAGATATTTTTTCTGCTGAATACCTTTCGATAACTGGTTTTTCGCAGTCAGCGTCCAGGGTATTTAAAACAGAATCGATATTTTTCCAGAAATCAGATACGGCTTCTCTGGTATGCGGTATTTCAAAAACAGCATAGTTTCCGGAAGGGATGATCCTTGTATCCAGAGGTATGTCTTTTATATCCTTTATATCATTTATTATTACTCCTATGTCATATCTCAGCTGAGCGGACGGAACAGAATTTGGATCGTCCAGAGCTATGCCTAAAATAATGGTGCTCTCGTCAAAAAGTCCATGCTCTGTGAGAAATTTTTTGAAAGTTTCCATCAGCAGTTTGTTTTCCGGACCGTATTTTCCGATCCTCCGCATATATCCTATCTTAATGTTTTCAAATTTTTCGATTTTCAAATATAACCCTCCAATTATTTATTATCAGGCCTGATGGGTAAATGGTAAGGCCTATTAAATTGATTTTCAACATATTTTTTAAAATCATAGGAGGATTTTTAAACAGCATATTGAAAATATGTAAAAAGTCTGCACCAATATGGCTTATGGGGCATAGAATATAAAAGACCGCCGTTTTGAGAGGTGAACGTAATTGTCCGCTTTCTTCCGTGGAACTTGCGCATCGTTTCCCAAACCACTGAGTGAAGAAGAAGAGTCAAAATATATTGAAAAGTGCAAAAACGGAGATACGGAAGCAAGAAATATACTTATAGAGCATAATCTGAGACTGGTGGCGCATGTGGCCAAAAAGTATACATCGTCCGGCAGGATAGCCTCGGTGGATTTTGATGACATCATTTCCATAGGCACTATCGGACTTATAAAGGGCATAGATTCCTTTGACGCAGGCAAAAATGTAAGGCTGGCGACCTATGCGGCCAGATGTATAGAAAATGAGATCCTGATGTATATAAGAAGTTCAAAAAAGTATAATAACGATATGTTCCTGCAGGACCCGGTGGGCCACGATTTTGACGGGAATGAAATAACGGTCATGGATATGGTGAAATCCGATGACGATCCTGTTCCGGATGAGGTAAGCGACAGGATAGACATAATGCGTATGATACAGAAAATTGACGAAGTGCTCGACGACCGGGAAAGGGAAATAATAAAAATGAGATACGCCATAAGCGGCGGAGAGGAAATAACCCAGAGGGAAATAGCGTCAATGCTTGGAATATCGCGTTCCTATGTATCAAGAATAGAAAAAAAGGCATTGAAAAAGATCAGTGCCTGTCTGAATAATTAATATTTTTGAAGCCCATAGAATAGAGGGCTTCGTACATATCCTTTGTTTTATATATCATCGTCCTTTTTATCAGTGTCACTGCCTGATATATCGTCAGCTGTATCAGACCAGTCTGTTCCATTTTTATCCCCATTGCCATTATTATTTATCATATTGAATATAAGAAAATCCTCAAAACCCATATTTATACCCCTTTACATTTTAAAGTTTTCTTCCGCATCTTGGACAGTAATCAAAACTTCTGTCAACTATGCTTCCACAGCCTGGACATCTTCTTTCATGTATGCCGTTATCCATTGGAGTAAGGTCGGATGGAGTTATTATAACATCCTGCCCAGATGCCACAGCTTTGCCTTTTTCTTCGTTGAGCATAAATAAGGAGCCGCAGCATTCCATTTCCACATAATAATGTTTATTCCATTTAAAAACTGGTATGAAAAACAGGCTCAGACAAGTATATGTCATATAGACTACAGCCTTTCCTGCATTGGAACAGCAGGGGCATATAATACTGAAAAACTGCTCAAATTTTTTTCTTCCTTCGGTTATTCCCATAATGAAAAACATAAAACCACCTCGGTAAATATTTTAATTTATTTTATTGTTCATAACAAGTATAATCGGACAAACTCTTGGGTATTTTATCATATTATAAACAAATTTTTATAAATAAATGGTTTTATATATTTCCAATATGTGCTATAATTTTTTTATATTAAAATCCGAAAACACAATAAAATAATTTAATTTTTTCAATATGCGTTTTTGGTTCTTAAAAACAATACTAATTAGGAGGAATATTTATGGTAAAAGTTGGTATTAACGGTTTTGGCCGTATCGGAAGACTTGTTCTCCGTGCTTCTCTTACAAGAGACGATGTTCAGGTAGTTGCTATCAATGACCCGGCTATCAGTGTTGATTATATGGTTTATATGATGAAATATGATTCAGCACAGGGACGTTTCCAGGGCGAAGTAAGCGCTAAAGACGGCAAACTTGTCGTAAATGGAAACGAGATCACTGTATATGCCCTTATGGACCCCGCTGAGATCCCCTGGAAAGAAACAGGAGCAGAATACATTGTTGAGTCAACAGGTCTTTTCACAACAACAGAAAAAGCATCTGCTCACTTTAAAGGCGGCGCAAAGAAAGTTGTTATTTCAGCTCCCTCTGCTGATGCACCTATGTTTGTTATGGGCGTAAATAATGACAAATATACAAAAGATATGAATATAATCTCAAACGCATCATGTACAACAAACTGCCTTGCTCCTCTTACAAAGGTCATCAATGACAACTTTGGTATTGTTGAAGGACTTATGACAACAGTTCATTCCACAACTGCTACACAGAAGACAGTTGACGGACCTTCAAAGAAGGACTGGAGAGGCGGACGTGCTGCATCTGCAAATATCATTCCTTCATCAACAGGCGCAGCAAAAGCCGTAGGCAAGGTAATCCCTGAACTTAACGGAAAACTTACAGGAATGAGCTTCCGTGTACCTACAATCGACGTATCAGTAGTAGACCTCACATGCAGACTTGCAAAGCCCGCAACATATGAAGAGATCAAAGCAGCAGTAAAGAAAGCATCAGAAAATGAACTTAAGGGTATCCTTGACTACACAGAAGACGATGTAGTATCAAGCGACTTCCTTGGAGACCCTCATACATCGATCTTTGATGCAAAAGCAGGAATCGCACTTAACGATAACTTTGTAAAACTTGTAAGCTGGTATGACAATGAGTGGGGCTACAGCAACAAAGTAGTTGACCTCATCAGCTATATTTCTAAAGTAGATGCTAAATAATTAAGCGGCTTAAACAAGTTTGCTAAACAATTAGTATATAAATATTAAACTGATTTGATACGATAACGATGGTTTTAGTATGATAACGACATTCAAAACCTGAATTATAAGTATGACAATGATATAACCACTTCTCTGTTCGAAATAAATCTAACGGAGAGGTGGTTTTTTATGTATCTAAAAGAGGCAGCAGATGAATATTTATTCGAATGTAAATGTAGGAAACTTTCAAAAAGAACAGTGGATAACTATAGTAAACATATAGGGTATTTGTTGAATTATCTGGAAAATGAAAAAGATGTAACTAAACTTAAAGAGGTAAAACCACAGTATATTAAACAGTATATAATCGAAAAACAAAAGGCTGGCAATAAACCTAATTATATTAACGACCTTATTAAGGTTTATAAGACCTTGTTCAGATATTTGTATGATGAAGGATATACTGAAACGTTAATAACGGAAAAAATTAAAAATGTTAAAAAAGAAAAAGTCATAATAAGAACCTTTACTAATGATAACATAAAGGACATGATAAGCTACTATAAAGGGAATGACTTTTTAAGTATTAGAAATAAGACAATTTTGATTATACTGTTTGACACAGGCATAAGGCTGTCAGAACTTCTAAACTTAAAAGAAAAGGATATTAAAGATGACTATATAGTTATAGTTAATGGCAAGGGTGGAAAGGATAGAGTTGTTCCTAAAAGTCCGTTTATATCAAAATGGCTATTTAAATATATGATCGTAAGAAAAGAAAAATTTATAGACAGAAACTTAAACGATAAAGAGTTGTTCCTAAGTAAAAACTGTAAAAGGCTTTCTTCAGAGATGGTAGAGAGAATAATAAAAGACGCAGGAAAGTACGCTAATGTTTCAAAAGATATAAGAGTATCGCCACATACTTGCAGACATACATACGCTCAAATGCAGCTTATGAATGGCCTGGACATTTATAGCTTAAGCAGAATACTTGGACATGAGAGCATTTCGGTTACTCAGACCTATCTTAATGGTATAAGGGATGAAAGGGTATTAATGCAGGGGAACAAAACAAGTCCGCTCATGAACTTGTAATGAGGTGGTAACTATGGAGAACAGAGATGCAGAATATTTTTATGAAGCTGCTAAAAATGCGTATAACAAAAGACAAAAAGAAAAGGTGTTTATATATATGGAGAAGTTATTTGATCTTTTTGATAAAGCTGCAAAGCATGGAGAGTTTTCAGCTGAGTTTGAAATACTTGAAGATGATGATATAATACTGCAAATTGTTACAGAACTTAAAAATCTAAATTTTATTGTATATAACTTTGGAGATAAATTAAGAATTGAGTGGGCAATGCATTAAAATATAGGGTATAGTTACATAACTATACCCTATTTATATACTCAAATATTAAAACAAAAGACAGCATTCAATTACTAAAAAGGGGAAATATACCACTACATTTGAACTTTATCATATTATAATATGATTATTTTTCTATTTCGATTCTGTCCAATGCATACTCGATGCAAAGCAATATAAGCTCATTTCTAGTACGTCCTGTTTCAGCAGAAATTTTGTCCAGCTGCCTTATAATCTCTATTGGAAGCCTTGCGGAAACAACATTTGTTTCACCATAGGCCTTTTTTGTTTTTACGATAAATTTGTCATTTTCCATTATATCACCCATGTAGTATTGTATACATTTTTGTGTAGTTTTAATATACTACAATAGTATACAAATGTAATTTTTAGTGGTATAATATGGATAATAATATCTTGGAGGGGATAGAAATTGGATGATGTCAAAAAAAGTAAGGAAAATGATGAAAATATAAGCAACGCAGCTTTAAGTGAAAAAGAAATCAATAGAAAAAATGTTAGAAAGATATTGATAACTTTAATTATTGCCATCATATGTTTGGGAGCATTTTTTATTTGGTCTAACTCATTAAGTGAAGAAGAAATTAATAACGTAATAAATTTAAGTAGTGAGATTGATGAACTTAGTGATTATAAATTAGAGAATGATTTACAGCTGCAAAAGGCAAAGTCAAAGCTGGATACGGTTATTCGCAAGTATGATGAGCTTAATCTTAGAGAAAAGATGAAGCTGAAAAACAAGAGGGACCTTAACGCATTTAAGAATGCGGGAGAAATTAAATATATTGAGTATATAGAAAATAAGATTGACAATATAGGAGAAGTTGAGATAGATCCCAGCTTTGAAGCTAAACTTACAAGCATCAGAAAAATTTACGATGAACTCGATGATAATTTAAAAAGTAAAATTACCAATTATGAAAAACTTGAGAAAGCTGAAAAGGATTTAATAACCAAGCGTAATGAGTATTTTGACAGCCAGATTGCAGAACTTGAGGATATAACTATAGATTCAGGGGATAAAATAAGCGAAATAAGAAAATTTTATGAATCCCTAAGTGATGAAGATAAAACATATATAAAATCTTACAATAATTTCGTTGAAAAAGAAAATCAGTATTTTAATATAGCAGTTGAATACTGTATAAATGAGATTTCAAACTTGGGAGATATTACATTAGAGAAAAAAGGAAAACTTGAAAAAATAAATATCATATATCAAACATTAGATGATGAAAATAAAAAAAGAGTAACGAACTATAGTGAATTTGAGAATGCATATAAAATATATAATAATTTAAGATCTCAGGAACGAGAAAATAATAAGATTCAGAAGATAAAAAACACGATAAAAGTAACAAGATGTGACTGTAGTAGACCAAATTATGCTGGAGGAGTTGACGTCTATATAAATTTTACAAATAATTCCGATAAAACTATTAAGTATGTATATTTTACTGTAGAGCCATATAATGCGGTGGGAGATATAGTTGAGAGTGAAGTAGGAAATAAAACAACTGCTATATGTACTGATACTGGCCCATATGGCCCAGGAGAAGGACATTATGGAACAAGCTGGTATTGGAATTGCGTTTGGTATAACTCAACAATAGTTCGGATCGAGCTTACCAAAATTAGAATAGAATACACTGATGGAACACAAACGTCAATTTCTGGTGATGATATTCAATATGTATGGTGATGCTTATGCAGCAAATTAGAAGGTGGATAAGATATGGATGAAAATGAAAAATTTTGTTCAGGTAAAGAAAATGAGAGGTCAAACCGGAGATATAAATACATAATAATCATTGCTGCTATTGTTATCGTAGTGATAGGGGGATACATTGTATCTTTAAAAATTTCGGAGAAAAACTATATAACGGCTAAAAGTTATGAAGAAGTATATGAATATGAGAATGCAATAGAGTACTATAAAAAAGTTTTTTCCTGGGACCAAAAGTATTACTTGGAGGCAGCTAAAAAGGTTAAAGCTATATCTGAAGAAATAAATAAATATAAAGAGGCCGCGAAAGCCATTGTTGCTTTAAATAATGCATATAATGTTGATCCTGATGTTATACAAAATGTGTTTTACAATTTTCATGATGTATATTTTGAGACTGTTATTAGGAAGTATAAAGTTTCTGAATATGAGCTTGTTCCAGACGTTTTAATTTATAATGCTGCACCATACTCAAAGGTTAAAAAGGATGAATTGACAGGGATGTATGTTAAATTATATGAGCCTGAATTTGAGTATAATTGGTTTCAGAGTATTATGAATGAGGTAAGGGATATTACAACTGATAATTTATATGAATATGACAAGAACTCAGCGGAAGAAATGAACTTGGAATTAGTTATGAAGTATTACAAAGAATATCAGGAGAGCGGCAATCTGGATATATTGAATACAACAGAGGCACAAGAAGAAATGAATGATAACGAAAAGTGATTTATATGCAGTTTACTATTAATAAATGATAAGATTGTTTTAAAGTTTTTATGGAGGGGAAAATATGAAATGCAATAATTGCGGCAAAGAACTTAATGAATATGACGAAGTTTGTCCTGTATGCGGAAATAAAACATTGCTATCTGTTGATGAGAAGATTTCTGAAAATAATATAAATGAGATAAAAGCAAGTAAGGGCAGAATAAACAAGAGAAGCGGTTCATTTAAGATCAAGGCTTGGATATCTTATGCAGTAGCATTACTGTGTACAGGCGTTGGTTTCTATAAGATGTACTATTATAATAACCCAGAATATTCATTTATGGATAGCGTAAATGCCTACGTAGGCGGCGACGCATATAACTACATAATAAATTCAAACTATGCTGCTGCATGGTTTACTCTGGCTGTAGCTATGGTAGTTTTAGGATCGGCGTTATTGATTTGCTCTGAAATTAGCAGAAACGCAGATAGAAGGCAGAACCAAACAGAAATTTAAATATAATTATTACTCATTTAGTAATAATAATTAAGTAATTTGTTTTAACTGCAATAGGGGGGATAATTATGAAGTTTACTAAACGATTTTTTGTTAGTTTGATCTGTATTATATCAATATTTGCTTCAAGTATAAATGTCTATGCTTCTACAGGGGTGGAAAAGCTTTTTTATAATGAAAGTATTTCTTATAACACAAATAAAGCACAGCATTTAGCAGATTTCAGTGCACAGTGGCTTGGAGACGATAAGATAGTTGTATTTTTTAAACTTCTTGATTCATACGGTCGTACAACTGTGAATTCGGGAACAGCTGAGATAAATATTATGAATGACTATGTTGATGTTTATAAGTCTGGAAAAATAAAAATTACGGATGATTGGTTTTATGTATATGGAGATTATTGCTTAGGCGGTGTAGTAATACGTGACCCACAGATTAATCCTGGAAAAAACCAATACGGAAATGTTTATATTAATTATACATTAGATGACGGAACTGTAATAAGCAGCGGACTGGAAAATATGCCTTCAATTTATATAAAAAATGAATCAGATATGATGATGCAAAATGATAATTATGAATATTATTCTGATTATTATGGTGTTCCTGATTTTGGTAAATTATTCGATGTTGATGGAGCTAAAGAAACAAAAACAAACTCGAATGGCGGAAAATATGTT
>JAHZAW010000030.1 GCA_019423725.1 Clostridiales bacterium
TCCAGCCTTTTTCATATACTTTGATTATTGCATCATAGTTGGGGTTGTCCTTTCCAACGTCTGAGAAAGGTCCTGCCTCTTCTTCAGGCTTTGTTGTCACAACGGGCTCTTCCTTGTCCTCGTTTCTGTCAACTTTGCCTTCTTCAAGCTCATAGCTGTGTGTGGGTCTCTTGCTGTCAAGATAGTCTTCGTATTCTTCCTCGTCCATAATAACGAAGTTGCCGTCGTCATCCTTTACAAGAGTGCTATCGGGATCCATGTAATCGCTTACATCATTTGAGAATGTTCCGCTGGTGATAGTGAGGTTTTCTTTTCCATCTGCTTCTACTTCGCCCTCAAAATTACCACCTTTGATAGTCAATTCCGAAATTCCTCTGGATTCAACTGTACCTCCAAAAGTGCCACCTTTAATAGTAGCATATGTTGTCAGTTGTTCACCATCTCCATATGGAGTTTTTTCAACTTTAACTGAAGTTTCTTCTTCAATATTTCCGCTTTCCATAACGAATTTGGCCTCTTCGTTATTATATTTATTATCTACGTTGATTCCACCCCAGTCATTTCCTGATGTGTTCATATCTTCTACTGTAACATCAGATGAATTGTTTACTAATCCATATCCCTGACAGTTATTTACAGTTACACCATCAATATTAACTTTAGCAATTCCTGAATTAGCATCACTAAAAATATTTATTCCATGTTTTACATTATTATTTCCTTCTACAGTTAAATCTTTAAGTTCAACATTTGCTCCATTGTGAATTTCAATGGCTGCATTATTTCCATTGCCACTTCCTGTAATATCTGAATCGACGGTAATCGTGCTACCATTACCTATAAGAGTTACGTCCTTATCGATAACCATAGTTTCATCTATATGGTACTCACCCTTTTTAAGTTCTATTGTTGTTCCATTTTTAAGGTCTGCACCAAATATATTTTTTCCGATTTTATTTTCGTCATCGATCTGGATTGTAAATCCATCAATATCGAGATATTTTTCATCTCCTACAATGCCAGGGCCGGCAGTTGTCCACATATTTTTTTCAAAATCCTGAACAACATTCTCGATTTTAATAGTGCCGCTTGTAACATTTCCAGCGCTAATCCAAGCATGCATTGTAACATCCTTAATAGTAGAAGTTCCAGGGTCTGCTACATTAAAATATATAGATCCTCCATAAATATATCCATCATCGTTTTTAACAGGACATATTTCAACGTTTTCTATCGTAAAATCTTTTGCACCATCGATAAGCTCTATAGCCTTATTACAAGTTCCATCATAGTCAGGGTAATCATTGGGATTTCCTTTAATATCAACGTCCTGAATTGTAACGTTAGAACCACTTATTGTGATGAAGTTCTGGTTATGCCAGATACCCCCATCCTGTTTTCCAGGATTATAACTGCTTGTTATAAGCACATCTGCACCTTCTTCAGCCTTAATAGTAAGGCCGTCAGCAATTATAGGAAAAACAAAGCCTGTTTCTCCATTAATCTTAAATTTCTCATTATTAAGAGTCTGAGTGTATACTAAGTCTCCAAGATCATATTCACCATCAGCAAGTATCCAGGTCTCATTATCTGCTCCGCCATCTGCCTGGCTCATAATAGCAGCTACAAGACCATTTACATCATTAATTTCAACTTCATCTGCTGCCAATGCCGTAAAGCTGCATACGCTCATGGCCATGACTACACCCAAAAGTCCAGCCGTAAGCTTTTTAAACTTTTTCATATAACTTCCTCCTTTAATTTTCAGCTGTTAAAGCTAATGATACAAGTACCATTTTACCCCCCCCCACGGAAAAATCAAGGTTTATTGGTAATTTAAGGGTGCAAATAGGAAATTTCGGCTGATTAAACAATTTAACCATATCCATCTTGGAAAAATTTCTGTATTTTTTTACATATCTTTATTAATGACAAAAAACGACCGTCCTTTATGGACGGTCAAAGATTTTTTAGTAATAAACAAAAAAAGCGGAGACCAAAGGTCTCCGCCTAAAAATTCTAAAATCAAGCTTTGAATTTCTTAACTTCTTCTGTGATGATGGGAACGATTTCAAGAAGGTTTCCAACGATACCTACGTTAGCGATATCAAAGATAGCAGCGTCCTCATCCTTGTTGATAGCAACGATGTAGTCAGCTCCTGTAATACCAGCAACGTGCTGTGTAGCACCTGAGATACCACATGCGAAGTAAAGCTTAGGAGCAACGCTCTTACCTGACTGACCGATCTGGTAAGCTCTTGAGATCCAGCCAGCTTCGATGGGAGCTCTTGTAGCACCGATAACACCGCCAAGGGCATCAGCAAGGTCTTTAAGGATAGCGAAGTTCTCAGCAGAACCTACACCACGTCCACCAGCAACGATAACGTCAGCCTCTTCAAGGTTAACTGTCTCAGAAATTTCTTTAATAACGTCAACTACCTTTGTCTTGATAGCGTCAGCGGGGCAAGCGAACTCTTCCATAACGATCTCGCCAACTTTAGCTTCATCGGGCTCAGCTTTCTTGAAAGCGCCTGAACGAAGGAGAGCGAATTCGATCTCGCTTTCGCATACATCGTCGTTAAGGATACCGCCAGCGTATACGGGGCTTGTGTAAACGATCTTATCTCCATCAAGGGCAACGCCTGTTACGTTAGTAACGCAGCCTGAACCAAATTTAGCTGCAACGTTGGGAGCAAGGTCTTTACCATCAGCTGTAGCGCCTACAAAAACAGCGTTAGGAGCATATTTCTTGATAACTTCAACGAGTGCGTTTGTGTAAATATCTGTGTTGTATGTTGCATAGTCATCGCCATCAACAACAACAGCCATGTCAGCGCCAAATGATATAGCCTGTTTAGCAGCTTCTTCAACGCCTTTACCGATAACAACAGCAGTTACTTTTCCGCCGTCAGCAGCAACTTTCGCAGGTGTAAGGATCTCAAGACCTACGTTTTTAGCTTTGCCTTCAGCAGCTTCAACATATACTAATACATTTTTCATCTTAAAGTCCTCCTCCTGATTATAATACCTTAGCGTCTACGAGCATATTGAATGCCTTAAGAGCTGATTCTTCAACAGTTTCCTCTTTGATCTTAACGCCAGCTGTTTTCTTAGCGGGCTCATAAACCTTAATAGTCTTAACTGAAGGAGCAGCAGCAGCACCAACGGCAACAACAGGGATCTCTTTCTTTCTTGCAGCCATTTTGCTCTTCATTGTAGGGTATCTGGGCTCATAATCAGGTTTGATTATACCAAGAACGCAGGGTACACCGATCTCAACCATGTTGTATCCTTCTTCTGTTTCTTTCTTAACTGAAAGGCCGCCATCCTTAGGCTCGAAACCGATAACGTCAACAACTTCGCCGTAACCAAGTTTCTGAGAAAGGAGCTGGCTTACGATACCGCAGGCGTAGTCAGTAGACTCTTTACCGCAGCAAACGATATCGAATTTTTTGCCTCTTGTTTCCTCAAGCTTAGCAACTGCAGCAGCGATAACTTCGCTGGTAGCAGCAGCGTCAGCGCCTTCGATAACATCGCTTATGATATAAGCTTCATCAGCGCCTACAGCAAGGCAGTTCTTCATTGTATCTTTAACTTCGTCTCCGCCGATTGACATAACTACAACAGTACCGCCGTTAGCTTCTTTGAATCTTGTAGCCATCTCAAGAGCGTATCCATCAAACGCGTTGATAACAGGAGCGATCTTTTCGATATCAGGTGCTCCTGAAGCATTTAATTTAACTTCTACATCTGCATCGGGAACCTGTTTTACACAAACTAAAATTTCCATTTAGAATTTCCTCCTCTAAAAATTATGTTTTGCTTATGCACGCCTACGCAAAGTATACGCGTACTCTTAAAAAACTTTATCAAAGTTTAGGGTGCTTGTCAAATAAAACTTAAGTTTTATTGTAAAAATTTAACTTTCGGCAGCAGCACCCGAAGGAACAGCCCTTATCTGCCGAAAGCCGTCCTCACGATACCGGATCGTCCTGACGGTCCGGCCTCCCCATATTTAAAATACTGCGGGAGGATAACTCCCGCAGTTATTAAGCAGCTCGAGCTGCCTGCAGTCAGAGTCTGACCAGTACCGGCACCGGCGTTTTTAAAAAACCGCGCCAAAGTTCGGGGAACGAAGGTGTCCCCCGAACTGAAATACCGGTAATTAAAATGAACTTAATATTTTATCAGAACTTACCAAGGATGTGGTTAGCGATAACAACTCTCTGGATCTCGTTTGAACCTTCGAAGATCTGGAAGATCTTAGCATCTCTTAAGAGTTTTTCAACGGGATACTCTCTTGAATATCCGTATCCACCGAATAACTGGATACCATCAAGTGTTACCTGAACAGCCATATCACCTGCGTAGCATTTAGCCATAGCAGCTTCTTTTCCGTAAGGAAGACCAAGTTCATAAAGTCTGTGAGCGTGTGAAACCATCTGACGAGCTAATTCGATGTGCATAGCCATATCAGCCATCTTGAACTGAAGTCCCTGGTTTTTAGCAACGGGTCTGCCGAACTGCTGTCTTGTCTTTGTGTAAGCGATGCCTTCGTCAAGAGCTCTCTGAGCGATACCAACTGCAAGTCCGCCTACGAACATTCTGGCAAGGTCAAGAGTCTTCATAGCTGTTGCGAAACCTGTACCTTCTTCGCCAAGTCTCTGAGAAGCGGGGATCCTTACATCCTCAAGTACAACGTCACTTGTGATAGATGTTCTGATACCCATTTTGTTCTCATGGTTTGTTGTGCTTAAACCGGGTGTGCCCTTATCGATGATGAAAGCGCTCATACCCTTAAGTCCCTTTGTCTTATCTGTAAGAGCTGTGATGATGAAGAAGTCAGCAACGGGAGCGTTTGTGATGAAGCATTTTCTACCGTTAAGTATGTAGTCGTCTCCGTCCTTTGTAGCTGTTGTCTTTCCAGCACCGGGGTCAGAACCAGCGTTGGGCTCTGTAAGACCGAATGCACCAAGACCGCCGTTGATAACAACATCACAGTATTTCTGTTTCTGTTCTTCTGTTCCTGCGATAAGGATGGGTTTAAGAGCAAGGTTGCTTGCTGCCATTGTTACAGCAAAACCAGCGTCAGCCCAAGCCATTTCCTCGTACATAGCAAGGATTGTTTCGCCAGGAAGTCCGAGTCCGCCGTACTCTTCGGGAACCTCGAGCATCTGATAACCAAGTTCGATAGCCTTGTCATAGATTTCCTTAGGCCATTCGCCTGATTCATCGTATGCTTTGCACTGTTCCTTTACTTCTTTGTCGCAGAAATTCTTGACGTCTGCAACTAATGCGCGTCCGTCCTCGTCTAAAATATAAGCCATTATAATTTCCTCCCCAAAAATTCTTTAAAAATGTTTTTACAATTTATTTACCACAAATATCTTAGTCACATTTCTCGCAAACTTTGCCAGGATTTAAGATATTGTTAGGGTCAAATACTTTCTTGATGCCCCTCATGAGCTCCATCTTTCTTTCGCCGACAGCCTTTTCAAGGAATTTAACCTTGCTGTGGCCGATACCGTGCTCACCTGAGATCTCGCCGCCCATTTCAACGGCTTTATCATACATTTCGTCCATAACGAGGTCAGATTTCTCTGCAAACTCTTCAAGAGACATATCTCCTTCTTTACAAGCGTAAATATGAAGGTTACCGTCTCCAGCATGGCCGAATCCTCTGATTACAACATTGTATTTATCCTGAAGAGTAAGTACCCAGTTGAAGTACTCAGCGATCTTATCTCTGGGAACTACAACGTCGCACTCATCAAGTTCGTCTGTAGCAGCCTGGATAGATTCAAGGAACTGGCTTCTAGCAGCCCAAGCATCTCTTCTCTTATCGGGTGTATCTGCAACGAATACGTCAAGAGCTCCGTTTTCAAATACAACTTCGCTTGTAGCTTCGCAGATAGCGTCGAGCTGATCCTTGTCGTTTCCGTCGTATGTCATAAGAAGGTAAGCTCCTGCCTCAACACCGTCAACAACTTTAGGGAAGTTTTCTTTTTCAAGATACTTCTCGCTCATCTCAACGATGTCTCTGCCCATGAACTCAAGAGCCTGGGGCTCAAGTTTGTTAAGGAAGATCTGAGGTACAGTAGCAATACATGTTTCAAGATCCTCGAAAGGAATGATAAGGCTGACAAATTCTTTAGGCATAGGGATAAGCTTGAGTGTAAGCTCTGTGATGATACCAAGAGTACCCTCTGAACCGCACATAAGCTGAACGAAGCTGTATCCTGAACTTGTCTTGGGAACCTTTGAACCGAAGTTAACGATCTCGCCTGTAGGAAGAACTACCTGCATAGCACGAACGTAATCTCTTGTTGAACCATATTTAACAGCTCTCATACCGCCGGCATTTGTTGAAACGTTTCCGCCGAGTGTAGCGAACTTTTCACCGGGATCCGGGGGATACATAAGACCCTGTTTTTCTGCGTCAACAGCAAGGTCGTTAAGAAGAACACCGGGCTCAACAGTAACTGTAAGGTTACCGAGATCATAGCTCTTGATGTGGTTCATTCTAACTGTAGATATCATAATTCCGCCCCATTTAGCAACGGCACCGCCTGCAAGACCTGTACCTGCTCCTCTGGGGATAATGGGAATGTTTTTCTCATTAGCGAGTTTAACGATAGCTGAAACTTCCTCAGCTGAAACAACTTCTACGACTGCGTCGGGAAGTTTCTGGCCGTAAAATCTCATTTCGTCATGAGCGTAGTCTTCGTTGATCTCGTCACCAGCGAAAGCTCTGCCCGGTGCGATCGCTTTAAGCTGTTCGATGATTTCGGGTGTAACTTTGTTAAATTCCATCTTTCTTCCTCCTTTTATTGACTGAAATAAAATACATTTACCTGATAAAGGTTTGATATTTGTTTGTTTTTTATGATTACAGACCTGAGCCATATGACATATGATTGTTTGTTAATAAACTATCGGTATGGTGGTCTAACCAGACATGTTAAAAAAATTTTTCTTTACGGAATCAATTTAAACTTTGCACATAATCAAGATGTTCTGACATCTTTCTGACAGCCTGGACGCTGTCGCCTTTAACAACGGCCCTGTAGATCTCCAGATGCTGCTTGTAGATCACCAGACCGGAGCCGTCTTTTTTGATCGCTTCGCTTCGGTTGTACTTAACAGTTTTCTCAAGGATATACTCAGTGAGATTCTGTGCCACCAGAAGGAGCCTGTTGCCAGTAAGTTCAAATATCCTTCTGTGGAAGAGGATATCCAGTCTGACGCTCTGTGCGCAGTTATCGATGGCCTTTTCCATCTCATCCACGATATCCTTCAGATCCCTGAAAAACTCTTCGTTTTCCCCCTTGAGGGCAAGACGTCTGATGGAGCCTTCCTCAAGTATCTTTCTGAACTCCTGCAGATCCTTTTCGATATCACGGTTAGCCAGTATAACGGGCCATATCATAGAGAGGAACGGTTCGACGTTGAAATCCGATACGACGGAGCCTTCGCCGGGACGTATTTCTATGATACCCATGATCTCCATGACCTTAAGTGCTTCTCTTACGGAAGTCCTGCTGACATTGAGCATTTCAGCCAGACTTCTTTCAGGAGGGAGCCTGTCGCCTTTTTTAAGGCTGCCGTCATGGATGAGATCCACTATCTGTTCAACAATGTTTTTGTAAATTTTCTGGGTTTGGACAGTTTTGAGTTCCATGACAACTCCTTTCCTTCCGCCCGAAAAATTTCTTGCACGCTGTTATACAGATTTACCTTGTACCAGTAAAAGGGTACTAAAAAAACAAGGGAGTGTCAATCGTGATTTTTGACATATTTGGCCTCCTGTTTTTATCAAAAACATCCTAATCCTAAAAAATATTTATTTTTTTGTTACAGGAATTTGCAAATGTATAGATTTTTGATTAATCATCCGCAAAAAAACGACTAATTTTTATACAAAACGAATAAAGAAATATCCACCAATAGAACTGGTGGATATTGTTTCTGAAAATGTGCAGATTGTTAAAAAATTATAAAAGTTTTCTAAGCAAAGGAATTTTGTCGTCTTCGACTTGAAAAACTTTTTAACAAAGTATTTGTTAAAATAATATTTAACGATTACATTTTTATGTAATAAATTTCAGCCCCGGTCATTTGATGGAGCATACGTTTATGGGTTTTCCCTCCAGATAAGCGTAAAGATTGTCGAAAACTATTTTAGCTCTTCTGACCATGGATTCCTTGGAAGCGAAAGCCACATGGGGAGTAAGGAGGGTATTTTTAGCATTGAGAAGTGGATAGTCAGCGGGGATGGGAGGCTCCATATCAAATACGTCTATGGCTGCTCCGCCAATTTTTCCGCTGTTGAGTGCCTCAGCCAGAGCCGCATTGTCCACAACGGCACCCCTTGCACAGTTTATAAGTATGGCTGTGTTTTTCATAAGGGCTATTTTATCGGCGCTCAAAAATCCCTTTGTATCAGCCGTTGAAGGTATATGAAGGGAAACGATATCGCTTTCCTTAAGAAGTGTGTCCAGCTCCACATACTCTATGCCTGCCTTTACGGCGTCCTCCTTAACGGACCTGCTGTAACCAAGCACACGGCATCCAAAGGCCTTGAAAAGTACAGCTGTCATAACTCCTATCCTGCCGGTACCGATGATGCCTACGGTCTTTGTGCCAAGCTCAGTGCCCATAAGTCCGGCTGAAGCTAAAGTTCCGCCTTCTCTTACAGCCTTGTCGCCCTGATTGATCTTTCTGAGCACATTTATGGCCATACCAACGGCCAGTTCTGAAACGGTCTCATTTGAGTAGCCGGCGGCATTGCATACGGTAACATTTTTTTCGGCGCAGGCCTTGAGTCCGACATGGTCTATGCCCGTGAAAGCGACGTCAAGCATTTTTATATTCTGACATCTTTCTATCACGCTGTCGGGGAGAGGATTGTTGGCGATCATAACGATATCGCTGTCCTTTGCCCTTTCATAAAGTTCCTGGGGATCAGTTGTTTTCTCAGGATAAAAAACAAATTCATGGCCCTGTGCCTTAAGGGGCGCAGAAAGCTCATCCATAAGTGATGCGTCGATTCCAATGGGTTCCAAAAGACTTATTTTCATCAGTGAATCTCCTCCTTTATATAACTGTATGACCTGCGGCCATTATCCGCAAAATTGGCACTGCCTATATAAGATTATACCATAATCCCATAAAAATTCCTACATAAGATTATCCGTCCTGCGAAAATTATCGTTTAATATGGAAACATATTGATTTATGAAAAATAAGGCGTTATAATTTAGTGCAAGCACAGCGCGGCTATGTATTTGCACAGGCCGCGCTGTTTTCAGGTTATGGGAGCTTTCCTAAAAAAGGCATCTAAAACGAAATTAAAGTGGAGGTAATTATGGCAGAAAAACAGATCACCAACAAGATGGGCATCGAGCCCGTAGGGAGCCTCATATTAAAGATGGGCATACCTATGATACTGTCGATGATGCTTCAGGCATTTTACAACATCGTTGACAGTTACTTTGTAAGCAGTATGAGCGGCGTAGGGGACGCTGCCGTAAACGCCCTTACCCTGGCATTCCCCATACAGGCGCTTATGGTTGCCATGGGAATAGGTACAGGCGTTGGAGTCAACTCTCTTTTATCCAAATATCTTGGAATGGGCGACAGAGAGAGAGCCAGCAGGATAGCGGGCAACGCCATATTTTTAGGTATATGTACATATATAATATTCCTCATATTCGGATTATTCTTTGTGAACATATACATTTCATCCCAGACAGCTGACCCGGTAATAAGGGAGATGGGCTGTTCCTACCTTAAAATATGTACGGTATTATCCTTTGGCTCGATCATATATATGATATACGAAAAGCTCCTGCAGGGCACAGGAAAGACTGTACTTTCCACCATAGCCCAGGTATCGGGAGCCATTACGAATATAATCCTTGACCCTATCATGATATTTGGTATGTTTGGCTGTCCGGCCATGGGCATCGAGGGTGCTGCCATTGCCACAGTAATAGGACAGGTCGTATCTCTTATTATGGGAATGATATTCCACCATACTAAAAATAAGGAGATCGAGACCAAGTCTGAATACATGATCCCCAATAAGGCCATAATCGCGGCCATATACCGAGTGGGAATACCCGCTATAATAATGCAGGCGCTTATGTCGGTCATGACATACTGCATAAACATCATATTTGTAAGGATATCCGGTTCGGTTGTCACAGCCTACGGAATATACTTTAAAATACAGCAGTTCGTATTTTTCGCAGCCTTCGGCCTCAACAACGCCATAATCCCCATTGTAGCATTCAACTACGGAATGAGGGATAAGACCAGGATAAAGAAGGCCATCAGATGCGGTCTGCTCTATAATGCAGCCATAATGCTGGCAGGAGCCATACTCCTTCAGATATTTGGCAGACAGATAATCGGAATATTTGATGTATCCGAAGAAGTAAAGAATCTGAGCATACAGGCAGTCAGGATAATCACCTTTGGATATATATTTGTCGGAGCCAATGTAATATTCCAGGGAGTTTTCCAGGCCCTTGGAGAAGGTATTAAATCCCTGGTCATATCAGCCATAAGACTTATAATAGTAGTAATCCCCCTGGCATATTTCCTGACCACCCTTCCGGGAGCGGAAAATATCGTATGGGCAGCATTCCCCATTGCGGAAGTATGCGGACTTATCGTATCCCTTATATTTATGTCAGGAGTATCCAAAAATAAAATTTCCCGAATCGAGGAGGCGGTATAAATGTCAAAAAATATAATAACCATCAGCCGTGAATTTGGCAGCGGCGGACGTACCATAGGAAAGGAAGTCGCTAAAAAACTTGGCTATGAGTACTATGACAAAGATCTTGTGAAAATGGTAGCCCTCGAAACGGGGCTTGACGAAGGTTTCATCGAGCAGGAAGGAGAGTATGCCTCGGGCAAAAATATCCTTTCATATATTTTCTCTTCTTCAAACCGCCCTGTTATGAACGGAATGACCATGGATGATTTTCTCTGGGTAATGCAGAGAAAAATAGTCCTTGATATAGCTGAAAAGGGACACTGTGTCATAGTCGGAAGGTGTGCGGACTACATACTTAAGGACAGGAGCGACTGCTTAAACGTCTTTGTCCACTCAAGTATGGAAAACAGAGCCGAAAGGATAGTACGCCTCTATGGTGAGAGTGAGAAATCTCCCGAAAAGAGGCTTGAGGAAAAGGACAAGAAAAGGAGCCTTTACTATAAACGCCACACCGGCAGAGAATGGGGAATGTCCCAGAACTATAATCTCTCCATAGACAGCGGGATGTTTGGCATAGATAAATGCGTGGACATCATACTGGATCTGGCGGAAAAAGATGATTGATGACAAAAGGAGCGTTAAACGCTCCTTTTTTATATGTTCTGCATATCACTTATTTTCAAAACAGCCTTTAATCGGCCCTGTCGTTCTTCCCATCCATCGAAGAGCCATCACTGGGCCAGCGAGCCAGTACTTGTCCAAAATATACCCGTCTTTTACCCTCAGCAGTCCAAAACTGTGCTCTTTCTTCTCCTGTATCAAATTTCCCGATATCTGATATGCTTTTACAGTCGTATATCCCCATTGCGTCCAGCTGTTTTTAGGCATAAAAAGAGCGCCCTTAAAGGGCGCCCTGTGTTTTATATCATATTAATATCAAAGAGCTAAGAGAGATGCTACCCATCCTCTTGTTGCGTTAGGTGCTCCGCCTACATATACAGCAGGTGTATTTCCTGTTGCTATGTCGTTCATTC